>JAEUNL010000037.1 GCA_016791115.1 Rhodocyclaceae bacterium
TGGCATCGGCCTGCGAGCAACATTTCATGCGGGTTTACGCAATTTTTCCCTCTGAAACCATTGACAGAATGCGTGCAATCTCGCCATGCTTGCAACGGCCTTGCCAATGAGCCTGGTGCACGTGATTCGCCAGGGGGGTAATCAGCCGTCAACCAAAAAAGGAGAGTTGAGTATGGCGACAGCAAAGAAGCCCGCAACCAAGCCCGCGGCCAAGAAACCGGCCGCCAAACCGGCTGCCAAGAAGCCCGCCGCCAAGGCGCCGGCCGCCAAGAAGGCAGCACCGGCCGCCAAGAAGCCTGCCGCCAAGGCACCGGCCGCGAAGAAGGCCGCACCCGCTGCCAAGAAGCCCGCCGCCAAGGCACCCGCCGCGAAGAAGGCCGCCGCGCCGAAGAAGGCTGCTGCAGCGAAGAAGCCCGCCGCCAAGCGCGCACCCAATCCCGCGTTCATGAAGGCGATGACGCCTTCGGAAGTGCTGGCGAAGGTCGTTGGCGCGATGCCGCTGCCGCGCACCGAAGTCGTGAAGAAGATTTGGGACTACATCAAGAAGAACAAGCTTCAGGACGAGATCAACAAGCGCCTGATCAACGCCGACGAAAAGCTCAGGGAAGTGTTCGGTGGCAAGAAGCAGGTGTCGATGTTCGAGATGACCAAGCTGGTCAACACGCACCTGAAGTAAGCTTCATCGGAACCGCAATGAAAAGGGCCGGTGCATCGCACCGGCCCTTTTGTTTGTCTCGTCCGCGCTTCGACGGCGCGGCACAGCGGATCAGCGGCTTCCCTGCAACGCGGCGATGCGCTCCTCGATCGGCGGGTGGCTGGAGAACAGCGACATCCACCCCGGCCGGCCGCTGATGCCCGATGCCGCCATCGACTGCGGCAGCGCACCGGCCTCGACGCCGCCGAGGCGGGCGAGCGCGCGTACCATCGGCTGCGGGCTGCCGAGCAGTTTGGCGGCGCCCGCATCGGCGCGGAACTCGCGCTGGCGCGAGAACCAAGCGACGATGATCGACGCGAGGATGCCGAACACGATCTCCGCCACCATGCTGGCGACGTAAAACCCGATGCCCACGCCGTCGCGCTCGTTCTTCAGTACCACCTTGTCGACGAAGTAGCCGACGATGCGCGCGAAGAACACGACGAAGGTATTCACCACGCCCTGGATCAACGTCAGCGTGATCATGTCGCCGTTGGCGACGTGCGCGACCTCGTGGCCGAGCACGGCCTCGACTTCGTCCTTGTTCATCGACTGCAGCAGGCCGGTCGACACCGCCACCAGCGAGGAATTCTTGAACGCGCCGGTGGCGAAGGCATTCGGCTCGCCCTGGTAAATGGCGACTTCGGGCATGCCGATGCCGGCCTTCTGCGCGAGCTGTTGCACGGTCGACACCAGCCAGCGCTCGGTCGGACCCTCGTTGCCGGTGATGATCTGCGCGCCGGTCGACCACTTGGCCATCGGCTTGCTCATCAGCAGCGAGATGATCGACCCGGTGAAGCCGACCACCGCCGAGAACACCAGCAGCGTGGGGATGTTCAGCCCGTTCGCGGTCAGGAAGCGGTTTGCGCCGAGCAGGTTGAGCACCACCGACAGCACCAGCATGACTGCGATGTTGGTGGCGAGGAACAGCACGATGCGTTTCATGAGTTCTCTATCTCCGTGGGTTGAAGCCGGGGCGATGCTATCGGGCACCCGGTTGCCCGTCAAATCGGGGCTGAACGCGCGAATTCAAGTCGCGCGCGCAGCCCCGGCATCGAATGGCATAGACCGACGCTGCGCCACAGCGTTCCCGCTGTTCGCGTCGCGATCGATCGGCATGCCTGCGAGGGCGTGGACTGGCGCTCCCGGGCAGGCCATGCCGCCGGGCCGCATGTGTACTGGCTGGTGAGGCATGCCGACCTCCGGGCCAGCCTGCATGCGGCCTGCAGGCCGATGGCCGGCGGGATGTGCGGCCATCGGCGGCAGTTAGAATGTGGCTCTCGATCCGTTCTCCGTCTTCGACCAAGCTTCTCCCGACCATGACAGCCGACCTTGAACGCCGCTTCGGCGGTATCGCGCGCCTCTATGGCAGCGAACGTGCCGCACGCATCCGCGACGCCCGCGTGTGCGTGATCGGCATCGGCGGCGTCGGGTCGTGGACTGTCGAGGCGCTGGCGCGCAGCGGCGTCGGCAGCATCACGCTGATCGACCTCGACCACGTTGCAGAGTCCAATGTCAATCGCCAGATCCACGCGCTGGAACCCGACTTCGGCCGCGCCAAGGTCGCGGCGATGCAGGCGCGCATCGCTGCGATCAATCCTGCGTGCTCGGCGACGGCGATCGAGGAATTCATCGACGAGCAGAATCTCGCGCAACTGCTCGGCACGCAGCATGACGTGGTGATCGACGCCATCGACAACGTGCGCGCCAAAGCCGCGCTTGCCGCGTGGTGTCGGCGCGGCAAGCAGCGGCTGGTGATGTGCGGCGGTGCCGGTGGGCGCACCGACCCGACGCGCATCGTCGTCGACGACCTGGCGCGCACCTCGGGTGATGCGCTGCTTTCGAAGGTGCGCGGCCGGTTGCGGCGCGACTACGGCTTCACGCGCGAGGCGAAGAAGAAGTTCGGCATCGTCGCCGTGTTCTCGGACGAGCCGGCGATCATGCCGCGCGATGCAGCATGCGACGTCGACATGCCGCATGCCGAGGCGGGGCCGCAGGGCCTCAACTGCGCCGGCTACGGCTCGTCGGTCTGCGTGACGGCGGCGTTCGGCATGGTCGCGGCCGCCGAGGCGCTGCGGCTGATCGCCGACGGGCGCGCCATGGCGTCCGGCGTAGCGCGTGACATTACGGCTCGCCCATCCGCCGCGGGTTGAAGATCTGCGTTGCGCTGTCCTGCCCTTGGGAACGAGCTGACGGTTCCTGGCGCGGATTGCCGCGAGGCTGCGGAGCAGGCTGAGGCTGGGGGGCGGGCTGCGGTTGCACCGCGGGCGCCGGTTGGCTGCGCTGTACGGGCGCGGCCGATGGCGGGCGCTCCGCGCGCGGTTCATTCATCGGACGCGGTGCGCTGCGCTCGAAATCCTGTCTCGGCGGCGGAGTCGGCACGGCGCGCGGCTGCGGGTTGGCGGGGCGCTGGATTGGCGCTGGGTCGCCGATCGGCCAGTCCTCGGTGGCGTGGCGCGGGCGATTCACTTGGGCCGGCGGTTGCGCGGGCGGCGTGCCGGCCGACCAGCCGTTGTCGGGCCGGTTGCGCGGCTGCGGCGGTGGCGCTTGCGGTGGCTGGGGCGGTTGTTGCGGCTGCATCGTTTGCGGGCGCGGCTCGACGATGCGGCCCTGCGTACGCTCGGCATCGTGACGCCGCGGCGGAACCGGCGTGGCGCTGGCCGGCGGGTTATCGCGCTTGCGTATCGGTGCCGGATCGCCGATCGGCCAATCCTCGGTGGCGTGGCGCGGACGCACCACTTGGGCAGGCGGTTGCGCCGGCGGCGTGCCGATCATGCGGTCGTCCGCTGGCGCGCGCGGCTGAACCGGCGCCGGGGTGAACTCGCGACGCGCATCGCGCCGATCGCGGTCGCGCGGATCACGGCGGTCGCCGTCGCGTGCATCGCGGCGGTCGTCACGACGATCGTTGCGGCCGTCGGCATCGTGGCGCCGTGGCGGCAGCGGCGGCGCGGCAACCGGTGCGGTGACCAGCGGCGGCTGGCGGTTGATGCTGTCGAAGAAATGCGGGTCGCGCGGCCGCTCGACCACCGGCGCCACCGGGCGGCGATGGGTCACCACGTCGGCCGGCACGATCGTCACCGCATGTTCCAGCCGGCGATTGACGTAGCGGTTGTGTTCGATAGCGCGGCGTGGATCCTGCACGATCCGGTCGATGTCGCGAATGTGCGTGACGTGAGTGATGTTCACGTTGCGCACGTAGGTCGTGCTGCAGCGATAGCTCGGCACGTAGACCTCGCGCGGGGCGAGCGGAAACCAGCCGACGGTGGGGCCGCTCGACATGCCGACCGATATTCCCGGTGTGTCGATCCACGCCACCAGCGCCGGTGCATAGACCGGGCGCACGATGCGCTTGCCCGGCGCCCAGCCCCAGCGGTCGCGATGCCAGACCCAGCGGCCGTAGTGGAACGGCGCGAAGCCCCAGGGCGCGTCATCGATCCAGGTCCAGCCCCACGGCGCGACCCAGGCCCAGTGGCCGGCGCGATATGGCGCCCAGCCGGAGGGCACGACGCGCGGATACCAGACCGGGCCGTAGTCGACGCTTTCGTACCAGCTGCCGTAACCGGCGAGATCTTCGTAACCGGTCATCTCCTGCGACACGTGGCGGCGTGTCTCGCGCGTGTCGAGGCGCTCGTCGCGCGCGATGTTCCAGTCGCTGAAGTCGTCGCGCACCGGGTTAGAGGTGCTGTACATGGTGCGGCCCGAGTACCAGAACTGGGCACGCTGGCCGGCGGGAATGTCGAGTGCGCTGTCTTCGGATTCGAACTGCAGCGCGCCGAGATAGGCGGTGGCCGAGGTCACGTTGTCGTCGAAGTCGAAGCGGAAGGCGCCGACGTCACGCATGGTGAAGCGGCCGGCGCTGGTCGCCAGCTCGAACTCCTGCGCCGCCTCGCGCGCGCGCAGCCGTACGGCCGCGGTGCCGGAGACGAGGTAGAGGCGCACCCGTTCGTCGTCGAGCTGGTCGATCGCGATCTCGCTGCTCGAATCGAGGCGCACCACCGTGCTGCCGATGCCGATCTCGAGCCGGGCGCCAGGGCCGGTGGAGAGCGCGTCGCCGTTGGTCAGCGGCCAGTTGAGCACCGCCGTGTTCCATTCGCCGGTGTCGGCGTTGCGCAGTTGCACGCTGCCCGACATCCAGGCGATGCGGCCGATGCGCCCGGGCGGATCGGCCAGCGCGTGGCCGGCGAACAGCATGGCGATCAGGCCCAACAGCAGGGCGTGGAGCGATGGGAGGTTCAGGCGGCGTGTCATGGTGTGGCCCTTGTTGTCGCGGAGCGGCGCATGCAGGCTTTGTTGCGCGTGAACGTTCAACGATGCTTGCGGCGCGATGCTGACGGTCGAAATATTCGCTTACACAATAGCAGGCGTGCCGGTGTGGACATTGCCGCCGGTCAGCGTGCCAGCAGCAGTTCGGGGTCGATGCCGTTGCCGTTGAGGTAGACCGACCAGTGCAGGTGCGGCCCGGTGGCGCGCCCGCTCGCCCCGGAGAGGCCGATGCGTTCGCCGCGGCGCAGGCTCTGGCCGGGGGCGACGTCGATGCGGTCGAGGTGGCAATAGAGCGATATCAGGCCCTGTCCATGGTCGACGAAGACCGAGTTGCCGCAGTAGTAGTAATCGGCCGCATCGATCACGACCCCGGCCGCCGGGGCGGTCACCGGCGTGCCCGATGGCAGCGCGAAATCGAGCCCGCCATGCGGGTTGCGCGGTTCGCCGTTGAGCACGCGGCGCAGGCCGAAGCGGCTCGAAAGCCTTCCGCGCGCGGGGGGCGCCAGATCAGCCTCGACCGACGCGACGTCGCGGAAGCGTGTGCGCAGTTCCACCATCCTGGCCTGCTCGCGTTCGATGCGCTCGAGGGCGTCAGGCGGTGGCGTCACCTTGGTCGTGTCGCGTATCGTCAGCTTCTGGGTCGCGTATGTGTGCGGCATGACGCGGAAGGCGGTTTCGCGTTCTGCCACGCCGGCCGCGCCGGCCGTGACCACCTTGAGCCGTTGCTCACCCGGTTCCGCGTTGAGCGCGATGCCGACCAAGGCGCGCCACGCGCCATCGCGCCGCTCGACCAGCACAGGACGGCCCATATAAAAGGCCTGCGGCGCAGGCGCTTCCGCCGAGGCGAGCCGGACAATGGCGATGCCGCCGGGAATCGGTGCCGCACGCGGCGCCGCATGCGCGGTGCCGGCGTTCGCCAGCCCGGCCAGCATGGCGATCGCCGCCGGCAGCGCAATGACCGCATCGGCCAAGCGGCGGGGCGCGCGCGACAACGGCTTGCGGCCGGGCATCTGGGTTCGACGGATCGCCGGATTCATGGCGACCGAATGATACCCGGAAGAAAGCGCCGGGCGACCGCATCGGCCGGATGCCCTTAATCCAGATCAAGTCCAGCCGGTTCCGGCTGATGCAGAATCGTCCGCATCATCATCCCCGCTTTGCGTTCGGAGGCAGCATGCCGGCAATAGTCTGGTCGAGCGAGTTCGAGCTTGGCCTCGATCCCATGGACGACACCCACCGCGAGTTCGTCGACCTCGTCAACCGCGTTACCGAGTTCAACGACGGTCAGATCGGCGACGGTCTTGACCAGTTGATCGAACACACGATCGAGCATTTCGCGCAGGAAGACCGCTGGATGCGCGAATCCGGCTTTCCGCCCACGCACTGCCATCAAAGCGAACATGATCGCGTGCTCGAGGTGATGCGCGATGTAAGAGGCCATGTCGCGCGCGGCGACCTCGCCCTCGGGCGCAATTTGATCAAGGAACTGCCTGCCTGGTTCGAGAACCATGCCGCGACGATGGATGCCGCGCTCGCGTGGTACGTCTCCACGACCGGCTATCGCGCGACGGCCGGCTCGGGCACCGCGGCTGCGGACGCAAAGACGGGCTGCGGATCGGGGACGGCGGCGTCCTGCGGTTGCGCCGGCGCGGTCGAGCCCGCCAGTTGCGGGTGACTTGCCTTTCGCGCGGGCTCGTCCTAGAGTTGCAACTCCGTCCGGTAGCGGACTCAACGAAAGGAGGTGATCCCGTGTCGAAACGACTTGCCGCACTGCTTGCGCTGGTGTTCGCGGTGGCATCGACTTCGGTGTTCGCCTGTCCCGGGGACAAGATGAAGGACGACAAGGCCGATAGTGGCCAGATGTCGCCGAAGCCCAAGACCTGAGCAGAGCGGAGTTGGTTGAGAAAGGGCGTCACGGCGTGACGCCCTTTTTCTTTGCCGGACGGGTTGCGCTGCTCAGTCGCGCGAGACGGGATTGGCGACCGGGGCGCGCTTGCCGACCGCGTCGTCGGACGGGAACGCTGTCAGGCAGAGTGTGCCGGCGTTGTTGCGAGCGCCGAGATTGCCCTCCAGGTGCGACATCTTCGGCTCGGAGTAGTCGCCCGCCTCGATGCGCTTGAGCATCTCTTCGTAAACCTTGAGCAGTTTGCCCTCCGCTTCGCCCTTGCCGGTAAGCTGCTCGACGATATAGCCCTTGGCCTGCGCGAAGGTGTCGCGTGCGCCGTTGTCCCACACGTTGTGCAGGAAGCGGATGTTCTTCTGCACCGCCGTGCATAGGTGCAGGGGCGGCTGGCTCGGGTCGAGGTCGAACTTGTCGGCATGGGCAGGCGCAGCGGCGAACCCGAAGGCGGCGGCGGCGAGTGTCGCGGCAATTTTTGCTGCGTGCATCGAATGTCTCCGTGTATCGAATATTGGAATTGTCTGGCGATTGTAGCCGACCCGGGGTCAGCGCCGGGCCGGCATGCTGAAGCCCGAGCATGGATCCTTGCGCTGCGCGCGTGGCGTAAACCACAGATAGTCGAACTGCGCGAGATCCGCCGCGTAGTCCTCTGCACGCAGGCGGCTGCTCTCGACCTCGACCATGCCGACCGCCGCGACGGCGGTTTGTGCGCTGCGCTGCGCGACATAGCGCGGCACGCCGAGGTCGTGCCGCGCATGGCCGCGGCCGATGATGCCGACCACCCCGCGCCCGGCGTGCGCAAGGATGGCGTCGGCCATCAGCGCGTCGCGCGCCCGCTGCGCGGCGACCAGCCCCGGCAGCAGGTCGTCCGGCACCTGTCCGCAATGGCCTTCGACGATGTCATGCCGCAGGCGCGCTTCGCGGCCGGCATCCCAGACCTGCTCGAGCGCGAGAGCCCTGGCGCGATCCGGGCCGAGGGCTGCGAAGCCTTCGCGCATCACGGCGCGCGCAGCGTCGCGCGACAAGTTGGCGGCGACTATCGGTGTGCCGGTTTCGAGTGCCTGCGCAAGCAGCGGTGCGTAGAAATCGAAGTTCCAGCCTTCGCGCATCCGGCCGGCCGCGGCAACGGATCGTGCGGTCGCGCCGGGCGTGCTGCGCGCTGCGTCGATCGCTGGTTGATGTTCGAGATCGAATTGCTCCATGACCAGGGCCGGACGCTTGCCTTGCGCCGTCAGCGCGCCATGGATGGCAGCCTGCAGCTGGTGATGGTCTTCATTGTCATGGGTTTCGCCAAGCAGAACGATGCGTGCCTGCATCAGCCTTGCAACGAGCTCGTTGCGCGTGATCGCGCGGGCGGCTGCGACGTCCCAGATGTGGCCCACCAACGGATGTTCGCGCAATTGCGTGGTGCGCCACGGCTCCTCGCCGGCGGCGGCGCAAGCCGCCAGGCTGGCGGCGAACAGTAGCGCCGTACCCCATGACCCGATTGACCGCTTCATGCGAAGATTCACGTTCGTTAGCTTGATGCGCCGACAGGCGCCCGACCCCTATGCAGGCAGGAAACGCCCGCGAAAGTTCCGTGCGCACCATGCGCATATCACGTGCCGCGCTCGCGCTGGCCATCGGCGCGCTGCTTGCGGCTGTGGTTGCCGGCCCGGGGCATCGCACCGGCCTGTGGGGCTATCAGGGCGGATTTGCCATCCTCGGCATCGCAGCCCTGTGCGCGCTGACCGCCTGCGTGCTCGGCGTCGTGGCAGTGGTGCGCGCCGGTTCGCGCCTGGCGCGAAGACTGGCGTTCGCCGCCTGCATCCTCGGGGTGATCGTGGCCGGCATGCCCATGCAGCAGCTGTATCTCGCGAAGTCGCTGCCGCTGATTCACGACATCAGCACCGATACGGCCGACCCGCCGCCGTTCGTCGCCGTCGTGCCCTTGCGCGTCGACGCGCCGAATCCGGCGGCCTATCCGGGCGAGCAGGTTGCGCACCTGCAGCACGATGCCTATCCGCAGGTCGCGCCTCGTCTCTACACGGCTGGCCGGCAAGCGGTGTTCGATGCGGCGCTGGTCCTTGCTCGGGATCGCGGCTGGTCGATGCACGCCGCCGAACCGTCCGAGGGGCGCATCGAGGCGAGCGCCACGAGTGCTTGGTTCGGTTTCGTCGACGACGTCGTGATTCGTGTTGCGGAATCGGCGCAGGGCACGCGCGTCGACATGCGCTCGAAGTCCCGCGTCGGACGCTCCGACCTCGGTGCCAATGCAAAGCGCATCGAGGCGTTCCTGGCCGATCTCGACGTGGCAGTTGGCCGCGTTCCCTAGGCGGTCGCTACAGGTCAATGTGCAGCCGATTTCCCGCCCCGGATCGCACGCCGGACGCGTGATCCGATGCCGACCGCGGCGAGGACGACCGCGCCGGCAAACACGCCGAACACGCCATCGAGCAGCATCGGCGTCAGCGCCTCCAGGACGCCGCCGACGCCTGGCAGGCCGCCGACTGCATGCGCCGCAAGGTGGATCACGTCGTGCGCGCCGGGAATGCCGTGGGTCAGGATGCCGCCGCCGACGAGGAACATCGCCGCCGTTCCGGCGACCGACAGCCCCTTCATCAGCCAGGGTGCCGCACGCAGGATGAAGCGGCCGAATGCGCGCGCCGGCCCCGCTCCGCTGCCCTCGCGGCGGCTGAGGTAGAGCCCGGCGTCGTCGAGCTTGACGATGCCGGCCACGAAGCCATAGACACCAACCGTCATGATCAGCGCAATGCCGGTCAGCACGGCAACTTGCGTGGCGAAATCCTTGTCCGCCACGGTGCCCAGCGTGATCGCGATGATCTCGGCGGAGAGCACGAAATCCGTGCGCACCGCGCCCTGGATCTTCTCCTTCTCGAAAGCCACCAGATCGATTTCGGGATTCGCCACTGCCCGGGTCAGTTCGGCGTGATGCGCATCGTCTTCGTGCCGGCTGTGGAGGAACTTGTGCGCGAGCTTCTCGAAGCCCTCGAAGCACAGGAACGCGCCGCCTATCATCAACAGCGGCGTCACGGCCCACGGGATGAACGCGCTGATGGCCAGCGCCGCCGGCACCAGGATTGCCTTGTTCTTCAGCGAGCCCTTGGCGACCGCCCAGACGACCGGAATTTCGCGGTCTGCCGCCACGCCGGCGACCTGCTGGGCGTTGAGCGCCAGGTCGTCGCCGAGCACGCCTGAAGTTTTCTTGGCCGCGACCTTGGTGAGTACCGCGACGTCGTCGAGTACGGTGGCAATGTCGTCGATCAGTGCCAGCAGGCTGGATGCCGCCATGGTGTCCTCAGTCCTCGTGGGGAAAGGCGCCACGGCAACCCACTGCCTGCGCTCACAGGAGCGTGATTCTAATCGTTTCCGGTTTGGCGCCCGTCAGATTGTCGACATGCCGAGCGGCGCCACCATGGTCGACTTGGAATCGAACTGGGTGTCGTCGCGGCCGGATTCGATTGGGATGTACAGTTCGCCGGGTCGCGTCGGTTTAGGCAGGGCGAGGTTGTCGAGCGAGCCCGGCGCGATGCTGCCGATGCGCAGGATCTGCGTCATGGTCGTCGCATCCACCGGCGGCGCGAACAGATACCCCTGCATCTCGTCACAAGCCATTTTGGCGAGCACGTCGTGTTGCGCGATCGTGCTCACGCCTTCTGCAACGGTTTTCATGCCAAGGGCGCGTGCCAGCGTCAGGATCGCGACCACGATCTCGCGATCTTCGGCCTTGGTGCCGAGATGATGCACGAACGAGCGGTCGATCTTGAGCGCGTCGATCGGCAACTGTCGCAGATAGCCGAGCGACGAGAAGCCGGTGCCGAAGTCGTCGAGCGCGACGGTGACCCCCAGTCCGCGTACGTAGGACAGCGAATTGCGCGCGGTGGCCATGTTCTTCATGAACAGGTTTTCCGTCACCTCGAGCTGGAGCAAATGGGGTGGCAGGCCGCTTTCCTTGATCGCGCGTACCACGGCGGTCAGTACGTTGTCGTCGCGGAACTGTGCCGAAGAGACGTTTACAGCGACCTGGATCGGATGCAATCGCATGTCCAGCCAGCTGCGCATCTGGCGGCAGGCTTCGACCAAAGCCCATTCGCCGATCGGCGCGATCAGGCCGGTGTCTTCCGCGATGCCGATGAAGGTCTCGGGCGAGACGAGGCCGTGCTCGGGGCTTTTCCAGCGCAGCAGCGCTTCGGCGCCGACCACGCGATGGCTGCGAGGAACTACCTTCGGCTGGTAGTGCAGTTCGAACTCGCCGCGCTCGATGGCCTTGCGCAGGCCGTTTTCGACCAGCATGCGGCGCGTCGCAGCGGCCGTCATGGCCGGCGAGAAGAACTCGAAGCCGTCCTTGCCGGCCTCCTTGGCGCGATACATCGCCATGTCGGCGTGGTTGAGCAGCGTCTCGGCCGAATCGCCGTCGCGCGGAAAGCATGCGATACCGATGCTGATGCTGGACTGGACCTTGAAGCCGCCGATCGCGAACGGCCTGCGGAACGCTTCCAGCAGCCGCGTTGCCACGCTCGACAAGCCGGCCGATTCGCCGGTGTCGCGCAGCAGCAGCACGAATTCGTCGCCGCCGACGCGTGCGACATCCTGTCCCGTGGGCTCGTGGGCGTAGGCGAGCGCGTCGTCGCTGCGCACGCAGGCGGTGAGGCGCTCGCCGGCCTGACGCACCAATTCGTCGCCTGCCGCGTGTCCGAGCGTGTCGTTGATGCGCTTGAAATCATCGAGGTCGACGAACAGCACGGCCATGCGCGTCTGCCGGCGCTTGGCCGAAGCGAGTTCGCGCGTGATGTCCTCCAGCATGCGAATGCGGGTCGGTAGCTTGGTCAGGGTATCGTTCTGCGCCGCGCGCAAGGCGACCTGGTGTGCGGCCTCGCGCTGGGCCGCCTGCTCAAGGCGTGCCGCGAGGTCGCTGCGTTCGGCCTCATGCTCGGCAACGATTTCGTCATGCTCGCTGCGTGCGCGGGTTAGCAGTTCCTGCATTTCGCCCGCCTGGGCACCGAGGTCGCGCGCCCGCTGGCGCGCGCGGTGCAGCATCGTCAATGCCGCGGCCAGCAGCAGCACCAGGGCGGCGATGGATGCACCCCTGGCGTCGACGCCGGCAGCGTGCGCGGCCGTGCTCGCGCCAAGGAGCGTGGCCGCAATCGCGGCGCGAGAGCGCGTTCGCGTTGCGCCGCGTGGCATGCTGACCCGGGATCGAACGCAGCTTGCGTCCGGCGAAATGAAGTGGCTGATCACACGGGGAATTTTCCTCCCGTGCGCGCGCCTCGGGGCGGCGGCTTACGCCAGTGACATGAATTGTTGCAATTGCCGGCCGCCCCATGCCCGGCGGGGCGCCGGCGCGCGATGCCATGCGAGGCGACGCGGTTCAGGCGTAGGTGGACTCCAGCAGGTCGTCCATGAAGCTTTCCAGCTCGCCTTCATGGATGCATAACTCCACCATCACCGCATGGCGCTGGTTGGGCCATTCGGGGTTCGGAATCAGTTGCTCGCGATGGTAAAGCTCGTTGGCGAGTTGCAGGATGGCGACCATCGAACGGGCTGCGCCGCCGGTGTCGGCGGGTGGCATCTCGTGGTGTTTGAGCACTGCTTCTGCGATGAAGTCGGGCAGGCGCCAGTGGCGCGCGATGAGGTGGCCGACGACTGCATGGTCGACGTCGAGCCGCTGGTCCTCGGCGATCACGTCGATCCACTGGCCGGTGCCGGTGCGCAGTGCGGCGCAGTAGTCGGGAAAGCGTTCCAGCAACATGGGTACGCCGCAGTCGTGGAAGATGCCGGCCAGATAGGCCTGGTCGGGGAAGATGTTGCACACCGAAATGCGCTCCGCAGCGATGCCGGCGGCGAACTCGGCGATGCCGATTGATCGGCGCCAGAATTTGTCGTAGATCGGCTGCTTGACGCCGGGCACCGTCATCGTCAGCGCGATGCCGCGTACGAGGTTGGCGATCTGCCGGATGCCGACCAGTTGCACCGCCTTGGTCAGCGAATCGATGCGACGCCCGCCATAGGCCGGCGTGCTGACCAGCTTGAAAAGCATGGCGACGATGCCGGGGTCGCGTGCAAGTATCTGGGTGAGCTTGCGCACGTCCGGTTCTTCGGCCGTCAGCAATTGCTGGATTTCCACGACAACCTGGGGCTGGGCGGGCAGGCGCATGCCTTTTGCCAGCAATGCTTCGAGTTCGTCAGCTTCGGATTTGCGCGACATGATGGGCTCGGCAGATGGAAACAGGGATGTCTGTCCGGCTGTTTTCGGCAAAAAACGGCGAAACTTGAAGGCGCATCGCGATCGCGGCGTTGTGGCGCGAGCCCCGGATGCGTGCGCGAGTGTCATCGGCGCCTGCCCTGCAAGGCAGGTGGGTAAAGGCTTTCCGGGCATGCCGATCCGGAAGCCGCGTGGAATGGACTTCGTGACGTTGCCTTGCCTGAAATCGCCGGTTGATGCGGCGTCCGGCCAGACGGTCTCAGCGCGGATCGTCGGCCAGACGCCTCAGGCCCGCGGGATCGAGGATGTCGATCTGTTCGCGGCCGAGTGCGACATAGCCCTGCGCAGCGAAGCCTTTCAGGAGGCGGCTGACGATTTCGCGCACGCTCCCGAGCTCGTCGGCGAGCTGCTGGTGCGTGGCATGCACGCGTCGGCCGCGGCCGAGCAGCAGTGCGGCAAGCCGCTGGTCCAGCTTGCGGAAGGCGACCTCCTCGATCAACTGCATCAGGTCGGCAATGCGTTCCGAGAAGAGCTGGAAGACGAAGGCGCGAAAGGGGGCGAAAGCAAGCAGCGCGTCGAACGCATCGCGCGGAAGCAGCAGCAGATCGGTTTCGTCCTCGGTGACGCCGCGCGCGTTGTAGTCGGTATGGCCGAGCAGGCAGCTCGAAGTGATCACGCAGGTTTCGCCGGGCGTCACGCGATACAGCGGCAGCTCTCGACCATTTGCCGCCGCCTTGACGACGCGTATGCCGCCACGCAGCACGAACGGAAAACCCTGGCAATGCTGGCGCTCGTCGAATACCGCCGTGCCGGCTGGCAGGCGGATGCGCTGGCCGCTTTTGGCGAGCAACGCATGCGCCTCGGGCGGCAAGTTACCCAGTACCGGGTAAAGGCCGACCAGGTCGGATTCCGGCGTCGGCTGGCTCACGGCAGGGCGAACTCCGCGATTACCGGCGCATGGTCGGACGGGCGCTCGAGCTTGCGCGGGGCGCGGTCGATGGTGCAGCCACGGCAGCCGCCGGCGAGCGCCGTCGAAAGCAGCACGTGGTCGATGCGCAGCCCCTTGTTCTTCTGGAAGCCGAGCATGCGGTAATCCCACCACGAGAAGGTGGCGGGCGCCTGATCGAAGAGGCGAAAGCTGTCGACCAGTCCCAGCGAAAGCAGCGCGTGAAAGGCAGCCCGCTCCGGCTCGGAGCACAGCACCTGGTCCTTCCAGGCGATCGGGTCGTGTACGTCGCGATCGTCGGGGGCGATGTTGTAGTCGCCGGCGATGACCAGTTTCGGATTGCGTGCAAGCTCCTGGCGCACCCAATCGGTCAGTGCGGCATACCAGCGCAGCTTGTAGTCGTACTTCTCGCTACCGACTGCCTGGCCGTTCGGGCAGTAGACGCAGATCACACGCACGCCATCGACATCGGCGGCGATTACCCGGCGTTGTTCGTCGGGAAATTCCGGGATGCCGGTGACGACTTTGCCGATTTCCGCGCGGGACAGGATGGCGACGCCGTTGTAGGTCTTCTGCCCGCTGAACGCGGCGCGGTAGCCTGCCGCCTCGATCTCCGCGACGGGAAAGGACGCGTCCTCCAGTTTCAACTCCTGCAGGCAGACGACGTCCGGCATCGCGCGGCCGAGCCAGTCCAGCAGGTGCGGCAGGCGAACCTTCAGCGAGTTGACGTTCCAGGTGGCGAGTTTCATGGTGATCGGGTTGTTGCAGGTCGGGTACGGCGCTCGGCGGTGTCGCGCGCAGGCGGCTTGCCGGTGCGCCGCTGCCGGATGGCATTGTGCCAGAGCCTGTCGGCAACGCGCTGCAGCCGGTGCCGGCTGCAGCGTCCGCGATACGCTGCGCTTGCCGTCAGCCCGCAGAACGCAGGTAGGCGGCGTACTGGAGGTCCGACGAACTGACGTGGTTGGCCCACCAATTCACGAGGAAATCGTGCAGTTCGTTCTTTGCGATCACGCCGTGGGAAGCTGCATAAAGGAAGTCGGTCAACCGGGTCAGGCAGTCGGAATGTTCCGCCACATGCGCGTCGAGGTGCGGATAGCTGCAATCGCGCAGCAATGCCTCCTCGGCAGCGAAATGGTTGCGTGTGTAATCCGCGAGATCGTGCAGGGCTTCATGAAACTGCAACGTGGCTGCGTGACTCTCGTCATCAACCATGCGTGCCACACGCGAGCAGATCGACAACAGGTGCTTGTGCTGGTTGTCCATCAGATCATGGCCGACACTGAAGCTGGGATCCCAGGAGGCGGGCATTTCCATTTTTATCGAATTTTCATTCTTATTGGTTCGTTGCTGCCACGCTGAACGGCAGCAGCGAGCATTGTATTACTAAAGCGATAGTGCAAGCGGCCGGCGCGCTGCGGGGCTTCCCGGGCAACCCGCGGCCGGGGCGGGATGCAAGCGGTCAAGAGCGAGTGCTATGATGAGTCATCGCGCCGCCTACCGGCCGATCGGATCCGGGGCTCCGGGTCCGATGCTGAGAACCAGCGTCCCGACGGCATATGCCGGCCAAATCCAAAGGGACGCGGTCTTCCCCCAATAAGAGTGTGTGCCTTGTCGGCGAACGACTAGACGTGTCGATGCACGCTGGTCCGTTCATTGGTGCCTTGAGCGCTGCCGGGGGCGCGGATTCGCAATCGAAAACAGGAGGAGACATGACCGCAGCGAACTACGTCTACGCATTCGAGAACGGCGACGGCCGCAACAAGATGCTTCTGGGCGGAAAGGGCGCCAACCTGTGCGAGATGACGCAGATCGGGCTCAACGTGCCGCCCGGGTTCGTGATCACCACCGAAGCCTGCCTGGCCTATCTGGAGGGAAACAGGCTGCCCGACGGCCTCATGGCCGACGTGCGCGAGCAACTGGCCACGGTCGAGCGTAAAACGGGCCGGCGTTTCGGCGGCGCGACCGATCCCTTGCTGGTGTCGGTGCGGTCGGGCTCTGCGATGTCGATGCCGGGGATGATGGACACCATCCTCAACCTGGGTCTGAACGAAACCACGCTCAAGGGACTGATCGAGGCGACGCGCAATCCGCGCTTCGGGTACGACGCCTGGCGGCGTTTCGTGCAGCTCTTCGGCAAGGTGGCGCTGGGCGTGGCCGATGCGCCGTTCGACGATGCGATGAGCCGGCTCAAGCAGCGCGTGCGCGTGACGCAGGACGTGGATCTGTCGGCCGAGGACCTCAAGTCGCTCGCGGACGACTATCTTGCGATCGTGCAGGGGGCGACCGGCAAGCCGTTTCCCGACGATCCGCAGGAGCAACTCGAAATCGCGATCGGCGCGGTGTTTCGATCCTGGATGGGCAAGCGCGCGGTCGACTACCGGCGCCAGTTCCGCATCACGCCGCAGATGGCCAACGGCACCGCAGTGAACGTGGTCGCCATGGTGTTCGGCAACATGGGCAACGACAGCGCGACAGGAGTTGGATTCACACGCAATCCGGGTACCGGCGAGAACTTGATCTACGGCGAGTACCTCGTTAACGCACAAGGCGAGGATGTCGTCGCCGGCATCCGCACACCGCGGCCGATTGCCGACATGGCGAAGGATCTGCCCGAGATCTACCCGCAGCTGGTCGAGTTGCGCAACAAGCTGGAATCGCACTTCCGCGAGGTGCAGGATTTCGAGTTCACCATCGAGCGCGGACGCTTGTACTGCCTGCAGACGCGCAATGGCAAGATGAACGCCCAGGCCATGGTGCGCACCTCGGTCGAAATGGCGCGCGAGGATCTGATCTCGCGCGAGCGGGCGCTGACGCGCATCCAGCCCGCCATGCTCGAGCAACTGCTGGTGCCCACTCTGGCGCCGGGGCACGCTGCCAGCGCGCTCGCATGCGGCCTACCGGCATCGCCCGGTGCGGCGGCCGGCCGTATCGTGTTCGACGCGGATACCGCCGAAGTGCGCGGCCGCCAGGGCGAACGCGTCGTTCTCGTGCGCGAGGAGACCAAGCCGGAGGACATCCACGGATTCTTCGCTGCGGTCGGCATCCTCACCAGTCGCGGCGGCAAGACGTCGCATGCGGCCGTCGTTGCGCGCGGCATGGGCAAGCCCTGCGTGTCCGGCTGCGAGGCCATCTCGATCAACGTACATGAGCGCGTTGCGCATGTCGGCGGCACGGTCCTGCACGAGGGCGACGTGATCACCATCGACGGCACCACCGGCAATGTGTTCGCCGGCCTGATCCCCACCGTCGAGCCGGAGTTTTCCGAAGACCTGCACACGCTGCTCGGCTGGGCCGATGGCATGGCGCGGCTCAAGGTGTTCGCCAATGCCGACACGCCGAACGACGCGGCGCGGGCGCGCGCATACGGCGCCACGGGCATCGGCCTGTGTCGCACGGAGCGCATGTTCAACGATCCGAAGCGCCTGCCCATCGTTCAGGACATGATCCTTGCCGCGAATGTGCAGGAGCGCGAGGCGGCGTTGGCCCGCCTGCTGCCGATCCAGCGCGAGGATTTCAAGGGCATCTTCCGGGCGATGGATGGCCTGCCGGTCACGATACGGCTGCTCGATCCGCCGATCCACGAGTTCCTGCCGACGGCAGCGCAACTCGAGTTCGAGATCGCGCACTTGCACCACCTGGCGCGCGCGGTGAGCAGCATGGACGAATTGCCCGACACCTTGAAGATGCTCGACACCGATCTGCACAAGTCGCATGTGCATGAACTGGAAAAGCTCTCGACCTCACTGCGCGAATACCGTGATACAGGCCGCGACAATGCGCTGCTCGCACGCAGGGAGGCGATGCTGCGCAAGGTGCGCCAGTTGTCCGAGGTCAATCCGATGCTGGGTCATCGCGGCGTGCGCCTCGGCATTACGCATCCCGAGATCTACGGCATGCAGATCCGCGCCATTCTCGAGGCAGCCGCCGAATGCGGGAAGGAAGGTGTCGCGGTAAGCCCGGAGATCATGGTGCCCCAGGTTGCCGACGTGAATGAACTGCGCCGCGTGAAGGCGTTGGTCGATGCGATGCTGCCGGAAGTCGAGGCAGCGTCGGGCGTCAAGGTGTCCTTCAAGTTCGGCAGCATGATGGAAGTCGTCCGCGCCTGTCTGCGCGCCGGGGAGATCGCCGGCATCGCGCAGTTCTTTTCCTTCGGCACCAACGACCTGACACAGGCCACGTTCTCGTTCAGCCGGGAGGATGCGGAGAACAAATTCCTGCCCAACTACATCGAGAAGGGCGTCCTCAAGGACAACCCGTTCGAGATTCTCGACGTCAAGGGCGTCGGGCGACTCATGGACATGGCGGTGCAATGGGGCCGCAAGGCAAGGCCGGACCTCAAGGTCGGCATCTGCGGCGAGCATGGCGGACAGCCCGAGGCGATCCGCTTCTGCCACCACGTCGGCCTGAACTATGTGTCATGTTCGGGTCCGCGCGTGCCGATTGCGCGACTGGCCGCCGCGCAGGCGCAACTGATGGAGAAGGATTTCGGGGCGGGCCTGTTCGATTAGGCTGCGGCGGCGCGCCAATCGGGCTCGCCGGATATCAGGGCTTGGCGCCGGCGGCGGAGGAAGTCGGCGTGCGGCCGCCGACGCCCGGATAGCCGGCGAGGTCGAGCATCTTCTTCCACTGGCCGCGTTCGAAGCCGCGCGCCTTCTGCGTGTTGCCGACGGTGATCGAGGGCACCATGGCGTCCTCGGAACCAAACACCTTGCGGTAGCCGGCGTGGTCCTCTTCCTTGGTCATCAGCAATTCAGTGTAGGGAATGCCGCGTGAGCCGAGATACTCGCGCGCAAACTTGCACTCCTCGACGCAGCTTGGCGCTGTGAATAGCGTGACGGGGTGATCGGCTGCGGCCTTGCGGGCCGTATATGACATGGCGTCGTTGTCGATCACGTTGCCTGACGGCGAGATTTCCTGGATGTTGCGGGCACCGGGCGGCGGTGGCATGTCGGAGTAGTGGATGATGCCGTCGGCACTTTGCCAGCGCCATGTCTTCGCTTGCGCGAACGCTGCACCGGCTGCCACGAAGAATATCACCGCCCAGACTGTCTTCATGCCGTTTCCACCATTCCGTTGTGTCGTAGCAGGGCATCTACCCGCGGTTCCCGGCCGCGAAACGCCTTGAAGGATTCTAACGCGGGACGTGATCCGCCGACAGACAGAATTTCGCGCCAGAATCGCTCTCCGGTGGCAGCATCGAGTACGCCGTGCGACCCGCGCGCTTCCTCGAACGCCTCGAACGCATCGGCCGAGAGCACTTCGGCCCATTTGTAGCTGTAATACCCGGCGGCATAGCCGCCTGCAAAGATGTGTGAAAAGCTGTTGGGAAAGCGGTTCCATTCCGGCGGCACGATGACGGCGACTTCGTTGCGCACCTCGTCGAGCAGTTGCTGATACGTCTTGCTTCCCTGCGGGTCGAATTCACTGTGCAGCCGCAAATCGAACAGCGCGAACTCGACCTGCCGCAAGGTCTGCATGCCGCTCTGGAAGTTCTTTGCCGCGATCATCTTGTCGTATAGCGCACGCGGCATCGGCTGACCCGTATCGACGTGCGCAGTCATTTCCTGCAGCACGTTCCATTCCCAGCAGAAGTTTTCCATGAACTGCGACGGAAGTTCGACCGCGTCCCACTCGACGCCATGGATGCCCGAAACCGCGAGCTCATCGACCTGAGTCAGCAGGTGATGCAGGCCGTGGCCCGCCTCGTGGAACAGCGTGATGACTTCATCATGGGTGAACAACGCGGGCTTGCCGCCGACCGGTGCCGAGAAGTTGCAGGTCAGGTAGGCGACCGGGCGCTGCACCCCGTGGATCGCGCGCCGCCGGGTGATCGCCTCGTCCATCCACGCGCCGCCGCGCTTGGTGTCGCGTGCGTAGAGGTCGAGGTAGAACTGGCCGATCGTTTCGCCACCGCGCACGATGCGGAAGAAGCGCACATCTGGGTGCCATGTGTATGCCGTGTCGGGTTCGATGCGTACGCCGTAGAGCCCCTCGACCACGTGAAACAGCCCCGCGAGCGCCTTGTGTTCCGGAAAATACTGCTTTACTCCCTGTTCGGAGAACGCATAGCGCCTTTGCCGCAGCTTCTCCGACGCATAGCCCACGTCCCACGATTCCAGCGTGTCGAGCCCGAGCTCGGATCTCGCGAAGTCGCGCAATTCAGCGACATCCCGCTCGGCAAAGGGGCGCGCCTTGGCGGCCATGTCGCGCAGGAACGCCGCAACCTGCGCCGGCGATTCGGCCATCTTCGGCACCAGGGAAACTTCGGCGAAGTTCGCATAGCCAAGCATGCGCGCCTCTTCCTCGCGCAGCTTCAGGATGCGACCGATCAGTGGCGTGTTGTCCCATTCCTTCTTGCCGAATTCCGAGGCGCGGGTGGCATAGGCGCGATACATGCGTGCACGCAGATCGCGGTTGTCTGCGTACTGCAGCACCGGGATGTACGAGGGGGCTTGCAGGGTGAACTTCCAGTCGGCGCGCCCGTCTCTTTCTGCGGCGACGCGTGCGGCGTGCAGCACGTCGTCCGGAATGCCGGCGACCTCGGCGCGGTGTTCGACCCATTCCGCGTGCGCATTGGTGGCGTCGAGCAAATTCTCGGAGAATTTGGCGGCAAGCCCGGCGAGTTCTTCCTGGATCTGCTGAAAACGTGGCTTCTGATCCTCCGGCAACTCGGCGCCCGAAAGGCGGAAATCCCGAACTTCGTTGTCGATGATCTTCTGCCGGGCCGGGCTCAGGGACGCGAATGCAGTGCTCTGGCGGATGGCCTTGTACTTGGCGTACAGCGCCAGGTTCTGTCCGATCTCGGAATAGAACCGCGTGACTTCCGGCAGGTTGGCGTTGTAGGCCTCGCGCCAGTCCGGTACGTCATTGACGCCGTGCAGATGGCTGACCACGCCCCAGGCACGCGACAGGCGCTCGCTGGCGTCGGTCAGCGGTACGACGAAGTTGTCCCACGTCGGCGGCGCGGAATCGGCGGCCAAGCGCTCGACGAGCGCGCGATTCTCCTTGAGCAGTTCACCGATGGCTGGGGTGACATGACCGGCTTCGACCGCATCGAAGCGCGGCAGGCCGGAAAAATCGAGCAGGGGATTCATTGGGGATACGCTCTCTGTCTTGTTGCGTGTGCACGCGATTCTGCCCGATTCGGCAAGCTCGTTCGACTATCTTCGCGATAGCCCGCGCCCGCTGGCCGCGGCGCGACGCTTGAGGTCATCAATCGCGCCGGCGAGCCGCCCCTGGAAGATCAGATACAGCAGTCCGATCGTCTTCAGGAAAAGCCGTAGCACGAGCAGGCAGATGACCAGAATTGCAGGCGGAATCAGCGGCGAACCCGGGCCGGATGACGTGGTTGGCGGGAGAAAGCCTTCGCCTTCCGCGACGATCCGCGCGATCAGCGAGGCGACCAGCAGAACGCCCAGGCCGAACACGTACGAGAATCCGTAGCGTGCGAAGCGCGACGGCGGTTCTGTCAGGTATGTGTCGATGTGGTCGCCGCGCACGATGACCGCGAATGCAAAGCACGCTGCCACGACCGCGGCCGCCTGGGTCATCGGCGGGAGCGAGAGACGGGCGACGTGGGCGCGCGCGGCGTCGACGAGGATGGACGGATCGACCGGGGTGCCAATCGCGAGCAACAGAAGGACGACTAGCATGCTCATCCATATTCCGTGCCCGATCGCGTGCCGTATGACGCTGATCAGGCGCGGCACCTGACCGCGTTCCGGCGCCGCGGTGGTGAACAGCATGCGGGCCAGCACGCTGACGTGGTAGAGCATTGCCTCGGCCACGAACATGACGAGCACATCGGTTGCGAGCAGCGCACCCTTCCACCATAGCCACGCCGGCCACAAGGTCGCGGCCGCAAATGCGAGGGCGTCAATCAGCGTTGTGCGTGCCGTGGCCTGCGTGGCCTTGGGCGCCGGATTTGCTGCCGCAGGTCCGTCAGGTTGCGGACGCTGCGAGGGCGCGGCAAGCCGCACGGCGCTTGTTGGGCGCATGGCACCTTTCATGCCGTGCAACTGGTCGATTGGGGTCTGTCTGGCCACCGTCGTCACTCCTTGGAGCGAGCCCCCTGTTACCGCCCCGATCGGTCCCGCGCGACGCGTGCGCGCTGGACCCTGCGTTTTCAGCCGACCAGCCGGGTCAGCGCCTCGCGATACTTCGCAGCCGTTCTTTCCAGGACGTCAGCCGGCAGGGTCGGGCCGGGCGCCTGCTTGTTCCAGTCCAGGGTCTCGAGGTAATCGCGCACGAACTGCTTGTCGAACGAGGGCGGGCTGATCCCTTCGGCGTAGCCGTCCACCGGCCAGAAGCGCGAGGAATCGGGAGTCAGCGCCTCGTCGATCAGGTACAGCGTGCCATCCTGGCCGAGGCCGAATTCGAACTTGGTGTCGGCGATGATGATGCCGCGACCGATGGCGTAGTCCGCCGCTTCGCTGTAGAGCTGCAGCGCGGCGTCTCGCACTTTCTCGGCCAGCGCCGGGCCGACGAGCTTTTCACAGGTTGGGTAATCGATGTTCTCGTCGTGCGAACCCATTTCGGCCTTGGTGGCCGGCGTGAAGATCGGCGACGGCAGCTTGCCGGCCTGTCGCATCTCGGCGGGCAGCGCGATACCGCACACCTTGCCGGTCAGTTGGTAGTCCTTCCAGCCGGAACCGATCAGGTAGCCCCGCACCACGGCCTCGATCGGCAACGGATGCAGCCGCCGCACGACGATGGCCCGACCGCGTACCTGGGCGCGCTCGCTTTCACCGGCGACCACCGATTCTGGGTCGATGTCCACGATATGGTTGGGAATGATGTGCTTGAGCCGGGTGAACCAGAAATTCGAGACGGCGGTCAGCACCTCGCCCTTGCCGGGGATGGGATCGGGCAGAATCACGTCGAAGGCCGAAAGGCGGTCGGTGGTGACGATCAGCAGGTGTTTTTCGTCCACCGCGTATATGTCGCGTACTTTTCCGCGACCGACGAGGGGCAGACTCGTGATGCTGGATTCGAACAGGGGGTTGGACACGGCGGCAGATCCTGCGGGCAAAAGCGGATTATACCGGCGTGTGATCGCCGGCTTGGAGGGCATTGCAACATGAAATCGCGCGACGATTCCGCCCCCGGCGGGGAGCCGGCTCACCGTACGCACATGCGTCTGCATCGCCGCCAGACAATGCGCTGGTTATTCCTGGTGCTCGGCTGCCTGTTTGTCGTGGTCGGCGTGGTCGGCATCTTCGTCCCGCTGCTGCCGACCACGCCCTTCATGCTGGCCGCGGCGGCCTGTTTCGCGCGGGGCTCGGAACGCTTCTACGTCTGGCTGTTCCACCATCGCACTTTCGGGCCGATGGTGCGCGAATGGCAGGCCCACCGGAGCATTCCCTGGCGTACCAAGCTCTACGCGATCGCGCTGATGGCGGGCACGATGGGCGTCTCGATCGTGTTCTTCGTGCGCCCGCTGGCGCTGCAGCTGGCCGTTGCCGCGTGCGGCGTGTTGCTGGCGCTCTGGATGTACCGCATTCCGTCGCGCGATCGGCCGGGCCGGTCAGTAGAGCAGAAAGGCTGAGCGCGCCTCGCGCCATGCCTGCTCGTCCGGATTCGTCAGCGCGTCGAGATCGGCCGGCGCGGCGGCCGGGTCGTCCACCCATTCGCGCAGCAGCGCACTGCCATTGATCAGGTCGATCGCCAGCCGGTCGTGCTCGTATTCGTAAGCGAAGTCGCGCCAGATCGGGTAATCCGGCTGCAGCCGGCGCAGGGCCTTGAAGGCCAGCGCCATCAGGCGCCAGGGCCGGAACGCGTGGTGGTCATAACGCGCATCCTCGACATGGATCTGCAGGCCGCCATTCAGCGTGCCGGCGTGCTTGTGGAAGGTCGGTTCGAACCAGCAATCGCGCAACCGGCAGCCTTTCAGCCAGTCTGGCGCGAGCCGCTGCATCTCCTGCCGGATCGCGGCGGCGTCGATGTCCGGCGCGCCAAACAGCTCGAGCGGGCGCGTCGTGCCGCGCCCCTCCGACAGCGTGGTGCCCTCGAGCATCACCGTGCCAGCGTAACAGCGCGCCATCCAGAGGTTGGGTGCGTTCGGGCTGGGGTTGATCCAGGTGCGCTCGCCGAGCGGCCAGCCGAAACCCGGTGCGGAATCGGGCTGCCAGCCCTCCATGGTGACCACCTCGCATTCGACGTCGAGCTTCAGCGTGGCGACGAACCAGCGCGCGAGTTCGCCCATCGTCAGTCCGTGGCGCATCGGCATCGGCCCGGCACCGACGAAACTTTCCCACCCGTTGCGCAGGGTCAGGCCCTCGGCCGGGCGGCCGGCAGGGTTCGGCCGGTCGAGCACCCAGACGGCCTTGCGATGGCGCGCTGCCGCTTCGAGCACGTAACGCAGCGTGGTGATGAAGGTGTAGATGCGGCAGCCGAGATCCTGCAGGTCGACCAGCAGCACGTCGAAGCTGTGCATCATGGCATCGGTCGGCCGCCGCACCTCGCCGTAGAGGCTGAACACCGGAATGCGATGCAACGGGTCGACGAAGTCCGGCGACTCGACCATGTTGTCCTGCTTGTCGCCGCGCAGGCCGTGCTGCGGACCGAAAGCCGCCGCCAGCCGCATGTCGGGCAGTTGCGCGAGCGCGTCCAGCGAGTGGGTCAGGTCCGCGGTGACCGACGCCGGATGGGCGAGCAGGGCGACGCGGCGCCCTTCGAGGGGTGCGCGCAGCGCAGGTTCCGCCAGCAGGCGGTCGATGCCGAATCTCATGCAGTCCTTTCCTGGATGGCGCCCGGGTCGATCGCGAGGTCGAGTGCGATCGCAAAGGCATCGCGATGGTGGAAATCGGGTTTGCCGGGCCGATGGCGCAACGCCCAGTAATGGAGTGTTCCCCGGGTGTCCTCGACCACGGCGCTCAGGCCGAGCCGCAGGCGGTCGCCGAACTCTGCCGGAACGTCGACGAGCGCGTCGACATTCAGACTCTGTGCGTCGTGTGTGATGGCGAGCGTCGGGGCGTCGTCGGCCGTTGGCGCTTCGCAGCGTGTCCGGTAGGCCGAAAAGTCGTAGCGGGCAGATTGTCCGGAGGGGGAGAAATTCCACTCCGCATAAGCTTCGCCGTCCTGGCCGGCGATGAACGCCTCACAGCAGGTATGGGCCCACAGCCGATCCCGCGGCGCCGGCGCCTGCGGCGAGGGCAGACGCAGCCGGCCCATTTCGCCGCGCAGCGCATAGCGCAGCAGCAGCGTGCGTGGTCCGGTAAGCAGTATCGCCACATCGATGGCGTGGACTGCCGCGCAGGGCGTCTGCGCGTGGCAGGCCAGGCTCGCTGCCGCGATGGGGACGTTCGACGGAGGCATTGTGCGCGGTGATCGGCAAAGGCCGTACTCTACCGCGCGCAGGGCTGTAAAGGGCATGCGCAACGCATGCCCCCGCCGTCCGAAGCCTACTTCGGTTGCGGCACGACGCGCAGGTATGGCTTGAGCGTCTTCCAGCCGTTCGGATACTTGGCCTTTGCGGCCTCGTCGTTCACCGAGGTTGGAATGATCACGTCCTCGCCGGGGCGCCAGTTGACCGGTGTTGCCACCGTGTGCTTTGCGTTGAGTTGCAGTGCGTCGAGGCTGCGCAGCACTTCGTCGAAATTGCGCCCGACCGCCATTGGGTAGGTCAGGATCAGCTTTACCTTCCTGTCGGGGCCGACGATGAATACCGAGCGGATCGTCGCATTGTCCACCGCGGTGCGCGTCGCGGCGTTGCCGCTCGCGTTGGGATGAATCATGTCGTAGAGCTTGGCGACCACCAGATCGCTGTCGCCGATCAACGGGTAGTTCAGCGCCGCGCCCTGTGTCTCCGCAATGTCGCCGATCCAGCGCCGGTGGTCGTCCACGCTGTCTACCGACAGGCCGATTACCTTCGTATTGCGCCGGTCGAACTCGGGTTTGAGTTTCGCGAGATAGCCCAGTTCGGTGGTGCAGACAGGGGTGAAGTCCTTCGGGTGCGAGAACAGGATTGCCCAGCCGTCGCCGATCCACTCGTGGAAGCGGATCGTGCCCTCGGTGGTCGGTGCGGTGAAATCGGGTGCTTCATCGCCAATGTGCAGGCCCATGGTCTTGTCCTTTCTCTTGGTGGGGTTGATATCCGCCGCGATTCGCCGGCAGCGGTCCGGCCGTGTGTATCGTTCGAGGCTACGCCGGCGGTGCGTGATATGGAAATGATCGTCGGTCATATGGTCGTGCGGCCTTCCCCGGCGATTTGCTGCGGGCCAGCGTGCCTTGCGCCGCGCATCGGCGCAGAATGTCCGAGTCGAATACCCAACCAGCCAACGAGGAGGAAACCATGGCCGATACCTGCTGCACGCTCGTTCCGTATTTCAAGGTTCACGCCGGCAAGCTTGGCGATTTCAAGGCATTGTGCGACCAGTTCGTCGCCAAGACTTCCGCCGAACCGAAGTGCGTGCATTACGCCTTCAGTTTCGATGGCGACAGCGTTCATTGCCGCGAAGGCTACGAAGACGCCCCGGGCGTGCTCGCTCATCTGGACAACGTCGGCGCGCTGCTTCAGGAGGCACTGAAGATCGCCGACATCACGCGGCTCGAGGTCCATGCGCCGGCGTCGGAGGTGGAAAAGTTGCGCGAGCCGCTCAAGGGCCTCTCGCCGCAGTTCTTTACCGTCGAGATGGGCTTTCGGCGCTGAGGGCGCACTGCGCCTGATCGTCTGCGGCGCCCATGACCCGGCGTGGGGCGCCGCGACGACGCGGACGTTGGCGGTCGACGCCCGATCCCGGACTCGGGGATAATTGCGAATTCCCGACAGGGCGGGCCACGCGCGGCACGCCGCTCCCATCGCACCATGACCAGCACCCGCCAGGAACTCGAACTTCTATCGCCCGCCAGGAACGCCGATTTCGGCATTGCCGCAATCGACCACGGCGCGGATGCGGTCTACATCGGCGGGCCGGCGTTCGGCGCCCGCGCCAATGCCGGCAATTGCGTCGAGGACATCGAGCGGCTCGCACGTCATGCGCATCGTTTCGGCGCGCGCGTGTTCGTTGCTCTCAATACCATCCTGCGGGACGACGAACTCGACGACGCATCGCGGATCGTGAGGCAGGTCTATGAGGCCGGTGCCGATGCGCTGATCGTGCAGGACATGGGCCTGCTCGAACTCGATCTGCCGCCGATACAGTTGCACGCCAGCACGCAGACCGACATCCGCACGCCGGCCAAGGCGCGCTTCCTGCAGGATGTCGGTTTCTCGCAGATCGTGCTGGCGCGCGAGCTGTCGCTCGATCAGATTCGCGCCGTGGCGGCCGAAACCCGGTGCGTGCTCGAGTTCTTCGTGCACGGCGCGCTCTGCGTGGCCTACAGCGGCCAGTGCTACATCAGCCATGCCCACTCCGGGCGCAGCGCCAATCGCGGGGAGTGCTCGCAGGCCTGCCGCCTGCCCTATACGCTGGCCGACGCGCAGGGGCGGGTGGTGGCGCACGAGAAGCATCTGCTGTCGATGAAGGACAACGACCAGAGCGCCAATCTGCGCGCGCTGATCGAGGCCGGCATCAGCTCGTTCAAGATCGAAGGCCGGCTCAAGGATCTCGGCTACGTCAAGAACATCACCGCCCATTACCGGCAACTGCTCGACGCGATCCTCGATGACCTGTCCGGCTATCGGCGTGCATCGAGCGGGCGCAGCATGCTCACCTTCTCGCCGCAACCCGAGAAGACCTTCAACCGCGGCCTTACGGACTATTTCGTCAATGAGCGCCGGCACGGCATCGAAGCCTTCGACAGCCCGAGTTTCGTCGGCGAGGAAATCGCGACGGTGACGCGCATCGGTGCCGATTTCATCGAAGCCGAGGCAAAGGCGCCGATCCACAATGGCGACGGGCTGTCGTATTTCGACAGCCACAAGGAACTGGTCGGCGTCCGGATCAACAAGGTCGACGGACGGCGGCTCTACCCGAACGAGATGCCGGACGAGCTGAAGCCAGGCGTGGTTCTCTACCGCAACCGCGACCAGGCCTTCGAGCGGCTGCTCGAGAAGAAATCCGCCGAGCGTCGCGTCCGCGTCGACCTGCTGTTCGAGGAAACCGGAGAGGGCTTCGCACTCACCCTGAGCGACGAGGACGGCAACCGCGTCAGCGTGCCGCTTGCGCATGCGAAGGAACCGGCCCAGAACCCCGAACGCGCCGTGCAGACGATCTGCGAGCACCTGGGCAAGCTGGGCAACACGATGTTCGAAGCGGGCGAAGTCACCCTGCAGCTCTCGCAGCCCTGGTTCCTGCCGGCTGGCGCGCTCAATGCGTTGCGCCGCGAAGCCGCCGGGCAACTCGAAGCTGCGCGCCTTGGGGCCCATCGCCGCCCGCTGCGTGCGCAGCCGGTCGAGCCGCCTGCGGCCTACCCCGATACCGCCTTGTCGTACCTCGGCAATGTCTACAACGAGAAGGCGCGCGCTTTCTACGCCAGACACGGTGTCGCGGTCATCGACGCAGCCTACGAAGTGAACGAGGAGCGCGGCGACGTCTCGCTGATGATTACCAGGCACTGCCTGCGCTACAGCTTCAACCTGTGCCCGAAGGAACTGAAGCAATTCGATTTGCGCGGCCAGGTCAAGGCCGAGCCGATGACGCTGATCAACGGCAAGGAAAAGCTCACCCTGCGCTTCGACTGCAAGAAGTGCGAGATGCACGTGATCGGCAGTATCCGCAAGTCAGTGGTCAGTGCGCCAGCGGTGCCGGTGACCTTCCATTCCCGGCGTGCTGCTGAATGAAGGTCCTTCGTCGACAGTCAGCGTGAGCAGGCTGCCGGTATTCGCCGCGGCGCAGTTCGTCATGTCGCTGAGTTGGGTCGCTTACGCGATCTTTCTGCCGGCGCTGGCTCAGAAGGCAGGCCTGGCAAAAACCGCAGTGGTGTGGTTGCTGCTGGTTGACCAGATGGTGTTCATGGTCGCCGACGTACTGGCCGGCATTTTCAGCGACCGCATGGACGGCGTGCTGCAAAAGTGGGGACGCGTGCTGGGGCTGCTGACCGGCGCGTCTGCCCTCGCGCTGCTGGCGATTCCGCTGCTCGTCGATGCAACGGGTGCAGTGCCGGCCCTGGTCGTACCGGCGCTGATCTGGGTCGCGTGTTCCGCTGCGCTGCGTGCGCCTCTGTTCGCGCTGGTCGGCAAGCGAGCCGGGTCGAATACCGGCAAGGCATTCCGCTGGCTGTTGCTCGGCAACGGATTTGCGCTTGCCGGCGCGCCCTATCTCGCAATCGTGCTCAAGGGGTCGGCACCGCTGGATTCCTTTGCAATCATCTCTGCGGGACTCGTGCTGTGTGCAGTGCTCGTGATGCGGAGTGTGGCCGGTGCAAGCCCCGCGTCCGCGTCGACACCGGATGGCGATGCCTTTTATCCGTCAGGCATGACACTGCTCGCCGCCGTCCTGTGTGCCGCACTGGCGATACAGGTTCACAACGCCCTCAATGCCGGGCCCCTCTATGTGCGTGGCGGTGTCGCTGCGACGGAATTGCACTGGTGGATGCCGGCATTCTGGGCCGGGTTCAATCTTGCGCTGATCGTGCCGGCGCCATGGCGGACATGGCCGGCAACGCGACGTGTCGCACTGTTCGCCGCGTTTGTGGGTTTGGCATTGGTTGCGTGCGTGGCGCTCACCCTGCCCGTCGCCCAGGCATTGTCTCAGGCGCTTGCCGGTGTTGCGTGGGCATGGTTGCTGTGCGCAACGTTTGCGACTGCCAATGCGCTCGGCCGTCCGGCGCGGCACGGCCCGATGAACGGCAGTGTGCATGCTGCGCTTGCGGGAGCGGCAGTCATGCGGCTTGCGCTCGTGGCGGGTGGCGCCACGCAGGCGTTCGGCAGCACCTCTTCATCGTGCCAGTGGCGCTTGCCGCGGTAGCAGTATTGGCGCTCTGGCTTGCAGCACAGGTACACACGGTGCCTGGATCAAGGTAATGCCATCGGCACGCTGTACTACCACGAGCACTGACCAGAATTGGCGTCCGCGTGTCCTCGCAAATTCGCTGATTACAGTCTCTCGAATTGAGGTGTCTGCAGGTTTGGTTCGACAGGCAACCGTCCGCGGATCGACGCAGGGTTCGTGCGCCTACAACCGGGTTCATGGTGTCGGCCCGTAAGCCCGCATGAACACGTCGACCGCCCGCGCCACGGTGGCTCGGACCATCCCCGCGAGAGCGGGGATCCATGCGGCGTGTGGACTTCCGCATTCGCGGGGATGACTCGATCGAGCTTCCTTAGGTGGCCGAACGCCCGTTCACGCCGAGCATCCGCGGCGACTGTTACGCCTTCTTCACGAACTCGGATTTCAAACCCATGGCGCCAATGCCATCGATCCTGCAATCGATGTCGTGATCGCCGTCGACCAGACGGACATTCTTGACCTTGGTGCCCACCTTTACGGTCAGCGACGATCCGCTCTATACAAGTGCGTTTGCCCGCTTGCGGACGAAGGGCGTCGCCGGTGAGATTTCGGCGAACGGCGCCACTGGAGTGTCTGCTTTCAATTTGCGGACGGTCTTGGATAACGTCATTGCCGACAGCCGGTGTGGCATCGCCAATCCGTTCCGCTACGCGCGGCTCGTTGCTGTCTTATGCAGTTTTGCTTGAAGGGATGGCGCCGGATTGATCGTCCGTCGACGGAATCAATCCTTCGCCTTGTCCGACGCGTCTGGCTCGCTTGCGCCATGTCCGGCAGCCAGCATCGCCGCGCGGCCTGCCGGCGTTTCGAGGCTGATGCGGCCGAGCGCGCCGTCGCGGTAATCCTGCAGGAGCGCGAGCGAGGCCTTCTCGAAATCCGCGGCGCCGCCCTTGATGCGGTAGCCGCGCTTGCTGGCGATGGTTTCGATCAGCGCCACGCCGTCCATGTCCTGCACATCGCACTTGTAGCGCGCGGCGAGCAGCCCCGGGTAGCGCGCGAGCAGCAGGTCGGCCAGGAAGGTGGCGACTTCTTCGTCGATCACCGCGTTGCGGCCGATGGCGTGGCTGGCGGCCAGCATGTAGCCGTCGCTGTCGTGCTCGATCTTCGGCCACATCATGCCGGGTGTGTCGACCAGGTACATCTGCGGCGACAGGTCGTAGCGGTGCGAGGTCTTGGTGACCGCCGGCTCGTCGCCGACGTTCGCGGCACGGCGCTTGAGTAGCGCGTTGATCAGCGTCGACTTGCCGACGTTGGGGATGCCCATGACCATCATGCGCAGCGGTTTGAGATTGTCGTTGCGATGTGGGGCGAGCGTTTGCGCGAGCCGGGTCACTCTGGCGACGTCCGACGGCTTCTTGCATGACAAGGCGCTCGCGGTGACGCCGGGCTGCGCGGCGAAGTGATCGAGCCACTGCTGCGTCACCGCCGGGTCGGCAAGATCGGCCTTGTTCAGCAGCTTGAGGCAGGGGCGGCTGCGGTGCTTGCGCAGCGTGTGGATCATCGGGTTGCTGCTCGCTTCGGGCAAGCGCGCGTCGAGCACCTCGATGACGACGTCGGTGTCGGCCATGGCGTCCGCCGCCTGCTTGCGGGCGAGCGTCATGTGGCCGGGAAACCATTGGATCGGCATGGCGGTCTGGCGAATCAGGCAGGCTTGGGAGGCTTTTGTATTGGACGTTCCAGGCGGGTATGGCCTGCAAGGCCCGTTGCGCGGCCGTCTTCGGCATGGCATCCCGGAGAGCGCCTGCCCATGCGCCTTTCAGGCCATCGCATTGCGGCTATCGTCATTCCCGTACGTAGACCTTCGCCTTGTCGCCGGCGTCGGATTCCTTATCTTCCCGGTACGGGAACTTGACATGGCCGTAGCGGATGACCAGCACGCCGAGCGTGAGCAGGAAGATCGCCGCGGCGACGGCGAGCATGCGCCACTCGGTCATCTCTTTCAGGTCGAGGATCAGGTATCGCGCGAGCGCGACCATCGCGATGTAGAGCGGAAAGCGCACCGGCAACTGGCCGCTGGAGAAATAGCGGCCGATCATCGCCAGCACCTCGAGGTAGAGGAACATCAGCAGCAGGTCGGTCAGCGTGACCTTGCCGCGTCCGATCATTACCATGACTTCGTCGTACATGGCGACCGAGGTGGCGAAGGCGATGACCAGCAGGCCGGCATACTCGACGCCGTCGAGACCGAGGCGGAAGAAATGCTGGATGTGTCTGAAGGCTTTGGCGTTGATGTCCATGAACCGCGGTTCCGTTGCAGGCTTGCAAAAACATCGGGCGGCACGACTTGCGCCGGGCCGCCCGCGCGTCCGTCGGAGCGCCGGGCGCTCCGCAGACTTCAGGTTATCACTTGACGATCTGGTTGAGTTCGCCCGATTTGTAGCGCTCCGCCATTTTCTCGAGCGAGATCGGCTTGATCTTCGCCGCCTGGCCGGCACAGCCGAATGCTTCGTAGCGCAGCTTGCAGATTTCCCTGGCGGCCTTCTGCGCGTCGGCGAGGAACTTGCGCGGATCGAACTCCGACGGCTTTTCCGCCATGTGGCGGCGCATCGCGCCGGTCATCGCGAGGCGGATGTCGGTGTCGATGTTCACCTTGCGCACGCCGTGCTTGATGCCGGTGACGATCTCCTCGACCGGCACGCCGTAGGTCTCCTTCATCTGGCCGCCGTACTTGCGGATGATCTCGAGCCATTCCTGGGGCACCGAGGATGAGCCGTGCATCACCAGGTGGGTGTTGGGGATGCGGGCGTGGATCTCCTTGATGCGGTCGATGGCGAGGATGTCACCCGTCGGCTTGCGCGTGAACTTGTAGGCGCCGTGCGAGGTGCCGATCGCAATGGCCAGCGCGTCGCACTGCGTCTTCTGCACGAAGTCGGCGGCCTGGTCGGGATCGGTCAGCAGGTCTTCGCGCGTCATCGTGCCTTCGGCGCCGTGGCCGTCTTCCTTGTCGGCCTTCATCGTCTCGAGCGAACCGAGGACACCGAGCTCGGCTTCCACCGTCACGCCGATGGCATGGGCGAAGTCGACCACCTTGCGCGAGGTTTCGACGTTGTACTCGTAGGAAGACGGAGTCTTGCCGTCTTCCATCAGCGAGCCGTCCATCATCACGCTCGAGAAGCCGGAGCGGATCGCCCCCTGGCACACCGCAGGCGACTGGCCATGGTCCTGGTGCATGACGACCGGGATGTGTGGATAGGCTTCGATCGCGGCCTGGATCAGGTGGCGCAGGAAAGCCTCGCCGGCATATTTGCGGGCGCCGGCCGAGCCCTGCATGATGACCGGGCTGCCAGTCTCGTCGGCCGCTTCCATGATGGCGCGAACCTGTTCGAGGTTGTTCACGTTGAACGCCGGCAAGCCGTAGCCGTTTTCGGCGGCGTGGTCGAGCAACTGGCGCATCGAAACGAGGGGCATGGCAGTCTCCTTGAGGTGGATGAATGTGGTTCAGTTGGCCGCGCGGGCGGGCGCCTCGCCTTGCTCGCCGACGCGTACGATCTTCAGGGTGTTTGTGCCGCCGGATTTGCCGATCGGCTCGCCGATGGTGAGCAGGATCAGGTCGCCCTTGACGACCGCGCCGCTGTCGATCAGCACGCGCTCGGCCTGCAGCAGCAGCTCGTCGCGGTCGATGTCCTCGTACTGCAGCATCATCAGCGGAAATACGCCGCGGAACAAGGCCGTCTTGTAGCGCGTGCGAATCTCCGGCGTCAGTGCGTAGATCGGCACGCCGCAATTGAGGCGCGACATCCACAGCGCGGTCGAGCCCGACTGGGTTAGCGAGGCGATGGCCTTCACCTTCAGGTGATAGGCCGTAAACAGCGCTGCCATGGCAATCGACTGATCGATGCGCGTGAAAACGCGATCGAGGAAGTCGCGGTCGAGCGTGACCTCGTGGGACTTCTCCGCCTCGAGGCAGATGCGCGCCATGGCTTCGACGGTTTGCACCGGGTAGCTGCCGGACGCGGTTTCGGCCGAGAGCATCACCGCGTCGGTGCCGTCGAGTACCGCGTTGGCGACGTCCGACACTTCGGCGCGTGTCGGCACAGGGCTGGAGATCATCGACTCCATCATCTGCGTCGCCGTGATGGTAAGACGGTTCAGCTCGCGCGCCATGCGGATCATCCGCTTCTGCAGCGCGGGAACCGCGGCGTCGCCGACCTCCACCGCGAGGTCGCCGCGTGCCACCATGATGCCGTCACACGACAGGATGATTTCTTCTAGCGCCGGAATTGCCTCGGCACGCTCGATCTTGGCGATCAGCAGGGCGTCCGACCCGGCGGCGCGCAGCAACTCGCGCGCCTGACGCATGTCGGCACCGTTCTTGGGAAAGGAAACGGCCACCAGATCGACCTGCAGCGAGGCGGCGGTGCGGATGTCCTCGATGTCCTTCGGCGTCAGTGCCGGTGCAGACAATCCGCCGCCCTGGCGGTTGATGCCCTTGTTGTTCGACAGCTCGCCTCCATGGCGTACGGTGCAGGCGATCTCGGTATCGCCCACGTTGTGTACATCGAACACGATGCGTCCATCGTCAAGCAGCAGCACGTCGCCGGATTTCACGTCGTTGACCAGCTCCGGGTAGTCGAGGCCGACCGTGTCGGAATTGCCGAGTTTGCACTCTGTGTCCAGCGTGAAGCGCTGACCGTTCTTCAGCAGCACCTTGCTGCCGGCGAATTTGCCGACGCGGATCTTCGGTCCTTGCAGGTCGGCCATGATGCCGACCGTCTTGCCCAGCGCAGCGGTGCATTCGCGCAAGGCTTCGACGCGCTTGCGGTGGTCGTCCGCCGTGCCGTGCGAGAAATTCAGGCGTACGACATTGACCCCGGCCTCGATCAGGCGGGTCAGGGTTTCCGGGTCGCTCGACGCGGGGCCCAGTGTGGCAACTATTTTTGTTATTCGCTGCATGTTCCGGCTTTGACCTCCGAGTGGTACCGCAGGAATCGGGGTGTGCCGTCCCTCACAGCGGCACACCCGGTGCGATGCGTGTTACTTGTCTCGGCTTCTGGATTCGAGAATCTCGACGGCCGGCAGGGTCTTGCCTTCGAGGAATTCGAGGAAGGCGCCACCCGCGGTCGAGATGTAGCTGACCCTGGTGCCGAACTTGTTGATCGCTGCGATGGTGTCGCCGCCGCCGGCGATCGAGAACGCCTTCGAGGACGAGATCGCGTCGGCAACGGTTTTCGTGCCGCCGGCGAATGCATCGAACTCGAACACGCCGACCGGGCCGTTCCATACCACCGTGCCTGCGGCCTTGAGCACTTCGGCGAGCTGCGCGGCGGACTGCGGGCCGATGTCGAGGATCATGTCGTCGTCGGCGACGTCGTCGATCGACTTCACGGTTGCGGCGGCGGTCGCGGAAAATTCCTTCGCGCAGACCACGTCGACCGGCAATGGCACCTTGGTCTTGGCCATCACCTTCTTCGCCTCGTCGACGAGATCGGCTTCGGCGAGCGACTTGCCGATCTTCTTGCCCGCGGCGAGCAGGAAGGTATTGGCGATACCGCCGCCGACCACCAGTTGATCCACCTTGTCGGCGAGACTGGCAAGAATGGTCAGCTTGGTCGACACCTTGGAGCCGGCGACGATGGCCACCAGCGGGCGCGCCGGCTGGTTGAGCGCGCGGCCGAGGGCGTCGAGTTCGCCGGCGACCAGCGGACCGGCGCAGGCAACCCTGGCGTACTTGCCCATGCCGTAGGTCGTGGCCTCGGCGCGGTGCGCAGTGCCAAAGGCGTCATGCACCCAGATGTCGCACAGCTTGGCGAGCTTCTGCGACAGTTCATCGGAGGACTTTTTCTCCCCCTTGTTGACGCGGCAGTTCTCCAGCAGCACGACTTCGCCGGGCTTGACTTCGAAGCCGCCGTCGACCCAGTTCTGCACCAGGCGCACCGGTTTGCCGAGCAGTTCGGCCATGCGCGTGCCGATCGGCGCGAGAGAATCTTCCGCCTTGAATTCGCCTTCGGTCGGACGGCCGAGGTGCGAAGTTACCATCACGGCGGCACCCTGCTTGAGTGCGCGCTCAATCGCAGGCAAGGAAGCGCGGATGCGCGTGTCGTCGGTGATGTTGCCGGCGTCGTCCTGCGGCACGTTCAGGTCGGCACGGATGAACACGCGCTTGCCGGCCAGATCGAGGTCGGTCATCTTGAGAAAGTTCATGCTGAGCTCCGGAAACGGGATGAATTGAGGGCTCTGCGGGGACAGGCGCCGGCGCGGCCGAAGCCGCACCGGATACGAACGGTGTTCTTCGTCGCCGATTACTTCGAGATGACGCGGGCCATCTCGAGCACCTTGCACGAGTAGCCCCACTCGTTGTCGTACCACGCCACGACCTTGACGAAGGTGCCGTCCAGCGCAATGCCGGCATCGGCGTCGAACACCGAGGTACAGCTTTCACCGCGGAAATCGGTGGCGACGACCTTGTCTTCGGTGTAAGCGAGCACGCCCTTCATCGGGCCTTCGGAAGCGGCCTTCATCGCGGCGCAGATCTGCTCGTAGCTGGCTTCCCTGTTGAGCTCGACCGTGAGGTCGACGACCGACACGTCGGAAGTCGGCACACGGAAGGCCATGCCGGTCAGTTTCTTGTTCAGCTCGGGGATCACCTTGCCGACAGCCTTGGCAGCGCCAGTGGACGACGGGATGATGTTCTCGAGGATGCCACGGCCACCGCGCCAGTCCTTGTTGGACGGGCCATCGACGGTCTTCTGCGTTGCCGTTGCGGCATGCACGGTGGTCATCAGGCCGCGCTTGATGCCGAAGGTGTCGTTCAGTACCTTGGCGACCGGGGCGAGGCAGTTCGTGGTGCACGAGGCGTTGGAGATGATTGCCTGGCCCGCGTAGGATTTGTCATTGACGCCGTAGACGAACATCGGCGTATCGTCCTTCGACGGCGCCGACATGATCACCTTTTTCGCGCCGGCGGCGAGGTGCTTCTCGGCGGTCTCCTTGGTCAGGAACAGGCCGGTCGATTCGATCACCACGTCTGCACCGACTTCGTTCCACTTGAGTTCGGCGGGGTCCTTCACGGCCGTCAGGCGGATCTTCTTGCCATTGACGACCAGGGTGTTGCCGTCGACCTTGACGTCGCCCTTGAAGCGGCCATGCACGGAGTCGTACTGCAGCATGTAGGCGAGGTAATCCGGCTCCAGCAGGTCGTTGATGCCGACGATTTCGATGTCCGTGAAATCGCGGAACGCCGCGCGAAACACCATGCGACCGATGCGTCCGAATCCGTTGATGCCAACTTTGATGGCCATGCTAACCTCCGATCAAGAAAAACTCTCCCTCTGGTGCCGTTGCGGTCCGCGCAATGGCGAGCCAGTCCCCAACCCCCGACGCATCGCCGTATCGTGCGGCGATGCGGGTTACAACACGCGCTTGACGGTTTCCGCCACGTTGGCGGCGGTGAAACCGAACGCCTTGAACAGTTCGCCCGCCGGCGCCGACTCACCGAAGCGATCGAGGCCGACAACGGCCCCGTCCAGGCCGACATACTTGTACCAGCCGTCACTGACGCCGGCTTCGACCGCCACGCGCGGCACGCCGCGCGGCAGCACCGATTCCCGATAGGCGGCATCCTGGCGGTCGAACACGTTGGTCGAGGGCATCGACACCACGCGCACGTGGATGCCGCCCTGGGCGAGCGCCTGTTGCGCGCCCGTTGCGAGGGCAACTTCCGAGCCGGTCGCAATGATGACTGCCTGCGGCTTGCCGGCAGATTCGGACAGCACGTAGCCGCCGCGACGGATATTCTCGATGGTGACCGCGTCGCGCTTCTGGAACGCCAGGTTCTGACGCGAGAACAGCAGGCTGGACGGACCATCCTTGCGCTCGATCGCACTGGCCCAGGCAACAGCCGATTCGACCGTGTCGCAAGGGCGCCAGACATCCATGTTCGGGATCATGCGCAGGGTGGCGGTCTGTTCCACCGGTTGGTGCGTCGGGCCGTCCTCGCCGAGTCCGATCGAATCGTGGGTGTAGACGAACACCTGGCGGATCTTCATCAGCGCGGCCATGCGCAGCGCGTTGCGTGCGTATTCCGAGAACATCAGGAAGGTGGCCGAGTAGGGGATCAGGCCGCCGTGCAGCGCAACGCCGTTGCAGATCGCCGACATGCCGAATTCACGTACGCCGAAGTGGATGTAATTGCCGCCGCCATCCTTGCCCGGCTTGCCGCTCACCGCCTTCGAACCCGACCACAGCGTGAGGTTGGAACCGGCGAGGTCGGCCGATCCGCCGGCAAGTTCCGGCAGCTTAGGCGCATAGGCCTCGATGCAGTTCTGGCTCGCCTTGCGCGTGGCAATGGTTTCGGCTTTCTCGTTGACCTTGCTGATCACTGCCTCGGCATGATCGGCCCAACCGGCTGGCAGGTCGCCGTTCATGCGTCGGGTGAACTCGGCCGCCTGTTCCGGATAGTGTCTCGCATACTGGTCGAATTTGCGCTGCCACTGCGCTTCGAGGTCCGCACCCTTGCGGCGGCCATCCCAGGCTTCGTAGACTTCCTGCGGAATCTCGAACGGACCGAAATTCCAGCCGATGTGCGGACGCGCCGCGGCAATCTCGGCATCGCCGAGCGGCGCGCCGTGCACGTCGTGGCCGCCCTGCTTGTTCGGTGCGCCGAGACCGATCACTGTCTTGCAGCAGATCAGCGTCGGTTTGGCGCTCTGCGCCTTGGCGGCATTGATCGCGGCGTGGATGGCCTCCGGGTCATGGCCATTGACGTCCGGGATCACGTTCCAGCCGTAGGCTTCGAAGCGCTTCGGCGTGTCGTCGGTAAACCAGCCCTCGACGTGGCCGTCGATCGAGATGCCGTTGTCGTCATAGAAACAGATCAGCTTGCCCAGACCCCAGGTGCCGGCCAGCGAGCAGGCTTCGTGCGATATGCCTTCCATCAGGCAGCCGTCGCCGAGGAACACGTAGGTGTAATGATCGACGATGTCGAACCCGTCGCGGTTGAATTCGGCCGCGAGCATCTTTTCGGCCAGCGCCATGCCGACCGCATTGGTGACGCCCTGACCGAGCGGGCCGGTGGTGGTCTCGACGCCCGGCGTGTAGCCGTATTCGGGGTGGCCCGGCGTTCTGCTGTGCAACTGGCGGAACTGTTTGAGATCGTCGATCGAGAGATCGTAGCCGGTCAGGTGCAGCAGGGCGTAGATCAGCATCGAACCGTGGCCGTTGGATAGCACGAAACGGTCTCGATCAGCCCACTTCGGGTTCTTCGGGTTGTGTCGAAGGTGATGATTCCAAAGAACTTCCGCGATTTCTGCCATGCCCATCGGCGCGCCGGGATGTCCCGAATTCGCCTTCTGCACGGCATCCATGGCTAACGCACGGATCGCACTGGTGAGGTTGTTGAACACGGGCTGCTCGAAATCGCTGAATGTAGACATCAAAGGCTCCCAGAAGGCGGGGAGGCAGGTCGGAAAACCTGAAATTATCGCCGAATCCGGCCCCCTTGAACAGGATGGACGCGCCCGGCGCACACGTCGTGCGCCAGGCGCGATGTCAGGCTGCGCGGTGTTTGCGCGCGTTCTCGACCAGTCGCAGGATCATCGGCGTGAAGATCAACTGCATCGCGAGGTCCATCTTGCCGCCCGGCACCACGATGGTATTGGGCCGCGACATGAAGGAATCGTGGATCATCGACAGCAGGTAGGGGAAGTCGATTCCGCGCGGATGGGAGAAGCGGATCACGACCATCGATTCGTCGAGCGCCGGGATCGAACGCGCGATGAACGGGTTCGAGGTGTCCACCATGGGTACGCGCTGGAAGTTGATGTGTGTGTGCGTGAACTGCGAGCAGATGAAGTTCACGTAATCGGGCATGCGGCGCAGGATGGTCTCGGTGACTGCTTCGGTCGTGTAGCCGCGCTGGGTCTTGTCGCGGTGCAGCTTCTGGATCCACTCCAGGTTGATGATCGGAACGACGCCGATCTTGAGGTCGGCGTGCCGCGCGATGTCGACCTTGTCCGTCTTCACCGCGCCGTGCAGACCTTCGTAGAACAACAGATCGGTGCCGGGCTCGATGTCTTCCCAGGGCGTGAAGGTACCCGGCTCCTGCTTGTAGGGCACCGCTTCCTCGTCGTTGTGCAGGTACTTGCGGACCTTGCCGCTGCCGCTTGCGCCGTACTCTCGAAACAGCGCTTCCAGCTCCTCGAAAAGATTCGACTCGGGGCCGAAGTGGCTGAAGTGATTGTTGCCATCCTTGGCAGCATCGGCCATCGCGACCTTCATCGATTTGCGGTCGTACTTGTGGAACGAGTCGCCTTCGACGATTGCAGCGTTGATGTGTTCGCGCCGGAAGATCTGCTGGAAGGTCCGGGTGACGGTGCTGGTGCCGGCGCCGGAAGAGCCAGTTATGGCAATGACGGGATGTTTGGCGGACATGGTGTGGTTCCTTCGATGCGTGAAATTCGTTATTGGCCGGAGAAGAGCGAGCGTACGTTGAACAACGGCGAGCTGAACTCGCGGTCGAGTCCCTGCTCATGCTCGCGGTGGTAGCGCTCGATGCGATCGACCTCGTGCTTCGAACCCAGGATCAGGGGGATGCGCTGGTGCAGGCTTTCGGGTTTGACGTCCATGATGCGCTGGCGTCCGGTAGTGGCCGCGCCGCCCGCCTGTTCGATGATGAAGGCGATCGGGTTTGCCTCGTACATCAGGCGCAGTCGTCCGGGTTTGCTCGGGTCCTTGTTGTCGGTTGGGTACATGAATACGCCACCGCGAGTCAGGATCCGAAATGCCTCGGCAACCATGGACGCGATCCAGCGCATGTTGAAATCCTTCCCGCGCGGACCGGTCTTGCCCTGCAGGCATTCCTCGACGTAGCGGCTCACGGGCGGCTCCCAGAAGCGCGAGTTCGAGGCATTGATCGCAAACTCCTTCGTGTCTTCTGGGATGCGCATCTGCGGGTGCGTGAGCATGAAGGCGCCGATGTCCCGGTCGAGCGTGAATCCATCGACGCCGTGGCCGGTGGTCAGCACCAGCATTGTCGAGGGGCCGTACAGTGCGAAGCCGGCACACACCTGCTGTGTGCCGGGTTGCAGGAAATCATCGACCGTCACCGCGCCCTTGTGTTCCGGCGCACGCAGCACCGAAAAGATCGAACCGACAGTAAGGTTCACGTCGATGTTGGAAGATCCATCGAGCGGGTCGAACACCAGCAGGTACTTGCCCCGCTTGTACTTGCTCGGGATCGGCATGATGTCTTCCATCTCCTCGGACGCCATACCCGCGAGGTGGCCGACCCACTCCGTCTCGCTGATGATCGCGTCGTTGCTCATGACGTCGAGCTTCTTCTGCACCTCGCCCTGAACATTGATTGCGTCGTCGCTCTGGTTGCCGAGTGCCCCCACCAGCGCGCCCTTGTTGACCTGGTTGGCGATGATCTTCATCGCCGTTGTGACGGCGTTGAGCAGGCCGTTGAGGTCTCCGGTCGAGTGCGCACCGTGCGCCTGTCGTGTCTCGATCAGGTAGCGGGTCAGGGTCTTGAGATGGCCACTCATGTCGTTCTCCCTTTTGTAATGGTGTCGGATGTCAGCGCGTCAGGCCCATGTAGAGCAGCGGCAGGCGTTCCGGCAGCCGCTCCACGTGATCGAGAACCAGATAGCGATTGGCGCCGAATATGCGCGAAACGTACTGGTCGGCCTGCGGATCGAGGTTCAGGCAGAAGGTCGAAACGCCGCTGCGCGAGGCATCCTCGATCGCCTTCTTGGCGTCCAGGCGCAGGTACTGCGGGTCGCGCACGTCGATGTCTGCCGGTTCGCCGTCGGTGAGCACTAGCAGCAATTTCTTTTGCTGCGGACAGCGCCTGAGCAGACGCGTCGCGTGCCTGATCGCGGTACCCATGCGGGTGGATTTGCCGCTTTCCATGGCGGCGAGCCGTCCGCGTGGCAGCTCGCCGTAGTCCTCGTCAAAATCCTTGAAGCGGAAATACTCGATTTCGTGACGGCCATCCGAGGCAAATCCATGCAGGGCGAACGGATCGCCGATCCTGCTCATGGCGTCCGCGAGCAGGGCGGTGGCCTCGCGCGCGAGCTGCAGCACCGTCCTGTCACTTCCTGCCACCGCGTCATTGGTCGATTCCGAAAGGTCGATCAGCAGCAGCACGGCAATGTCGCGCACCTTGCGCACGTGGCGGATGTTGATGCGCGGATCGGGCATCTGGCCGCTCTTGAGGTCGATCATCGCGCGCACTGCCGCATTGAGATCGATCTCGTCGCCGTCTTCCTGCTTGCGCAGGCGCTGCATGCCCTGCGGCTGCAGGGCCTCGATGAGGAATTTCAGGCGTGACACCAGCGGCTTGTGGCGCGCGACGATGGCCTCGATTTCCGCCGGATCAGCCGGTGCGACGCGCTTCTCGAGCAGGGTGCACCAGTTCGGTCGCTCGAGCTGGATCTGGTAGTCCCACTCCGGATAGTGATGCGGTTCGGGCGCCGGCTCGCGACCTTCACGCGCGTTCCACGTCGTACCGTCGTCGTCGTAGAGTTCGGTGCCGAGTATCCAGATTTCCTGGGCGTCATCACCGGCCGTTTCGACGTCGACTTCGTTGATGAACTCCATCAGGTCGACGTGTTTGACCACCTGTTGTTCCTGCCAGGGCACGGCCGCGCCGAAGTCGGCGACTTCGGCGAATTCCCAGATGAAACGGTTGTCGTCACGATAGGGGGCGGCAAGCACGTCGCGGCGAGGATGGTAGGCGAGCCCCAGGCGCGACAGATCGTGTGCCAGCGCGACGCCGATGTCCCACGACAGCGCGTTGTTGTCGAGCCCGTCGCTGCGCCCCGCGAACAGCAGCCGCGCCTTTGCGATCAGGGGTGCCGCATCGACGTATTCGGAGTCGAGCAGTGCCCGCGCGATGCGGTCGAGCCAGTCGCCGATCGACGCTGAACAATCCGGCGTTGCGACATGCAGCTTGCGCCACAGCGGGCCAAGCCCCGGGAAAGCGCGGATCGCAAGCTGCTCGACGCGCGCATCTTCGATCACTGCGATCAATGCCATCTGGAGCGGGTTGAGGGCTTCCGCCGAAAGCGTCTGGCGGGTGTACGCCAGATGCGCCGCCGCATGCGCTGCGGCAGCACGGTAGAGCTCGAGACCGCTTATGCCGCGCCAGTCGTCGTAGGCATCCGCGAGGTGGACGGTCCATTTCTCGATGAAAGGGCGCCCGCCGTCCCGCGCTTCGTAGTCGGTGGATGTGGGACGCATGAATATGTCGCGCCCCCACAACGCGCGGAGGTACATGCCGATGCGGCGCTGGACGTCGACGAACAGCGTTCCCTTGCGTTCCTGCTGCAGCACCGATTGCGAATCCGGGCTGGTCAATGAGAAGTAGCGCTCCTGCGCCGCGAAATCGACGCGATGCGCCTGTGCGCCCCACAGCGCCCAGCGGCGCAAACCGCCCAGCGTCAATTGGCCGAGCAGGGGTTCGATCTGTTCCAGCATCGGGCGCATGCCGCGCGGCGCTTGCGCCAGCAATTGGCCGAGGAAAGACAGGTAGGCGCGAAATAATTCGGCATCGCCGAGCCGCCGCGCCGCGACGGGTGCCGTCGCCAGCATCAGCGCAATGACTGCGCCGCTGGTTTTCGACGCCATCGCGAGCGCGCTTTGCACGAGATCGGCCAGCACGTCCTCGCCGACCTCGCGTGCCACGGCTGGGGCTTCCTGGATGAAATTCGCCACCGGCTCGCTGCCGCGGCCCAGTGTGTGCAGGGCCTGCGCGCCGCGTAGATAGTTCGCGAGCCCCGCCCGCGACAGAACGCGCGACGCCTCGGTCCAGGACGCGCGCAACACTTCGCCGGCGTGCGGGCCGAGGTCGTCGAGCAGATCCGGATAGTCGCCGAGATCCATGGGTTCAGTCGGCGGCTGGCAGCGCGCGACAGTGAGCCGCTTTCCGGTGACGAGGATTCATTCGGTCCGCCGACGCATCAGAAATACGTCGTCACGGCGGCGTCGAGCGCGTCGCGCATGTCGGGGTCGTCGGTGATCGGGCGCACCAGCGCCACGCGGCACGCGGTTACCGGGGAGACATCGCGTGCTATCAGGTTGCCGGCATGGATCAACATGCGCGTCGAGGTGCCCTCGTCGAGACCGTGTCCCTTGAGGTTGCGTGCGCGCTCTGCGATCGACACCAGCTTGTCGGCAATTTCGCCGGATACGCCAGCCTCGTGTGCGACGATGCGGCATTCGACCGCGTGTTCCGGATAGCCGAAATCGAGGGCGGCGAAGCGCTGCTTGGTCGACTGCTTGAGATCCTTGAGCAGCGACTGGTAACCGGGGTTGTAGGAAATGACCAACTGGAAATCGGCATGCGCCTGGACCAATTCACCCTTCTTCTCGAGCGGCAGCACGCGACGCGTGTCGGTGAGGGGGTGTATCACCACCGTCGTATCCTGCCGCGCTTCGACGACTTCATCGAGGTAGCAGATCGCGCCGTGACGTGCGGCCAGGGCGAGCGGTCCGTCCTGCCAGCGCGTCCCGCCGGCATCGAGTAGAAAGCGGCCGACCAGGTCGGACGCCGTCATGTCCTCGTTGCAGGCCACGGTGATGAGCGGCTTGCCAAGACGCCAGGCCATGTGTTCGATGAAGCGCGTCTTGCCGCAGCCGGTCGGGCCCTTCAGCATCATCGGCATGCGGGCGGCGTAGGCGGCCTCGAAAAGTGCGATTTCGTCGGCAACCGGCAGGTAGTAGGGCTCGCGGGTGATGCGATATTGCGCGAGTGTCCCGGATGGGTCGACATCGGCCATGTGCATGGAGTGCTCCGCGAAGTGTTGCAGCGCCGTGATGCGAGTCTGCCGACCGGATCCCGGGAAAAAAGTCCCACCCCTTTCGGGGCGGGGCCAAGGATGGCAATCGGGCCTTGCGGCCCTCAAGCCAGAGGGATCGGCAGACGCACGGCGTGCGTCGGTATTCGAATGCGGTCCGGCGGCGGGTTAGACCGTCTTGCCGCGGTAGATCACCATCGATGCGCCCTGGCTTTGCTTGAAATTGTCATAGCCAACCAGGCGTACGTGATGATCGGGGTTTGCCTTGTGACAGGCCTCCGCTTCGGCAAGGATGCGACTGACGTCGCTTTCGCCGAACATCGGGAGCTTCCACATGTACCAGAAATGGTCGAACGCATTCTCCGGTTCGGTATGTTCGACTGCGGGGTTCCAGCCCTTCTTCACGATGTATTCCACCTGTGCGCGGATCTGCTCGGTGCTCATCGCGGGCAGGTAGGAGAAGGTTTCGAACTTGCGGCTGGCCGGATCGGACAGTCGCGAATGGTAGTCCTGCATTTCGCTCATGGCAATTCCTCGAAGTCGATTTCTGAAGGCGGACGAGAGACCCTACCTCGTCGTCCGCCTGTTTTTCCCGTGACTCGTAAAGCTTGAATCCTGAAACACCTTGCCGGACGATCAGCGGTGCGCCACGTCGAGCTTGTCGACCGTGTCGAACTCGAATTTGATCTCCTTCCAGGTCTCCATCGCCACCTTGAGCTCGGGGCTGGACTGGGCTGCCTTGGTGAGGACCGCTTTGCCTTCCTTCTCGATCGCCACGCCCTGGTTGCGCGCCTCGACGCAAGCTTCCAGCGCGACGCGGTTGGCTGCAGCGCCGGCCGCATTGCCCCACGGATGGCCGAGCGTGCCGCCGCCGAACTGCAGCACGGCATCGTCTCCGAAGATGTTGACCAGCGCCGGCATGTGCCAGACGTGGATGCCGCCGGAAGCCACCGCGAACACACCGGGCATCGAGCCCCAGTCCTGGTCGAAGAAGATGCCGCGGCTGCGGTCTTCCTTGATGTAGCGTTCGCGCAGCAGGTCGATCCAGCCCAGTGTCGAGGCGCGGTCGCCTTCGAGCTTGCCGACCACGGTACCGGTGTGCAGGTGGTCGCCGCCGGACAGGCGCAGGATCTTGGTGAGCACGCGGAAGTGGATGCCGTGGTGCGGGTTGCGGTCGAGTACGGCGTGCATGGCGCGGTGGATGTGCAGCAGCATGCCGTTGTCGCGGCACCAGTTCGCCAGGCCGGTGTTGGCGCAGAAACCGCCGGTGATGTAGTCGTGCATGATGATCGGCGCGCCGATTTCCTTGGCGTACTCGGCACGCTTGTACATCTCTTCCGGCGTCGGCGCGGTCACGTTCAGGTAGTGACCCTTGCGCTCGCCGGTTTCCTTCTCAGCCTTGTGGATCGCGTCCATGACGAAGTCGAAACGCTGGCGCCAGCGCATGAACGGCTGCGAGTTGACGTTCTCGTCATCCTTGGTGAAGTCGAGGCCGCCGCGCAGGCACTCATACACGGCGCGTCCATAGTTCTTCGCCGACAGGCCCAGCTTGGGTTTGATGGTGCAACCGAGCAGCGGGCGACCGTACTTGTTCATCATGTCGCGCTCGACCTGGATGCCGTGCGGGGGGCCACCGCAGGTCATCACGTAGGCGATCGGGAAGCGCACGTCTTCGAGGCGCAGGCCGCGGATCGCCTTGAAGCCGAACACGTTGCCCACCAGCGAGGTGAACACGTTGACCACGGAACCTTCCTCGAACAGATCGATCGGATAGGCGATGAAGGCGTAGAAACAGGTATCGTCGCCCGGGACATCCTCGATGCGGTAGGCGCGACCCTTGTAGTAGTCGAGGTCGGTCAGAAGGTCGGTCCACACCGTGGTCCAGGTGCCTGTGGAGGACTCGGCCGCCACAGCGGCCGCTGCTTCCTCGCGATCGACACCGGGCTGGGGCGTGATCTTGAAGCAGGCAAGGATGTCGGTATCCTTCACCGAATAGTTCGGTTCCCAATAGGTGCTGCGGTATTCCTTCACCCCTGCGTTGTAGGTCTTGACGGCCATCGTGCACTCCTTTGGTGTGTCTCCGTGATGGTTGGCACTCTAACAGTGCGTATCTATAATCTATAGTCAAATGTTTTGATATTTACGATAAGATACAGCTTATAAGTTGGATGGCGTCGCACCTTGGAGGAGACATTGTGCTGAACATCACCTTTCGGCAACTCAAGATATTCGAATCCGTATCCCGCCATTTGAGTTTTTCGCGCGCGGCGGAGGAGCTTCATCTTACTCAGCCCGCGGTTTCGATGCAGGTGCGCTCGCTCGAAGATGTGGCAGGTGTACCGCTGACGGAGCAGGTCGGCAAGCGCATCCACCTCACGGCCGCCGGCGAGGAAATGGCGCGCCATGCGCGTCGCATGGCTCAGCAGTTGCGAGAACTGGAGGAGACGATGGTCCAGTTGCGTGGCGCGCGAGGCGGGCGCATCGTCATCGGCATCGTTTCGACCGCCAAGTATTTCGCGCCGCGCATGCTGGCCGCATTCCGGCGCAGTCATCCCGAGGTCGAATTGCGCATCGAGGTGCACAATCGCGAGCAGGTGGTCGATCTGCTCGGTGAGAATCGCATCGACGTGGCGATCATGGGGCGCCCGCCCCAGGCCTTCGAGACGGTCGCCGAAGTGTTTGCCGATCATCCGCTGATCTTCGTTGCCGAACCGGAGCATCCTTTGGTCGGACGCGAGCGCATCGACCCCAAGGAGCTTGCCGGCGAAACCTTCCTGATCCGGGAGACCGGCTCGGGCACGCGCAGCACCATGGAAGCGTTCTTTGCAGAGAACGGGATCAAGCCGAGGTCGGCATTCGAGATGGCGAGCAATGAGACGATCAAGCAGGCCGTGATGGCCGGCATGGGCATCGCATTCATCTCTGCGCACACCTGCGGCCTCGAACTCGAGGCAAAGCGATTGGTGCCGCTATCGGTCGCCGGTACGCCGGTTCTGCGTCAGTGGTTCGTGGTGCGGCGTGCCGAAAAGCGGATGTTGCCCGCCATGAACGACTTCATCTGTTTCCTGCGTGACGACGGTGCGCAATTGATCCAGGAGAACTGCCGACTGCTGCCGGTGACCGCGCCGGTTTCCCGGCGCGGTCGTGCCGACAAGAGCGCCGTCACGAGCTAGCGCGCAACCATTCGACCCACGCCTTGAATGCTGAAGGATGGGCTGCGCCAATCACGGCTCGACGCCAGGGATCGGCCGCGTCGAAGTCGTCGTGTTCGGGGGAGCACATGAATCCGCCCGCTTCCGCCAGGATCAAGCGGCCCGCCGCATAGTCCCACAGCATCTGCCCACCGTGCAGGTAGAGATCCAGCCGGCCGGCCGCGACGAAGCACCATTCGATCGCGCTGCTGCCGAAATTGCGTTGGGAATAGTACGGTGGGCGAGTGGCAAGACGATCGGCCAGCGATTTGGGAACACGCTTGAAATCCACGCCTGCAACACAATCCGCAAGCGAATTGTGAGGTACGCGCAGCGGCAGGCGCATCCCGTTCAGGTAGGCGCCGCGCCCGTTTTCGGCATAGAAGGCCTCGTCGGTCGCCGGGTTGTAGACGCAGGCGAACTGCGGCCGTGCATCGCGGTAGAAAGCGACAGAAGTGCCGAAGAACGGGATGCCGTTGACCAAGTTGGTGGTACCGTCTATCGGATCGATGATCCAGATACCGTCGCCGCCCTGGGACCACACCTGCCGCTGCCTTTCGGCGGTCATTTCTTCCCCCAGCACGGGCCGGTCGATGATCTCGCGCAGGCTTTCCTCAAGCCATTCCTGTGCTGCGACGTCTACTTCGGTGAGCAAGCTCCCGTCTGCCTTGCGTTCTCGAACCGCCGTCATGTAGCGCGGCATGATCACCTCGCGGCCAAGTGCGCGCAGCCGCTCCACCAGCGCGAGGCAGTGGACTGAAACGTGTGGCGCTCCGCTCGGCGGCATGTCAGGAATCACGCCACTTGATCGAGCAGCCGATCGAGGCGATCTGCTCGCGCGGACCTTCTCCGGTTCGGGCAATTTGCAGCATCGCCTCGAACAGATCGCGGCGCGAGCCGTCGGGGGCAGCTTCCTTGCGCGATACATCGAGGCGTCCGCGATACTGCAATTCCTGCGCCGCATTGAAGCCAAAGAAATCGGGTGTGCATACCGCGCCCCAAGCGCGCGCAACCTCCTGCGTCTCGTCGATCACATACGGGAATGGAAAGGCGAGGTCGTGGGCGACACGAGCCATGTTTTCGAACGAGTCCTCGGGGTAATCGGCAGGGTCGTTCGACATGATGGCGATCGATCCGACACCATGTGTCGCCAACTCGCGCGCGTCGCGCACGATGCGATCTATGATTGCCTTGACGTACGGGCAGTGGTTGCAGATGAACATGACGAGAAGGCCGTTCGGGCCGCGGGCGCTCTCTAGCGTGTGGCGCATGCCATCGACGCCCGGCAGGTCGAATCCCGGCGGCTGCCAGCCGAATTCGCAAACGGGAGGATTGAGGCTGACCATGGTGTGCCCGGCGCAGTGGAGTTGTGTCGGATAATAACAAAATGAACCCGCGCTTCTTTTGTGCCGAGCCGATGCGCGTCGGCAGCACGCTGCAACTGCCGCCCGAGATCGCCCATCATGCCGTTCGCGTCCTGCGCCTGCGGGCCGGCGCCCCGATCGTACTGTTCGATGGAAGCGGTGGCGAGTATCGCGCGCGCCTCCAGACGGAGGGTCGCGATGTGACGGCAATCGTTGAGGCACATGATCCGGTCGAGCGGGAATCGCCGCTCGGACTCGTGCTGGTTCAGGCCCTGCCGGCCGGCGACAAGCTGGACTGGATCGTCGAGAAGGCGGTCGAACTGGGCGTTTCGGCCATCGTGCCGGTGGTTGCAGAACGCAGTGTGGTGCGACTTTCCGGCGAGCGCGCCGAGAAGCGGCTTGCGCATGTGCGCGGGGTGGCGCGTGCCGCCTGCGAGCAGTGCGGCCGCAACCGCATTCCGGTCGTCGAGCCGATCGAGACGCTGGGCAGCTGTCTGTCGCGCAGCCGCGATTGGCCCGGCCTTCGCTTCGTTCTGTCACCGGGCGGCGCGGTGCCATTGACCGGGCCGCTGTCGGCGCCCCGGGACGTGGCGCTGCTCGTCGGACCTGAGGGCGGGTGGTCGGATGCCGAACTGAAGGCGATCCGCGTCGCCGGCTGGGAGGCGCTGGCCCTCGGTACGCGCATCCTTCGCACCGAAACCGCCGGCCTCGCCGCGCTTGCCGTGATGCAGGCGCGCTGGGGGGATTTCCGGCAGTCGGCTGGGGAAGCGTAGGCATGCCGCGCATGCTCGGGTAGCATGCCGGATTCTCGGCAAACAGACGGACAGCGCCGGCAGATGCGGCGCGGCGAACGGACCATGGATTCACCACGCATATTCGTTTCCTGGGTGCGGAGCGCGGCGCCCTACATCCATGCCTTTGGCGGCAAGACATTCGTCATCGCTTTCGCTGGCGAGGTGATTGCCGGGCCGGCGGCGCAGGCGCTGGCACACGACATCAACCTGCTTGCAGCGCTCGGCGTCAAGCTGGTGCTGGTGCATGGTGCGCGACCGCAGATCGACGAGGAGATGGCGCGACGCGGACTTACCCCGCGCTACCACCATGGGTTGCGCGTCACCGATGCCGAAGCGCTGGAATGCGTGAAATCGGCGATGGGCGTCACCCGCCTCGAGATCGAGGCGTTGCTCTCACAAGGGCTGCCCAATACGCCGATGGCCGGCGCTTATGTGCGCGTCACCGGCGGCAACTTCATCACCGCCAAGCCGGTGGGCGTGGTCGATGGTGTCGATTACCAATACACCGGGGCGGTGCGCCGCGTCATTGCGGACGAGATTCGCGCCGACTTGGAACAGGAGAATGTCGTGCTCATTTCGCCGATGGGGTTTTCTCCGTCGGGCGAAATATTCAATCTCGGCATGGAGGAGGTCGCCGCACAGGTGGCGATGGCAATCAATGCCGAGAAACTGGTCTTCCTGTGCGACGTCAACGGCATCACCGACGGCCGCGGCCGGCTCATACCGGCGATGACCGCGGACGAGGTCGAGAAGCTCCTCGGCGGGCGGCGCAAGCTGTCGGAGGACATGGGGCTCTACCTGCCGTGGGCGGTGAAGGCGGTACGCGGCGGCGTCAATCGCGTACACCTCGTCAGTGAAGACGTCGATGGTGCGCTGCTTCTCGAATTCTTCACCCGCGAGGGCGTCGGGTCGGTGATTACCCGCGATGCCCTCGCCCGCGTTCGCCAGGCGACCGTCGAGGATGTCGGCGCGATCATCGGTGTCATCGCGCCGCTCGAAGCGGACGGCACGCTCGTGCCGCGCGGGCGCGAACGCCTCGAGATGGAGATCGAGCGCTTCTCGGTCCTCGAGGTGGACGACGTCATCATCGGTTGCGCAGCGCTTTATCCGTTCAACAACGACAAGGCCGGCGAGCTCGCCTGCCTCGCGGTGATGCCCGGATATCGTCGCGAAGGCTACGGCGAGGCGTTGATGCACCACATCGAATTGCGCGCACGCAAAATCAGACTGCAGGATCTGTTCGTGCTCACCACGCGCACCGCGCACTGGTTCGTCGAGCGCGGCTTTCGCGAAGCGGGCATTGAGGCGCTGCCGCGACGCAGGCGCGAGTTGTACAACCTGCAGCGGCGCTCGAAGGTCTTGATCAAGTCGCTGGCCGAAGCCGACTGAGCGGAGAGCCCGGACTTGCGTCGCGGCCAATCGCATCCGTTCGAGCAGATCCGACGCGCAGGCCGGGGCCCATTGCGGTTGTGGCGCACCCTGGGTTTTCGCTTTGCCGTGGTCGTCATGCTGGTGGTTGCGATCACCGTCACGCTGCTCACCGTCAAGGGCATCCGTCTGCTCGATGCCAGCCTGATAAGGCGGGAGAACGAGCGCCTGGACGAAATCCGGGCGCTGATCAATGCCACGATCGCGCTGCATCTGTCCCGCAACGAACTGGCAACGGTTCGGCACGAGATTCAGGCAATCCGCTCGGACAGCGGACTGCTGTACATCGTGCTCCTGGATCGTGATCAGCGGATTCTTACCGCCGAGGGATGGCCCGTCGACCGCCCGCTTCCCGCGCCGGTCGAGCGCGTCGATACCATTTCGCCGGCGGCCGGCCGCATCGACACCTACGCCACGGTGATGCGCGACGGGCGTGTCTGGGGACACGTCCTGTTCGGAGTGTCGACCGACAACCTGCAGCGCGTTAGGCGGCAGATGGTGTGGCAGAACCTCACCATCGGTCTGATCGCCGCATTGCTTGCGGGCGGGGCGAGCTGGTTGCTCGGCAGGCTGGTGACACGCGAATTGAGGGCGCTGCGAGCTGCAACGGCTGCAATCGGCAGCGGCGAAACACAGACTCGGCTGTTGGTGAGCCGGCATGACGAGATCGGCGAACTCGCCACGGCGTTCAACCGCATGGCTGGCGCGCTCGATGACCGCATGGAAGCGTTGGTCAGGAGCGAGGCGCGTTTCCACGCGATCGCGGACTTCACTTACGGCGTGGAGGCATGGTTCAACCCGGCGGGCAGGCTGGTGTGGATCAACCGTTCGATCGAGAGGGTTGCCGGATTCACGCCCGTGGAGTGCGTGCTTGCGCCCGATCTGTTCGACCTGCTCGTCTATTCAAAGGACCGGCGTGCAGTGCAGGAGGCGTTCGCACTCGCAATGCAGGGCAAGCCGACGCCGAATTTCGAGGCTCGCATCCAGTGCAAGGACGGCTCGACCATTTGGGCAGGGCTGAACTGGCAGCCGATCTTCGGCCCTGACGGCGAGCATCTTGGCTTGCGCGTATCGGGCGACGACATATCGTCTCGCAAGCAGGCGGAGATCAGGCTCCTCGACACGGTCGTCGAGTTGCGGCGCGAGCAGTCGCTCAAGGAGTACTACCTGAAGCGCAGCGAGGAAGAGCGCTTCCGGCTCGCCGCGCTGCTCGATGTGCTGCAGATCGGCATCCTCTTCGTCGGTCGCGACCGGCGGGTCGTCTACACCAATCGCGCCTTCAGGCGCGTATGGGGGTTTGCCGAAACGGATGATTTCGACGGCATGCGCGATGCCGTGCTGATGGAGCGCATGGACGGGCGCCTGATCGATGCCGGCGCCTTCCGGCTCCACGTCGACGCGGTGGTCAAGTCGCGCGAGGTAACGCGTCCGTTCGAGTTCGCGCTGAGGGACGGACGCACGCTCGCGGACGCGTCGGCGGTGGTGTCCGGTCCGTCGCCGATCATGTATATCGGCCGCGTCTGGCTATTCGAGGACGTCACCGAGCGCAACCGCGTCGCCGAGCAACTGACGCACCTTGCCGAACGCGATCCGCTGACCGGCCTGTACAACCGCCGGCGCTTCCACGAGGAGCTCGACCGGATGGTGGCCGATGCGACGCGGCGTCGCGCCGAGCTCGGGGTTCTGGTGCTGGACCTCGACGGATTCAAGCCGATCAACGACAACCATGGACACCACGCCGGCGATCAGGTGCTGGTCAGGATTGCGCGGGAACTGGGCAGCATCGTCCGGCGCAGCGAAATGTTCTTTCGCCTCGGCGGCGACGAATTTGCGATGCTCGCGCAGGACACTTCCGAGTTCGAGATGATCGGCCTCGCGCGCCGCGTCGCGGCCGCGGTCGCCGAGTTGCGCTTCACCTTCGGCGGTGATCGCGTGTCGCGAATCACCGCGAGCCTCGGCATTGCGATCTTTCCGCAGCATGCCGAGAACGGCGAGCAACTGGTCACTCACGCTGATAGCGCGATGTACCAGGCCAAGAGCGCCGGCAAGAACCACTGGCGCATCTATCGCGGCACCTCGCGTGCGTCGTGAGCGCGACGGCGGCGCGAGTTCCGCTAAAATGGAGCCATGCGTCGCGGAGCGTCCGCGGCTTCGAACTTCGTTGCAGGAGAATTCAGATGGCTCGCATGGTCAAATGCGTCAAACTCGGGCGTGAAGCCGAAGGGCTCGATTTCCCCACCTATCCGGGCGAGCTCGGTAAGCGGATATTCGAGAACGTCTCGAAAGAGGCTTGGCAGCAATGGATCCGCCACCAGACCATGCTGGTGAATGAGAACCGCCTCAACCTCGCCGACGCCCGCGCCCGCAAATACCTTGCCGAGCAGATGGAAAAGCATTTCTTCGGCGACGGTGCCGACGGCATCCAGGGCTACGTGCCACCGCCGGCGTGAGCGCAAACGGGTAAACGCAAACGGGGCGCTGCGGCGCCCCGTTGTGCATCGTGGTCCAGGGCGTCAGCCCGACGAGACCTCGCGCTCGATCTCTTCCAGGCTGGTGTGGCGCACGTCGCGGCCCTTGACCAGGTAGACCACGTACTCGGACATGTTCTTCGAATGGTCCCCGATGCGTTCGATCGACTTGGCGATGAACAGGATTTCGAGCGATCGCGAGATCGTGCGCGGGTCTTCCATCATGAAGGTGATGAGCTGGCGCATGATGGACTTGAACTCGCGGTCCACCTCGGAGTCTTCCCGCACCACCGATGCCGCTGCCTGGACGTCGAGTCGCGCGAAGGCGTCGAGCGCCTTGTGCAGCATGTCGGCGGCGAGTCCGGCCACGTGGCGCAACTCGATGCGCGGCACGAAACCGGCCTCGGCTTCGTGGATGCGCTTGGCCATCTTGGCAATCTTCTTTGCCTCGTCGCCGATGCGTTCCAAGTCTGTGATGGTCTTGATCACGGCCATCACGGTGCGCAAGTCGCTGGCCGCGGGCTGGCGCTTCGCGATGATCTGGCTGCACGCCTCGTCGAGTTCGACTTCGAGAAGGTTCACGCGATTGTCGTTGGCGATCACCTGATCGATGACGAACATTTCGCCCGAGGCGAGCCCCTCCATCGCCTTGGCGATCTGCTGCTCGACCAGCCCGCCCATTTGCAGCACCTTGGTGCGGATGTTCTCCAGTTCGGCGTCGAACTGCTTCGAGGTGTGTTCGGGCATTTCCATTCCTAGGTTCCTCCGGCTACAGCCATGCAGGCTAGCAGCCGAAGGTGACAGTTTTATTGCGGTCGTTTCAATTCGATGACACCCTCGGGGCCGCCGATCAGCGCCACATCGGCGCCGCGCCGTGCGAACAGGCCGTTGGTGACGACCCCAACGATGTCGTTGAGCCGCCTTTCGAGTTCACCCGGATTCTCGATCTGCATGCCATGCACGTCGAGGATCACGTTGCCGTTGTCGGTGGTGAAGCCGGTGCGCAATCGCGGTTCGTAACCCATGGCGCGCACCTGACGTTCAACGTACGCGCGCGCCATCGGGATGACTTCGATCGGCAGCGGAAAGCGCCCGAGCAGCGCGACGCGCTTCGAGGCGTCGGCGATACAGACGAAGGTCCTTGCCACTGCGGCGACGATTTTCTCGCGTGTCAGTGCGCCGCCGCCGCCCTTGATCATCGACAGACCGGCATCGATCTCGTCCGCGCCGTCGACATAGACCGGCAGCGTGTCTACTTCATTGAGATCCATCACGGCGATGCCGTGCTTGCGCAGCCGCGCCGCCGTCGCCTCGGAACTCGCGACCGCGCCGCGGATCAGCCCCGTGGCCGCGCCGAGTTCGTCGATGAAGAAATTGGCTGTCGAGCCGGTGCCGACGCCGATGATGCTGCCGGCCGGCACGTACTTGATGGCCGCGCGCGCGACGGCCTGCTTCAGTTCATCCTGGGTCATGGTGATCGCATTCTGGGTTGGCAGACTTCGACACCAATTGTAACCCGTGCCCTTCGCGATCCCGTTGCACGCCGATTGCCGAGCAGGCAAACCAGGCGAATAATCGTCGCGTATCGAAACCCTTCGAGGAGAGCGAAATGGGATTGCTGGATGGATTGGCGGGGCAGGTGCTGGGCAGCGTGCTTGGCGGTGGCGCGCAGGGCGGGGCAGCCGGATCGGGCGGCCAGGGTGCGGCGCAACTGATACAGATCGTGATGGGTCTGATCCAGAACCAGCAGGGTGGGCTCGGCGGTTTGCTGCAGCAGTTCCAGCAGGCCGGGCTCGGCGAGCAGGCGGCCTCCTGGGTCAGCACAGGGCAGAATCTGCCGATCGACGCCGGCCAGATCGGCGCCGCGCTGGGGTCCGGTACCCTCGGCAACATTGCAAGCCAGCTCGGCATGTCGCCGAACGACGCATCGGGCGCGCTCGCCAGCGTACTGCCGCAGATCATCGACCAGCTCACGCCGAACGGGCAGGTCACCGAGCAGCACAACTCGCTCGACGGACTGGCCGCGCTGGCGGGGCAATTCTTCCGCTGAAGCTTGCAATTGAACCCGGATGCGAAAAGGGCGCCGGTGGCGCCCTTTTCGCGTGAAATGTGCCGGGGTTACTTCTTCCGCATCGGCGGCAGGTCGGTGCACACGCCCTCGAACACTTCTGCGGCCATACCGATGGATTCGCCGAGCGTCGGGTGTGGATGGATGGTCTTGCCAATGTCGACCGGGTCGCAGCCCATCTCGATGGCCAGGGCGGCCTCGCCGATCATGTCGCCGGCGTTGGGTCCGACGATGCCGGCGCCGACGAGCCGATGGGTCTCTTCGTCGAAGATCAGCTTGGTGAAACCGTAGTCGCAGCCGTTGGCAATCGCCCG
>JAEUNL010000052.1 GCA_016791115.1 Rhodocyclaceae bacterium
GGTGGAATTCTTCGCCGCGCATCGCTCGATCCACCACGCGCTGCGCCTGCTGCAGGACGTCGGCCTCGGCTATCTCACGCTCGGCCAGCAGAGTCCGACGCTCTCCGGCGGCGAGGCGCAGCGCATCAAGCTGGTGACCGAACTCTCCAAGGTGCGCGCCGAAGGCGCCGACGCGGCCAACCGCCCGGGCCGCGTCGGGGCCAAGCAGCACACCTTCTACGTGCTCGACGAACCCACGGTCGGCCTGCACATGGCCGATGTCGAAAAGCTGATCCGCGTGCTGCACCGCCTGGTCGATGCCGGCAACTCGGTGCTGCTGATCGAGCACAATCTCGATGTCATCGCCGAAGCCGACTGGATCATCGACATGGGGCCGGAAGGCGGCGATGCAGGCGGCAACATCGTGCTGCAAGGCACGCCGGAAGACTTCGCGGCGCAGCCGGCGGAATCGCACACGGCGAAAGTGATGGCCGAGTTCCTCGCCGCGCGCGGCATGGGCTAGCGCCTGGCAGCCGCCCCGACGCGAGCGACTGCCCCCTGCTCCGGAACCCGTGTGGATTGGCGTTCTGCGGGGCACATGCCCTGGGTGCGCCAGCGCATGCGCCTCGTGGCAATGCCAGGCCCGCACGCACCATTTCGCGCGCCCTGCAGCCCGCCAAGCCCGGCGAACCTGTCGCTGCCGCCCCACATCTTGCGCGGCAGCGCGCGGCCGGGCAGTCTGTGCGCCTGTTGCGTCCGTCGGCGCCAGCGGGCGCCGGCTTGCCGCATGTCATCGGCAAACCGCCGACGCGCGATTTCGATCAACCCGAGACAAGGATCACCGACCATGAAATTCGCCAACCACTGCCGCCGGTCGATGCTGACGCCTGCCCTGCTGCTGCTCGCCCTCGTGCCGGCCACCGGAACCTTCGCCGCAGACGTGGCCCCCAGCGCAGCACCGCCCGCCTATGTCGAGGAATGCTCGGCCGAAAAGCGCTGCGCACCGGGCGACGAAGCGGATAACTGCCGGACCGACTTCGGCAAGCCCGACGCCTGCAAGCAGAAGCACGCCAAGGACGGCTTCGTCTTCGCCTGCAAGACGCGCAACCCGAGCCGCTGGAACGAGATCTGGTGCCGCCCAGGCAAGTCGGGCGCCGCCGCACCGCAAGGCAAGCAGTAGCAGGCGCCGTCCGCCGCACCCGCCATCGCCCAACCTGCGGCGTGCCGGCCGGCGGCGGGCTTCGCCATGAACACGGCATCCGCTAGACTCCTGGGTGCGATTTGCACTGGAGGGCAGGCATGCCGAAAGACACCCCGCTGTTGTTACACAACCCGCGCTGCGGCAAGAGCCGCGACGCGCTCAGGCTATTGCAGGATGCCGGCGTCGACGTCGAGATCGTCGAGTATCTGAAGACCCCGCCCAGCGAAGCGCAACTCAAGGCCATCCTGAACAAGCTCGGCATGAAGGCCGAGCAGTTGCTGCGCAAGGGCGAAGCGATCTTCAAGGAAAAGTACGCCGGCAGAACGCTTGGCGATGCCGAATGGATCGCCGCCATGGTCGAACACCCGATACTGATCGAACGGCCGATATTCCTTGTCGGCAACCGGGCTGTCATTGGCCGCCCGCCGGAAAGAGTCCTCGACCTGGTCTGATGGCGGGCGCGATCCGATGTCTTTCGTGCGTCCATGGTGGCCGAGCGAAGTGGCGCCATGCTTCCGCGTATTTTCATCCGGCCCCCTTCGCGGCGCCTTATGTAAAGCTCTTCCCGCCATACAGCTCGCGTAGATCGGATCAGCACGGCGCAATCCATTGGAAGATGTGACCGGCCAAGCGCGGAATCCTCGCCTCATGTCCAAGCAATTCCTCCACGCGCCTCCCCTCAGACAACGCATCGCCCGTCTCACGCTCTGGTTCGGCATCGCCGCCGCTGTCGTGACGGCGGCAGAGTTCTGGTTTTTTCCCTGGCTGCGCGTTTGGCTTTCAGTCAAAGGCGAGGCGGAACTGCTGTTCCGGCTGCGCGTGGTGTTCGGCGGACTGGCGCTGGGAGTTTTCGCCGCGGCGGCATATGTGTTCCGCACCGGCAGGCAGGTGCTGCACGCGGGCCGGTGGCCGCTGCCGGGCGCGTTCGTGCTGCGCGATACGCCGGTGGTTACCGGGCGCAGCGTGCAGTGGCGCGGTTGGGCGATGATCGTCTGGGCCGCACTCGCCGCCGTGCTGGCGGTGTTCGCGGCGCTGATGCCCGAGCTGATTCGCCCGCACTGACGGCTCCGCGCGACGTGCCGACTTCAGCGCACATGGAGCACCCGAGTACTGAGGTGGACCGGTCGGATTTCGGGCGACCGGCGTTTCGGGCACGATTCGTTTTCGTGCCAGCGCGGCGCCGGCCGTCGCAGGCCATCCCGACCACCTGCCCGATGCCCCGTCGTGCTGCCGCCGCGAATCGAATCGCTGCCTGCAGGCTGCCACGGACGATGCGTACCAGCGCTGGGAAGCGTCGCGGCCGGGCCAAGGCCCGGCCGCACCGCTCGTTCACGCAAATCACGACCTGCGCCGGACCTGCCTCGCGTTCGATCGTCTATGCGAACGTCTCTTCGCGGGCAACCGGATCGTCGCGCACGATCACCGTGTCCGCGACGGGTGTGATCTCGTCTGCGCTCATGCCGACGCGGCGGGCGTGCTCGCGCAGCGCTGCGGCGTCGGTGGCCTGGTAGACACAGACGGTGCCGAGACGGCCATCGGGCTCATTGACGACGTAGGAACGAATCCAGCGCACCTTGTCGGGCATTTCTTCGTTGCCCACCCGCGCCGACACGCCGGCGGTAATGCCCAGTGCGGCTGCATCCTGCCAGTTGCTTTTGCGGCGAATGACAAATGTCTTCATGATCGACTCCTTGATTGGGGTTGAAGGGCTCGCGCCGGCGGCGCTTGCCGTCCGCGACCTCGATTGCCTGCGGGCGTTGGACGATTGCAGGATGCACCGTGGCGGCTCGCAAGTCCTTTCCGTTATCTGATTTAGTTCTTATCATGGGTTATGCCCTTCCGGCCGGACGTCGGCCCGCCCCGCAAATGACTGCAGACATTCATCGCTTTGCAGCTTTCGAACTCGACGGAGAGGGGCGTGTCCTGCGACTGGAGGGCCGCGAGATTCCACTGCAGCCGCGCGTGTTCGACTTGCTTCTATATCTGGTCGAGCACCGGGATCGGGTGGTGAGCAAGGAAGAGCTCCTCGACGCCCTGTGGCCCGGCGTGGTCGTCACCGAGAGTTCCCTGCAACGGGCCGCCAGTCTGGCGCGCGCCGCCCTGCAACAGGGCGGGCTGGGCGAAGCGATCCGCAACTATGCACGGCGTGGTTACCGTTTCCGTGTCGAGGATCTGCAGCCCGCCGATGCCGGTGAGCGCAAGGAGGACGCGTGCGCGCAGGCGGAAAGCCTTTTCGCCTCCGGCCGCTGGAGAGCGGCAATGGACGCATTTGCCAGCGCGGATCGTGCCTCGCCGCTCACGGCGGAATTGCTCGAGCACTGGGCCACTGCCGCACAGTGCGCAGGCGATCTGGCTGGCGCCGCACCGCCGCTGGAGAGGGCCGCCATCGCCTATTCGACCCGGGGCGAGCCGGCGCCAGCCGCCCGGGTGACGATCAGCCTTGCGCGCATCCAGCTCGAATCGCTCGACGTGGCGGTGACCCAAGGCTGCCTGCGTCGCGCGACGCGTCTGCTCGGCGGCGTGCCGCGCGGTGATGTGCACGGCTTTCTCGCCTGGATGAGCGCCCGGCTGCATCTCTACAACGGCGACTTGCCCGAGGCGATTCGAAACGCGATCGAGGCGCGCGACATCGGCCGTGCGCTGCAGAACGCGGACATCGAAACCATGGGCCTGCTGATCTGGGGCATCGGCCTGCAGGCCAGCGGCGACGCGGCTGCCGGAATGGAACTGCAGAACGAGGCCGCGGCGTCGGTACTGGCCGGCAACGTATCGCCGCTCGTCGGCGGCATCGTCTACTGCGGCGTGATTTCCAGTTGCTGCAACAGCGAAGACTGGCAGCGCGCCGAACAATGGACGGAGAGCTTCACACGCTGGTGCGAGCGCTGCAGCATCGACACCTTTGCCGGCGCCTGCCTGATTCACCGTGCCGAGGTCTTCGCTGTGTCAGGCCAGTTGGAACTGGCGCGCGACGCCATCGCCCGTGCCGATCCGATCATCCGTGCCGGTGCGCCCTGGGCGCTTGGCGACGCCTACCGTCTGATGGGAGACGTGCATCTTGCGCGCGGAGAGGACGATGAAGCAGAGCGCAGCTACGTGCATGCCTACCGGCACGGCTGGGATCCCTATCCCGGTTACGCGACCTTGCTGCATCAGCGGGGCCGCAGCGACGAGGCAGTACGGGGCCTCAAGCGCGCTGCCTCGCTGACCAACTGGATGGCGGGCGAGCGCAAGGGCCGCTACCTTGCCCATGCGGCGCAGATTGCCGGCTTGGCCGGTCAGGTCGACGAAGCCCGGACGCTGCTCGATGCGCTCGACCGCGCACCCGGACTGTGGCAAGCCGGCGCCGTTGCCGGTCAGGTGGCGCGTGCCCGCGCCGAATTGCTGTGGGCAACCGGCCAACAGGACGATGCGCTGCGCCTGTTCGCCCGTGCGATGGACATCCTGAGGCACAAGCGCGCCGTATTGGACGCTGCGCTGCTGAACATGCGCCTGGCGCAGACGCTTGCCTTGCGTGGGGAGCACGCGTCAGCGGCGTTGGAGCTTGCCGCTGCCGAGGCGGTGTTCGAAGCAGCCGGCGCCAGCGGCTACCTCGCACAATGCCGCGCGATGCGGTCTGCCGCGGACTGGTGCCGCAACGGACGATGACGCCCGCTGCGCGACGTTGCCGGCCCGGCCGGTGACGGAATCAGATTCGAGATGAGGGAAACGCGGGCCGAGGCCTCTTTCGGTCCGATCGCAGATGCTTTGTCGTTCGGTCAGACAGCCGTGCGATTGCGACGGCGTGCCAAGAATCCCAGCAGCCCCAGGCCGGCAAGAAGCATGGTGTAGGTTTCGGGCTCGGGCACGGCAGTGGTGATGCGCGCCGCGGGATTGACGGTGGACAGGCTCCAGCCGGGAATATCGAAGGCGGCATCGGTGGCAGGTCGGCCGGGACGCAAAGCCGTGTCCCACCCGCCGCTGAACCCGGGGTTGGCAACCGCCGCAAGCCAGTATGTGCCGGCGCCGAGCGTCCAACCCAGGCCTGTCAGCGAGACATTCGCGACCGGATCGTTCAGCACCACGCTGTAGAGGAAGCTGTTCGACGGCAGGCCGGCTGCATCGCCCATGATGCCGAAGTTGGCCGACCCCGTTCCCTTGATGGCTGCAAGGATGGCGTCCACCGTGACGGTCGATGGGGTCGAGAACGCCACCGCTTGCGAGAAATACCCGCCCTGCCCGTTGTTGAAAACGCCCAGATTCAACCCGATGGTCGAGTTACCCGGCCCGAAAGTGTCGAGCAGCACCTCGGCATGCGCCTGCGCCGCAGCACAACTCGCTGCAAGTACGCCCGCGATGACGAAACCGCGCCAGCCGGAAACGGTGCTACCGTCCGAATAACTGTTCACGAACTTCCCCTTTTATTGGATGTGTCTTCATCGACGCAAGGCGGCGAACGCGATCCGCCCATCGGACGTCATCTCGTGATGCTATTGCTCAGCACGCTGCTGGCAGCATCGAAACTGTAGCCGGATTTGGTGATGCTGTTCATGCGGAGCGAATAAGTACCACGGCTGCCGCTGGTGCCGAACCGTGCAACACCGTTGGTACCCGACGTCGCGCTCTGCGTCACCGTGGTACCGCCGGGCCGCGTCCAGGTCGCCGACACCACGGCTCCGGATACTGCAGCGCCGCCGCCGTTGCGGACGACCACATCACCGATCACGCTGACCCGACTGCGCTGCAGGGTTGCCGAGAGATTGATGGCATTGCTTCGCAGTATCGGCGTAACGACGACCGGATTGACCACCACCGTTGTCGTGCCACTCGCGCTGCTGCCGTTTGCATAGGTGACCGCCAGCGTCACGGTGTAGGTGCCGGGAACGGTGTAGGTATGGCTGGAGGTGTTGTTGAACGACGTGGCGCCGTCACCGGCGTTGAGAATGAAGAGGCTGCTGGTACCGTCGCCGTAATTCACCGAGTAGGAATTCAGCAACGGGCCGCTGCCCGCAGTTGCGGAGCTGGTGAAGGTGACCGGCAGCGGGGCGGTGCCGCTGGAGGGCGATGCGCTGATCAGCGGCGGCTGCGGGGGCGTGACGTTCGGGCTGACGTTGATGATGGATGTGGTGGCGACGCTGGTATTGTCCGTGTAGAACACGGTCATGCTCGCGCTGTAGACACCGGGCAGCATGTAGGTGTGGCTCGAGTTCTGGTTGAGCGTGTAACCATGCGTGCCGTCGCCGAAATCGACGGTGCCGGAGACGCCGGGGCTGCCGTCGCCGTAGTTCAACATCACGTAACTGATGATGGGGCCGTTCGGGTCGCTGGTGACCGAGCGGTTGAAGTTGACCGTAAGCGGCGCCATGCCGGCGACGGGTGTGGCAGTCAGAACCGGCTGGTAGTTTGCCGGCGCCGGGATTTGCCAGCAGGTGATCAGGGCGTCGTAGCCGCCGACCGCGCAGAAGTTGCCGTTGGGCAGCGGCGTGGCCCAGGCGATCGGTAGCTTCGCGAATGCCTCCCACTTGGGTACGCCGGCTGAATCGTATCCCACCGTCACGCCCTGCATGAAGGCGTTGCCGAGAACATCCCGCACGACCGGGCCGCTGGTGCCGGATACGACCACGGTGCCGTCGGTTCGGACGAACACGCTGGCGGGAAGTTCGTCTCCTGCCACCGCGGCGTCGCGCCGCGCCTGCCACTTGACGGCGCCGTTGCTGCTGAGCGCGACGATCCACCAGTCGAAGTAGCCGCCGGCCGAAGTCTGGCCCGCAACGACCAGGCTGCCGTCCGGCGCAAGCGCGATGCGCCCGCCGCTCGCACTACCGGTGGGCGGGTTGGCGTCGGTGCGCCACAGCCGTGCGCCGCTTGCGCGGTCGTAGGCGACCACGGTGAGGTACCCGTTGGTGCCGACGGTACCGCGGCCGGTCACATACACGCGAGTCGCGTCCACGACGACGTCGCTGGCGCCGGTACCTTCGCCGGCGCTGACGATCCATTTGCGCGTACCGGTTGCCGCATCGAACAGGGCGGTGATCCAGGTGCCGGTGACCGAGCCGGTCAGCACGACATCGTTGCCGTCCGGACTGAAGGCGAGCGACGATGCGAAATCCTGCGTGAGAAAGCCGATCGAGATGCCCTGCGACCAGACCACCCCGCCGGCAGGATTGAACTTGATGAGCTGGATGTCCTGGCCGTCGCCGATCGAATTCATCGCCAGATAGGTGTTGCCGGCCCGGTCAGCCAGCAGGCGTGCCACGGAGGGCCGCCACCCGGTGGTCAGATCCTTGCGCCACAGCAGGTTGCCGTCGGTCGAGTAGCGAACCATGGTGACGCCGAACGGATTGCCCTGCGCATCGACGTTCACGCCGACCGCGGCGAAGTCGCCGTTCGGCGCGGCCGCGATCCAGCTACCGGCAAACGTGCCGGATACCGGGCTGACCGATTGCTGCCAGCGCCGCACGCCAGCCGAGGTGTAGGAGGTCACGGCCAGGCTGCGCGCGAAGGCCGGCCCGGACACCACGGCAAGATTGCCGGCAGCATCGGCGGCAACCCGTGCGGCCTGACCCGCGCTGGCGTTGCCGGCGGACAGGCCGCCGGCGCTCCATTGCACGGGGAGCGTGGTGGTTGCCGCGACGGCACTGCCGGACGAGAATGCCTGCAACGCCATCAGCACGGCACCAAGAACGAGAAGGATGCCGGCATCGAAAACGCGCATCAGGAAACCGGCTCGCGCACCGGTTCGGCGATCGATTGCTGCGCATGACGCGCGTTTTTCTCCACGTGCATCCGGCTGAGTGCTGAACATGAACCCCCCTTTTTTCGTCGGCTGATTATCATTCTTGCGAAAACGGCATCCCGAAATCGGTTCCGATCCGGCGCTGCGCCTGCGGCAATGCCGGCCGGCAACGCGACGGATCCAGGAGAAACGCGACACTTCTTGTCGATCATCGCAGATCCACCCTAGCACCATGCCGTTAACATTCTCTTGATCAGCAACTTATGTACCTGCCGCGCCACTTCGAAGAAACCCGCACCGGGGTTCTGCACGCGTTGATCGTGGCGCGCCCGCTCGCCACGCTGGTGACGCTGTCGCCGCGCGGCCTGGAGGCGAATTCGGTCCCGCTGCGGCTGCGACATGATGGGTCGGCATTTGGCGCACTGGTGGGGCATGTGGCCCACTCGAACCCGTTCTGGCGCGACTTCGATGCGTCGGTGCATGCACTCGCGGTGTTCCACGGCCCGCAGGCGTACGTGACGCCGTCGTGGTATGCGACCAAGCGCGAGACGGGCAAGGTGGTGCCGACCTGGAACTATGTTGAAGTGCAGGCGCGCGGCCCGATGCGTGCGGTCGACGATCCAGTCTGGCTGCGCGAGATGCTGTGCGAGCTGACTGCGCAACAGGAGTCGGACCGCGCCGATCCCTGGTCGGTGGACGATGCGCCGCGCGACTATGTCGATGGCCTGCTGCGCGCCATCGTCGGCATCGAGATACCGATCGTGCAGTTGAGCGGCAAGTGGAAAGTCAGCCAGAACCAGCCGGCGGCAAACCGTACCGGGGTGATCGCCGGGCTGGCGGCCCGGGGCGACACGGACAGCCGGGCGCTCGCCGATCTCGTGGCACGCTATGCCCCACACAATGCAGCCGACTGACCCGCCGCCGAGGATCGACTGCGACACCCACGGTCGCAGCATCGCGGCCGTGGTGTGCTGCCACATGCTGCAGACATCGGATCGCGTCGTCGGCTTCGTCGAGAACAGCGCCGACCCGGACGACCTGCAGGCGTGGTGCGACGCATGCGAAGCCACCTTCCTGCAGGAAGACGGCCTGACTGAAGCATTCAGGCGCTTCAACGACATGAAGGTCGTGTGCCGCGAATGCTATGCCGCACTCAAGGCACGGCACTCGCCGCTGCCTGCAGCGCCGGAACCTGAAACCGATGCGTGACGACGGCTGGCCCTACGACGTGCCGCCTGAAACCGGCTGCATCACCACGCGGCAGGTGATGCACGAAGGGTACCCGGTGCTTGTGATCCTGCACGACGACGACGGTGCCTGGCAGGTGTTGTGCGACACCACCGACGATCCTGCAGACGGCATGCTGGTCGGGCTCGAGTGCCTGCACGCGCGCTTTCCCGACCTGCGCCGCTTCGCCCACATTCCACGCGGTTACGAAGCGGTGCGCGACAATGCCGAGTCGGCGTGGCGCATCGTCAAGAGCGAATACGACGCTGCGTGACCGCCGCTTGCCCCCCGCCAAGGCGCATGGCGCAACGGCCTTCAGGCAGGCATTGCCAGAACCCTCATGGAATGGAGCTCCCAAGGCATGCCTCCCCGCGACGCCCTGTCCACGCGCCCTGCAGGCCGGCAGCAATTGGCCCCGCGAGAAGTGATCTCCGGGCATCACCCATCGGCGTAATAGCGCACCGCGGCTACGTCCGGCTAAGCTGCGACATCTCGTGGAGGTGCCATGACGCGCCTGATCACGCTGTCGCGCGCCGCACACCTGAGCGGCATGACGCGCGGCGCATTGCAGAAGAAGATTCGCGAGGGCGAGCTGCCGTCGTTCGACGGCATGGTGTCGACCGAAGATCTGTGCCGCGCCTTTCCCGGCTGCGAGGTCGAACGCGAGATCGACGAATCGGGCGCTTTCGAACGGATCGTCCGCGTGCGCGACGAGGCCTTCGGCCGCCGCGTGCGCGAACGCATGCTGCCTAGCCAGGAAGTGCTTGCGCAACGGCTGTTCGCGCAAGGGCAGGAGATCGCCGAACTGCGCCGCCATCTCTCGCGTTACCACCAGCTGGTCGACACGCTGCGCGGCGACATCGGCGAGATGTGCAAGCACCAGCCGGACGGCGCGCTCGATGCGCTCGCAGCGCGACTCGATCACGAGCTCGCCGTCATTCTCGGCAGTCAATCGGAACAGGACACCTTTGCCATGATGGACGACATGCTGCGTGCAATAGCGGCCCGCGTCACACTGCGTCCCTCTGGCCGCGAGTTCCTCGTCGAGGGCAACGACACGCTGCTGGAAGCTGCGCTGAAGGCCGGCGTGTCGCCCGGCTACGGCTGCGGCAACGGCAACTGCGGTCTGTGCAAGGCGCGCGTGGTCGCCGGCGAAGTGCGCCGGGTGCGCAACAGCGACTACATGCTGTCGGAATCGGAGCGGCAGCAAGGTTACACGCTGATGTGCGCGCACACCGCAATCAGCGATGTCACGCTGGAGGCGCTCGAGGCGCGTGGCGCAGCGGACATTCCCGAGCAGGAGATCGTCGCCCGCGTACGCGCGGCAACGCCGCTTGCGGACGACGTGATGCTGCTGCACCTGCAGACGCCGCGCAGCAACCGCTTGCGCTTTCTCGCCGGCCAGGGCGTCACGCTCGGCGCGGCTGGCGTGTCCCACGATTTCAGTGGCGAGTATCCGATTGCGAGTTGCCCGTGCGACGATCGCAATCTGCTGTTCCACATCCGCCGCGACGAGTCGGACGCATTCGCGCAGCGGCTGTTCGCCGGCGCCATCGGCAGCGGTGACGACGTCGGGGTGCGCGGGCCGTGGGGCGATTTCGTCATCGGGCAGGATACCGAGCGCCCGCTCCTGTTCATCGCCGCAGCCAACGGTTTCGCGCCGGTGAAGAGCCTGATCGAGCACGCGATGGCGGCCGAGACCTGCGAATCGATCGCGCTGGCGTGGACCGCGGCACGCGGCGGGCACTACCTCGACAACCAGTGCCGTGCCTGGGCCGCGGCGCTGGACGATTTCCGCTACCTGCCGCTCGAGGCGGGCGACGGGGCAGCGGCGGCCGCACCGTTGCTCGCCGCGCTGGCATCGAGCGGGATCGAAATGCGCGCCTGCGAGGTGTTCGTTGCCGGCCCGGCCAGCTTCGTCGATGCGATGCGGGCCGCATGCGACGGCATCAAGATGTGCATACAGGCGATCTGAACTCCGGCCTGAACCGGATCGTCACGGGCTGGCTTGCGGCATTGACGGTACGCGCCTGGGGTTCATTCCCGCCGCACACGATCGAAACAATTCCTCACTTGCGGGCCGACACCGGGGGCAGGATCACTTCATACTGTCGTCACGTTGCGCGCCCAAGGTGCGCGACACACCTGTCTTTGCCCGCTTTCCCTTCCTGCCCTGAGGAGCAACGCCATGCCGGATATCGCTTTCGATTTCAGCGCATTCCTGACCACCTATCTGATTCCGCTCGCCTGGAAGCTGCTCGGCGCCCTGGTGATGTGGATCATCGGCGGCTGGATCATCAACCTGATCGGCAGCCTGTCGAACCGCGGCATGACGCGCCAGAAGGTCGAGCCGACGCTGATCCGCTACATCGAGTCGACCATCAAGGTGATCCTGCGCATCGTGCTGGTGATCGCGATTCTGTCGGTATTCGGCATCGAGACGACGAGCTTCGCCGCGCTGCTGGCTGCCGCCGGCATCGCCATCGGCGCAGCCTGGAGCGGTCTGCTCGCCAATTTCGCGGCGGGGGCTTTCCTGATCATCCTGCGGCCCTTCAAGGTAGGAGACATGATCACCGCAGGCGGCGTAACTGGCGACGTACGCGAGATCGGTCTTTTTGCCACCACCATCGACACGCCGGACAACGTGCGCGTGACGGTCGGCAACAACAAGCTGTTCAGCGACAACATCGTGAATTACTCGCACAACGACTATCGTCGCGTCGAGCTGAAGGCGCAGATCGCGCATGCGGTTGACCCGAAGGAGGCAATCTTGCGCCTGAAGGCACGCGTGGCACAGATTCCGAACGTCATGAAATTGCCCGAACCGAGCGTCGAGATCCTCGAGTTCAATCCGGCGGGCACGCTGATCGGCGTGCGGCCGTTTTGCCACAACAAGGATTACTGGCAGGTTTACTTCGATACCAACAACGCGATCCAGGAGGTCGGCGGCAGTGCGGGCTGGCCGGTGCCGGCGCCGCACCAGGTGCTGCTGCAAAAATCCTGAGGCTGGGGCGGCTGCCGCTCTGCGTCAGCCGCCGCATCCGCGCCTCAGCTGGCGTGGTATGCGACCAGCCGCTCGACTTCGTTCCTGGAACCGAGGATCACCGGCACCCGCTGGTGCAGTGCCGTCGGCTCGATTTCCATGATGCGCTCGCGCCCGGTCGACGCGGCGCCGCCGGCCTGCTCGACGATGAAGGCCATCGGGTTGGCCTCGTACATCAGTCGCAGCTTGCCCGGCTTGTCGGAATCCTTGGTGTCCTTCGGGTAGAGGAACACGCCGCCGCGGGTGAGGATGCGGTGCACGTCGGCGACCATCGAACCGACCCAGCGCATGTTGAAGTCCTTCCCGCGCGGACCGCTCTTGCCGGCATTGGCCTCGTCGATGTAACGGCGGACCGGCGCTTCCCACCAGCGGATATTGGAGGCGTTGATGGCGAATTCCTTCGTATCCTCGGGGATGCGCATGTTCGCCTGCGTCAGCACGAAGTTGCCGTTCTCGCGATCGAGCGTGAAGGTGTTGACGCCGTTGCCGAGAGTCAGCACCAGGAGCGTTGCGGCGCCATACACCGCATAGCCGGCAGCGAGTTGCCGCGTCCCCGGCTGCAGGAAGGCCTTTTCGTCGATGTCCACGACGCCCTCCGGGCACTGCAGGACGGAGAAGATGGTGCCCACCGAGATGTTCACGTCGATGTTGCTCGAGCCATCGAGCGGGTCGAACATCAGCAGGTACTCGCCGCGCGGGTAGCGGTTGGGGATCACGTGAGGATCGTCCATTTCCTCGGAGGCCATCGCGGCAAGGTGGCCGCCCCATTCGTTGGCTTCGAGCAGGATCTCGTTGGCGATGACGTCGAGCTTCTTCTGCGCTTCACCCTGCACATTGTCCGAGCCGGCTTCGCCCAGCACGCCGGCGAGCGCGCCCTTGCCGACCGCGACGCTGATGGCATGCACAGCGCGCGAGACGAGTGTGATGAGCAAACGCAGGTCACCGGAGATGGTGCCCTGATGCTGTTGTTCGATGAGGTAGCGGGACAGCGTGATCTTGCGCATCTTGCACTCCGTGGCAGTTAGCCGGAACATGGAAAAACTCCAATTATCCGTCACATCCGCCATGTCCGAGCGTCCGGCATGCCACACGCGATACGCGCAGATCGCACCCTTCGAAACCCGGGACGGCTCGGAGATCCGCGAACTGATGCACCCGGCCCACCATGCAGTACGCTCGCAGAGCCTTGCGGAAGCCATCGTCGAACCGGGTGCCGCAACGCGCCTGCATCTGCATCGGAGAACCGAGGAGATCTACCATGTGACTGCAGGACGCGGCCGGATGCGGCTGGGCGAGCGCGTGTTCGACCTCGAGCGGGGCGACACCGTGGTGATCGCACCGGGTACGCCGCACAACGTGCGCAACACAGGACACCTTCCGCTGAAGATCCTTTGCGCCTGCACGCCCGCTTACATGCACGAAGACACGGAACTGCTCGATCTGTGAGACGATCCTCGTCTTTCGGACTGTCAGTCTCTTCGGTTTTCTGCAATGCGTATCGCGGTTCTCGGCGCCGGCATCAGCGGCGTCACCAGTGCGTGGTATCTGGCGCGCGACGGTCACGACGTGACGGTGATCGATCGCCAGCCGGGGCCCGGCCTCGAGACGAGTTTCGCGAATGGCGCACAGATCTCGGTGAGCCACCCCGAGCCTTGGGCCAACCCGTGGGCGCCGCGCCTGATACTGCGCTGGCTGGGGCGGGAGGACGCGCCGCTGCTGTTTCGCCCACGCGCGGATCCGGCACAGTGGCGCTGGGCGCTGGGATTCCTGCGCGAATGCCTGCCGGCGCGCACGCGGCGTAATACCGACGCAATCGCAAATCTGGCGATGTACAGCCTCGCCAGCCTGCGCACACTGCGCGAGGAATCAGGCATCGACTACACGCGCTCGTCGAGCGGAATCCTGCAAACCTTTTTCACGCAGAGCGACTGGCTGCGGGCCGAGCATAGCGCACGCCTGTTGCGCAGCTATGGCATCGAGGCTCGGACCTGCTCCGCGGCCCGCTGCGTGGAGATCGAGCCCGCGCTCGCCAACTGCGGCGATTCCCTGCATGGCGGAATCCATGCGCCGCAGGACGAAACCGGCGACGCGCACGAGTTCGTGATGCAACTGGCTGAGCACTGCCGTTCTGCCGGTGTGCATTTCTGCTTCGATCACACGATAGAGGGCCTCGAGGTGGAGAACGGCAATGTTGCGCGCGTCCGCCTGCGTACGGGCAGCGAGCGCAGGGGCGAACTGGATGCCGATGCGTACGTCATTGCATTGGGCAGCTATAGCGCGCTGCTTGCCAACGCGATCGGCGAACGCCTGCCGATCTATCCGGTGAAAGGCTATTCGGTGACGCTGGACCTCGCGGACGACGCAATCGCACCACGCGTCAGCATCACCGACGAATCCCGTCGCATCGTATGCTCGCGGCTCGGCAACCGGCTACGGATCGCCGGGACGGCGGAGTTGAACGGCTTCGATACCGAGGTGAATCAGGTTCGTTGCGAGGCGATTCTCGCGCGCGCCCGACAGTTGTTCCCCGATCTGGGTGATACGGCAAGTCCCACCTTCTGGGCGGGGCTGCGTCCGGCGACGCCCTCCAACGTGCCGATCATCGGGCGTGCCCGGCACCCCAACCTGTGGTTCAACACGGGGCATGGAACGCTCGGCTGGACACTCGGGTGCGGTTCGGCGCGCGCGCTTGCATCGATGATCGGGGGCATGACGCCCGATGTCGCATTCCCCTTCAGGCAACCATGACGACTTCGAGGGAGTTCGTCGACTGGGTCGTCGAGCTGCTCGAACCGCTAGGCCGCGTGGTGGCGCGTCGCATGTTCGGCGGATATGGCCTCTTTCTCGACGGACTGATGTTCGCGATCGTGATCGACGACGTGGTCTGGTTCAAGACCGACCAGGAGAATCGCGCACTTTTTGTATCAGTCGGCGAGTCGCCGTTTACCTACCTTCGTGCCGGCAAACCGGCCCAGCTGAATTTCTATCGCGCGCCGGACGATGCATTCGCATCTCCGCACGCGCTGATGCCTTGGGCGCAAAGCGCGTTTGGTGCCGCTCTGCGTGCGCGTACGAAGCCGACCGGCGGCACTCGCGGGACCGCCAAACGCCGGTAACAAAGAAAGGGGATTGGTGCCCCGTGATTGCCGGCTCACGGGGCCCGAGGCCGCTCGCCTGATACCGCGAGGCGATGAATTGATCCTATGCCCTCATGTTGCGTGCCGGCGAGGAACTTGTTCCGCTCATGCATTGCACCAATCGGCCTGCAGATTACAGCGTTTAGACGCTTTGCGGCCTCCTATAGCCGGGTTTCCTGTGCGTCTCGAGTCAAGGCCGCTTTTGCTCTGCGGTTGCATCCCGCGAGGTTGAGGCGCGCCAAGAGATGCGTTGAGCCGGTTGAGCGGAAGCCACGTGCGTGACCGGCGAAACGCTCACCCCGGACCGAGCTTTCCGCGCTCCGATCACGATACGGGATTGCGAGGACGCCGCATGCGGTCCCGGCCGGGGCTCGGGTCTTTCAAGGAGGGGTTTCGGATTGTGGCGTCGCCCCTCCGGCACTTGCGCGCCGTCCGGACACGGGCTCTACAATGGGCGCATGAACATCGTGGATTCTGTTGCCATCGCGGCGGGCCTTGCTTGGGCGAGCGGCTTGCGGCTATATGCGGTGCTCTTCCTCGCGGGATTGTTCGGGCGACTGGGCTATATCCAGCTTCCCGAGACGTTGCACGTGCTGCAGCATTGGGCCGTGATCGGGGCTGCAGGGCTGATGTTCGTCGTGGAGTTTTTTGCAGACAAGGTTCCCGCGCTGGATTCGCTTTGGGACGGCCTTCACACATTCATCCGGATCCCGGCGGGAGCGCTTCTTGCCGCTTACTCGCTGGGAGGCCAAGATCCGGCCATCATGCTCGCGGCGGGCTTGCTGGGCGGCACACTTACGGCTGGAACACATTTGACCAAATCAGGGGGCCGCGCAGTTATCAACACGTCCCCCGAGCCAGTGTCGAATTGGGCGGCATCGTTCTCCGAGGACGCGCTGGTTTTTGGCGGTCTCTTCACCGCGTTCACGTACCCGGTGCTTTTCCTGGTTCTGCTCGGTATCTTCCTGCTGCTGATGATCTGGATTCTGCCGAAGGTCTGGCGGGGAATCCGCGCGGTGTTTCGCCGATTAGGATTCGAAACCCGGTTTCCGTCATAGTGATGTGAGGAGGTGGGTTGTGTTGAAGTGGGTGGATGTAAAGCACAAAGCCCCTGGAGCTGGATAGCTGCAGGGGCTTTGTATTTGGGGAGTCTGGCGCTGACCTACTTTCGCGGGCGTA
>JAEUNL010000006.1 GCA_016791115.1 Rhodocyclaceae bacterium
TGCCAAGCACGCGCTCGGCGACTTCGGCGTCGGCGATTCGGAAGAGCGCATCGTCAGCAACATCGTGATGATGGGCATGGGCGAGCCGCTGGCGAACTTCGACAACGTGGTCGCCGCGCTCAACCTGATGCTCGACGACCATGCCTACGGCCTGTCGCGCCGCCGCGTGACGGTGTCGACCTCGGGCATCGTGCCGGGCATCGACCGCCTGCGCGACGAATGCCCGGTGGCGTTGGCGGTGTCGCTGCACGCGCCGAATGACCGCCTGCGCGACCAACTGGTGCCGATCAACCGCAAGTATCCGATCGCCGAACTGATGGCGGCCTGCCGCCGCTACCTCGACAAGGCGCCGCGCGACTTCATCACCTTCGAGTACGTCATGCTCGACGGCGTGAACGACAGCGACGCCCACGCGCGCGAGCTGCTGGCCGCCACGCGCGACGTGTCGTGCAAGTTCAACCTGATTCCGTTCAATCCGTTCCCCGGCTCGCCCTACCGGCGCTCGAGCAACGCGCGCATCCGTGCCTTCCAGCAGATTCTGATGGAGGCGCAGGTCGTCACCACGGTGCGCAAGACGCGCGGCGACGACGTCGATGCCGCCTGTGGCCAGCTCGCCGGCCAGGTGCAGGACAAGACACGACGCACGCAGCGCGTCGTGCCCATTGCTCAGGTGCATTGATGAAACGATCGCTGTTCGTGCTTGCCGTTTCGGCCGCGCTGGCGGCCTGCCAGCCCCAGGTGGTGCGCCAGCAGCAGGTGCCCGAACAGGTGCAGGATCCGCTGCCCAAGCCGGCTGCGCCGGCCGTGCGCGCCAAGGCGCGTACCGACCTGGCGTTCGCTTACTACGGCGATGCGCAGTTCAAGATCGCGATCGAAGAGGCGCGCAAGGCGCTCGAGGCAGACCCGACGTATGCGCCGGCGCATCACGTGCTGGCGCTGGTGCATGTGTATCTGAAGGAATTCTCGACGGCGCAGATGCATTTCGATCAGGCAGTGCGCCTGGCGCCCAGGGATTCGGCGATCAACAATGCCTACGGCCTGTTCCTGTGCACGCAGAATCGCGGCAAGGAAGGCATCGAGCGGCTGATGATCGCCGCGCGCGATCCGCTCTATCCCAATCCGAGCTACCCCTACACCAATGCCGGTATGTGTGCGCTCTGGATGAACGACCCGAAGACGGCCGAGGAGAACCTGCGCCGTGCGGTGATCGCCGATGCGCAGAATACCCAGGCGGTGTATCTGCTCGGCATGGTCAGTTACCAGCAGAACAAGCTCGACGAAGCCAAGCGCCTGATCGACGAAGTGATCAGCCGCGGCGAGCCGAACGCGGAGTCGCTCTGGCTCGCACTGCGCATCGAGCGCAAGCTCGGCAATCGCGAGGCGGAATCGGGCTACGCCAACCAGTTGCGCCGGCGCTTCAAGGAGTCCGCCGAGTACAAATCGCTGCTGCAGGGGCAGTACGAGTGAACGATCATTCCATGCCCCAGGTCGGGGATGACGAGCGCGCGGGTTTCAGCCCGGGCGCAGCCTTGCGCGGTGCCCGTGTGGCACGCGGCTTGTCGGTCGAGGAGGTGGCGCACGCGCTGAAGCTCGCGCCGCGCCAGATCGAGGCGATCGAGGCGGACGCCTTCGACCAGTTGCGTGGCCTGACCTTCGCACGCGGTTTCGTGCGCAACTATGCGCGCCATCTGGGCCTCGATGCGGAACCGCTGGTGGGTGCCATCGTCGCCGACGCCGATCCGCGCCAGATCGAACTTGCGCCGGTATCGAACGCGCGCGGCGAGATGCCGGTGGCACGCTCGTCGATGGGGACGCTGCTGCCGGCCGGCATCACACTGGCCGTGCTGGTTGCCGTGGCGCTGGCGGGCTGGCACTTCGGCTGGTTCCGCGTGCCGACGGCGGGTGTCTCGCTTGAGCAGGCGGCGCCCGCTGCGGTCGAGGTTTCCAAGCCG
>JAEUNL010000012.1 GCA_016791115.1 Rhodocyclaceae bacterium
GGTCAGGCGCATGGCGTCAGAGAGATCCGATACCTCGGCACTGAGTTTGACCACGAGGCATTTCGATTCGGCACAGGTGTCGCACTGCGAATCCAGCCACTGCTGCCAGTACTGCATGAGGCGCTCGCGGCCGCTACCGCCTTCCGCTTCAACCAGCGCAGCGATGCTGGCGAGATAGCGGGCAAAGTAGTCCTCGAGCAGGGCCTGTCCGTACTGTTCCTTCGATTCGAAGTAGTGATAGAACGAACCCTTCGGCACGCCCGCAGAACCGAGGATCTCGTTCAGGCCGACACTCGAGAACCCCTTGCCGGCGATCAGGCGATGGCCGGTGTCGAGGATGTGCTGGCGCGTGTCGGTTCGGGCGTTCATGAGGACGCAAGCTTACAGGCTATTAGACCAGTCGTCTACTGCCACCGGTTTCCCGCGATTTCCCGGGGCAACCACGCCTGACAGGGACGACGCCCAAGCAAGATGGCCAGCCGGGCCGGCCCGCCTCAACCGTTGCGCTTCGCCGTATTGCGCCACGCCGCGAAGTTGCGCTGATCCTCGGAGCCTTCGAAGTCCAGGTTGTCCCGTCCCCAGCCGAGCTCGTAGTACTTGAGTACTTCGGTCAGCGGGTCGAAGCCGGGCGCGCCGGGATCCGCACCTTCCGGAAAGCAGTGTCCCTGGTAGACCTGATGCGTCGGCAGCCAGGCCTGGATGTACTTTTCCGGCTCGTTGTCGAATATCGCCTTGCAGTGATCCGAGCAGGTGTGGAACTGGTCGCCACGGTACTCGGAGTGCCGGTAGCAGATCTTCGTCGGGTCGTCGGGTTCGGTGAAGAACATCGGCACCTGGCACACTTGGCAGAGCAGCGGCAAGGTGTTGGTGTAGAAGCGCTTGCCCTGCGCGGCTTGCTCGCGCCAGAACTCGAGGCGCGGACGGTAGTACTTGTCAAAGCTGTTCGGATACTTGGCGGAGAGCCAGTCCATTTCATCGGGCGTCGGCACCCAGGTGTGGAAGGCTGCCGCTGCGCCGTAGTTGTAGAGCGCAGCCCAGGCCTGATGAGTGATGTGCTCCTTGTCAATCAGTGCCTGTTCGGCGCATTTGGGTGGGCGGATCCCGTAGCGCGCGAGATCCTTGAACAGAGCGCCGCCGTTCTGCTCGAAATAGATCTCCCACGCTTCCTTCCAGCTCATCACGCGCTTGGGCAGCATGTAGTCCATCATCATGCCGACCAGCATCAGCACGCGCATGCCGCGCCAGGTCCACTTGTCGATCCAGCGCTGCACGATCGGCACGTTGGCCGGATCCTGCTCCAGCATGAACTTGATGCACTCGAGGCCCAGCGTCATGTGGCGCGCCTCGTCGGACTGCGCCGAGAAGCCGAAGGACATGGTGCCCATGTCGCCGTTGTAGGCTGCGCCCGAGACGAAGGGCACGAACAGCAGGTTGGTCAGCACGTATTCGAACGAGAAACCGACGCACACCATGAACTCGAACGGCCCGGCGGTGAACGCGTCGTCGAAGAACGAGCGCGGCACCGAGAGATACCAGACGCGCTCGACCATGTGGAACGGATTGTGAAGGCCGTTGTAGTACTTGTTGTAGTTGGAAATCGAGTGCAACTGCGTCTGGATGTGGCGGATTTCATCCAGCGACTGCATCAGGCAGGCGACGCGCGGGCCGCCGCCGCGCATCTGGCGGCCGACGTGCGCGAAGCCGCGGTGCGCCATGTACTCGAGCGGTGTGACGCCGGTGACGAACAGCTTCAGGGTGTTGAGGTAGCGTGCGTCGGTCACGTTGAGGTGGCCGTTGTTCTGCGCATAGGCATCGATGATCGCGTAAAGCTTTTTCTCCTTCTCGGCCTGGTATTTCCAGTAGGCGTCCATCGTCAGGCGGAACGGGTCCTCCCACTTGTCCCAGTCGTGGATCCTGATGCCCTCGTACTTGTCATAGGGATACACCTTGTCCATCGGCTGGTAGGTGGTATCCCAGCCGAGGTCGCGCGTCATCAACGCATAGCGTTCCTTCAAACCAAGCTTCTTGCCGACTTTTGCATCCATCGTGATCGCTCCTCCTGGCAGGCTGGCCGACGGATCTGCAATGGGTGTGCCTGCTGAACTGCGCCGTGGGTAGGTGCAGTGCACAATCGTCAGAAGCCCCGTAGTGCAGAGAGTTGGCGGGTATCAATGGTGCGCTGCGGATGGGTCGGCAAGCAGATTGTCTTGTGAAAGGTTTTGCAGAGCATTAATGTTTCATTCTCAACAGTTTCTAAATCATCCATGAGCCCACCACGCAAACGTTCGGCCGATCCTGCGCTGCAGGCGTCCTCCGGGCTGCCGCGCATCGATGACCTCGTCGACCGCCTTCGCCTGTCGCCGGCGACAGGGCACATCTGGCTGGACGGCAAGCGCGTATTCATGTTGCATGCCACCGCCTTCGGAGCGTTGCGACGGGAACTGATCGAGAACCTGGGCACCGAGACGGCACGCGGCCTGCTCACGCGCATGGGCCATCTGGCGGGCGGACGCGACGCTGAACTTGCAAAGAAGATACGCAAGGCTGCCGACATCGCCGACGTGTTCTCGATCGGCCCGCAAATGCACGCCCTCGAGGGCGTGGTGCGCGTGGAGCCGGTCCTGGTCGACTTCGACGTGGCGCGCGGGCATTTCCGCGGCGAATTCATCTGGCACGATTCGATCGAGGCCGAGGTGCATCTGGCGGAATACGGATTGGGGCCGGAGCCGGTGTGCTGGATGCAGCTCGGCTTTGCCTGCGGCTACACCAGTGCTTTCATGGGCCTGCCTATCCTGTTCCGTGAAACCGAATGTCGTGCGATGGGCCATGCGGTGTGCCGCGTGGTGGGCCGCCCGGCGCGCGACTGGGAGGATGCGCGGCAGGACCTGCGCTTTTTCAATGCGCAGCCGTTCGCCAACCGTGCGATCGCCGGCATCGCCGCTGGCGGACCGACGCGGGCCGGCAGCGCAGCGCAACCGCACGGGCCGGCCGATCTGCCGAAATCGCGATTCGCGCATCGGCGGCTGATTGGCGTGTCGTCCGCGTTTAACGCGGCCTGCCACATGATCAACCGGGTCGCGCGCACCACGACGCCGGTTCTGTTTCTCGGCGAGAGTGGTGTCGGCAAGGAAATGTTCGCGCGCATCCTGCACGAGGAGAGCGATCGGGCCGACGCCCCCTTCGTCGCGGTGAACTGCGCGGCCATTCCGGAATCGCTGATCGAAGCCGACCTGTTCGGCGTCGAAAAGGGGGCCTTCACGGGCGCGACGTCAACGCGTGCCGGACGCTTCGAACGAGCCGACCGGGGAACGCTTCTGCTCGACGAGATCGGCAGCCTCAGCCTGGCAGCGCAGGCAAAACTGCTGCGCGTGCTGCAGGAAGGCGAACTCGAGCGAGTGGGTGACACGCGTACGCGCCGGATCGACGTGCGGCTGGTCGCGGCTTCGAACGTCGACCTGGCCGCAGCCGTGGCGCAGGGGACGTTTCGCGAAGATCTCTATTACCGGCTCAACATCTTTCCGATCGGCATACCGCCGCTGCGCGATCGCCGCGACGATATCCCGATACTCGCCGACTATTTTCTGCAGCGCTACTCGCAACTGCACCAGCGCGCCGTGACCGGTTTCCACGAAGACGTGGTCGACGCGTTGCTCGCCCATGCCTGGCCGGGCAACGTTCGCGAACTGGAAAACGTGATCGAGCGTGCGACGCTGCTGGCGTCGGTGGGCGGCGCGATCGAGCTGGCGCACCTGCCGCAGGCCGTGGCGGCGGCACGCAGCGTTACGCCATCGTCGAACCCTGCGCGGGGCGACCTGCCGCGCGACGCGAAGGGCGAAGAAGCGGCAGCCCTGGACCCGATCCGGGCCGGCGAATATCGTCTGATCAAGGAAGCGATCGAGCGGCGCCGCGGCAATCTGTCGGCAGCGGCGCGCGACCTCGGCATCACGCGCGCCAAGGTCGAGTACAAGGCCACGAAACTGGGCCTGCAGGGTCTGTTTCGATCCAGATCCTGAAATTCCGAGGTGTTCGCGAGCAGAGGCAGCGCTCACTCAGGCTTCGCTCGCAATCGTCCCGGCAGAAGCGTCACCATTCCAGGCATCGTCGCGAAACTCGTCGCGCCGAATTGCAGGGTTCGGTTACGGTCAGTGGGGCCCATCCTGGCGGGCGCGAAGCGCCGAATCGAGTTCGTCGATGATTTCGGCCCATTCTGCATCTTCCTGGATCTCGTCGCGAAGGAAGGACGCCTGCCCTGGAGACCAGAACGCCGCCTCTGAAAGGCGGATGTCGCTCGGAACGGGTCGATGCGCAACGATGAATCGCTCGACCGCATCCGGATCGCCCGGCAATCCGAGCTGCTCGAACAAGGCACGCATGTCATGCCTGAGTAGTTCCATGCTGCCTCCTTGGCAAGGGTTGGTCATCTCACGCTAGCAGCGGCGCGCAGGGATCTCAAGATTCGCGCTCATGTTGTGTGAAGGGGGCGAATGCGGGCCTGGATTCGACGAATCTCAGTTGTACATGTTCGCCAGATGGATGGCGTGCGGATGACGAGTACCCACTGCGTTCGCACGGTTACTGCGGTCCGCCGATGGAACGTTGCTTGAAGTCTAAAAATTCAAGTCTAGGCTGAAGTCAGCATTCCACTATTACCGCCGGCGACTCGATCGAGCCTGCGCTGGAGAGGGGCGACACGTGCGGATCCGAGGAGGCGGCGATGGTCAATATCGTCGGCGACGCTTCGAAGGCGCCGTTGCGCATCACGATCCGTCCGAATTCGGCATTCCATCCGCGTGACGCAATCCGTGCCGCGATGGTTGCAGCACCGGTCGGTGCAGTGCTGGCGGCGCTGTTCGTTTCGCTCGGGGCGTGGCCGATTGCGGTGTTCTTGCTGCTGACCCTGGGCGGACTGTGGATGGCGGTACTGGCCGTTCGGCGCGAAAGGGGCGACGTGGAGCGGATAGCCTTCGACGAATGGACCGTGACCATCGACAGGCACGACGCGAAGGCGGGTGACACGCATCTGGAGTTCAACGGCCCCTGGGTGCAGGTCATCGAAAGGCCCTCACTCAGCGGTGGCTGCGAGTACTTGGCGTTGCGCTCGCGCGGTCGGGAGATTCCGCTCGGACAATGTCTGAGTCTGGATGAACGGGCGGCCGTCGGCCGAGTGTTGCGGACCCGATTGCGGGAGATAAACCATTAGCGCGAGGCAATCGTGGGGGCGCACATGATGCAGGGGGATACGCTGTGCGAGCCCGACAGGCGGGCGGCCCGGGCTTCGGAGGTGGCCGCGGGGGTGATGTGTATGCTATTCGGGTGTGCAGGTGCGTCGCGCGCAGACTACGCACTCAACCTGCCGCCGCCTGCGACGGGAATCGCGCGCCAGATCTACGATCTGCACACCCTCATCCTCTGGATATGCGCTGCGATCCTGGTCGTCGTTTTCGTGCCGATGGTGATTGCCCTGGTGCGGCACCGCAGATCCGCAGGCCATGTCGCGCATCGATTTCACGACAACCTGCGTCTCGAGATCCTGTGGACGGTCATTCCGGTGCTCATCCTCGTCGGCATGGCGTATCCCGCTACGAAAACCGTCATCGAAATGAAGGACTGGAGTGCGTCCGACATGACGATCAAGGTTGTCGGACGCCAGTGGAAGTGGGAATACGAATACGTTGACGAGGACCTGCGTTTCATCAGCACGTTGTCTACGCCGCGAAGCGAGATCGACAATGCAAGTGCGAAGAACGCGAACTATCTACTCGAGGTCGATCGCCCGCTGGTGGTCCCGACCGGCGCGAAGATAAAGCTGATCCTGACTGCGAGCGACGTGATTCACGCCTGGTGGATCCCGGCTTTCGGCGTCAAGCAGGACGCCGTTCCGGGGTTCATTCGCGAGACCTGGTTTCGCGTCGATGAGCCCGGCACCTACCGCGGGCAATGTGCGGAGTTGTGTGGCGTCGGGCACGGATTCATGCCCATCGTCGTCGAAGCCGTGACGCCGGAGCGCTTCCTGTCATGGAAGACGGAGCAGCGTACGCAGATGGCTGCCCTCAAGGAGGCGTCCACTCGCGAGTACACCCTGACCGAACTGGTTGGTCACGGCGAGAAGGTCTACGCGGCGAACTGTGCGGTTTGCCACCAGGCGAACGGTGGCGGCGTCCCGCCTGCGTTCCCGCCGCTGGACGGGTCCAAGCTGGTTGCCGGCCCGGCGGGCGATCACCTGGACCGCGTGTTCAATGGGCGCAGCGGCACGGCAATGCAGGCATTCGGTCCGCAGTTGTCCGATTTCGATATCGCGGCGGTCGTCACGTTCGAGCGGAACAGCTGGTCGAACCGGATCGGCGACATGGTGCAGCCGGCGCAGGTTGCCGCCTTGCGCAAGCAACCCTGATCGGGAGGGCGCTACCGATGCACACCGCAACAATCGACGATTCCGCGCACCATGACGAGCATCCGTACGGGCTGATGCGGTGGGTCACCACGACCAATCACAAGGACATCGGCACGCTCTACCTCTGGTTTTCGTTCGTGATGTTTCTGGCTGCGGGGTCCATGGCGATGCTGATTCGCATGGAGCTGTTCCAGCCGGGCCTGCAGTTGGTGCAACCGGAGCTCTTCAATCAGCTCACGACCATGCACGGCCTGTTGATGATTTTCGGCGCGATCATGCCGGCGTTCGTCGGCTTCGCCAACTGGCAGGTACCGCTGATGATCGGCGCACCCGACATGGCCTTTCCGCGGCTCAACAACTGGAGCTTCTGGTTGCTGCCGGTAGCGGCGACCCTGCTGATCGCGTCGCTGTTCGTGCCCGGTGGTGCGGTGGCCGGTGGCTGGACGCTCTATCCGCCGCTTTTCATCCAGGGCGGCATCGCCTACGACATGGCGATCCTTGCGATGCACATACTCGGGCTGTCGTCGATCATGGGAGCCATCAACATCATCACCACCATCCTCAACATGCGCGCCCCTGGCATGACGATGATGAAGATGCCGATGTTCGTGTGGACATGGTTGATCACCGCTTACCTGCTGGTGGCGGTGATGCCGGTGCTTGCCTGTGCCATCACCATGTTGCTGACGGATCGGCATTTCGGCACGCACTTCTTCGATGCCGCGGGCGGTGGCGATCCGGTCCTGTTCCAGCACATATTCTGGTTTTTCGGCCACCCGGAGGTGTACATCATGATCCTTCCGGCGTTCGGCATCATTTCGACGATCATCCCCACGTTTTCCAGGAAACCGCTGTTCGGATACGTATCCATGGTCATCGCGGTGGCGTCGATCGCGGTCCTTTCGTTCATCGTGTGGGCGCATCACATGTTCAGCACCGGGATGCCACTCGGTGGCCAGTTGTTCTTCATGTATTCCACGATGCTCATCGCGGTGCCGACCGGGGTCAAGGTGTTCAACTGGCTGGCAACGCTCTGGCGGGGATCGATCAGCTTCGAGACGCCGATGCTGTTTTCCCTGGCGGTGGTGTGCCTGTTTACCCTCGGCGGCTTTTCCGGGCTGGTGCTCGGTCTGGTTCCGGTCGACATCCAGCTCCAGGACACCTACTACGTCGTCGCACATTTCCATTACGTCCTGTTCTCGGGCGCAGCGATGAGCATCATGGCCGGCGTCTATTACTGGCTGCCGAAGTGGACCGGCCACATGTACGACGAGACCGTCGGCAAGTGGCACTTCTGGCTCACCACGATCGCCTTCAACGTCACCTTCTTCCCGATGCATTTTCTCGGATTGGCCGGGATGCCGCGCCGCATTCCGGATTACGCCATGCAGTTCGAGGGATTCAACAGTATCGCGAGCGTCGGTGCGATCGTTCTCGGGCTGAGCCAGTTGCTATTCCTGTATTGCGTGGTCAAGTGCATTCGCGGTGGTGCGGCCGCGGGCGATCGACCATGGGATGGTGCCGATTCTCTCGAATGGACCTTGAGTTCGCCGCCGCCGTACCACTCGTTTGCCGTTCCGCCCCAGGTTCGGTAAAGCCTCACCGGGAACCACGCGATGAGCACACACGATCATCCGGCCTACTATCTCCCGCCTCCCTCACGTTGGCCGATTGTCGGCTCGATCGCGCTATTGACGCTTGCCACGGGTTTCATCCTGTATCTCGCCAAATCCGCAGCCGGACCCTGGGTCATGCTGGCCGGATGTCTGATCCTGGTGAGAATGCTGTTCGGGTGGTTCGGCAACGTGGTACAGGAGAGCACGGCCGGGCAATTCGATGGGCAGGTCGATCGCTCGTTCCGCTGGGGCATGGTGTGGTTCATCTTTTCGGAAGTGATGTTCTTCGCGGGCTTCTTCGGGGCGTTGTTCTACATCCGGAACATTGCCGTTCCGGGGCTTGCGGATGCCGACCTGATCTGGCCGGGCTATCCCGGCGGATGGCCGACAGCCGGGCCAGGCCTGAAGGAGAGCTTCAATCCGATGCCGGCGTGGGGGATTCCCGCACTCAATACTGTGATCCTGCTCAGTTCCGGCGCGACGGTCACCTGGGCACACTGGGGTCTGCTGGCAGGGCGACGCTGGCAGATCAAGCTCGGCCTGGTGCTGACCCTGCTGCTCGGCGCGATCTTTCTTGTCCTGCAGGCCTATGAATACATCCACGCCGAATTCACCATCCGTACCGGCGTGTATGGCGCGACCTTTTTCATGCTGACAGGGTTCCACGGCGTCCACGTGACGCTGGGCGCATTGATGCTTGCGGTCATCCTCGGGCGCGTGTTTGCCGGGCACTTTACGCCGCGCCAGCATTTTGCCTTCGAGGCGGTATCCTGGTATTGGCACTTCGTCGATGTCGTGTGGCTGATGCTGTTCGTCTTCGTGTATTGGCTCTGACTACAAGACGGGAATTGCCGGAGAGTTGCATCGAGACCTCGCGCACGGGGTTGCCGCCCTGTTGCGCAGATCGACTTCCGTCGCTACGATCCTTGCCGGGTCTGTGGCATCGGAATTGAAATGAACGATTTCCCGGGAACGGATTGGTTTTTGGACGATGGCTCGGCAACCACATGGCTTCCGGGTCAGGGGCATGGCGTGCCCGCGAGGCTCATGGCTATTGCCTTTCCGACGAGCATGCCTCGAAACCGCCAGTCCATGCGGTCTGCAGCCTGATGGGTGGCGTGGATTCGCGCATCGTCGACGCGTCGTCCGCGTTGTGGCGCGCGCGTCTGGAGCGCGCGCCGATCGAGGTGCTCACCGCGCGCTGGCCCGACCTCGACGAAACCGCCGCCTATGCGATTGCACGTGCGACGCAAGCGCTGCTCGGCCAGCAGCGCGTCGGCTATAAACTTGGCTACACCAGCGCCGCAATGCGCGCGCAGATGGGCGTCGAGCATCCGAACTACGGGTTACTGACCGAACCCGGCAGGGTCCCGGACGAAGGCGAGATTCGCCTCGATTCGCTGATCCATCCGCTGGTCGAACCGGAAATCGCGTTCGTCATGGCTCGCGACGTGACCGACGCGCCGCAGGACGCCGATGTGCTGCTCGACGCGGTGGCAAGCGTGCATCCAGCGTTGGAGATCGTCGATACGCGCTATACCGCGTATCGGTTCAAGGCCTGCGACAACATCGCCGACAATTCCTCGGCGGCGTGTTTCGTGCTGGGTGCGCCGCGCGCACTGCGTGAGTTGCCGGATCTCGCGTCCGTTGCGGTTTCGCTCGCGGCCGACGACATCGTGCTCGACCACGGCAGCGGGGCGGACGCCCTGGGCAATCCGCTCCACGCACTGGCGTGGCTCGCACGGCGACTGCTCGGCGAGGGGGCGATGCTGCGTGCGGGTGACGTGGTGCTGACGGGCGGGCTTACGCGCGCGCATGCGGCACGCGCGGGCGTGCAGTTCGCCGGTCGTTTCTCGGGTCTCGGCGAAGTCCGCGTTCGATTCGTCTAACTCTTGTCGCGCGCTGCGTCGTTCGCCACGGCGGGGCGAGCCCCGTTTTCGGCCGCCGCTGCCTGCAACGGCTGGAACACGCCCGGATGCAGTTCGGCCAGCGACTCGATGGCACGGAAGGTGCGCATGATGTGGCCGCCAAGCAGCTTGGTGGCCGTCTTGGTATCGCGCGCGATGGTCGCTTCGAAGATCTTCTCGTGTTCGTCATGCACGTCGCGCGGAACGGGGCGCGTGAGGACTGAAATGCGCCGATAGCGCTCGGACTGCTGGTACAGCACGCCGAGGAACTGCCGCGTCCAGCGCGAAGGGCAGGCAGCGATCAGCTTTTCGTGGAACAGGCGGTTGCGCTCTTCCCATTCGTTGACGGCACCTTCGACGTCGGAGGCGAGCTTTTCTTCCGCCCGCGTAAGGCGGTGGAAGGCGCTCACGACGTCTGCTTCCCATGCTTCGTCACCGGCAGTCATGCTTTGGCGCAAGGCTTCGCACTCGAGCAGGACGCGTGTGCGGGTAATGTCTTCGATGTCGCTCAGCGATATCGGCGACACGCGAAAACCGCGCTGTCCCTGCGCAACGACCAGCGAATCGGACACCAGCAACGCAAGCGCTTCGCGCAATGTGCCGGCGCCGACCTGGTACTGGTCCTTCAAGTGTTCGACACGCAGCTTCTCACCGGGGGGGTGGCGCCCTTCGATGATGTCGCGACGCAACTGACGATAGGCGCCCTCGACGAGGGTCTTGGGCTCGTCGAGAGGCGGCCCCCCGATATCGAAGGCATGCGCATGCATCTGATTCATCGTATTTATTCGGCGCGTCGGCGCACCTCTCCCCAAGATTGACAATCAAATTGTAGGCCGAAATATTTTCCGGCGAAAGCTAAAAATCTCGAGAAAATGTGTTGACGTCGAGAAACTGAAGTTTTATCGTAACGCCAGTTTGAATATCGCGAAACTGGCACCGCACAAAAATCACGGCCGGCGCGAACGGGAGGAGAGCCCATGCAGGTATCCGCAACACAATCCACCGTCACCTGGGACGCAGCGAGCACCGCCGTGCGCGCCGCCGTGGAAAAGGCGGCGGCCATCGGCGCCGCGATCAACGTCGCCGTCGTCGATCGTGGTGGCGTGATGGTGTCTTTCCTGCGCATGCCGGGCGCGCCGCTCCATTCGGTCGAAATCGCGATCGACAAGGCATACACCGCCGCGAGCTTCGGCCTGCCGACAGGTCAGTGGCATGAGGCGCTGGAGTCGCACTCCGTCGCCGTCCAGCGCGGCATACCGCTGCGTCCACGCTTCGTCGCTTTCGGCGGCGGACTTCCCCTGGTGGTCGGAAGCGAACGCATCGGCGGCATCGGCGTATCGGGTGGGTCGGAAGAACAGGACGAAATCTGCGCGCGGGCCGGCCTGGCCGCCATCGGTCTCGATGGCTGAGCGCATTCCCTCTGGAACAGTTTAGGAACTCATGACATGCAGTTGATCCACAATTTCATCAACGGTGAATTCACCGCGGCCGCCGGTGGCAGGATTTTCGAAAAACGCTCGCCACTCAACAACCTGGTGATCGCCAACGTTGCCGAGGCCGGCAAGGCCGAAGTGGATGCCGCGGTGTCCGCAGCCCGTGCGGCGCTCAAGGGGCCGTGGGGCCGCATGACGATCGCCGAGCGCGTCGACATGCTCTATGCGGTCGCTAACGAGATCAATCGCCGCTTCGACGACTTTCTCGCTGCCGAGGTGGCCGATACCGGCAAGCCGATGAGTTTGGCGCGCCATATCGACATCCCGCGCGGCGCGGCGAACTTCAAGATCTTCGCCGACGTGGTGAAGAACGTCCCGACCGAGTTTTTCGAGATGGCCACCCCGGACGGCAAGGGTGCCCTGAACTACGCGATGCGCGCACCTGTCGGCGTCGTCGGGGTGGTCTGCCCGTGGAACCTGCCGTTGCTGCTGATGACATGGAAGGTCGGCCCCGCGCTGGCCTGCGGCAATGCCGTCGTCGTCAAGCCTTCCGAGGAAACGCCGCAGACCGCGACCCTGCTCGGCGAAGTCATGAACACCGTGGGGTTGCCGAAGGGCGTCTATAACGTCGTCCACGGCTTCGGCCCGAATTCGGCGGGGGAATTCCTGACCACGCATCCGGACGTCGACGCGATCACATTCACCGGCGAAACCCGCACCGGCGCGGCGATCATGAAGGCGGCAGCGACCGGCGCGCGCCCGGTTTCGCTCGAGATGGGCGGCAAGAATCCGGCAATCGTGTTCGCCGATTGCGATTTCGATGCCGCAATCGAAGGCACGATGCGCTCTGTCTTCGCCAATTGCGGTCAGGTCTGCCTCGGCACCGAGCGCGTGTATGTCGAGCGCCCGATTTTCGACAAGTTCGTTGCCGCCATGAAGAAGGGCGCCGAGAGCCTGAAGCTGGGCCGCCCAGAGGAAGCCGACACGGGCATGGGGCCGCTGATTTCCCAGGAACACAAATCCAAGGTTCTCTCGTATTACAAAAAGGCGGCGGAGGAGGGCGCGACCGTGGTGACGGGCGGCGGGGTGCCGGACATGCCAGGCGAACTCAAGGACGGTGCCTGGGTGCAGCCGACGATCTGGACCGGACTACCCGAAAGCGCATCGGTGGTGCGCGAGGAGATCTTCGGACCCTGCTGCCACATCCAGCCTTTCGATACCGAAGAGCAGGTGCTGGCATGGGCCAACGATACGACCTACGGCCTGGCAGCCTCGGTCTGGACCACCAACCTGCAGCGCGGCCATCGCGTGGCCGCGGCGGTCGAGGCGGGTCTGGTCTGGGTGAACTCGTGGTTCCTGCGCGACCTGCGCACGCCGTTCGGCGGCGCGAAGCAGTCGGGCATCGGCCGCGAAGGCGGCGTGCATTCGCTCGAGTTCTACACCGAGCTCAAGAACGTCTGCATCAAGCTGTGAGCATGAGCACGAACAATCCCGAAATCGCTGGCCGCATTACCGCGGCGGGCATCGCGACCAACCTGCACGACGTAGGCGCCGGCTATCCGCTGCTGATGCTGCACGGTTCCGGTCCGGGTGTCAGCGCCTGGGCCAACTGGCGGCTGGTGATGCCCGAGCTCGCCAGGGCGCGGCGCGTGATCGCGCCGGACCTGGTGGGATTCGGCTTCACGGAACGGCCAGCAGACGTCATCTACGACATGGATACCTGGGTCCGCCAGGCGGTCGGTGTGCTCGATGCGCTCGATATCGTCAAGGCGGATCTGGTCGGCAATTCCTTCGGCGGCGCGCTGGCGCTGGCGCTGGCGATTCGTCATCCGCAGCGCGTGCGCCGGCTGGTGCTGATGGGCAGCGTTGGCGTGCATTTCGAAATCACGCCGGGGCTCGACGCGGTGTGGGGCTACACGCCTTCGTTCGAGAACATGCGTGGTCTGATGGACCTGTTTGCCCACGACCGTGCGCTGGTGACCGACGAACTGGCCAGGATGCGCTATGAAGCCAGCATCCGGCCCGGATTCCAGGAGTCGTTTTCCGCCATGTTTCCGGCGCCGCGCCAGCGCTGGGTCGATGCGATGGCGAGCGCGGAAGCCGACATCCGCGCGCTGCCGCACGAGACGCTGGTCATCCATGGCCGCGACGACAAGGTGATCCCGCTGTCGACGTCATTGACGCTCGCGCAGTGGATCGAACGCTCGCAACTGCACGTGTTCGGGCGTTGCGGCCACTGGACGCAGATCGAACACGCTGCGCGCTTTGCCCAACTGGTCGGCAACTTCCTCGCCGAAGCCGACGCCGCGAACTGAACGAGACTTCACGAGAACGAGAACATGGACGCAGCCAAGAGAATCCACTACGGCGACGAACTCTACAACGCGCTGGTCAAGCGCGAGACCGTCGCGCCGCTGACCAGCCGAGAGGCGGACATCACCATCGAGGATGCCTACCACATCCAGCAGCGCATGATCGCGCGCCGCCTCGAAGCGGGCGAGCGCGTCGTCGGCAAGAAAATCGGTGTGACCAGCAAGGTCGTGCAGAACATGCTCAACGTGCACCAGCCGGACTTCGGCTACCTGCTCGACGGCATGATCTACAACGAGGGCGAGTCGATTCCGATGAACACCCTGATCCAGCCGAAGGCAGAGGGCGAGATCGCCTTCATCCTCAAGCGCGACCTGATGGGACCGGGACTGACCAATGCCGACGTACTGCGTGCCACGGAGTGCGTGATGGCCTGCTTCGAGATCGTCGATTCGCGTATCACCGACTGGAAGATCAAGATCCAGGACACCGTCGCCGACAACGCGTCGTGCGGCGTGTTCGTGCTCGGCGATCGCGCCGTCGATCCGCGCAAGGTCGACCTCGGCCTCTGCGGCATGGTGCTCGAAAAGAACGGCGACATCGTCGGCACCGGTGCCGGCGCAGCAGCGCTCGGCCATCCGGTCAATGCGGTGGCCTGGCTCGGCAATACGCTGGGCCGACTGGGCATTCCGCTGAAGGCTGGCGAAGTGATCCTGTCCGGTTCGCTCGCCGCGCTGATCCCGGTGGTCGCCGGCGACAGCCTGCGCGTGTCGATCGGCGGCATCGGCGGCTGCAGCGTGCGCTTCGTCTGACCCACATTCAAACCATTCGGAGAAAACGAATGAGCAGAAAGATCAAATGTGCGCTGATCGGTCCGGGCAACATCGGCACCGATCTGCTCTACAAACTCAAGCGCAGCCCGGTGCTCGAGCCGGTGTGGATGGTGGGCATCGATCCGACGTCCGACGGCCTCGCGCGCGCCCGCGAAATGGGCATCAAGACCACGCACGAGGGCGTTGACGGCCTGCTGCCGCACGTCGAGGCAGACGGCATCCAGATCGCCTTCGACGCAACCAGCGCCTACGTCCACGCCGAGAACAGCCGCAAGCTCAATGCGCTCGGCGTGATGATGATCGACCTGACGCCGGCCGCCATCGGTCCGTTTTGCGTCCCGCCGGTCAACCTCCGCGAGCACGTCGGCAAGCGCGAGATGAACGTCAACATGGTCACCTGCGGTGGCCAGGCGACCATCCCGATGGTCGCAGCGGTCTCGCGCGTGCAGAAGGTGAAGTATGGCGAGATCGTCGCCACCGTGTCGTCGAAGTCGGTCGGTCCCGGCACGCGCAAGAATATCGACGAGTTCACCCGTACGACCGCCGGTGCGGTGCAGAAGGTGGGCGGTGCCGAGAAGGGCAAGGCCATCATCATCATCAATCCGGCCGAGCCGCCGCTGATCATGCGCGACACCATCCACTGCCTCACCGAGGACACGCCGAAGGCCGGACAGATCGAGGAGTCGGTGCACGCCATGATCGCCGAAGTGCGCAAATACGTGCCCGGCTACAAGCTGGTCAATGGCCCGGTGATCGACAACGACACCAACCGCGTCTCGATCTTCATGGAAGTCGAAGGCCTCGGCGATTACTTGCCGAAGTACGCGGGAAACCTGGACATCATGACCGCCGCGGCCGCGCGCACGGCAGAGATGTTCGCCGAAGAAATCCTGGCCGGCACGCTCACGCTTGAGCGCGTTGCCGCCTGAGCCCCGGGAGAA
>JAEUNL010000030.1 GCA_016791115.1 Rhodocyclaceae bacterium
CCCGCACTTCTGCAGCATGAAGATCACCCAGGATGTGCGCGACTTCGCCGCCACCCAGGGCATCGCCGAAGCCGACGCCCTCCAAAAGGGCCTCGAGGTCAAGGCCGTCGAGTTCGTCAAACAGGGAGCGGAGATTTATCGCAAGGCCTGAGAGCCCCACTCCACGGCGCGTTCCGGCATGGCACGCCGGAACGCGCCGGCCCACGCGGCTTGCAGACATTACCACCTGAAGATCGCCTGTCCATGCGGCCCGCAGCGCTTGCCCTGCGTCGGCCCGCGAAGGTTTGCGCCGCCTCACCCGCCGATTTGCCGCCGGCGCCCCGCCGATGCGGCACAATTGGAACTTTGCCCGCCGCGAACGCATTTCAATGGATCTTGCCCGATCGCTTGCCCAGCTCGACGACACGGCACTGGCCGAGTTCTTCTCGAACGACGCGCTGGCGCAGGCGCGCAACTTTGTCGCGCGCGTCAGCGACATCGAACGCAACGGCGCCAGCCTGCGCGCGCGCGTGCAGGACGCGGCGATCGCGCCGCATCGCGTGTCGGCGCGGCTCGAAATGCGCGAATACTTCGGCGCGCCGGCGCTGGAGATCACGACCCGCTGCAACTGCGCGGTAGGCAACCGCTGCAAGCACGCGGCCGCGCTGCTGATGGCGGTGCGCAAGCGCGGCGTGCCCGGCGACCAGCCGCGCAGCGAGGTGCTGCAGTGGGCGGCGGGCCTGCGCAAGCGCCTTCACGCAACACAGCCGGCCGACGGCGGCAGCAGCCGCGCACGCGACGCGCTGTTCTACATCATCGCGCCGGGTGAAGACGGCAGCGGCGGGCGCCTGCTCCTGCTCAGGGGACGCCCGGACGAGAGCGGCCGCCCGCAGGCCGCGTGCGCGCCCTGGGGCGCAATCGATCAGGCGCTGGCCAAGCCGCCGTCGTTCGCGGATGAAAGCGATCTGGACGTGCTGCGCGCCATCAAGCGGCACCGTCGCCGCGGCGAACACTACGGCGAGATCGACCTCGACGGCGCGAGCGGCGCGGCGCTGCTTGAAGCCGTGCTCGCCAGCGGGCGCGCGTGGACCGCACAGGGCGGCGACGACATCGCCGCGCGCCGGCTCGCGCCCCTGCGCCGTGGTGCCGCGCGCCCGGGGCGGCTGGCGTGGCGCAACCTCGCGGCCGGGCTGGCGCCGGCCATCATGACCGAACCGCCATGTACCACGGTGCTGGCGACCGATCCGCCCTACTGCCTCGACGTGCTGCGCGGCGAAACGGCGCGCGTCGACATCGCGTCGGGCGCCGCGGTGCTCGAGGTGCTGCGGCTGCCGCCGCTGAGCGAGAACGAACTGCCGCTCGTCGCTGCGGCGCTGGCCGAAGTCGCGCCCGCGCTGCCGACCTGCCTGCCCGGCCGGCCGGAAGAACTCGACGAACTCGACGCCCCCCTTCAGCCCGTGTTGCGCCTGACCACGCTTGACACCTGGGGCCACGCGCGCCACCGCGATTACGAGCCGGCGCACGCGCGCAGCGAGTACGACTGTGCGATCGCCACGTTCCGCTACGGGGACGCGACGCTCGCGCCGGGCACCACCTCGCCGGTTGCGTCGCTACCCGACGGCCGCAGCGTGCGCGTGCGACGCGACAGCGCGGCCGAGAACGCCGCGCTCGCGGCGCTGGAACGCGCCGGCCTCAAGCCGGTGCGCCCGCAGTGGCTGCGCACCGCCGACCCGCTGCCGGCAGACGGCCTGATGCTCGGTCTGGCGAGCGAAGCGGCGTGGGCCGGGTTCTTCGGCGCGCAGGCGCAGGCATTGCGCGAAGCCGGCTGGCGCGTCGACTGCCCTGCGGCATTTCGGCACCGCGTGCTGCCGGTCAGTGAATGGGATGCGCGCCTCGAGGACGACGGCAGCGGCTGGTTCTCGCTCTCGCTGGGCATCGAGGTCGACGGGCGGCGGCTCGATCTCGCGCCGCTGCTGCACCGGCTGTTCCGCGACGAACCGCGGTGGCTCGACCCACAGAAGCTCGATCGCATCCGCAACGACGAACAGGTGATCGTGCACAGCGACACCGGCGACCGCGTCGGCATTCCGGCCGGGCGCATCAAGCCGCTCGCGCGCACGCTGGTCGATCTGTTCGAGAGACCCGAACCCGGGCCCGTGCGCGTTTCGCGCTTCGATGCGCCGCGCCTCGCCGAGGCAATCGACGACAACTGGCATGCCGATGGACTGGCGCCTCTGCAGGACTGGCATGCGCGCATCCGCAATGCGGGCGGCGTGCAGCCGGCCGCGCCGCCTGCCGGCCTCGCGGCCGAGTTGCGCCCCTACCAGCGCGACGGTCTGGCCTGGCTGCAGCATCTGCGCGAGCACGGGATCGGCGGCATCCTCGCCGACGACATGGGGCTGGGCAAGACCGTGCAGACGCTCGCCCACCTGCTGGTCGAAAAGCAGGCCGGGCGCATGGATCGGCCGACGCTGGTGGTGCTGCCGACCTCGCTGGTGTTCAACTGGCGGCGCGAGGCGGCACAGTTCGCGCCCGCACTGCGCGTGCTCGAACTGCACGGCAAGTCGCGCGGCGAGTCGTTCGACCGCATTCCGCACCACGACATCTGCCTGACGACCTATCCGCTCCTGTGGCGCGACCGCGAGGCACTGGCGGCCCATGCCTACCATTACGTGATCCTCGACGAAGCGCAGACGGTGAAGAACGCCGCCAGCCAGGCGGCGCAGGTGGTCCGCGAACTCGATGCGCGACATCGCCTGTGCCTGACCGGCACGCCGCTGGAGAACCACCTCGGCGAGCTATGGGCGCAGTTCGACTTCCTGATGCCGGGCTTCCTCGGCAACGCGAAGGATTTCGCCGCGCAGTGGCGCGTGCCGATCGAGAAGCGCAGCGACGCGCTGCGCGCGCAACTGCTCGCGCAGCGCGTGGCGCCCTTCATCCTGCGCCGCAGGAAGGACGACGTCGCGAAAGAGCTGCCGCCGAAGACGGTGGTGCTGCGCACCGTGGAGCTGGAAGGACGCCAGCGCGATCTTTACGAGGCGGTACGCAGCGCGATGGACGTGCGCGTGCGCGACGAGATCGCCGCGCGCGGCATCGCACGCAGCCAGATCGTGATTCTCGATGCACTGCTCAAGTTGCGGCAGGTCTGCTGCGACCCGCGCCTGGTCGACCTGCCCGCCGCGAGCAAGGTGCACGAGCGCGCCAAGCTCGACCTGCTGATGGAAATGCTGCCGGAACTGGTCGAGGAGGGGCGGCGGATCCTGGTGTTCTCGCAATTCACGCAGATGCTGTCGCTGATCGAGGACGAGCTTGCGCAGCACGGCATCCCCTACGCCCTGCTTACCGGCCAGACGCAGAAGCGCGAAGCGGCCATCGCGAAATTCCAGGAAGGCGAAGTGCCGGTGTTCCTGATCAGCCTGAAGGCGGGTGGCGTCGGCCTCAACCTGACAGCCGCCGACACCGTGATCCACTACGACCCGTGGTGGAACCCGGCGGCGGAGAATCAGGCGACCGACCGCGCCCATCGCATCGGCCAGACGAAGAACGTGTTTGTCTACAAGCTGGTCGCGGCCGGCAGCATCGAGGAAAAGATCCTCGCGCTGCAGGAACGCAAGGCAGAGCTTGCAGCCAGCATACTGGGCGAGGATGCGGAAGGGGAAGCCCCGGCGAAGTTCGGCGATGAAGACATCCGCGAGCTGATGGCTGCGCTGCCCGGCTGACATGCAGCGGAATGCCGCCTGACAAAGGACGATAGTCGGCCATGCTCGACGACTGGAACCTGCAGAACATCCTGATCGTGCTGCTGATCGCGTGGGCAGGCTATCACGCAATCATTTTCTTGAGCATGGCGGTACGCCTGCTGCGCGTACCGGTGTGGCCGGTGCGCATGCAGGCCGCGGATGAACGGTCGGTCCCCGGGCTGACGCCGGACCAGTCCGCGCTGCTCGACGAACTGCGCCAGCTCGGTTTCGAACCACTGTGGCACGGCAGCCAGATCGCCGGCCCGAACGCCTGGCCTGCCGCCGTGCTGCGCCATGCCGACGGCGTGAGCCATGCCAGCGTCGCCTTCAACCCGAACGCGCTCACCGGCTATACGGTCGTCATGTGCAGCATCGACGCCGACGGACAGGTTCTGTCCACGACCAACCGCCTCGGCTGGTTTACCCGCGGCTGCGCGCCCGAACCGCGCCAGGCGGATGCCTATGCGGACAGCCTGGCGCAGCACCTCGCGGCCCATCGTGCCCGCGTCGCGCACCTCGCGCCGGCCGATGCGGACCGGGCAGTGGCACTGATCCTCAAGGGCCTCGACGAAAGCCATGCCCGCCTGCGTGCCGCCGGCTCGCTGCGCATCGCGCGCAGCCCGGCGCAGCCGGACCACCTGACGCTGGCAGCTGCCCTGCGCTGCGCGTTCGGCTTCATGCGCGTGCGTCGCAAGCTGACGCGGCCCTACGCCTGCGCCGCGACCGCGCCCGCGCACCGCCGCGCGTTCTTCATCGCCTGCTTCGCCGAGATGGAGCGCCAGGAAGCCGACAGGGCGGCGCGCCCCAACCTGAAGACCGGTCTGCTGGTCGTTTCCATGGCGGCGGCGCTGCTGCTCTGGACCTGGGCCTTCGACTGGCGCCAGGCGGTCGCGCTGGTGCTGATCCTGCTGATCCACGAATGCGGCCACGCGATCGCGATGCGCGCGTTCGGATGGAAGGATCTGACGATGTTCTTCATCCCCTTCATCGGCGCCATCGTCACCGGCCGGCCGCGCCCGACGACGACCGGCCAGCAGGCGGTGGTGCTGCTCGCCGGCCCCCTGCCCGGCCTGCTCGCCGGCATCGCCATGCTCTACCTGTTGCCCGCTTCGCAGGGGTTCTGGATGACCGTGGCCAGCATGGCGGTGTTCGTCAACCTGTTCAACCTGCTGCCGGTCACGCCGCTCGATGGCGGCCGGCTGGTCGAAGCGGCGCTGTTCTCGCGCTGGCCGCGGGTGCGCGTCGCGTTCTTCGTCGGCAGCGTGGCGGCCTTTCTCGCACTCGCGCTGTGGCTGGAAAGCAAACCGGCCCTGATCATCACGCTGTTCCTCGCCATTTCGCTGCCCGGCCAGTTGCGCATGGCCCGGCTGCAGGCCGCCTGGCAGGACGAGGTCGAGCCCGCGGCGCAGGTCGGCCACCTCTACGATGCCGCGACGCGCAGCGGCCGCGCGCCGGCGCTCGCCGCGCTGATGATGCTGATCCGCAACGTGATCCAGCTGCAGCATGTGCGCCGGCCGCGTCTCACCGAGAGCATTGCGTCGATCGCGGTTCTCGCGCTGGTGTGGGCCGGCAGCGGCTACGCATTGACGCAGACCGTGCTTGCCGACAGGCCGGGGGCCGCGGCGGAGACCCGCTCGCCCGCGCAGCTTGCCTTCGACCGCGTCTGGGATGGCGCAGAGTTCGACCAACCGGCCGACGCGGTGCGCCAGCGCCTGCACGACGCTGCGCGGGCGCTGGGGGCGGACGATCCGCGCCACATCGATCTGCAGGTCTGGCAGGCGCAACAGCACGACGGCGGCATGCCGCGCGAGGCAGTGGAACGCCTGCTGCAAGGCGGCCTCGACGGCCGCGTGTGGAAGCGCAGCGACGTGCTGCGCGAGCATCTCGACGGCATTTCCTACCCTGCGCTCGGATTGCCGCCGGTCGACCGTGCAACGCGACTGCGCGAGGCGATTGCGTGGGCGGAAGGCATCGCCCCGGCGCTGCTCGCACCGACCATCGAAACGCACCTGCGGCTCGCCGAGGCGATCGACGACGGCGGCGACAGCGGCCGCGCCGGGACGATGCTGGGCGAATTGCGCGAGCGCGCCGCAAGCGCGGACGATTGCCGGTGCGAGCTCTCGCGCGTGATTCGCGCACAGGCTTGGTTCCACCTCCACCACGGCAACGCGGACCGCGCAATCGCGGTACTCGAGGGGGCGCCGACGGCGGGCGAGATGCGATCGCCAGGAGGCCGGCTTGCCCTCGACTACGGCTGGGCGCTGCTCGCGGCCGGCCGGCACGACGAGGCGGTCGAACAGATGCGCATCGCCACCCGCACGCGCCGGACGGATGGCGCCAAGCCGGCCAGACTGCGCCAGGCGCTGGACCTCGCGCATGCGCTGCGCAAGGCGCAGCGCGATGACGAAGCGCGCCGCCTCGTCGAACAGCAGCGCCCGTGGGAATGCGCCTACGCGCGCTCGAGCGAAGCGCCCGCGTTTGCCTCCGCGCCCTGGGAACAGGCACGCGACCGCGCGCGCAACGAAACGGCGCGCGCACTGTGTCCGCCGCTCGCGATGTCTGCCACCGGTCGCTGATACGCGGCCCGCCGTCACACGGGGTTAGCCGGAAAGGCGCATGAATGCTCGATCCTGAGGCACGGCTGCCGCTCGGCCAGCAAACACGCGGGCTTCCCGGCATGCCGGCTCGAAACAGCCAGCCTGCGCGGCTTTCAGGGGATCAGGGTTCGAGCAGCGCGTTGATCTGCTGCACGTCATCCTCGCCCAGGGCGCCGGCGGCGGCCTTCAGGCGAAGCTGCGCAAGCAGCGTGTCGTAGCGCGCCTTGAACAGGTCGCGCCGCGTGGTGTAGAGCTGCTGCTGCGCATTGAGCACGTCGATGTTGATGCGCACGCCGACTTCGTAACCGAGCTTGTTCGAATCGAGTGCCGACTGCGAGGAAACCAGCGCCGCCTCAAGCGCCTTGACCTGCGCCGTGCCGCTGCTCACGCCGAGGTACGCCTGGCGCGCCGACAGCGCCGCCGCGCGGCGCGTGGTCTCGAGATCGCCGGAGGCTTTCTCTTTCAAGGCAACGGCCTCGCGCTCGCGCGACATGACGAGACCGCCCTGATAGAGCGGCACCGCCAGTTGCAGGCCGACGACGTTCGAGCTCGATTCCGCGGTGCCGAGCGAGACGCCGCTCGAACTCAGCCCCTTGCTGCGGTTGTGCGATGCGACCAGATCGACGGTCGGATAGTGGCCGGCGCGCTGGCGCTCGATCTCGCGCGTGGCGACCTCGAGCCCCGCCTGCTGCGCCTGCACCGCAAAGCTGTTCTGCTCGGCGGCGCCCACCCACTGCTGGATGTCGTCCGGCTGCGGGCGGCTGATCTGCACTACCGACTTGAGCGCCTTGAGGGCCTCCGGCTCCTTGCCGATGAGCTGCCGCAGCGCCTGGCGCTTGACGTCGAGGTCGCTCTGCGCGGCGATCTCCTGCGCCACGGTGAGGTCATAGCGCGACTGCGCTTCGTGGGTGTCGACAATGGTCGAGGTGCCGACCTCGAAATTGCGCCGCGCCTGTTCGAGCTGCTCGGCGATCGCCTTCTTCTGCGCCTGCGCCACGGTCAGCGTGTCCTGCGCGAGCAGCACGTCGAAATAGGCCTGCGACACGCGCAGGATCAGGTCCTGCCGCGCCTGCGCAAAAACCGCTTCGGCCTGCGCGACCTGCAGTTTCGACTGGTCGTACTGGACGAGGTTCTGCCAGCGGAACAGCGGCTGCGTCAGTTGCAAAGCATAGCCGTTCGAGTTGAAACGCCGTTCGGCCGAAATCGGCTGCTTGATATCGACGTCGTTCCAGTTGGTGTTGGCGTTCAACCCGACCGACGGCAGCAGCCCGGCGCGGCCCTGCGGAATGCGCTCGCGACCGGCGTCGAGCTGGGCACGCGCAGCGGCAAACTGGCTGTCGTTGGCGAGCGCATCGCGGTACATCTGGAGCAGATCGGCGGCGCTCGCGGGCAGGGCTGCAAACAGCCCGGCGATCAGGGCACCGGCAATCCCGATTCTGGACGGCATCCACGTCTTCCTTTTCACGGCATCGGGCCCCGCACTCAGTAGGTCGGCATCGTCGGATCGACGCTGCGCGCCCATTCGGCAACACCGCCGCTCAGGTTGATCACGTCGTGGAAGCCCTGTGCCTCGAGGAACATCCCGACCTGCATGCTGCGGCCGCCGTGGTGGCAGATCACCACCACCGGCTGCGCCCGGTCCAGTTCGACATGGCGCGCCGGGATCGTGCGCATCGGAATCAACTGCGAGCCGGCGATGTGGCAGCGCTCGAATTCCCACGGCTCGCGCACGTCGAGCAGCAACGGCCGCTCGCCGGCTTCGAGTTGTTGCGCCAGTTCGGTTGGCGTCATCTGCCGCATGTCGATGCTTTCCTCAGAACGAGAACTTGTCCTTGCGCGGCGCGTTGGTCAGCGGCGCCACATTGGTTTCGAACAGGACGACGGACTGGCAGGCGCCCTCGGCGGTGCAGGTGACGAGTTGCGCCGACATCGCCGGCGCCTCGCCGACGATTGCGAACAGCCGCCCGCCTGCCTTGAGTTGCGCGCGCAACGCCGCCGGCACTTCCGGCACCGAGCCGGTGAGCGCGATCACGTCGTAGGGCGCGTTCTTGCTCCACCCTTCGGCGGCATCCCCTTGCAGAACGGTGACGTTGGTAACGTGCGCGCGCTGCAGGTTGGCACGCGCCATGTCGACCAGCGCGGGATCGATGTCGACCGCGACGACTTCCTCGGCGCGCGCGCCGAGCAATGCCGCGAGATACCCGGAGCCGGCGCCGACCAGCAGCACGCGGTCCGAACGGCGCGGCGCGACGGCCTGCAGAATGCGCGCCTCGACCCGCGGCGGCAGCATGACCTGCCCGTTTCCGAGCGGCACTTCGATGTCGGCAAACGCCAGGTTGCGATACGCCGGCGGCACGAAATCCTCGCGCTTGACGGTCATCAGGAGATCCAGCACGTCAGGGTCCAGCACGTCCCACGGACGGATCTGCTGTTCCACCATGTTGAAACGCGCGCGTTCGAAATCCATGTTCATTTCCAGCTCCCTCGTTGCCGATGCCGGTGCCGCGCCGCGGGCACCGGTCAAAACCCGGCATTTTACCCGGTCGCTGCAGTGCGACGGAGCAAATAACGCCTATATATTAGCGAATCCTGCTTGAGCCTCGGGAATCGCATCCGCGTCGCCCGCCGAATCGGCGGTTGGCTCGTCCCTGCGCACCCGGAACCAGGCCGCGTAGAGCGCCGGCAGAAACAGCAGCGTGAGCAGGGTGGCGATCAGCAGGCCGCCCATGATCGCCATCGCCATCGGCCCCCAGAAAATCGAGCGCGTCAGCGGAATCATCGCCAGGATCGCCGCCGCAGCCGTCAGCATGATCGGGCGGAAGCGCCGCACCGCGGCCTCGACCACGGCGTCGTGGCGCGAGCGGCCGGCAGCGATGTCCTGCTCGATCTGGTCGATCAGGATCACCGAGTTGCGCATGATCATGCCGGCGAGCGCGATGACGCCCAGCGTGGCGACGAAACCGAACGGCGCGTTGAACACCAGCAGCGCAACCGCCGCGCCGATGATGCCCAGCGGCGCCGTGATGAACACCATCAACGACCGCTGGAAGCTGTGCAACTGGAGCATCAGCAGCGTGAGGATGATCACCAGCATCAGCGGCATGTTGGCGTTGATGCTCTCCTGCGAAACCTTGCTCTCCTCGATGGCGCCCGAGATCTCGATGCGATACCCCGGCGGCATCTGCGCGCGGATCGGATCGAGACGCGGGTCGATCAGCTTCGCCGCGTAGGGCCCCTGGATGCCATCGCGCACGTCCGCCTGCACGGTGATGGTCGGCTCGCGCCCCTGGCGCCAGATGATGCCCGGCTCCCAGGCCAGATGGGCGCGCGCCAGTTGCGACAGGGGCACGGAGCGCCCGCCGGCGGTCGGTATGCTGGCATCGTTGAGGCGGTCGATCACGCTGCGCTCGTCCTCGGGCTGGCGCACCAGGATCTCGATCTGCTTGTCGCGGTCGCGGAAGGTGCCGACCGGCGTCCCGCTCAGGATGGTCTGCGCCGCGCGGGCGAGTGTCTGCGAACTCACGCCGAGCGCGCGCGCCTTGTCCTGGTCGAGATCGAGGCGCAGGATCTTCACCTCCTCGTGCCAGTTGTCATTGACGCCCACGAGGTTGGCGTCGGCGCGCATCACGGCCTTGACCTGCTCGGCGTACTCGCGCACCCGCTTCGCATCGTCGCCCTGTACGCGGAACTGCACCGGATACGGCACCGGCGGCCCGGACTGCAGCAGGTTCACGCGCCCGCGCACATCGGGAAACTCGGCCGCGAGCGCTTCCTTGAGCCGCGCCCGGACGCGCTCGCGCGCTTCGACGTCGCGCGTCAGCACCATCACCTGGGCGAAGTTGGCATGCGTCAACTGGCGGTCCAGCGGCAGGTAGAAGCGCGGACTGCCCATGCCGACCCAGGTGGTGTAATTCACGATGTCGCGCGCGATCTCGTCGCGCCGCAGGACGGATTCGAAGCGCAAGGCCTCGCGCTCGGTCGCGGCGAAACCGCTGCCCTCGCGCAGCCAGAGTTCGACGTTGAGTTCCTCGCGGTTGGAGTTGGGAAAGAACTGCTGCTGGATGAAGCGGAAGCCGAACAGCCCGGCGCAGAACACCAGCAGGGTGATCACGATCACCGTCTTGCGTCGATCGACGCACCAGGTGACCAGCGCGCGAAAGCGGCGGTAGCCCGGCGTGTCGAACACCTCGCGATGCACGCCGTCCGTGTGGCGGTGTTCCTTGAGCAGCAGGTAGCCGATGTAGGGCGTGAAGTAGACCGCGGCGACCCAGCTCGTGAGCAGCGCCATTGCGTTGACCGCGAAGATCGAGAAGGTGTACTCCCCGGCCGGCGACTTGGCGAGGCCGACCGGCAGGAAGCCGGCGACGGTGATCAGGGTGCCGGTGAGCATCGGCCCGGCGGTGGACGTGTAGGCGAAGGTCGCCGCGCCGAGCCGGTCGTAGCCTTGCTCGAGCTTGCGCACCATCATCTCGACGACGATGATCGCGTCATCGACCAGCAGGCCCAGCGCGATGATCAGCGCCCCGAGCGAGATCTTCTGGAAGTCGATGCCGAACAGCCACATCAGCAGGAAGGTCACCGCGAGCACCAGCGGAATCGTGAGCGCGACGACGAGGCCCGGACGCGCGTCGAGCCGCAGCGGATTCTTGTGCAGCCCGAGCGACAGAAAGCTCACGCCGAGCACGATCAGCAGCGCCTCGGCGAGGGTGCGCAGGAATTCGCCCACCGATCGCTTGACCACGCGCGGCTGGTCGGCCACCTGCTCGACCTCGATGCCGACCGGCAGTTCGGTGCGGATGCGCGCCATCGCATCCTCGAGATTGCGGCCGAGCTGGATGATGTTGCCGCCCCTGGCCATCGATACGCCGATGCCGATCACTTCGCGGCCGTTGAAGCGCATGCGCTGGATCGGCGGATCGACGTAGCTGCGCGTCACCGTCGCGAAATCGCCCAGCCGCAGCGGCTGCGAGGCGCCATTGGGCGTAGCGATGCGCAGCACCAGATCCTCGATCTCGGCCGCGGAGCGGAACTCGCCGGAAACGCGGATCGGCAGGTTGGTATCGCGGGTGACGAGCGTGCCCGACGCTTCGATCACGTTCTGCGCGTTGAGCGCCGCCACCACCTGGTCGAAGCCGATGCCGAGCTGCGCGAACTTCTTGTGCGAGAACTCGATGAAGATCTTCTCTTCCTGCACACCGAACAGGTCGACCTTGGCGACGTTCGGTACGTGGAGCAATTCCTGGCGCGCGTAGTCGACGTAGTCACGCAGTTCGCGGTAGCTGAAGCCGTCGGCCGAGAAAGCGTAGATCGAGCCGAAGGTGTCGCCGAACTCGTCATTGAGGAAAGGCCCGCGTGTGCCGGCCGGCAGCAGGTGGCGGATGTCGCCGATCTTCTTGCGCACCTGATACCAGATCTCCGGTACATCGCGCGGCGGCACCGCGCCCTTCAGGTAAACGAAGATGAGCGCCTCGCCCGCCTTGGAGTAGCTGCGCACCTTGTCGAGCCAGGGCGTCTCCTGCAGCTTGCGCTCGATCGGGTTGGTCAGTTGCAGTTCGACCTGCTCGGGACTCGCGCCCGGCAGGTTGGCGGTGATCACCATGACACGGAACGTGAAGTCCGGGTCTTCGTTCTGGCCGAGCTTGAAGTAGGCGTAGATGCCGCCGACCAGCAACAGGACGAGCAGGTAGCGCGTCAACGCCGCATGGCGGATCGCCCACTCCGAAACGTTGAATCCGCCCATCGCGATGCCGGCTCAGGAACCGTTGCGGCCGCCGACCTCCGGCGCCGCGACGGCGGGGCGGGTGTCGCCGGGCAACAGTTTGACGCGCTGCCCGGGCTGCAGCAGGTGCGCACCGGCCGTCACCACGACCTGTCCCGGCGCAAGGCCGTTGCTGACCATCAGGTCGTTGCCGTTCGGCCCGGCCACCGACACTGGCGTGGTGTTGACCGTCGACGATTTCGGGTCATAAACCCAGACCACGGTCTGCTCGCCCTGTCGCAGCAGCGACGACAGCGGCAGGCGGATCAGCGGCGCCGCGGCCTGCTCGGCAAAGCGCACCGTCGCCGTCATGCCCCAGCGCATCTGCTGCGGCGGATCGGCCACCGCCACGCGAACCGCATAGGTGCGCGTTGCCGGATCGGCTGCCGGCGCCACCTCGCGGATGCGGCCCGGCGTCTCGCTGCCCGGCGTCGCCCACAGGGATACCGCGATCCGCTGGGCACGACGCGCGGCTTCGACCTTGTCCTCCGGCACGGCGATGGCGATCTCCTTCTCGGCGGTCTGCGCCAGGCGCACGACGGTCTGCCCCGCCGTGACGACCTGCCCCGCCTCGGCCTCGACCGCGGTGATCACGCCGTCGGAATCGGCGCGCAGCACGGTATATACAGCCTGGTTGTCCTGGATGCTGGCTTGCGCCCGCACTGCTTCGAGCTGTGCCAGCGCGCTGTCGTGTGCCGCCTGGCGCCGGTCCAGCTCGGCCTGGCTGATGAAATTCCGGGCACGCAAGTCGCGGAATCGTGCAAGGTCTGCCCGCGCCAGTTCGTACTGGCTGGTGGCCGACGCCACGTTTGACCGTGCCGCCGCCTCCGCAAGCCGCAGATCCTGCGGGTCGAGCTGCGCCAGCACCTGACCTTTCTTGACGCTCGCACCGACGTCGACCAGCCGCTTGGCAAGCTTGCCGCCGACACGGAAGCCGAGGCGTGATTCGTAGCGCGGCCGCACCTCGCCGGAGAATTCGAGCTGCATGCCGGGATGTTCCGCGGCAACGGTCACGGTCCGCACCGGGCGCACCACTTCCACCGCGGCTTGTTCTTTGGCACAGCCCGCCAGAAGGACGAGGCCCGCAACTGCCGCAAGAAACGGCCTCATCGCCCTGCCTCCATGCGCCCGACGAGCAATCCATTGAATACGAGGTCGAGGTAGGACTCGAGATACGCCTGGGGTTGCATGCCCTTGGGGTCGCAGCAGGCGAACGAATAGCGCCAGGTCGCCAGGTGCAGCAGCGGCGCCATCAGGACGTTGACGATCTGATCGGTATTCACGGTCCGGAATATGCCACGATCAACCCCCGACTGGACTGCCTTGCGCACCAGTTCGCGGCCACGCGCCATCACTTCGTCGAAATAGAACTTGGCGACATCGGGAAAATTCTGCGCTTCCGCCATCATCAGCTTCGGAATGCCGCCGAGGTCGGTGGCGCCGATCAACTGCCACCAGCCGAGCAGCAGCTCGTGCAGCAGGGCGGCAGGATCGTCGCGATGGCGCTCGAACAACGCCTCGCCCTCTTCCAGCGCCGGTACGATACCCTCGCGGATGACGGCTTCGAACAGCGCTTCCTTGCTATCGAAATACAGATAGAGCGTGCCTTTCGACACGCCGGCGCGTGCGGCAATCTCGTCCAGCCGTGTGGCAGCGAAACCGCGCTCGACGAACAGCGAGAGCGCGGCCGCCGTCAGTTCCTGCGGCCGCGCCTCCTTGCGGCGCGCGAAACGGGGGCGCGATTCCTGCGGTTGCGTGTGACTCTCCACGATTTCCAATCCTGTCGGCCCGGCCGGTGAATCGGCGCGCAGCGCGATTGCCCGCGATCGACACCCCATTTAATCGGGCTTTAATAACTGACCAGTCAGTCATCAGCATAAATATTCGAGCCGAAGGCGTCAAGCGGCCCACGAAATTCGGAACGCCGGAACCCCGTCGCCGCCGCGCCTTGCGACCCCGCCCCCGCCACCCGCCTCGCAAACGCCTAGAATCCAGCCGCAGGCGCGCACGTCGCGCGCTGATTTGCCCGCAGGATCACGATCTCATGCCCACTCAAGCGCGAACAGCCACCACAATCGAAAACCGGGTGGAAGGCCTGTTCGAGGCGGTCTTCCGCCACAGCCACCTCGGCATCGGCATCACGCGCCTGTCGGACGGCCGGTTCGTGGAGGTCAATGATGCATTCCTCCGTCTGTTCGGCTATCGGCGCGAGGAGGTGCTGGGCCGCACATCGCTCCAGCTCGGGCTGTGGGTCGACCACGCGCAGCGAACCGCGATGCTCAAAGCCCTGCAAGAAGGCCAGCCCATCTCCGGCCTCGAGGGGCGATTCCGCCGCCGGACCAGCGAGCAAGGCGACCTGCTGCTCTCGGCAACCATCGTCGAGCTGGACGGCACCGGTTTTCTGATCGGCATGCTGACCGACATCACTGCCCGCAAGCAGGCCGAGGCCGCGCTGCGGGAGAGCGAATCCCGCCTGCGCGTTGCGCTGAAGATCACGCCGCTGCTGGTGTTCCGGCAGGACCGGCAACTGCGCTACACCTGGATCGCGAACCCCAAGCTTGGCGCAACCGAAACATCGCTGATCGGCCGCACCGAACTGGAGGTGCTCGGCGATCCGCACGCGCCGCTGCTCAAGCTCAAGCAGCGCGTATTGCGCACCCGGCGCGGCACGCGCGAGGAAATCTGGGTGACCCACGCTGGCCAGACCGGCTGCTTCGACCTGATCGTCGAACCGCAATTCGACGCGCATGGCCGCGTCGACGGCCTGCTCTGTGCCGCCGAGGACATTACCGAGCGCAAGCGGCTCGAGGCCGAACTCGAGCAGGCACGGTTGCGTCTCGAACAGCTCGCGATGCATCAGCAGAACGCGCTGGAGCAGGAGCGCGCGGCGCTTGCCCGCGACGTGCACGACCACGTCGGCGCGACATTGACCGGCATGCGCCTGCGGCTGGCGGCGCTGGCGCAGGATCTCGCGGACACCCATCCGGTGCGGGCGGCAGAGTTGCGAGAGATCGTCGCAATGGCCGATGCCGCCGCCGAGACCACCCGCGACATCTGCACACGCCTGCGTCCGCCCGCGCTCGACGATCTGGGGCTGGCCGAAACCTGCCGCTGGTATCTCGCGGAATGGACCCGCGCCACCGGCATTCGCACCCGCGGACGCATTGCACGGTTGCGCACGGAGCCGGACGCGGCACTGCGGATCGATCTGTTCCGCATGCTGCAGGAGTTGCTGACCAATGTCGCGCGTCACGCCGGCGCGACCGAAGTCAAGGTCACGCTCGGCGAAAGTGCGCGAGGCTGGTCGTTGCGCGTCGCCGACAACGGGCATGGCTTTGCCGCGCACGCGGCGACCCGGGGTTTCGGGCTCGCCGGGCTGCGCGAGCGCGTGCGCGGCCACGGTGGCGCGATCGAAATCGATTCCGGGCCCGGAGGCACCACCGCGATCGCCCGCATTCCGCTCGGGCGGCATGCATGAGCAAACTGCGCATCATCGTCGGCGACGATCACCAGGTCGTGCGGCAAGGGCTGCGTGACATGCTGGCCCGCACGACCGATCTCGAGGTCGCCGCCGAAGCGGCAGACGGCGTCGAAGCCGAACGTCTGGCCCGGACGCTGCCTGCCGATATGCTGCTGCTCGATGTCTCGATGCCGCGCCGACGTGGCGTGCAGGTGCTCGAGGCGTTGCGAGCCGACGGCATCACGCTGCCCGTGCTGTTCTTTTCGATGTACCCGCCGGAGCAGTACCTGGACTACGCGCGGCGTGCCGGCGCCCAGGGCTTTGTCAGCAAGAGCGCGGACAGCGCCGAACTGGTGCAGGCGATCCGGCGCATCGCCGCCGGCGGCACCAGCTTTCCGCGTCGCGTGCAGAGCGGCCATCAGCCGAACGACCCGACCCGCTCCGGCTCCGGCAACCCGTTCGATCACTTGTCTCGACGCGAGATCGAGGTCATGCAGGGACTGCTCCAGGGCGACAGCCTGGTGCAGATCGCCACCACGCTCGACGTCAGCGCGAAGAGCGTATCGACCTACCGGCGCCGCATCCTCGACAAGCTCGACGTCCATAGCAACGCGGAGCTGGCGGCGCTCGCCGCATTGCACGGCCAGCCCTAGTCGACGTCCCGTCCGGCATCGCTGTCAGGTAAACCTGACAGACAACCACGCGGCCCCGCCGCATCATCGGGAACCATCGAAACGGTCGCGCTTCGCGATCCGCAACGGGCGCCGCCGCATTGCTGTCGTGCAAGACAAGCTGATCTCCAACCTGAATCCGCCCGCCGGCGAGGGAACCGCATCGATTTCCTGGCTCGCCGTCGCCCTGTCGCTTCCGCTGGTCGCCCTCGTCATCCAGTGGACGGCGTGGGATCTGCTCAGGCCTTACGCCTGGACGCTTTTCTACCCGGCCGTCTTTGCGGCCGCGATGCTGACCGGACTGCGCGGCGGCATCTTCGCCACGCTGTTTTCGGCGGCGATCGTCGTCTATGCCTTCCTGCCGCCTCAGATGTCGCTGGCGCTGCAATCATTGAGTTCCGGCTTCTCCATTGCGACCTTCATTGCAATGGGAATCCTCTTCAGCCTCTTGAGCCAACGCTGGAGTGTGCTGGCCCGGCGCGCCGGGGCAACGGAAAGCGATGCGCGACTGGCGCAGGTTCTGGCTTCGGCGCCCGACGCGGTGTTCATCACCGACAAGGACGGACGCCATCTGTACGCAAACGACGCGGCCGTGCGCCAGCTGGGCTATGCGCGCGAAGAACTGGCGGCGATGAGGATGCGCGACCTCGTTCCGCCCGGGGCGGCATCGCGTCTCGATGCGGACGTCGCGGCGCTGCGCACCGTTGGCAGCCTGCGCCGCGAATACGAGCTTCGCCACAAGGACGGCCGTACCCTGCCGGTCGACATCAGCGCTACCCGACTGCCCGACGGCAATTTCTTCGTCTCCTACCGCGACATCGCCGAACTCGACGGTGCGCGCCGTGCCCTGCTGCGGAGCGAGGCGTCGCTCAAGGAAACCCTGCGCATCGCGGAGATCGGGCACTGGCGCTGGTTCTTGCACAGCGACACCCACGCCTGGTCGCCCGCGGTCTATCGCATATTCGGGCGCGACGAAAGCCTGCCTCCGGCGCGCGTACCCGAGGTCGCCAGGTACTACACGCCGGAGAGCTGGTCACGGCTTAGCGAAGCACTCGAGCAAACCTTGTCCAAGGGCACGCCGTACGAGATCGACGCCGAAGTCGTGCGCGACGATGGCGAACGGCGCTGGGTGATGATCCGCGGCGAGGTCACCCGCGATGCGTCCGGCCGCATCGACGGCTTGCGCGGCATGCTGCAGGACATCACCGCCCGCCGCCGGGCGGAAAACGCGCTGCGCGAGCGCGAAGGGGTGCTGTCCCTGTTCATCGAACATGCGCCGGTCGCGCTCGCGATGTTCGATCGGGAGATGCGTTATCTCGCCGCGAGCCGCCACTGGTGCGACGACTTCCGATTGGCTGCCGGCGAGCTCGTGGGCCGCGCCCACTACGAGGTGTTTCCCGAGATCGGCGAGGCGTGGAAGACGGTCCACCGCCGCGGGCTGGCAGGCGAGGTCGTCCAGTGCGAGGAGGATTGTTTCCCGCGGGCCGACGGCACCCGGCAGTGGCTGCGCTGGGAGGTTCGTCCCTGGCTTGCTGCGGACGGCACCATCGGCGGCATCATGATCTTCACCGAAGACATCACCGAACGCGTGAACGCCCGCCGCGCCCTGGAAGAGAGCGCAGCAGCACTGCGCGAAGCGCAGGGCCTCGCCGGCATCGGCAGCTGGCACTGGAATGTCCGCACCGGCGCGCACGTGTGGTCGGAAGAGGTCTATCACATCTACGGGCGCGATCCGGCACTGCCTCCGGCCGTGTATCCCGAGGTACGTCAGTACTTCACGATCGAAGGCTGGTCCGATCTGGCCAGCGCGGTGGAAGGCGCCCTGGCCACCGGAACGCCCTATGCCTGCGATGCCGAGGTCGTTCGCCCCGACGGCAGCCGACGCTGGATCACGGCCCGCGGCACGCCGACCCTGGATGCAGACGGAGAAGTCGTCGAGATGCACGGCACCGTGCAGGACATCACCGAGCGCAAGCAGGCCGAACTGGCACTGCGGAACTCGGAAGAGAAGTTCCGCATGATGGCCGAACACGCGACCGACTGCGTTTTCTGGCTCGGCGAGGACGGCCGCTTCGTTTACCTCTCGCCGGCGGCGCAGCGCATCTACGGCTACGCCGCAAGCGATTTCCTCGACGATCCGGAGCTGATGACGCGGCTGATCCACCCGGACGACCGCACGGCCTATCTCGATCACGTGGCCGACCGGATGACGCAGGATGCGAACCCGCTCGAGTTCCGCATCCGGCACCGGGACGGCTCGATGCGCTGGATCGAGCATGTCTGCCGGCCGATCAGCAATGGCAACGGACGCTTCCTCGGCCGGCGAGGGGTGAATCGCGACATCACCGAGCGCCGGCTGGCGGAAGAAAACCTGCGCAAGCTGTCACTGGCGATCGAACAGAATCCGGCCGGCGTCGTCATCACCGATCTCGACGGCATCATCGAGTACGTGAATCAATCCTTCCAGCGCATGAGCGGATATTCGCGTGAGGAACTGATCGGCCGCAACCCGAACCTGTTTCGCACGCAGGAAACGCCGACATCGACCTACGTCGACCTCTGGAACACGCTCTACCTCGGGCAGGTATGGACGGGTGAATTCGTCAATCGCCGGAAGGATGGCAGCCAGTTCATCAATGCGGCCATCATCGCCCCCCTGCGCCAGACGGACGGCACCATCACCCATTACGTGGCGGTGCAGGAAGACGTCACCGAACGCAAGCAGATGGCCAGCGAGCTGGATCAGCACAGGCGCCACCTCGAAGCGCTGGTCGACCAGCGCACGCTGGCGCTCGCCGAGGCCAATCGCCGGCTTGAGGAAAAGGCGCGCGAAATCGCCGACCTCTACGACCTCGCGCCATGCGGTTATCATTCCCTCGATGCGCATGGAGTCATCATCGCCGTCAACCGGACCGAACAGGAAATGCTCGGCTATGCCCGCGAGGAGATGATCGGACGGCACATCACCGCGTTCATGACCAAGGAAAGCGCCGTGCTGTTCGAACAGCGATCCGACGAATCGAGGCGAAGCGGGAAGGTGCGCGACATCGAATACGACTTCGTCCGCAAGGACGGCAGCGTGCTGCCGGTGCTGATCAGTGCGGACATGATCCAGGATGCGGCGCGACGGTTCGTCGCGAATCGCGCGACCCTGGTGGACAACCGGGAGCGCAAGCTGCGCGAACGCCAGATCGCCGACATGCAGGCCGAACTGGCCCGACGGGCCGAATCCGCCGAAGCGGCGACGCGTGCCAAGAGCGCATTCCTCGCCAACATGAGCCATGAGATCCGCACGCCGATGAACGCCATCATCGGCCTCACCCACCTGCTCCGCCGCGGCGAGGCGACACCGGTGCAGACCGACAAGCTGGACAAGATCAGCGCCGCCGCCGGCCATCTGATGGCGATCATCAACGACATTCTCGATCTCTCGAAGATCGAATCCGGAAAGTTCGGACTGGAGCAGACCGAACTGGCGATCGGCACCGTGATGCGCAACGTGGAAAGTCTGGTCAACGAGCGTGCGCTGGCGAAGAATCTTCGCGTCGAACTCGACGTCGAGCAGCCTCCCTGCCCGCTCATCGGCGATCCGACGCGCCTGCAACAGGCCCTGCTCAATTACGCCACCAATGCAGTGAAGTTCACCGAATCGGGTACGGTCAAGATCCGCTGCCGGGTCGTCGAGGAGACCGGCGAGGACGTCATGATGCGGTTCGAGGTCGAGGACACCGGCATCGGCATTCCGCCGGAGGCGATGGCACGCCTCTTCAGCAACTTCGAGCAGGCCGACAACTCGACCACGCGCCGCTACGGCGGCACCGGCCTCGGTCTGGCCATTACCCGCCGGTTTGCCCAACTCATGGGCGGCGACAGCGGCGTCACCAGTCAGCCGGGCAGCGGCAGCACGTTCTGGCTGACCGCGCGATTGCGCAAGAGCGCCGCGCCCTCCGCAGGCGTGGAAGCGCCGTGCGACGAGTTGCCGGAGTCGGTCTTGTCACGCGATTTCAGCGGATCGAGAATCCTGCTCGTCGAGGACGAGATGGTCAATCGGGAAGTGGCACTCGTCCTGTTGGAAGACGTCGGCATGGAGGTCGACGTCGCGGAGGACGGCATCGAAGCGGTAACGCTCGCCGGCATCAATCGGTACGATCTGATCCTGATGGACATGCAGATGCCCCGGATGGACGGCCTCGACGCAACGCGCCAGATCCGCCGCCTGCCGCTGGCACATCGCGTGCCGATCCTTGCGATGACCGCAAATGCGTTTCAGGAAGACCGGCAGCATTGCCTTGATGCCGGGATGGACGATTCCATCATCAAGCCCGCCGAACC
>JAEUNL010000032.1 GCA_016791115.1 Rhodocyclaceae bacterium
GGCCGGCGCGGCGCGCGTTGAGCAGTTCCTGCGAGCGGGCGAGCACGTCGAGCGCATCGGTGCGCGTGTTCTCGGCCACGATGGTGTGCCGCGTCGGCAGCAGCTCGTCAGCCAGCGCCGCCTCGAGGGCGGGCAGGCGGCTGCGCTGCAGCAGCGCCGCGTCGTGCTGGACCTTGGAGACCAGGCCCTTTTGCGCCGAGACGGGGAACACCTGCCGCGTTTCGATCTCCAGCGTGGCGGCAACGCTGCGTATCTGCCGCGCGATGTCGTGCTCGATCTCGGCTTCGGAACGCAGGCCGTCCCACAGGCCGTCGATTTTGTTCAGCACGACCAGGCGGCCGCGCTGGCTGGTGCGACCGGTGGCGACATGCTGGCGCCAGACGGCGAGGTCGGAATGCGTGACGCCGGTATCCGCCGCGAGGATGAACAGCACGGCATGGGCGTTCGGCAGCAGGGAGAGGGTCAGTTCCGGCTCCGCGCCGATCGCGTTGAGGCCCGGCGTGTCGAGGATCACCAGTCCCTTTTCGAGCAGCGGGTGCGGGAAGTTGATGATGGCGTGGCGCCAGCACGGCACCTCGACTTCGCCGGCTGCGTTGGGCTTGATGCCGTTCTCGCCGGTCGGATCGATCGCGAAGCCGAGCTGCTCGGCCTCGACGCGCGGCACATGCTTGACCTCGCCGACGCGCTTGAGCGCGGCGCTCATCGATTCGGTCGAATCGACATCGAGCGGAACACGCACCCATTCCTCGGGGAAGCGCCTGAGTTCCGCGATCGAGGCGTTGCCGGCGCGCGTGGCGATGGGCAGCAGGTCGATCGACGGCGCACGGCCGGGCTCGTACAGCAACTCGGTCGGGCACATCGTGGTGCGCCCGGCCGAGGAGGGCAGGACGCGGCTGCCGTATTCGGAGAAGAAGATTGCGTTGATCAGTTCCGACTTGCCGCGCGAGAACTCGGCCACGAAGGCCACGGTGAGCTGGTCGCTGGCCAGGCGCTCGATCATGGCGCCGAGGCGCATGTCCGTCTGGGCGTCGCCAAGCTCGTTGTCGGCCAGCCAGTTTTTCAGGCGCCGAAGGCCGTCCACCAGGCCCGAACGCCAGTCGGAATAGGCAGCGAACTGCTGTACGAGACTCATCCCGCTCTCCCGTCGGTCGCCGGGACCGTTGATCGGAAAGGAAAAATTACTGCAACAATATTCGGAACGACTCTAGCACATTGCGCCAAGTCATTGGAAGTGCAGAATTTTCACTTCTGACAGGACGGGCAGTAGAAGCTCGAGCGCTGGCCCTGTCGCAACGTCCGTATCGGCGTGCCGCAGATGCGGCAGGGTTGGCCGTCGCGGCCATAAACGAAATAGTGCTGCTGGAAGTAGCCCGGTTCCCCGTCGGCGGAAAGAAAATCGCGCAGCGTGCTGCCGCCGGCGGCAAGTGCGTCGGTCAGCGTCTCACGTACGGCGTCGACCAGCCTGTCGCAGCGGGTGCCCGCGAGTCGTCGCGCCGCGGTGCCGGGACGGATGCCGGCGCGAAACAGGCTTTCCGACGCGTAAATGTTGCCGACCCCGACCAGAACATGGCCGTCCATCAGAAATTGCTTGATCGCGCAGCGCCGGCCGCGTGTTGCGCGGTGCAGCCAGGCGCCGGTGAATTCGGCGCCGAAGGGCTCGATGCCGAGCGAATCGAGCAGCGGATGCATGTCTTGCCAACCGTCGATCCAGAGCATCAACCCGAAGCGGCGCGGGTCGCTGTAGCGCAGGACGGCGTGCTCGAAGCGGATGTCGACGTGGTCATGCTTGCGTGCCGGCGTGTGGGGCGGCAGCACGCGCAACCCGCCCGACATGCCGAGGTGGACCAGCAGCGTGCCATGGTCGAAGCGCATCAGCAGATACTTGCCGCGCCGGTCGATGCGCACCAGTCGCTGCCCTTCGAGCGTCGCGGCGAGATCGGCGGGCACCGGTTGGCGCAGGCGACGCTCGCGAACGTCGGCACCCTTGACAAAACTGCCGGGCAGACTGGCGGACAGGCCGCGGCGCGTGACTTCGACTTCGGGCAGTTCGGGCATGGTTCCGGTTCTGATTCAGGCGCCGTGGCATGCAAATCGGGGCGCCGCTTGCCGCGTCGGGAAAACTGCTAACATCGTCCGAACCAAATTGTAGAGCAGGCCTCCAACAAACGTGTTTTCCATCGATTTCGCATTTCGTCGTTCCGTGATCGCGGCGGCCGTGATGGCAGCACTGCTGAGCGGCTGCGCGACGCAAAGACCCCCTTCGGCAAGTGCGGGCGAGCAGCCTGCGGCCGGGCGGACGCAGCCGCAAGCCGATTCGGACGACGACGAAGAGGCCGATGCGCCGCTTCCCGCGCACGCGCAGATGCAGGCGCCGCGCATCGAGAATCTGCCGAAACAGGAACTCACGCCGCAGATCCTTTACCAGATGCTGATGGCGGAGGTTGCCGGCCAGCGCGGTAACCTGCCGCTGTCTACGCGCGCCTACATTGATCTCGCAAAGTCGACGCGCGATCCGCGCATTGCGCGCCGGGCGACAGAGATTGCCATGTTCTCGCGCCAGAACGATGTGGCCCTCGAGGCTGCGAAGCTCTGGAACGAGATCGAACCCGATTCGCCGCAGGCGCGCCAGACGCTCGCCGGCGTGCTCGTCGGCAGCGATCGACTCGACGAGGCGGAAACGCATATCGCGCGCCTGCTGGAGCAGGAAGGCGCGGCCTTGCCCGGCGCGTTGTTGCGGCTCAATCGCCTGTTCGCGCGCCAGAGCGACAAGGGGCAGGTGCAGCGCGTCGTCAACAAGCTTACGCAGCCTTATGTCGCGCGGCCCGAGGGCCGGCTTGCGCGCGCCGAGGCCGCACTGAATGCCGGCGCCGGCGATGCCGCAGTGCAGGAGGCCGACGAGGCCTTGCGCCTGAAACCCGGCTGGGAGCAGGCCGTTCTGATCAAGGCGCAGGCGCAGCGCGCCGCGTCGCCCGAGAAGTCGGTCGCGACCCTGCGCGAATTCCTGTCGCGCAATCCGAAGGCGCGCGAGGTGCGGCTCCAGTACGCGCGTTCCCTTGTCAATGACAAGCAATACAAGGAGGCGCGGTCGGAGTTCGAGCGCCTGCTGAAGGATTTTCCCGGCAACGCGGACGTCGTATATGCCGTGGGCGTTCTGTCGATGCAGCTCAACGACTACGACGCGGCGGAGGCCAGCCTGCGCAAGCTGCTCGACATGGAGTACCGCGATCCGAACCTGGTGCGACTGTATCTCGGACAGATTGCTGAAGAGCGCAAGCAGACCGACGAGGCGATCAAGTGGTTCTCGAGCGTCGAGGCTGGCGAGCAGTATGCCGCTGCACAGGTGCGCATTGCCAACCTGCTTGCGCGCCAGGGGCGCATCGACGAGGCGCGCCGCTCGCTGCAGGGTGCCGCGGCGAACAGTAGCCGGGACCGCGTGCAGTTCCTGCTGACCGAGGCACAGATCATGCGCGATGCGGGTCAGGCGCAGGAGGCGTTCGACCTCGTCAGCTCGCAATTGACGAGCCAGCCGGATCAGCCCGATCTGCTCTATGAATCCGCGCTGCTCGCAGAACGGCTCGGCAGGATGGACGTGCTCGAGACCAACCTGCGTCGGCTGATCGGCCTCAAACCCGATCATGCGCACGCCTACAACGCGCTCGGATATTCGCTGGCCGATCGCGGCGAGCGCCTCGACGAGGCGCAGGCGCTGGTGGCCAAGGCCCTCGAGATTTCACCGGACGATCCATTCATCCTCGACAGCATGGGCTGGGTGCTGTTCAAGCGAGGCGATGCGAACGGTGCGCTCGCGCCGTTGCAGCGCGCTTACGGCATTCGTCAGGATCCCGAGATCGCGGCGCACCTCGGCGAGGTGCTCTGGGCGCTGGGCAAGCGCGAAGATGCCCAGAAACTGCTGCGCGAGGCGGCGAGTGCGAACCCGCAGAATGAAGTTCTCGCCAACGCCATCAAGAAACTGATTCCCTGATCGGTTCGATGTCAATGTCGTTGCTCCCGCGGGCGATCGTGCTGGCGCTGGGTTGCAGTCTGATTGCCGGATGCGCCGGCCTGGCACCGGCGGACGTGCAGACGGAAGGCCGTCCGGCGCGCGAGGCGATCAAGTCGTTCGTGCTGGAAGGCCGCGTGTCGATCACGCGCGCCACCGATCGCGCGCAGGCATCGATTGTCTGGCAGCACGCGCGGGGCGCGAGCGACGAGATCGATTTGTTCACGCCGGTTGGGAGTCAGCTCGCACGGCTGACCGCGACGCCGACCGGGGCGCAGCTCGACACTTCCGATCAGCGTCGATTCGAAGCACCCGATGCCGAAACGCTTTCCGCGCAGATTTTCGGTTCGCCGCTCCCGCTAAATGGCATGCCTGACTGGGTGCTCGGCCGTTCGGCAGGCCGCGAAGTCACCGTGCAGCATGACGCTGCCGGGCGATACGCCTACCTTGCCGAAGCCGGCTGGGTGATTCGCTACCTCGATTACGAAAGCGCGGCGCCAGAGGCCTTGCCGCGGACCCTGGACTTCGAACGCGGCGACTTGAAGGTTCGGCTTCGGATCGACGTGTGGCGCGACCTCCGATGAGGCAGCGCGTCGAATGGGGGCGGGCGTTGCCGGCGCCGGCAAAGCTCAATCTGTTCCTGCACGTCGTCGGGCGCAGGCCGGACGGTTATCACCTGCTCCAGACCGCATTCCGTTTCATCGACCGTTGCGATCTGCTGCGACTGCATCGGCGCGACGACGGTCGGGTCGTGCGCCTGAACGATGTTGCCGGCGTGCCGGAGGAAGAGGATCTGTGCGTTCGTGCAGCGCGTCTGCTGCAATCGCATGGTGCCGGCGGGCAGGGGGTGACGATCGAGCTGGAAAAGCGCTTGCCCATGGGGGGGGGGCTGGGCGGCGGCAGTTCCGATGCGGCGACCGTCCTGCTGGCGCTCAACCGGCTTTGGCAGCTCGATCTTTCGCGCGAACGCCTGCAGGAGATTGGCCTTGCATTGGGGGCTGACGTGCCGGTGTTCGTGTTCGGTCGAAACGCCTTCGCCGAGGGCGTCGGAGAGCGGTTGCAGGCGATCGATCTGGCGCCGGCCTCGTATGTGGTGATCGAACCGGGGTGCTGCGTGCCGACGCAGCAGATTTTCTCGGCGCCGGATTTGACACGAAATTCGAATCCCCTCAAAATAGCGGACTTTTCATCGGGTTGGCAGGGAATCGCGGCATTGCGCAATGATCTTCAAGGGGTCGCGCAGCGCCAGTTCCCCGAGGTTGCCAAGGCACTCGACTGGCTAGGAGCGCGCGCAGGAACGCGCTTCGTGCGGATGACCGGCTCTGGTGCCTGCGTCTTCGCCGAATGCGAGTCGGAGATTGATGCCCGCACCATCGCCGATGCCGCATCCGGGGTCTGGTCGGCGTGGGTGGCAAAGGGGCTCGGTGAGCATCCGCTGTACGGCGTCTAGCCGGTCAGGGCGGAAAAGGTTTTTGGGGAGTCGCCAAGTTGGTTAAGGCACCGGATTTTGATTCCGGCATACGAGGGTTCGAATCCTTCCTCCCCAGCCAGGTGTAAATGACGGGCAGGCCTAGAGCGCCTGCCCGCATTGTTTCTGAAGTCGCAACGCCGGCGGTGCCGGCAAGAGTGTGGTCCGAGGCGATCATGGCGTACGACAGTCTGATGGTATTCACCGGCAATGCGAACCCGAAGCTCGCGGCCGATGTCGTTCGCCGTCTCAACATGCCACTCGGTCGTGCGACGGTCGGGCGTTTTTCGGATGGCGAAGTCAACGTCGAATTGCTCGAGAACGTGCGCGGCAAGGACTGCTTCATCCTCCAATCGACCTGTGCGCCGACGAACGACAACCTGATGGAGCTGCTGATCATGGCCGACGCACTGAAGCGTGCTTCGGCCGGCCGCATCACCGCGGCGGTTCCGTATTTCGGCTATGCGCGGCAGGATCGCCGCCCGCGTTCCGCACGTGTGGCGATCACCGCCAAGGTAGTGGCCAACATGCTGCAGGCCGCCGGTGTGCAGCGTGTGCTGACGGTGGACCTGCATGCCGACCAGATCCAGGGCTTCTTCGACATCCCCGTCGACAACATCTACGCCGCGCCCATCCTGCTTGGCGACATCTGGAAGCAGCGCTACGAGGATCTGCTGGTGGTGTCACCGGACGTCGGCGGCGTGGTGCGCGCGCGTGCCCTGGCCAAGCGCCTGGAATCCGATCTGGCGATCATCGACAAGCGCCGTCCGAAGGCGAATGTGTCCGAGGTGATGAACATCATCGGGGAAGTGCGCGATCGCACCTGCGTGATCATGGACGACATGGTCGATACCGCCGGGACACTTTGCAAGGCCGCGCAGGCGCTGAAGGAAAACGGTGCCAAGCGTGTGCTCGCCTACTGTACCCACGCCGTGCTGTCGGGCGCTGCGATTCAGCGTATCGGCTGTTCGGACCTCGACGAGTTGGTGGTGACCGACACGATCCCGCTGCGCGATGAGGCACGTGCCTGCGATCGCATCCGCCAGATCTCCATCGCGGAGCTGATGGCTGAAACCATGTTGCGCATCAGCAACGAGGAGTCGGTCAGCTCACTGTTCATGGAATAGTTTTCACACCGTCGCCTGGTCGCGGGCGGCGGATTTTGCTGCAGTAACTTTTGGAGTCATCTCATGTCTATCATTCTCAAAGCATCCAAGCGCGATGAGCAGGGCACCGGAGCGAGCCGCCGCCTGCGCCGCGCCGGCCGCGTTCCCGGCATTCTCTATGGTGGCGAAGGCGCTGCCGAGCAGATCAGCGTCGATCACAACGAAGTGTTCCACCTGCTGCGTCAGGAAGCTTTTCATGCCTCTGTGCTCGCCATGGACATTGACGGCAAGCGCCAGACCGCCATCCTGCGCGACGTTCAGGTGCATCCGTACAAGCAGCAGGTGCTGCATCTCGACTTCCAGCGCGTGGATGCCACGCACAAGATCCACGTCAAGGTGCCGCTGCACTTCGTCAACGCCGAGGTTTCGCCCGGCGTGAAGCTGCAAGGCGGTGTGGCGTCCCACGTGATGAACGAACTCGACGTGTCCTGCCTGCCGGGGGATCTGCCTGAGTTCATCGAGGTCGATCTGGCTGCGCTTTCGGCCGGCCATTCGCTGCACGTTTCGCAGATCAGGATGCCCGAGGGCGTCGAGCCGGTTCTACACAAGGGCGAGGATCCGGTCGTTGCGGCCATCGTGCTGCCGCGTGGCGCGAAGAGCGACGAGGCGGCGGGCGAGGCTGCGTCTGCGGAAGCGCCGAAGAAGTAAGAGCATGCCTCTAACGAGGTTTGTGCCTCGAACGCATGAACGTCGCACCGCGATTGATCATCGGCCTCGGTAATCCCGGGGCTGACTATTCCGAAACCCGGCACAACGCCGGGTTTTGGTTTTGTGAGCGCCTTGCTGCGCAACTGGGCTTGTCGCTCAGCCGCGAGGCGCGTTTCCACGGCAGGGTGGGCCATGCGCGCGGTGACGACATCTACCTGCTCGAACCGCTGACCTTCATGAACCGTTCGGGGCAGGCGGTCGGTGCCCTCGCGCGGTTCTATCGCATCGAGCCGGCGCAGATGCTGGTGGTGCATGACGAACTCGATATTCCGCCGGGCGATCTGCGCGTTAAGTTTGGTGGCGGGCTGGGCGGGCACAATGGTCTGAAGGACATCACCGCCCATCTCGGTACGCAGGATTACTGGCGCTTGCGCGTCGGCATCGGACATCCGGGCGACCGCAACGAGGTGGTGAACTACGTGCTGAAGCCGCCGCGCCGGGAGGAGCAAAATCTGATCGATGAGGCCATTTCGCGCGCCCTGCAGGCATGGCCGTCGATCGCGAAGGGTGAATGGAATTCGGCGATGCAGAAGCTTAACGGCAAGACGGCCAAGCCAGTTGCATCGAACCAACAGGAAGGCAAATCATGAGTCTCAAATGCGGCATCGTCGGACTGCCCAACGTCGGCAAATCGACGCTATTCAACGCGCTGACCAAGGCCGGCATCGCGGCGGAGAACTATCCGTTCTGCACCATCGAGCCCAATGTCGGCATCGTCGAAGTGCCCGATGCGCGGCTTGCACGACTGTCGGAGATCGTAAAGCCGCAAAAGGTGCAGCCGGCCATCGTCGAGTTCGTCGACATCGCCGGTCTGGTGGCCGGTGCGTCGAAGGGTGAGGGATTGGGCAACCAGTTCCTTGCCAACATTCGCGAGACCGACGCGATCGTCAACGTCGTGCGCTGCTTCGACGATCCAAATGTGGTGCACGTCAATGGTCAGGTCGATCCGATCGCGGACATCGAAACCATCGTCACCGAACTCGCGCTGGCCGATCTGGCAGTGGTCGAGCGCACGCTCAATCGCGACGTAAAGAAGGCGCGCGCCGGCGACAAGGATGCACAGAAACTCGTTGCGGTGCTCGAACGGCTGCTGCCGCATCTCAACGAGGGCCGCCCGGCGCGCACGCTGGATCTGTCAGCGGACGACAAGTTGTTGCTGCGTCCCTTGTGCCTGCTGACAGTCAAGCCGGCGATGTACGTCGGCAACGTGCTGGAAGACGGCTTCACGAACAATCCGCACCTCGACCGGCTCAAGGAACACGCTGCGAAGGAGGGTTCGCCGGTGGTTGCCTTGTGCGCCAAGATCGAGGCGGAGCTTGCCGACCTCGACGACGCTGACAAGCACGCCTTCCTCGCCGACCTCGGACTCGATGAGCCCGGCCTCAACCGGCTGATCCGCGCCGGCTACAAGCTGCTCGGCCTGCAGACCTACTTCACCGCCGGCGTGAAGGAGGTTCGCGCCTGGACCATCCATGTCGGCGACACCGCACCGCAGGCTGCCGGCGTGATCCACACCGATTTCGAGCGCGGCTTCATCCGCGCGCAGACGATCTCGTTCGACGACTTCATCGCCTGCGGCGGCGAGCAGGGCGCCAAGGAGGCCGGCAAGATGCGCGCCGAGGGCAAGGAATATGTCGTCAAGGATGGCGACGTCATGAATTTTCTGTTCAACGTCTGATCGCGATGCGGCGCTGGACACGCTGGTTGCCGTTGCTCGTTGCACTGCTGGTCGTGCTGGCTGCCGCGTTGTTCGCACGCCACCGCATGATCGAACCGACCGACATCGGACACCTTTGCGATGCCGGGCGGGGGCCGTGGTGGTGTGATTTGCGCCTGGCGATCATCATGAGTTTCTCGCGCGGCTGGCTTGGCTGGTTCGTGCTTGGCGCCGGGCTTTTCGCAACGGTTTTGCGCTGGCGCTGGCTCGCGGTATGCGCCGCGCTCGGCGGTGTGGCCGGCCTGGTGCTCTATCAGTTCGTGTTTTCTGCAGCCGGACTGTTGCTGGGTTTGCTGGTGCTTGCCCGACCGGCGCAGCTAGTGCGCTTTCCGAGGTAGCAGTACTGACGCAGCGAAGACTGCACCTACCCCCGCCCAAACCAGCGCGTGGATGTTGTGCAACCCCTCCAGTGCAACGATCAGCGGCAGCGTGGCGGCGATCACAAGCGCAAGGAGCCGTTCCTCGTGCTCCTCGCCGGGTGCGCTGTCGCCGAACAGCGCGACCAGTCCGAACCCGGTCGCCGGCACAATCAGCCATTCGGTCGGAAAATCCCGGTAGCGCGAATCGAAGACCAGCAGCAGGTTGGTCGCGGCAGTGCCGAAAAGCAGGACCAGTCGCGACAGCGCCAGCAGGCAGCTGTGCGAGCCAAGGAAATCCGCAATTGCCGGAACCGCACGCACCCGCCCGCCGTCCGCCCAGCGGGCAAGCGCCCGCGCCAGCATGAAGGCCGCGAGCAGCGAGAACGCGGCAAAGGCAATGCCCACGCTCCATTCGAAAGGCGTGCGGGCCGTCAGCGATACGGTGCGCGCCTGCACGGCGAGTGCGACGCCGGCGCTTGCGCCGCCGCCGATCAGTCCCGCAACGCCGAACCAACCCGGGCGCTGGCGTGAAACCAGCGCCGACGCTGCGAACAATGTCGAGAGCAGCCCGGCTGCAGCCAAGCCGAACGCCCAGCGCGGTTCCTCCACCACCGGACCGTGGAGCGGAAACTTGGCGCTGCCGTCGCTGGCAAAGATGCCCCAGTAACCACCGACAGCGCCCTCGAGCTGGCGCTTCCATGGCTGGTCGAACGCCTCTACGATGTTGTAGCCGATGTTTCGCGCTTCCGCCGCCGACACTACGCCGCGCACGAAGCGGGCCGCATTGACGCGCGACGGAATCGCGCCTTCCCGGTCGCGGCCGACCGTGGGCCAGCCGGTTTCCCCGATCAGTACCTTGTGCTTCGGAAAGCGCGCCTGGACCTTGTCGTAGATCGACAGTACATGTTCGACCGCGTGGTCGACAGGCACCGGGTTGTCTTCCCAGAATGGCAGGATGTGCACGGTCACGAAGCTTGCCGCATCTGCCAGTTGCTCATTGCGCAACCAGAACTCCCAGACATCGGCGTAGGTCACCGGCTGCGGCACGGCCGCGCGCACGCGCGAAATGTAGGCCACAAGTGCCTCGGCCGGCTGCTCGCCGCGCAGCAGTACCTCGTTGCCAACGATTACGGCGGTCACGGTGTCCGGATAGGCGCGTGCCGTCTCGATCGCAAGCGCGATTTCCTTCTCGTTCAGCTTCCCGTCTCGGCCAATCCAGATGCCGAGCATCACCGTCATTCCCAGCCGCTGGGCGACCTTGGGCAGCGCACCCATTCCCTGGCTGACCGAGTAGCTGCGGACGCAATGGGTATGGCTCGACAGGAAGCGGAGGTCTGCCTCCAGGCGTGCTTCCGTGACCGACTGCGATGGGTCGAGCGGCGTTTCGCCGGGGAGGCGGAAGGCAGCGTACGAAAGACAGGCGATTCGCCTGACCTCTTCTTCCGCAAGCGGAACAGGCTGGCCCTGCCGGAATACCCAGGCGAGCGAAGCGATGGCTGCCAACGCAAGCAGAACGACAATCAGGCGGCGGCGTTTCATCGTCGGGTCGGGTGTGGATCTGGAGGTGGCGCGGCCGGCTATCCGGTCCGATTCGAAAAATTGTTGAGTCCGCGGTATTCCGGATCGCGGGACTGCGCGTTATGGCCACAGGCAATGCGCTGCCGGGCCGACATTCTGCATTCCGCACAAGGGCTTGGCAATCGCAATCGAGGTTCTGGCCTGGGAGCGTTGAATTTTTCGCGTCGCTTGTCGAAGACATCTGGAATTCCCGATGCTGCAGTGCGATAATCCGCGCGCCAGATTCGCCGAACATGACCCGATAGATCATAACTAATTGAGACAATGGAAATTTCTACAGTGAATTCTGTTGCAGAACCCGTTGTTGATGGGGCTGCGCCGGTGGCGCACCAACCGGTCACGCGCGATCGATTCAAGTTCGGTCTGGATGCGCTGCTCGTCGCCCTGCTGGTTGCGGTGATCAATTTCGTCGGGTGGCAGTGGTTCAACCCGGCGGTCGATTTCGTGGCTTGGGAAGAATCGGGCGTGCAGGGCTTTGCCTACTCGGGCTTCCAGCGCCACCAGGATCCTCGCGAAGGGACTTACCCGACCGAGAGCGACCTGCGCGGCGATCTTCAGCTTCTTTCCGAACATACCCAGCACATCCGAACCTATTCGTCGGTGGCCAACGAGAACGTGCCGGTGATGGCGGCCGAGTACGGATTGAAGGTGACCGCAGGTGCCTGGCTCGGTACCGACAGGGCCAACAACGAACGCGAGATGGCAGCGCTTGAGCGCTCGGCACGCAAGGCGAGCAACGTCCAGGCGATCATCGTCGGCAACGAGTCGGTGCTCCGCGGCGACCTGACGGTGAAGGAACTCACCGCCTACATCAAGCGCGTGCGGGGCAAACTCGGCGTGCCGGTCACCACTGCAGAGCCGTGGCACGTCTGGCTTGCGCATCCGGAACTCGCCAAGCAGGTCGACTACATCACCGTCCACCTGCTGCCCTACTGGGAAGGCGTCGGCGTTGAGTACGCCGTGGACCATGTTTTCCGGCGCTACAACGAGCTGCGCAGGAACTTTCCGACCAAGAAGATCGTGATCGGCGAGGTCGGCTGGCCGTCCAACGGCGACCGCATCGGCGAAGCCATTGCATCCAAGGAGAACCAGGCGCGGTTCATGCGCGAATTCCTCGATCGAACGCTCGAGCAGCCTGTGCGCTACTACCTGATGGAAGCCTTCGACCAGCCCTGGAAGATCACCGAAGAAGGTCGTGCAGGCGGCTACTGGGGCATGTTCGATGCCTATCGCGAAATGAAATATCCGCTCGACGGACCGATCGTTGCGGATACCAACTGGAAGAACAAGGCGCTGCTCGCATCCGCCCTGGCGCTGGTGCCGATGCTGCTTTTCGCCGGCGCGTTCCGCCGCTTGCGCGTGACGGGGCGTGTGTTCTTCTGCGTCCTGATCCAGGTCTGCGTCACCCTGTTCGTCTGGCTCGCAGCGCTGCCCTTCGAGTTCTATCTGAAGCCCGCGGACTGGGCGATGTATGCGCTGCTGATGCCGGCGCTGCTGTTCATGATGGCGACACTGCTGGTCGGTGGCTTCGAACTGGTCGAGGTACTGTGGGCGAAGCACTGGCTGCGCCGTTTCACGCCGATGGCCGCGCGCCTCGATCCGACGGTGCAGCCCTTCGTCTCGATTCACCTGCCCTGTTACAACGAACCGCCGGAGATGGTGAAGCTCACGCTCGACAGCCTGGCGAAGCTCGAGTATGACAACTTCGAAGTCCTGGTGATCGACAACAACACCAAGGATCCGGCCGTCTGGCAACCCGTCGAGGCCTATGTTGCCCGTCTCGGGGCGAAGTTCCGCTTCTTCCACCTCGACAACTGGCCAGGCTTCAAGGCCGGTGCGCTGAACTACGCGCTGACGCAGACCGACCCGCGCACCGAGGTGGTTGGTGTCGTCGATGCCGACTACGCGGTCAGCCCGGACTGGCTGTCACGCCTGGTCGGCCATTTCGACTCGCCCAAGGTTGCCGTCGTGCAGGCACCCCAAGCGCATCGCGAGTTCAAGAACAATGCGTTCCGCGCCATGTGCAACTGGGAGTTCGATGGATTCTTCCGCATCGGCATGCACCATCGCAACGAGCGCGATGCCATCATCCAGCACGGCACCATGACGCTGGTGCGCAAGTCGGCGCTGGTCGAAACCGGCCAGTGGTCCGAGTGGTGCATCTGCGAAGACGCCGAACTGGGATTGCGGCTGATGAACAGCGGTTGGGAAACCCGCTATGTCGATGCGGTGCTCGGCCAGGGACTGACGCCGAACGACTTCGCCGCGTTCAAGTCGCAGCGCACGCGCTGGGCGTTTGGCGCGATGCAGATCCTCAAGCGGCGCTGGAACTGGCTCACCGGCAAGGGCAATCTCTCGCTCGGCCAGCGTTTCCATTTCGTCACCGGCTGGTTCGGCTGGTTCGCGGATGCCCTGCATCTCGTGTTCACGCTCGCCTCGCTTGCGTGGACGGTCGGCATGGTCGTCGCCCCGGCGGATTTCAGCCTGCCGCTGCCCGTCTACCTCGTGCCGGTACTCGGTTTCCTGTTTGCCAAGGCATCGTTCGGCCCCCTCCTGTATTTCAAGCGCGTGCATTGCAATTGGCGCGATGTGGCCGGCGCCTCCCTGGCCAGCCTGGCGCTTTCGCACGCGATCGCGCGCGGCGTGCTGCAGGGACTCTGGGCTAAGCAGGGCGTGTTCGTGCGTACCGCCAAGGGCGGGCGCGGCGACACGCTGCTGGGTGCGCTGACTGGTGCGCGAGAGGAAGTTCTGTTGCTTGCGGCCCTAGTCATCGGTGCCGTGGTTTCGATCATTGCGATGACGGCGCCGCCGGCCATCAACGCTGCCGGCAACGTGCTTCCGGGCGGCGAGACCAAGGTCGAGGCAATCATGTGGGCGGCGATCCTGATCGCCCAGTCGATGCCTTATGCCGCCTCGCTCGCCGTTGCGCTGATCTCGGCCCGCTCCGCTGCGCGGCAACGCCGTCCGCACGCGGCTGGGCGGCTCGTCGCTGCCGGCGACGCGGCCTGAACGTTCCTATGTCTTCTGACGGGCGGTCGTTCCGCCCGCCCGTCATTCAGCTTGGTTTGCCCTGCTGCGCCGCCGCGATGTCGGCGCGCACGGCATCCATGTCCAGCGCGCGCATCTGGCCGATCAGTTGCTCGAGTCCGCTTGCCGGCATGGCACCGGGCTGGGCGTAAAGCACGATCTGATCGCGAAACGCCATCAGCGTCGGAATCGAGCGGATATTGAACGCCGCCGCCAGTTCCTGCTGCTCCTCGGTATTCACCTTGGCGAAGACGATGTCCGGATGAGAATCCGAGGCGGCTTCGAAGGTCGGCGCGAAGCTTCGGCAAGGTCCGCACCACGGCGCCCAGAAATCGATCAGCACCATGTCGTTGCCTTCGATCAGTTCGTTGAAGTTGTCGGTTGTTGCTTCGATTGCCGCCATGCGACGTACTCCGTGCAAAGGGAAGGGAAAGGCCAGTTTCCGGGTTTGAATAGCGTTTGCTCGCCGCGGTGTCGTGCCGTGCGTTAGCGTCGCGCCGCTTCGCCGGACGAGGCGGGGCGCTGTGCGTCGAGCGACCCCGCGTCGGCGTCGACCGCGCATTGCAGGGCCGATCCGCCACGCCGCTTTGCAATGTACATCGCGATGTCCGCCTGTTGCAGCAGGCGTTCGGCATTCGGGGCGTGGTCGGGGAACAGTGCGAGCCCGATCGAGACACCGAGGAAATACTGGCGACTGCCGATCGCCACCGGTTCCCGCACCGTTTCAATGATCTTCTGCGCGACCGTCGCCGCGTCCTCGGTGTGCAGGGTTTCCGGCAGCAGGACGACGAATTCGTCGCCACCGAGCCGCGCCACCGTGTCGGACTCGCGAACGGCCTGTCGCAGGCGATTGCTGATCGCGATCAGCACCTCGTCGCCGGTCGAATGGCCGTGGGTGTCGTTGATGATCTTGAAATCGTCCAGATCGAGCAGCATCACTGCCACACGATGGCCCTTGCGCCGCGCCCGTGCAATCGCCTGTTCGAGGCGGTCGGAAAACAGGCGCCGATTCGGCAGCCCGGTCAGCATGTCGTGGTAGGCGAGGTGGCGATATCGCTCGGCGCCGCGCACGCGCTCGGTAATGTCTGTGCCGACGCCGTGGTAGCCGCAGAACCGTCCCTGCTCGTCGAACACCGGGTTGCCGCTGCTGGAACACCAGCGCAGGTCGCCCGAGGGGCCGAGCACCTGATAGACGAAATCGCGAAACGGCCGGTGTTGTTCCAGCAGCTTGCGATGGGTGCGCCACTGTTCCGGGCTGACGCCGCGCACCGACGCATCCTCCCAGCGCCGCTTGCCCAGCGTGTTCGAAAGGTCGATGTTGTGCTTTTCGAAGATCGAACCGGAAATGCGCGTGAAGCGGAATTCGGCATCCTGCTCCCAGTACCAGTCCGATGAGAGCGACACCAACCGGCGGAAGCGGTCTTCCGACGCCTTGAGCGCGGCCTCGGTCTTGAGCCGGTCGGTGATGTCCTCGCCCATCCACACCATGCCGAGCGCGAGGTTGCCCGGGTCGACGGCCCTGCCGGTGATCTCGGCGTTGAATACCGAACCATCGCGGCGCCTGAACTCGGTCACCGTCGTGTACGCGCGGCCGCCGCGGATCACCGGTTCGCATTCGCGGGCGATGCGCCGCCACTCGTCGAGACTGGCCAACCAGGCCCAGGAGGGGCGGCCCACGATCTCCTCGATCGGGTAGCCGACCAGGTCGGCGAAGCGCCGATTGCACTTGACCATGAAGTGCGGCTTGACGAAGCAGATCGCTTCGGCGGCGGTGTCGAGGATAACGTTCTGCTCCTGGGCCAGCGCATCGCTTTCCAGCCGCCTGACCAAAGTGGACATCAGGCTGCGGTGGAAAAGGTCGTGCAACAGCGCGAGCAGCAGCGCGTAGGCCAGCATCGACCAGCCGGCCAGCGCGAAGACCTTGACCTGTCCGGCGATCAGGGTCGCCGCAAGCGGTAGCATGGCCGGGACGATGAAGGCGAAGAACGCGATGCGGCTGGGGGCGAGGACACCTGTTGCCCCGAGGGCGACTGTACCCAGTGTCAGCACCAGGAACAATTGCTGTGCCTCGGCCCCCTTCGGCAGCGCGATCAGCGCCAGCACGCCCCAGACGACGCCGTTGAGCAGGCTTTTCGCGGCAAAGCGGTTTTCCCAGACGACGGCGGTTCGCGCGTCCTGCGGGGCTTCGCGAAAGCGCCGGTACATGATCAGGCCGACGGTGATCAGCCCGACCATCGCGGCGACCCATGCGCCGACCAGATGCCGGTCGATCATGAACCACAGCCAGTATCCGACCACCACCACGACCGTGCCGCTGATCGGCAGCGCATTGCGTCCCAGCGTTGCGAGCAGGCGCACACACTCCAGCCGCGCCAAGCCCGGAATGGACTGATCGCGACGCGCGCTTCTCTTGCTGGAGACGGGGAGGGCTGCGGGCATGCGGAAAATCGGGGCTGCGAGGTGGTCGAGAATGATTCTCGTTGGTTTATCAATGGGTAGGCAATCGACGACCACCCGCGTGGCTACAATGTCCGTCCAAGCGAACGCGACGTCAACTGGACGATGGTTATAGGCGGACCCCGGATTGTCCCGCAAACGGCCGCTTGGCGCCGATTCCCCGCTACCCGTTTTCGATAATTGTTTTGGCGCAGGCAAACCCCATAAACCTTGTTCTTTCCGACAACCGCGTTCGCATCGGGCGCTTCGCGCCATCGCCGAGCGGGCCACTGCACTTCGGCTCGCTGGTGGCGGCCCTGGGTAGTGCGCTCGAGGCTGCCCGCGACGGTGGACGCTGGCTGGTGCGCATCGAGGACATCGATGCGCCGCGCAACCTGCCGGGTGCCGATCGCCTGATCCTGCAGCAACTGGAGCGCCTGGGATTCCGTTGGGATGGCGAGCCGGTCTGGCAGAGCCGGCGCATCGACCTGTATCGCGCGGCCTTGGCCGAACTGGCGGCGCAGGGGCGCACCTATGGCTGCGCCTGCTCGCGCAAGGAGATCGCCGATTCCACGCTGGCGCGGGCCATCGACGGCGCGCGCCGCTACCCCGGCACCTGCCGCAACGGGCTGGCGCCGGGGCGCCGCGCGCGCGCGTCGCGTCTGCGCGTCGACGCCGCGCGCGATGACGTACGGATCGTGTTCGACGATCTCGTGCAGGGCCGCATCGAGCAGGATGTGGCGCATGATGTCGGCGATTTCGTGCTCGACCGCGCCGACGGCCAAGTCGCCTACCAGCTTGCAGTGGTGGTGGACGATGCCGAACAGGGCGTCACCGAGGTCGTGCGCGGTGCCGATCTGCTCGATTCCACGCCGCGTCAGATCTTGCTGCAGCGCATGCTGGGCCTGCCGACGCCGCGCTACGCGCACCTGCCGGTGGTGCTTGACCGGCATGGCGACAAACTCTCGAAGCAGACGCGCGCGCGGCCGATCGAGGGCGGGCCGCCCGCCGCTGCCCTGTGCGCCGCGCTCGGTTTCCTTGGGCACGCGCCGCCCGGTGAGTTTGACGGCGCGCCCGTTGCCGCGGTGTGGGACTGGGCACGCGCGAACTGGTCGCTGGCACGCGTGCCGCGCGTGCGCGGCGCACTCGCGCCGGGGCCCATGCTCTGACTGAATGGCCTGCGAGGCGCATCCACCGGACCTCGCCAGGCATGCCGAGCTACGAGGCGCGTGGAATGGCGATCGCAGGCCCGAATGGTCTGAGCGCAAGCATTCATGCGGGTTACAGCCGCGACCATAGTGCGGCGCAACTTCAGTGGTGGCGCAGGTAACCGGTGATGCCCATCATCAGCCGCACCAGTCCGTAGGCGAACCAGCTCGACAGGCGGCTATACAGCGGCACGCGTTTCCAGTCTGTCGGTCGCAGTTCCTTGGCGCCGATCGCCATTGCGCGCTCGAGGCTGCCGCGCAGTTCGCCGGCGAAGCCGGTGTCGCGCACGATGACGTTGGCTTCGCGCGCCATGAGCAGGCTGAACGGGTCGATGTTGCTCGAACCGACGGTGCTCCACACGCCGTCGATCACCGCAACCTTGGCATGCAGGAAGCTGCGGTGATATTCGTGGATGCGGATGCCGCCGTCGAGCAGTGCGCCGTACAGTCCGCGCGTCGCGTAATGCAGCAGCAGATACTCCACGCGTCCCTGCAGCAGCAGCGTCACCTTCACGCCGCGCGCCGCCGCGCGCAGCAGCGCTTGGCGGAATCGCCGCCCGGGGAGGAAGTAGGCGTTGGCGATCAGCACTTCGCGCGAGGCGCCATTGATGGCATCCAGATACGCATTCTCGATGTCGCGACGGTGTCGCAGATTGTCTCGGATCACGAAACGCGCGCGCTGGCTGCCCGCGTGCCCCGTATGCGCGGGTCGGGCGTTGCCAAGCAGCAGACGACGTCGCATGCCGGCCCAGGCAACCAGTTCCCACAAGCGCCGGCACGAAGCGAGGATGTCGGCAAGAATCGGCCCCTCGATGCTAACCGCATAGTCGTAGCGCGGCGGCGTGTGCTTGGGCGTATGCATGTCGTCGATCACATTGATGCCGCCGACGAAGGCCAGCCGCCCGTCCACCACCACCACCTTGCGATGCAGGCGGCGCAGGCGGTGACGGCGCAGCGAATAGGTCGCGATCTCGCGTCGGTAGACCAATACCTGCACGCCGCCCGCCACCAGCCAAGGCATCAGCGCGTCGACGAACTCACGCGCGCCGAACCCATCGACCATCAGCCGCACCGCGACGCCGCGGCCGGCGGCACGAATCAGCGCAGCGCCGATGCGTCGGCCGGTCTCGTCGTCCTCGAAGATGTAGGTCTGCAGGAAGATTTCATGGCGCGCCGCGTCCAGTGCGTCCTCCAGCGCGGGAAAATACTGGGTCCCGCTTTCCAGCAACGTGATGCGATGGCCCGGCTGGAATTCGGCGTCGTCGCCGGTCATGTCAAAGGGGGGCGAGTTGCGCCGTCAGCGCCGCGTGGTCTGAGATCTTCGACCACGGCAGGCCGTAATGGGATTGCGCGCTTTCCACCTGGAATCCGCGCACGTAGATGCGATCCAGCCGTAGTACCGGCAAAGTGGCCGGAAAGCTGCGTGCGGGCCGGCCGCGTTCGCCGGCGAAGGCTTCGATCACGCCGAGCGAATCGCACAACTGATCGTCTGCGCGGTTGCGCCAGTCGTTGAAGTCGCCGGCGATGATGAGCCGCGCTTTCCCGCCGGCCAGAGTGTGCATGCGCTCGACGATGGCCTGCATCTGGCGCCGGCGCGTGCCGCCGGTAAGCCCGAGGTGGATGCAGGCGCAATGTACCGGGTCGGCACGGCCCGGAAGCGCGATCTCGCAGTGGAGCAATCCGCGCCGTTCGAATGCGTGGTCCGAGATGTCCTGGTTGTGCGCCGAGAGTATCGGGTAGCGCGACAGGATGGCATTGCCGTGGTGGCCGTGGTCGTAGACCGCATTGCCGCCGTATGCGGTTTGCAACCAGAAGTCCTCGGCCAGGAATTCATGCTGCGGCCGTTGCGGCCAATCCGCATGGCGCGCCGAGTGGCGCACGTGCAGCCCCTGCACTTCCTGCAGGAACACGATGTCCGCGTCCAGCGTGCGCAGGCGTTCGCGCAACTCGTGGATCACCATGCGCCGGTTGAACTGCGAGAAGCCCTTGTGGATGTTGTAAGTGCACACGCGCAGACGCGGCTGCCCCGCGCGATTGTCCTCCGTGCGCGGCGCACGCGGTTTCGATGCATTCATGTCGAGCGGCCGGTCGGCGCGACGCCCCGAGGCGCGCGCGCAGTTCAGCTCTGCTGCCAGGGCAAGCCGGCGAAGCGCCAGCCGCCGACCCGGTTGCGCTGGCCGTTGGCGTCCTTGTCGCCCTCGAATCCTTCGAGCACGTTGTAGGCGTCGCGGAAGCCAGCCTCCGTGGCGGCAATTGCCGCTGCATGGGAGCGGGCACCGCTGCGGCAGATGAACATGACGAGCGATTCGGGATCGACCTGATGCTTCAATTGGGCGACGAAGTTCGGGTTCGGCTGGTTGCCGGGGTAGACCAGCCACTCGATCTCGACTGCGCCGGGAATGCGGCCGACCCAGTCAAGCTCTGCGCGGGTGCGCACATCGACGATGCGTGCGCCGGGTGCGAGCTGCAGCACTTCCCAAGCTTCCTTCGGCGTGAGCGCACCTTCGTAGCTGAGTTTCATCTCCGTGGCGCGCGACTGCGCGAGTCCGAGCACTTCAGTGAGTTTTCCCATGGTCTGCAACTGCGTGAGGGTTGGATCGGATCGAGTATACGCCGGCCGCCGTGCCCAAATCGATAGTGCGATGGCGCCTTCACGGGCGGCGCCCGAGCGGCTGGGTGCAGGGCACTGCGATGCAGATCGCACCCGATCGAGGCATCCGGACGGCCTTCCGACATGCGTTTTCGACGCGAGAGGAGAAATCGGAATGCGCCGCACCAAACCGGTGCGACGCCGTGTTCTGGGCGCCCCAAATCGGTGCGTTATTCCCGTGGCGACCCGGATGCCGGGCGGGCCTTGGCTTGTGGCACAATGCCGTTTTTGCGCTCGCCGTGAATGGCATGAAACGTGCTGTCAGGCTCGGGCGAAAATACCGCCTCGCGGACTCACACCACGCTTCAAGTCATCTATCAGGAGTGAACATGTCACCTCAAGACGTCCTCAAACTGGTCAAGGAAAAAGAGGTCAAGTTTGTCGATTTCCGCTTTACCGATACGCGCGGCAAGGAGCAACACGTCGGCGTGCCGGTCAAGGCTTTCGATGCTGATAAGTTCGAGGACGGCCACGCCTTCGACGGCTCGTCGATCGCCGGCTGGAAGGGCATCCAGGCATCCGACATGCTGCTGATGCCGGACCCGGCCACCGCCTACATCGATCCGTTCATGGACGAAACCACCCTCGTTCTGACCTGCGACGTGGTCGAACCGGCCGACGGCAAGGGCTATGACCGCGACCCACGCTCGATCGCCAAGCGTGCCGAGGCCTACCTCAAGTCTTCCGGCATTGGCGATACCTGTTTCTTCGGACCGGAACCCGAATTCTTCATTTTCGACTCCGTCGAGTGGTCGGTCGACATGTCCGGCTCCTACTGCAAGGTATTCTCGGAAGAAGCCGCCTGGGCCTCCGCCGAAAAAATCGAAGGCGGCAACACTGGCCACCGTCCGACCGTCAAGGGCGGTTACTTCCCGGTTCCGCCGGTCGACAGCTTGAACGACGTGCGTGCCGCGATGTGCCTGGCGCTCGAAGCCTGCGGCGTCGAAGTCGAAGTGCATCACCACGAAGTGGCCACCGCCGGGCAGTGCGAAATCGGCACCAAGTTCGGTCCGCTGGTACGCCGCGCCGACATGACGCAGGTACTCAAGTACATCGTGCATAACGTCGCGCACAGCTACGGCAAGACCGCGACCTTCATGCCGAAGCCCATCGTTGGCGACAACGGCTCGGGCATGCACGTACACCAGTCGATCTGGAAGGACGGAAAGAACCTGTTCGCGGGCAACGGCTACGCCGGCCTGTCCGAGTTCGCCCTCTACTACATCGGCGGCATCATCAAGCACGCGCGCGCGCTCAACGCCATCACCAACCCGGGCACCAACTCGTACAAGCGTCTGGTTCCCGGCTTCGAAGCACCGGTCAAGTTGGCCTACTCGGCCCGCAACCGCTCGGCCTCGATCCGCATTCCGTTCGTGCAGTCGGACAAGGCGCGCCGCATCGAAGTGCGCTTCCCGGACCCCACCTGCAACCCGTATCTGGGCTTCACGGCGCTGATGATGGCCGGCCTCGACGGCGTGCAGAACAAGATCCACCCCGGCGATCCGGCTGACAAGAACCTGTACGACCTGCCGCCCGAAGAAGACGCGAAGATCCCGACCGTTTGCTCCAGCCTCGACCAGGCGCTCGAGTACCTCGATAAGGATCGCGAATTCCTGACGCGCGGCGGCGTCTTCTCCAACGAGATGATCGATGCCTACATCGAACTCAAGCTGGAAGAAGTCACCAAGTTCCGCATGACGACCCACCCGGTCGAGTACGACATGTACTACAGCCTGTAACATGGGCTGTACGTGTCCGGTCAGCGCATGACCGGGCAATGCGTTATGAAAGGACGGGCTGCGGCCCGTCCTTTTGTTTGTGGGTCAAGACGGCGGGCGCCGGCCCGTTAAAGGCACAACCAAAGCGTGACATACTCACGCATGCCGCGGGGCGGCGACGCCTACACTGGGGCCGTTGTGCTTTGTGGCTCGATGGGGATCGAACACGATGAGATTTCTGCAGATTGCTGCCTTGACGGTCGCGGTGCTGGGCGCCGGTGCCGTGCGGGCTGACGTCTTCAAGTGCGTCGACGACGAAGGTCGCGTGACCTACACCAACACCAAGGGTGGCAAGGGCTGTACCGCGCTGTCACAGGATCTGCCGGTTTCATCGGTGCCTTCGGCCAGCCCCCAGAAGAAACCGGCGCCCACGCCGGGAGCGTTTCCCAAGGTCGATGGCGAGACGCAGCGCGCGCGCGATAATGACAGGCGCAAGATCCTCGAAGAGGAGCTTGCGAACGAGCAGAAGTCGCTGGAACAGGCAAGGAAAGAACTCGCCGACGCCGAATCCGACCCCGAGACGTTTCGCCGCAAGGGCGGCGGCACGGGCCGTAACGTTGCGGCCTACGAGGAAAAGGTGAAACCTTTGCAGGACAAGGTCTCCCTGCATGAGCGCAACATCGAGGCGCTGAAAAAGGAGATTGGCAATTTGCGCTGAGCCGCGCGATGACGAGCCTGCCAATGGTGCAGTTCTTGCTGATTGGTTGGGCATGTCGGCTCCACGTCCTCCTGTTTCTGTCAGCGCATTTGCAGGGCTTGATCTGCTCTCTTCGGCGGTCGTGCTTGCGCGGGCCGATCTGACGATCTGCTACGTCAATCCCGCTGCAGAAAATCTCTTTGCCATCAGCAGCAAGCACCTGCTGTGCAAACCGTTGGCCACGCTGCTCGGCGATCCGCCGGGCCTGTCTGCCGCTTTCGACGCGGCACTGCGAGACAACTGGAGTTACACGGGTCAGAACATCACGGTGCACCGTGGCGGTGCGGAGACTCTGCACCTCGATTGCACGGTTTCGCCGGTCGAGGCGGCCGATGTGCGTCTGCTGCTCGAATTCCGGCCGATCGACCAGCAGCTCAAGGTGGCGCGCGAAGAACAGCTCCTGCAGCAGCAGCAGGCCAGCCGCGAACTGATCCGCAATCTTGCGCACGAGATCAAGAACCCGCTCGGCGGCATTCGCGGATCGGCGCAATTGCTCGAGCGGGAACTCACCAATCCGCTGTTGCGCGAGTACACGCAGGTCATCATAGACGAGGCCGACCGCCTGCAGGATCTGATGAACCGGCTGCTCACCTCGCATCGATTGATGCAGCCGGCGCCGGTGGCGATGCACGAGATTCTCGAGCGCGTTCTGCGCCTGATCCATGCCGAATATGCCAGCGTGAAGGTGCTGCGCGACTATGACACCAGCCTGCCTGACCTGACCGGCGACCGCGAACAGCTGATCCAGGCGATCCTCAACATCGCTCGCAACGCCGCGCAGGCGATGGAAGGCGAGGGTGAGATCGTGTTCCGCACCCGCGCTGTGCGGCAGGTCACGCTTGCCAAGAAGCGCTACCGGTTGGCATTGGAATTGCAAGTCATCGACAATGGTCCCGGCATTCCCGAGGCAATCCGTGACAAGATCTTCTACCCGCTGGTGTCCGGCAGGGACGGTGGCAGCGGCCTGGGGCTGACGCTGGCGCAAAGCTTCATCCAGCAACACCACGGAACGATCGAAGTCGATAGCTGGCCCGGCCGCACCTGCTTCACGATCAGGTTGCCACTGGGCCGCGATCAGAGCGGGCAGTGACCCGCGACATTGAGGACATAGCGTGAATCCAGTCTGGATCATCGACGACGACCGTTCCATCCGCTGGGTGTTCGAAAAGGCACTCGCGCGAGAGGAGATCCCCTTCAAGAGCTTCAGCACGGCGGGCGATGCCCTGGCCGCACTCGAGGACGACATGGCGCCCCAGGTGCTGGTGTCGGACATTCGCATGCCGGGCGAGTCGGGCCTGTCGCTGCTGCAAAAGGTGAAGGCGCGCTACCCGTCGCTGCCGGTCATCATCATGACCGCCTATTCCGATCTCGACAGTGCAGTGCAGGCCTTCCAGGGCGGCGCGTTCGAATACCTGCCGAAGCCCTTCGACGTCGATCATGCGGTGGAACTCGTGCGCCGGGCGGTTGACGAAAGCATGCACCAGGATAGTGCGCCCGAGGTTTCGAACATGGCGCCCGAGATTCTCGGGCAGGCGCCGTCGATGCAGGAGGTCTTCCGCGCCATCGGCCGCTTGTCGCAATCCCATGCGACCGTGTTGATCAACGGCGAGTCCGGCACCGGGAAGGAACTGGTGGCGCGGGCGTTGCATCGGCACAGCCCGCGCAGGGATCAACCCTTCATTGCGATCAACACCGCGGCGATTCCGCGCGACCTGCTCGAGTCCGAATTGTTTGGCCACGAACGTGGCGCCTTCACCGGTGCGACGACCATGCGGCGCGGCCGCTTCGAACAGGCGGAGGGCGGCACACTGTTCCTCGACGAGATCGGCGATATGCCGGCCGAGTTGCAGACTCGCCTGTTGCGCGTGCTTTCGGACGGCAATTTCTATCGCGTGGGCGGCCATCAGCCGATCAAGGCCAACGTGCGCGTCATTGCGGCGACCCACCAGAACCTCGAAGACCGCGTCAGGAACAACCTGTTTCGCGAGGATCTGTTCCATCGGCTCAACGTGATCCGCCTGCGCCTGCCGAGCCTGCGCGAGCGGCGCGAGGACATTCCGCTGCTCACCAAGCATTTCCTGCAAAAGAGTGCGCTGGAGCTGGGCGTCGAACCCAAGCGCATTTCGGAGGCGGCGCTCAAGTATCTTGCTTCGCAGGATTTTCCCGGCAACGTGCGGCAACTCGAGAACCTGTGTCACTGGCTCACTGTCATGGCGCCAGGGCAGCTCATCGACATCAACGACCTGCCGCCGGAAGTGCGCGAGCAGGCGCCACGCGAGGCGGCGGGCGACTGGCTGGCGGCATTGGCGCAAGAGGCCGATCGCATGCTGGGCGCACGCGAACCCGAAGTCTTCGACAAGCTCACGCGGGCATTCGAGAAAACGCTGATCACGCGCGCCTTGGCCGCATCGGGCGGGCGGCGCATCGAGGCCTCGCAGATGCTGGGCATCGGCCGCAACACCATCACGCGCAAGATCCAGGAGCTCGGCATCGAGGGGGCCAAGTCCGCAGATCACGACGAGGATCGCTAATCCCCGGGTGTCGTGCCGCTTGTCGCAAGCGCCGGGCCGCGGTTTCCGGGATAATTGCGGCCGTCCAGAGACGGTGGCAATGTGATCAATCCCGACGACAAACTCGATGGCGCCCGCATACGGGCCGCTTCCGGACTTTCAGAACAAAGATTCGTGCTTGAACTGCGCGATGCTTGCCCGTCGACCAACTCAACCATTCTCGAACTGGCGCTGCCCGCCCGCGGCGTGCTTCAGTTGCTTGCATGCGAGAGCCAGACTGCCGGTCGCGGCCGGCGCGGGCGCAGTTGGCTTTCCTGGGGCTCAGGCAGCCTGACTTTTTCGGCACGCTGGCAGTTTCGGCCCGGCAACGCGGCGCCTGCGGGGCTGTCGCTGGCCGCGGGCGTTGCGGTGGCGCAGGCGTTGGAGGGCATGGGCGTGCGTGGTGTCGCACTCAAGTGGCCCAACGACATCCTTCTCGACGGCGCCAAGCTGGGCGGCATATTGACGGAACTGGCGACCGACTCGGCGGGCGCGATGTCCGCCGTGATCGGCATCGGACTCAACCTGCGGCACAACGACACGTGTTTGCCGGATGTGTCGATCGCCGCGCTCGACGATGTGCTTCAGCCGCCTCCCGATCGCAGCGCGCTGCTTGGCGCTTGCGCAGCGCAGCTTGCGGCGATGCTGGAAGCGTTCGCGTCCTCCGGCTTTGCTGCCTACCGGCAGGCGTGGCAGGCGCGCAACGCTCACGTCGGGCGCCTGGTACGGGTGTCGGGCGAGATGGGCGCCGAACGCGAGGGCCTGTGCGTCGGCGTTGACGACGACGGCGCCATGCTCATCGAGGCGCACGGGCAGCCCGTGCGGATTCTTTCGGGCGATGTGACATTGCGGCCGGCATGATCCTTTGCATCGACGCGGGCAATACGCGCATCAAATGGGGTGTTGCCACTTCCGCAACCGGCCCGTGGCTGGCGCAGGGCGCCGTGCTTACCGCCGCGCCGCAAGATCTCCCCAACCAATTGCCGGGCTGCGCCGCGGCGGGTTCGGCGCTTGTCTGCAGCGTTGCGGGCGACCAGATTGATCAGGCGCTGGCAAAATTGCTCGAATCGCGGGGCATTGCGATCTCCTGGTTGCGCGCCGGGTCGGCGGCGTTCGGCGTGCGCAACGATTATCGCAACCCTGCCCAACTCGGTGCCGATCGCTGGGCGGCACTGATCGGTGCACGCGGGTTGCATCGCGGCCCGGTGCTGGTGGTCATGGCCGGAACGGCGACGACCATCGATGTGCTCGATGCCTCCGGCTGCTTTCGTGGCGGATTCATCCTGCCGGGCTTCGACCTGATGCGCAGCGCGCTGGCGCGGAACACGGCACAATTGCCCCTGGCCGAGGCTGAACCCAGCGAGTTTCCGCGCTCGACCGACGAGGCGATCGTCAGTGGCTGCCTCGCGGCACAGGCCGGGGCCGTGGATCGCATGTTCCGGCGCATTGCGGCAGAGCCGCACGCCTGTTGCCTCCTCTCGGGCGGCGGGGCTCAGCGGCTGGCATCGGTGCTCGACCTGCCCTTGAAACGCGTCGACAACCTCACCCTCGAAGGCCTGCGCAGGGCGGCGTTCGAGGGCGCTGATCCGGAATTCGATCGATGACATTCCTTCGCACGCTGTTTTTCTTGCTGCTCACGGCCAATGTGCTGTTCCTGATCATGGGGCGCGGCATGTTCGGCGGTGTCGCGGGAGGCGAGCCCGGCCGGCTGTCGGCCCAGATCGATCCGGCGAAGATCCGCATCGTTGCGTCGGCTGACGCGGCACGGCCGGTGACGCCAGACGCGCAACCGGAATCATCGCCAGCGCAGTCGAAGATCGACGTCCCCGCTTCGCCGGCACAACAGCAATCTGCCGCAGCGGCGCCGGCGGCAGCCGAGGCGGTCTCACCTGCCGCCGCGGCAAATGGGGGCGCAGAGCGTTGCACGGCCGTCGCCGGTCTTACCAGCGAGCAGATTGCGGCGCTCAAGTCGAAGCTGCAGAACGACGACTCGGTGAAGATGCAGGACCGCGCCCTGGATGGTTCGTCATGGTGGGTCAACATTCCGCCGCAGGCCGACCGCGACGCCGCGGTACGGCGCGCCGAAGAGGTGCGCGGCCAGGGTGTCGGCGGTGCCTTCGTGATCCGGGAGGAGGGCGAGCACCGCAACGCGGTGTCGCTCGGGTTGTTCAAGAGCGACGTGTCGGCGCAGGAATTCATGCGCCAGCTTCAAGCGAAGGGCGTCAAGGGTGCTCGCATCACGGTGCGATCGGTACCGGGCACGCGCCATGTGCTGAGCATGCGCGGGCCGGCAGACCGCGTCGGCGAACTCGTCGAACTTGCGCTGGCGGCCAACTCCGGGGCGAAGCGCGAGGAGTGTCAGGCGCGATGATGCCGAAGCGTCCGCTGGTGGTCGGGCTTACTGGCGGCATCGGCAGCGGCAAAAGTCTGGTTGCCGAACTGTTTCGCGAACATGGCGCGGCAATCGTCGATACCGATGTGATCGCGCGCGAACTGACCGGGCCGGGCGGGGCGGCGATGCCGGCAATACGTGCCGCGTTCGGCGAGAGCGTGATTGACGTGCGTGGCGCCCTCGATCGGGCCGCCATGCGAGCGCTGGCCTTTGGTGACCCGGCGCAGCGCGAACGACTCGAGGCAATCCTCCATCCGATGATCCGCCGGCAGTCCGGTGAAGAAGTCGCCGCGGCGAGCGCCCCTTACGTGATGCTGGTGGTGCCGCTGCTGGTGGAATCCGGCACCTACCGCGAGCGCGTCGATCGCGTGCTGGTGGTCGATTGCAGCGAACGGACGCAGCTCGGGCGCGTGATGGCGCGCAACGCGCTGGCAGCAGATGCCGTGCGCGCGATCATGGCGGCGCAGGCGACGCGGGCCGAGCGGCTCGCCGCGGCAGACGACGTGATCGACAACGAAGGCGATTTTGCTGCGCTGCGGCGCCAGGTCGATGAACTGGATCGCCGCTACCGCGGCGCCGTCTGAGGTTAACAGCGCTTGTGCTATGATCCGCAACAATAATTCCACCCGAGTTGCGACCCCCGGCGAACGCGGTGATCACCTACGAATACCCCTTCAACGAACGGATCCGCACGCTGCTGCGGCTTGAGGATCTGTTCGACAAGGCGGCGCATTTCATGCGCGGCGAAACGCAGTACGAACACCACGTATCCCTGCTCACGCTGTTCGAAATCCTCGACGTGGCCGGCCGTGCCGACCTGAAGGTCGACCTGGTGCAGGAACTCGAACGCCAGCGCCAGGCGCTGCTGAGTTTTCGCAACAATCCCGAGGTCTCCGAAGAGGCGCTCTCGGGCGCGCTGTACGAGATCGAGCAGGCCTCCAGCGCGCTGCTTGCGATGGCCGGCAAGATCGGCCAGTACCTGCGCGAGAACGAGTGGCTGATGAGCATCAAGAGCCGCGCCTCGATACCCGGCGGCGTGTGCGAATTCGATCTGCCCTCGTATCACTACTGGCTCAACGCGACGACCGAGCAGCGCCGGCACGACCTGGTGCAATGGGTCGGCCCGGTGCTGCCGATCCGTGACGGCCTGGCAATCGTGCTGCGCCTGCTGCGCGCCAGCGGTCGGCCGGAGCGTTGCTCCGCGCCGCGCGGCGCCTTCCAGTTGATGCTCGGCGGGCGCACTGCGCTGATGGTGCGTGTGCGCATCGGGCGCGGCGAACCCTTCGTGCCCGAGATCAGCGCCAACAAGTACGCGCTGAACATCCGTTTCACGTCGCCCGGTGTCGAACTGCGTCCGCGCCAGTCCGACGCCGAGGTGCCCTTCGAACTCACTTTCTGCAACCTCTGATGGCCGAGCCGGCGCCGCGCATCGTCAAATGCCCGGCATGCGGGAAGGATGTGTCGTGGAAACCGGAGAGCAAGTGGCGGCCATTCTGCTCGGAACGTTGCCGCAACATCGATCTGGGCGCCTGGGCAACCGAGTCCTATCGCGTCCCCGCGAGCGCGCCGCCCGATCCGACTGCTGAGTAGCATCGGCCTGCACGTCGCATGGTTAGGCGACCTTCGGCCTGCCTGTCCGGGGTGCGTTGTACCACGCGGCTTCTGGGGGTGGGTGCCTGAAGCGTGCCTGTCCATGCGGATTTCAGGCATGCCGGCCGAAGGTTTTCAGCCTGCGGCGGGCAAGACCGCCACGGCGAGATCCTCCTGCTGTTGCAGAGCCCACATCTGCGCATAGGCGCCGCCGCTCATCAGCAACGCCAGGTGATCGCCGCGCTCGACGATGCGTCCGCCATCGAGCACCAGAATCTCGTCGGCATTCATGACGGTCGACAGCCGGTGCGCGATGATCAGCGTGGTGCGGCCGCGGGCCGCGGTTTCGAGTTCGGCCTGGATCGCCTTCTCGGTCTTCGAATCGAGCGCCGAGGTCGCTTCGTCGAAGATCAGGATCGGCGGGTTCTTCAGCAGTGCGCGCGCGATGGCCACGCGCTGTTTCTCGCCGCCCGAGAGTTTCAGGCCGCGCTCGCCGACCCGTGTCTCGTAGCCGTCCGGCAGCCGTTCGATGAATTCATGCAGGTGAGCAGCACGCGCGGCAGCGAGCACGTCGTCATGTTGGGCATCGGGTCGGCCGTAGAGGATGTTGTAGTAGATGGTGTCGTTGAACAGCACGGTGTCCTGCGGAACGATGCCGATCGCGGCGCGCAGGCTTGCCTGCCGGATGCGCCGGATGTCGTGTCCGTTGATCGAGATGCCACCCTGTCCCTCGGGCGTGCCGACATCGTAGAAGCGGAACATCAGGCGTGCCAGCGTACTCTTGCCCGAGCCGCTGTGGCCGACCACGGCCAGCGTGCGCCCGGGCGGAATGGCGAAGTTCACACCGAACAGGATCTGCCGCTTCGCCTCGTAGGAGAAGTCGACATTGGTGAAAGCGACCTGCGCCGGCCCGTTGTCGAGTTCGGTGGCGTCCGGTGCGTCGGCAACTTCGCGATGTTCGCGCATCAGGGCGAACATGCGTTCGATGTCGGTCAAAGACTGGCGGATCTCGCGATAGATCACGCCGAGAAAATTGAGCGGAATGTAGAGCTGAATCAGAAAGGCGTTGACCAGCACGATGTCGCCGATGCTCATGCTGCCGTTGGCCACGCCGACGCTGGCTCGCCACATCATCGCGGTGACGGCGGCCGCCACGACGAGCGCCTGGCCCATGTTGAGGAAGGACAGCGACACCTGGCTCTTCACCTGCGCGGCCTCCCACTTCTCCATCTGTGCGTTGTAGCGCCGCGCCTCGAAATCCTCGTTGTTGAAATACTTCACCGTCTCGTAGTTGATCAGGCTGTCGACGGCACGCGTGTTGGCGGCCGAATCGAGTTCGTTCGCGGTGCGGCGCAGGTGGGTGCGCCAGTTCGTCACCACCACGGTGAAGGTGATGTAGAAGGCCAGCGCGGCCAGCGTGATCAGGCCGAAGCTCGGTTCGTACTTGGCGAACAGGATGCCCAGCACCAGCGCGATCTCGATCAGCGTGGGGAGGATCGAGTAAAGGGTGTAGGAAATCAGCGAGCCGATCGACCTCGTGCCGCGCTCGATGTCGCGCGTCAGGCCACCCGTTTGGCGTTCGAGGTGGAAGCGCAGCGACAGCGAATGCAGGTGGCGGAACACCTGCAGCGCGATGTTGCGTACCGCCTGCTGCGTGACGCGGGCGAATATCAGCTCGCGCAACTCGGTGAACATCGAAGTCGAAAAACGCAGTACGCCATAGGCGACCAGCAATGCCGCCGGCACGACGATGAGCGCCTGGTCGCGCCCAATGTCGAGCGCATCGATCAGGTGCTTGAATACGATCGGCACGCCGACGTTGGCAAGCTTGGCGAAGACCAGGCACGACAGCGCGAACAGCACCCGCCAGCGATAGGTCCAGATGTAGGGAAACAGGGTGCGGACGGTCTGCCAGTCGTGGCGTTCGGTCGGCTGGGGCCCGGGCAGGGCGGATTGCGCGTGGCGTCTCATCGCGAACATTGTACTTGGCTGTGCGGCGGCGCAGCGGCGCACCGCGCCCCATGCATAGGACGTTCGTCTAGTTGCCGCGGGCGGGTCGCGCGACTACGGTTGACGCATGATGACCAATGCATCGAAGGTGCCGGCGCCGAGCGCAGCCGGCATGGAGGCGGGAACGCATCAGCCTGCCGTGGCCCGCCCCGTGGCGAGCCGTGCGAGCCGCATGGCGCTCGGGGCCGCCATCGCGCGGGCGACCCACCAACGGCATGACTGGCCGCGGGTGTTCGACGACCCTTACGCCTTCGACATGCTCTACGGGCACTGGCGCTGGGTGGTGGCAAGCCGCTTTCTCGACTGGCTCGTCCTGCGCAAAGCGCTGAAAATCATGCGACCGGTTTACGGCCAGGTGGTGGCACGCTCGCGCTTCAGCGAAGACGCGCTGCACGCGGCGATCGCGCGCGGTGTGCGCCAGTATGTGATCGTCGGCGCGGGACTCGACACCTTTGCGCTGCGCGCCGGGCCGGCCGCCGCTGCGCTGCGCATCTTCGAACTCGACCATGCGGCCAGTCAGGCAATGAAGCGCCGGTTGGTTGCGCGCGTCGGTGGTGCGCCGTCGAATGTCGAGTATGTCGCAGCCGATCTCGAACGCGAGTCCCTGTCGGCCGTGCTGGCGCGCTCGGGCTTCGATCCCGCAAAGCCAGCCTTTTATTCATGGCTCGGAACGACCTATTACCTGTCCGAGCCCGCGGTCCTGTCGACGCTCCAATCGATTGCCGCGAATGCCGCGGCCGGCAGCGAGGTCGTGTTCGACTTCTGCGTGCCCGACGCCTCGCTCGGCGGACGCGACCGAGAGGAGCTTGCCGCACTAAAGCGTTTCGTGGCCCGACGCGGCGAACCCTTTGTCTCCAGCTTTCTGCCCGCGCAACTCGCCGCGAAGGTTTTGCCCGAAGGGCTGGAGGTGATCGAGAATGCCTCGCCCGATCGGCTCGAGCAGCGCTATTTCTCCGGGCGTACCGACGGATTCCGCCCGAGCCGCTTTGCCTGGGTGGCGCACATGCGCGTTCGGCAGCGGGACTGAACGGAGTCGCTCCAAAAGCCGCATGTCGCGGCGCATGGCGAAGTTAACCAACTCGTTGAATGTCATCGGGTGCAGTGCACCATCTCAGCGGATCTAGAGGTGCGCCTCTAGCGCGACGGTTGACAGGCCGCCTGCCGCCGTCCAACATTCAAACACTCGTTTGAATTGAGTGTTTGATGGACATCGCTGCTACCCGACCCGAAGCCGACACGCGCAGCCGCATCCTCGATGCGGCGGAATCGCTGTTCGTCGAGCACGGGCTCGAAGCGACTTCGATGCGCATGATCACCTCGAACGCGTCGGCCAATATCGCGGCCGCTCACTATCACTTCGGATCCAAGGAATCGCTGATTGAAGCCGTGTTCCGGCGCGGCTTGGCCCGGCTCAACGAGATGCGCCTGCGCGAACTCGATCGGCTCGAGCGCGAAGCCGGCGGGACGCCGCTCAAGCCACGACAGGTGCTAGAAGCCTTCTTCGGCACGGCGCTGGTGCTCGCGGCCGATCGCGAGACCGGTGGTGCGCAGTTCATGCGCCTGCTCGGTCGCACCATGACCGATCCGAACCAGTTCATACGCACCTTCCTCGCCACCGAGTACCGCGAGGTGGTCGATCGCTTTCGCGCCGCTCTTTTTGCTGCACTGCCCGAGGTGCCGCGTGAAGAGATCATCTGGCGCCTGCACTTCATGCTTGGAGCAATGTCTTACGCTTTGTCCGGCATGGACGCACTGCGCCTCGCCGCGGGCATCACTGGCACGGACGACCCGCGCGCCATCGCGCCGCGGCTGATGGCTTTCCTGCTCGGGGGCTTGCGCGCGCCGCTGCCCATGTTGCAGGAACCGCAGGTTCCGACATTCCCCGGTGCGACCGGGAAGCAGATTTCCACGAGAAGCCGCAAGACCAAGCGGACCGAAGACGAGGGAGCCACGCGCGCTCGAGGACACCGTCCCGCGGTGCGCAGTACTAGGAGCAGCAAATGATCTGGTTGATTCTCGCCCTTCCCGCGATCGGTCTTGCGCTCGCCTACCTCGGCGCGCCGCTCGTGGTCTGGACTGTTGCCGCCGCCGGCTGGCTCGCCGCCCTGGTTTCGCTCGGCGACTGGTCGCCGCTCGCGAGCGGCTTCGTGTTTCTCGCGTTTGCGGTCGTTGCGCTGCTGTTCAACGTCAAACCGCTGCGTCGCGCGGTGATCAGCTCGCCGATGCTTTCGGGATATCGCCGCATCCTGCCGCCAATGTCGGAGACCGAGCGCATCGCGCTCGAAGCGGGCACCGTGTGGTGGGAAGGCGAATTGTTTCGCGGCAAGCCCGACTGGTCGAAAATGCTGGCCTATCCGAATCCGGTGCTGACGCCCGAGGAGCAGAGCTTCCTTGATGTCGAGACCGAGGAACTGTGCCGCATTTCGAACGATTGGGAGGCGTCCCACGAGTTGGGCGATCTGCCGCCGCATGTGTGGCAGTACATTCGTGACAAGGGATTCCTCGGCATCATCATCCCCAAGCAGTATGGGGGCAAGCAATTCTCGGCCTACGCGCATTCGCAGATCGTTACCAAGCTGTCGACCCGTTGTTCGGCCAGTGCGGTCACGGTGATGGTGCCCAATTCGCTCGGCCCCGCGGAGCTGCTGCTGCACTATGGCACCGAGGCGCAGAAGAACCACTACCTGCCGCGACTCGCGAAGGGTCTCGAGATTCCCTGTTTCGCGCTCACCAACCCCCACGCCGGTTCGGATGCTGCGTCCATTCCCGATGCCGGTGTCGTCTGCAAGGGAATGTGGGAGGGGCGAGAGGTCGTCGGGATGCGCGTGACATGGGACAAGCGCTACATCACGCTTGGACCGGTGTCGACGCTGCTCGGACTTGCGTTCCGCCTCTACGACCCGGACAGGCTGCTCGGCGAGGTGGAAGACTTGGGCATTACCTGTGCGCTGATCCCATCGAATCACCCAGGCGTGAACATCGGGCGTCGTCACCTGCCGCTCAACGCCGTGTTCCAGAACGGGCCGAACTGGGGCAAGGACGTTTTCATGCCGCTGGACTGGATCATCGGCGGTCCGAAGATGGCCGGCCAGGGCTGGCGCATGCTGATGGAGTGTCTCGCTGCCGGCCGGTCGATTTCGCTGCCAGCCTCGAATACCGGCATGGCCAAGCTAGCGGTGCGTGCCGTTGGCGGCTATGCGCGCGTGCGTAGCCAGTTCAAGACGGCGATCGGCCGCTTCGAGGGGATCCAGGAGCCACTGACCCGCATGGGCGGCAATCTGTACATGATGGATGCCGCACGCACCATGACAGCCGGCGCAATCGACCTCGGCGAGAAGCCGTCTGTGGTCTCCGCAATCGTCAAGTATCACATCACCGAACGTGCGCGCCAGGTCGTCAACGACGGCATGGATATCGTTGGCGGCAAGGGCATCTGCCTCGGACCTTCCAATTTTCTGGGGCGCGCCTACCAGCAGATCCCGATCGGCATCACCGTCGAAGGCGCAAACATACTGACGCGCAGCCTGATCATTTTCGGCCAGGGGGCGATCCGCTGCCACCCTTACGTCCTGCGCGAGATGCTCGCGGCGGGCTCGAAGGATCGCGCCGCTGCCGTAGCCGAGTTCGACGACGCCTTGTTCTCTCATGTAGGCCACGCGATTCGGAGCGCCGCGCGTACGCTGGTGATGGGCTTCACGGGGTCGCATTTCGTCGGCGTGCCGGGCAATGTCGCGCCGGAGACGCGGCGCTACTACCAGCAGCTCACGCGCTTTTCTTCGGCGCTCGCCTTCCTTGCCGACGTTTCGATGGCCACCATGGGCGGAGACCTGAAGCGCAAGGAGAAGCTGTCTGCGCGACTCGGCGACATCCTGTCGCTGCTGTATCTGTCGAGTGCGACGCTCAAGCGCTACGAGGCCGAGGGCCGTCAGCAGACGGACGCGCCGCTGATGCACTGGGCAATCTGGGACGCCATGTTCAAGGCGCAGAACGCCTTCGAGGGTGTCATATCCAATTTCCCGGGGCGCTTGATTTCGATCCTTTTGCGCCGAATCGTTTTCCCGATAGGCCGGCCCTATGTGGTGCCGGCGGACCGTCTCGGCGCGCAGGTCGCAAATCTGCTGATCGAGCCTTCGGCCACGCGTGATCGACTGACTGCGGGCATGTACGTTCCACGTGACGAGAACGATGCTGTCGGGGTGATCGAGCTTGCGCTCGAAGCCACGGCTGCTGCCGAGGCGATCGAAATGCGTATGCGTGCAGCGAGCAAGTCCGGCTTGATCGGCGGTCGCGGGGCAGAACTCGCGAAGCGCGCGCTGGAGGCCGGGGTGATCAGTACCGAAGATCTTGCCGTTCTGTCGCGACGCGACGCATTGCGTGACAAGACCATACGCGTTGACGACTTCCCTCAGGATCTCTGCATCCATGGACGGGCCGAGGACAGGCCCGGCTTGCGGGCTGTCGCATAGGCGGAGCGACAAATGAGCAAGACGATCTTTGTAGTCGATGGGGCGCGCACGCCTTTTCTCAAGGCGAGGAATGCCCCCGGGCCGTTCTCAGCGTCCGACCTTGCAGTCGCCGCGGGCCGCGCGTTGCTTGCGCGACAGCGATTCGCCCCCGGCGATCTCGACGAGGTGATCCTGGGGTGTGCGGCACCTTCGCCGGACGAGACCAACATCGGGCGTGTCGTTTCGCTGCGCATGAACTGCGGGCAGAAGGTGCCGGGCTGGACGGTGATGCGAAACTGCGCCTCGGGCATGCAGGCGATCGATTCGGCGATCATGAACATCCAGTCCGGACGCTCGACACTGGTGATGGCGGGCGGCGTCGATGCGCTGTCGCGTGCGCCGCTGCTTTATTCCGAGGCGATGACGCGCTGGTTCGCCGCTTTTGCATCGGCGCGCACGCTCGGCCAACGCGCAGCACAGTTGATGCAATTCAAGTTGCGCTACCTGGCGCCGGTCATCGGGATCATGAAGGGACTGACGGACCCGGTCATCGGACAGATCATGGGGCAGACGGCCGAGAACATCGCTTTCCGATTCGGCATCGACCGGTGTCAGATGGATGCCTATGCCGTGCGCAGTCACCAGCGGGTCGCCGCGGCGCAGGATGGCGGGCGGTTCGAGGAGATCGTGCCGTTGGTCGGGGCGGACGGCGAGGTCTATCAGGCGGATGATGGCGTGCGTCGTGATTCATCGATGGACAATCTCGCCAAGCTGCGGCCGTTCTTCGACCGCAAGTACGGCAACGTCACCGCCGGCAATTCCTCGCAGATCACGGATGGTGCCGCTTGGTTGTTGCTCGCATCGCAGGAGGCCGTCGATCGCTACGGATTGGAGCCGATCGCACGCATCGTCGATTCACAATGGGCGGCGCTCGATCCGGCGCAGATGGGGCTGGGGCCGGTCCACTCCGCGACGCCGATCCTTCAGCGACACGGACTCGGGCTGAACGACGTCGATGCCTGGGAGATCAACGAGGCGTTTGCGGCACAGGTGCTCGCATGCATCGCAGCATGGAAGGATGACGCATACTGCCGCGAGCAACTCGGGCTCGAAGGCGCGCTTGGTACTCTCGACGAGAACACGCTCAACGTCGATGGCGGCGCCGTGGCGCTTGGCCACCCGGTCGGTGCGTCGGGTGCGCGCATCGTGCTGCATCTGATCCATGTCCTGCAGCGGCACGGCGGCGGTCGCGGTATCGCATCCATATGCATCGGCGGTGGCCAGGGCGGCGCGATGATGGTGGAGGTTTGAACATGGCGACATATCGACACTGGAACGTGCGGCGTGACGAGTCGCGCATCGCTTGGATCACGCTCGATGTGGCGGACTCGCCGATGAACAAGCTCTCGGCGGACGTCATGTCCGAACTCGACACGCTCCTTGACGATCTGGATCGTTACCCGCCCGCGGGGGCTGTGTTCCAGTCGGGCAAGGACGCCGGCTTCATCGCAGGGGCGGACATCGAAGAATTTAAGCGGCTTGATTCCCCCGAGAAGGCGCGTTCGCTGGTCGAACGCGGCTGGAATCTTTTCAATCGTGTTGCGGGGTTGAGCTATCCGACTTGTGCCCTGATTCGTGGTCACTGCCTTGGTGGCGGCCTCGAGTTGTCGCTCGCCTGCCGCTATCGCGTTGCGGTCGACGAACCCGGAACCAGGCTTGCCCTGCCCGAAGTGATGCTGGGCATTGTGCCGGGGTGGGGGGGCATGCTTCGACTCCCCCAGGCAGTCGGCGCTGTGGCTGCGCTGGACATGATGCTTACCGGCAAGGCCGTCAACGCGCGCAAGGCGCACAGCCTCGGCCTGGTGGACGAAAGCGTGCCGGCGCGCGTGATGCAGAATGCCGCTCGCTCGCTGGTGCTTTCCGGCAAGCCGCCGCGACAGTTGCCGTTCGTGCAGCGGATGCTCAACGGCCCATTGAAGGCTGTCGTTGCGCGCCAGGCGCGATCCCAGGTTGCGCGCCGGGCGCCGCAAAAATACTACCCGGCGCCGTGGGCCATCATCGACATGTGGGCAAACTACGGTGGCAATGCGCTCGCCGTTTCCGGCAAGCGGCCGACTTCACTGGATGCAATCGCCGCTTCGCCGACCACGCGAAATCTGGTTCGCGTGTTCTTCCTGCAGGAACGTCTCAAGGGCTTTGGCAAGGATGCCGATTTCGAACCGCGTCACGTGCATGTCATCGGCGCCGGTACGATGGGCGGTGACATCGCGAGCTGGTGCGCCAGCAGGGGAATGACGGTCACGCTGCAGGACCAGGCGATCGAGCGCATTGCGCCCGCGATCCGCCGTGCGGCCGAGGTTTTCGATCGCAAGTTCCGTGGCGACAAGCTCAAGACCCGCATGGCGCTCGAGCGCATCGTGCCGGATACGGATGGCCGCGGGGCGCGTCAGGCCGATGTCGTGATCGAGGCGATCTTCGAGAACCTGGAGGCGAAGCAGAAGCTGTTGTCCGGCCTCGAAAGAATCGTGAAGCCCGATGCAGTGCTGGCGACCAACACCTCCAGCCTGAAGCTGGAGGACATCGGATCCGCGCTGAAGAACCCTTTGCGTCTGGTCGGCATTCATTTCTTCAATCCGGTTGCCAGGATGCCGCTGGTCGAAGTGGTCAGTGCGAGTGACACCGACCGGTCGATGGTCCGTCGGGCGGCGGCGTTCGTCAAGGCGATCGACAAGCTCCCGCTGCCGGTGGCCAGCGCACCCGGCTTTCTGGTCAATGCGGTGCTCGGACCGTACATGCTGGAGGCGATTCGATGTGCAGATGAAGGAATCGCGGTCGAGGTGATTGACAGGGCGCTCGTCGATTTCGGCATGCCGATGGGCCCGATCGAGCTTGTGGATCTGGTGGGGCTCGATGTCGCGATGGCGGCCGGGAAGGCGCTGACCGGAGCGGGTGCGGCGCCGCGGCGGCTGACGGACCTTGTTGCCGCTGGCCATCTCGGCAAGAAGACAGGCAGGGGGTTTTATGCCTGGATTGGCGGCAAGGCGCAGAAGACCAAGGCCGGTACGGTACCCGACGGGCTCACAGAACGTATCGTCCGCCCGTTGCTAGATGCAACGCGGCGCTGCGTGAACCAGGGTGTAGTTGCCGATGCCGATCTGGCCGACGCAGGTGTCATTTTCGGCACCGGGTTTGCGCCCTTTACCGGCGGGCCGATGAACTATCTTGCCGCTCGCGGGGGAGTCGCTGCGGTCGATTCGGGAGACGAACTTGTTGTGTTGCCGAAGGCGGCCTGAAAATTCCGAGGATCTGCATCTGCCATGACACGGCCACCCGAAATACCCGTTGCGCTGCCCGATCGACAACCGACATTGCGCGTTGCGACAATGCCTGCCGATACCAATCCTGCCGGCGACGTGTTCGGCGGATGGATCATGTCGCAGGTCGACATTGCAGGTGGAATTGTCGCAGCGCAGCGTGCGCGTGGCCGCGTGGCGACCGTCGCGGTGAATGCGTTCGTATTCAAGCAGCCCGTGTCGGTAGGCGACGTGGTGAGTTTCTATGCGGACGTGGCCCGAACCGGTCGGACTTCAGTGACGGTCGACGTGGAAGTGTATGCGCTCCGGCATCCGACGGACCCGCTGGTGGTGAAGGTGACAGAGGCCACGCTGACCTACGTTGCGGTGGATGACAGCGGTTCAAAACGAGAGATCGATGTGGCTACCGAGGGGTGAATGTTGCGGAATTGATACAGGTGCATGCCAGGTACTTTCCAGCGCCGGTCTGGAGCGTAGAATCGAACAGGGGGTCGCTCGCAGCGGGCAGCGCGACCGGCAATCCAGCCCGCATCAACAATCAAATGGTGTAATCGGATGAGGAGACTGAACATGACGCAAACGAAACTTGCCGTCCGTACATTGCCGGTGCTGCTGGCTGGCCTGTTTTCCGGCACCGCCATGGCGGCGGGGTTTCAGTTGCAGAACCAGAATGGCGCGGGAACCAGCAGCGCCTATGCGGGCGCCGCAGCAATGGCGGATGATGCAAGCACCATTTTCTTCAACCCGGCCGGCATGACGTTTCTTCCGGAAGGGCATACGGTATCGGTCGGCGGCACGATACTTCAGCGTTCGCTTCGGTACGACGACAGGGGAACCACCACCATCACCGGCACGGCGTTGCAGCCTGGTTCGGACGGAGGGCAGGCCGGTGGTGTTTCGCTGATTCCCGTGGCGTTCTACACGATGTCGCTGACGCCGGACCTGCGGTTCGGTTTCGGAATCACCGCGCCGTTCGGCAACAAGACGGAGTACGACAAGGACTTCAAGGGCAGTTATCAGGGATACTACTCGCATATCAAGACGCTCAACCTCAATCCGTCGATTGCCTATCGCGTGACGCCGACCTTGTCGGTCGGCGCCGGCATCAACTATCAGAAGATCGATGCGGATCTGCGCAGCTTTACGCCGATCCCCCAGGTCGGCGGGGTGTTCAACACCAAACTCGAGGGTGACGACACGGCGTGGGGCTGGAATGTGGGCGCGATCTGGCAGGTTTCGCCGTCCACGCGCATCGGTGTCACCTACCGTTCCTCGGTCGACTATGATGTCGAAGGCACGTTGAAGCTGGCACTGCCTGCGGCGGTTCCGGCGCCCCTCGGTGCGCTGCGCTCGCGCAATGTCAAGGTTGGCGTGGAGTTGCCCGAAACCGCCTCGATTGCCGTGTTCCAGAAGCTGTCGGACAAGTGGGACATGATGGGCGATTTCACGTGGACGGGTTGGTCTTCGCTTCCCGAGTTGAAGGTTGTATCCAAGGCCTCTGGCGCCGCAATCTCCAGCGAACGACTCGGCTTCGATGATTCCTGGCGCGTCGGTTTCGGTGGTCAGTTCCATCAAAGTGACAGCCTCAAACTACGTGCCGGTATTGCCTACGACCGGACGCCAGTGCCGAACAAAGTCGATCGCACGGTGCGCTTGCCTGACACCGATCGCTATTGGGTCGCGTTTGGTGCGCGCTACTTCTTCTCGCCGAATTCGTCGATCGATGTCGGGTATGCCCACATCTTCTTCGAGAAGGGCAAGATCGATCGCCGGACGCTGCTGTCGGGCACGCCGACGGGACAGTTCGTGCGTGGCGAATTCGAGACCAGCGCCAACCTGCTTTCGGCTCAGTTCAACCACACGTTCTGAGCCTTGATCTAGCGAGCAATCGCATTTAAGCCTTATCCCCGGCATCCATTCGGATGCCGGGAATCCCAAGCCAGATTTGCCTTCATTCTTCTATTGGTGATGTCATGAGCCAAGGTAATTTCATCGTCCGCAAGGTGGCCGTGCTCGGTGCCGGCGTGATGGGTGCGCAGATCGCAGCGCACTGCGTGAATGCGAACGTGCCGGTGGTGCTGTTCGATCTAGCCTCCAAGGAGCGCGATCCGAACGCCATCGTGAAAAAGGCGCTCGACGGACTGAAGAAGCTCGAGCCGAGCCCGCTTGGCACGAAGGACCGTGTCACGCTCATTGAAGCCGCCAATTATGACTTGCATCTCGACAAGCTGCGTGACTGCGACCTGATCGTCGAAGCCATTGCCGAAAAGATGGAGTGGAAGCGTGACCTCTATGCAAAGGTAGCCCCCTACGTCGGCGCTCAGGCCATCTTTGCCACAAACACTTCCGGCCTGTCGATCAACACGCTGGCCGAAGCCTTTCCGGCGGCGCTGCGCAGCCGATTCTGTGGCGTGCACTTCTTCAATCCACCACGCTACATGCAACTGGTCGAACTGATTCCGTGCATCGGAACCGACGCTGCATTGCTCGACAATCTGGAGAATTTCCTCACCACTACGCTCGGCAAGGGCGTGGTGCGGGCGCTCGATACGCCCAACTTCGTTGCCAACCGTGTCGGCGTGTTCTCCATCCTTGCCGTCATGCACCACACGCAACGGCTGGGGTTGGGGTTCGACACGGTCGACGCACTGACCGGCCCCTTGATCGGACGTCCCAAGAGCGCCACCTATCGCACGGCGGACGTGGTTGGCCTCGACACCATGGCGCACGTCATCCGCACCATGACCGACAATCTGCCGTCCGATCCCTGGCACAAGTACTACGCCAGCCCGGTGTGGCTATCGGCGCTGATCGAGAAGGGCGCGCTCGGGCAGAAGACCCGCGCCGGCATTTTCACCAAGAAGGGCAAGGACATCCTGGTCCTCGACCTCGCGAAGCAGGACTACCGGCCGTCGGCCGGGGAGGTCGAGCCCGAGGTTCAGGCGATCCTCAAGGGCAAGGATCCCGCCGAGCGTTTTGCCAAACTGCGTGCGCATCCGAGCACGCAGGCCCAGTTCCTCTGGTCGATCTATCGCGACGTGTTCCATTACGTCGCCGTACATCTCGGTTCGATCGCCAACAACGCACGCGACGTCGATTTCGCCATGCGCTGGGGTTTCGGCTGGAGTCAGGGTCCGTTCGAGACCTGGCAGGCTGCCGGCTGGAAGCAGATTGCCGAGGCGATCAAGGCCGACATCGAAGCCGGCCAGTCGATGGTCGACACGCCGCTACCAGACTGGGTATTCGACGGCCGCGACGGCGTGCATGGCCGTGACGGTTCGTACTCCGCCAAGAGCGGTGGAGTGCAGGCGCGGTCGCAACTTGCGGTCTACTGCCGCCAGTGGTTCCCTGAGCGCGTGCTCGGGGAAGTGCAGGATCCAGGGACGACACTCTTCGAGACCGAAGGCGTGCGCCTGTGGCACACAAACGAAGATGGTGGCCGCGATTTTCCAATCCTGTCCTTCAAGAGCAAGATGTGCTCGCTCGGGCCTGACGTCGTCGAAGGTATCATCGAGGCGGTGGCGCGCGCCGAGGCCGGACATCGCAGCTTGGTCATCTGGCAGCCGAAGCCGCCGTTCTCTGTAGGCGCCAACCTTGTCGCGGCCGGCGAGATTCTCAAGTCGGGCGGCTTCGCGGCGCTCGACAAGTTCGTCGCACGCTTTCAGCAGATGGCGATGACAATCAAGTACGCCCAGATTCCCGTGGTGGCGGCCGTCAATGGCATGGCGCTGGGCGGCGGTTGCGAGGTGGTGATGCACTGCGCCCGCACGGTGGCGGCCCTCGAGTCCTACATCGGCTTGGTCGAGGCCGGCGTCGGCCTGATCCCGGCCGGCGGCGGCTGCAAGGAGTTCGCGCTGCGTTCGGCCGAGGCCGCGCAACGCACGGCCAACAAGGACCCGTTCGATTTCCTCCAGTCGGCGTTCATGACCATCGCCATGGCCACCGCGTCGAAGAGCGGCCTTGAGGCGAAGGAACTCGGTTTTCTCCGTGAGTCGGATGTCATCGTCTGCAACGCACACGAAGCCCTGTTCGTCGCCAAGGCACAGGCCCGCGCGCTGGCCGACGCCGGCTATCGGCCGAAGCTGCGACCTGTCGCGATTCCGGTAGCCGGCCGCAATGGCATCGCGACGCTGGAGATGATGCTCGCCAACATGAAGGAAGGCGGCATGATCTCGGCGCACGACTACTGTGTCGCCAAGGCTGCGGCGACCGCGCTGTGCGGCGGCAATGTCGACAGCGGGTCGCTGGTCGATGAAGACTGGCTGCTCGCCGTCGAACGCCAGCAGTTCGTCGAACTGCTTAAGACGCCGGAAACGCAGGCGCGCGTCACCCACATGCTCGAAACCGGCAAGCCGCTGCGCAACTGAGCGGCCGCAGCGAACGAACAGGAGATCCAACATGAACCGACAGATCCAGGACGCCTACATTGTTGCCGCGACGCGCACGCCGGTGGCCAAGCGCAAAGGCGCGTTCCGCAACGTGCGGCCGGACGACATGCTGGCGCACGTGCTCAAAGCGGCGGTCGCAAAACAGCCGGGGCTCGACGCCGGAGAGATCGGCGACGTCATCGTCGGCTGTGCCTTCCCGGAGGCGGAGCAGGGCCTCAACGTGGCGCGCATCGGCCTGCTGCTGGCCGGTCTGCCCGACCGCGTGCCCGGCATCACCGTCAACCGCTTCTGTTCCAGCGGCCTGCAGGCGGTTGCGATGGCGGCCGACCGCATTCGTCTCGGCGAAGCCGACGTGATGATTGCCGCCGGCACCGAATCGATGACCATCATGCCGCAGATGATGGGCAACAAGCTGTCGATCAGCCCGGCAGTGTTCGAGCGCGACGAGAACTACGCTATCGCATTCGGCATGGGCATCACCGCCGAAAAGGTTGCGGCGCAATGGAAGATCTCGCGCGAGGAGCAGGACGCTTTCGCCGTCGAGAGCCATCGCCGTGCGGTAGCCGCGATCGGCGCGGGCAAGTTCGCTGCCGAGATCTCCCCGTACACAGTTCGGAGCTACGCGCCTTCGCCGGACGGCACGGTGAAGATCACCGAGCGCCTGTTCGATACCGACGAGGGGCCACGCACCGAGTCGACGATGGAGGCGCTGGCCAAGCTGAAGCCGGTGTTCGCCACAAAGGGCTCCGTTACCGCCGGCAACAGCTCGCAGATGTCCGATGGTGCGGCCGCTGTGCTGCTGATGAGCGAGGCTGCGCTGAAGCGCTACAACGCCACGCCGATCGCGCGCTTTGCGGCTTTTTCGGTGGCTGGCGTGCCGCCGGAGATTATGGGCATCGGCCCGGTCGAGGCGATCCCGCGCGCGCTCAAGCAGGCAGGCATCACGCAGGAGCAGGTCGACTGGATCGAGCTCAACGAGGCGTTCGCCGCCCAGGCGCTTGCCGTGGTGCGCGAGCTCAAGCTCGATCCGGCCAAGGTCAATCCGCAGGGTGGTGCGATTGCGCTCGGCCATCCGTTGGGCGCGACCGGCGCCATCCGTGCCGCGACGCTGATGAACGCCATGCAGCGCGAGAAGTTCCGTTACGGCATGATCAGCATGTGCATCGGCACCGGCATGGGCGCGGCCGGCATCTTCGAGCGAGTCTGACATGTCCGGTGCGGTCCTGCTCGATGTCAGCGACGGTGTGGCGACGCTGACCTTCAACCGTCCGTCGGCGCTCAACACGATGGATGTGGCCGCAATGCAGGCGTTTCGCGCCGCAGTTGACGGCATCGCGGCCGACGCCTCGATCGAGGTCGTCATCATCGCAGGTGCCGGTGACCACTTCATGGCTGGTGGCGATATACGTGAGTTCAACGGCATCGTGACCGCGCATCCCCCGCTCGATCGCCTGCGCCAGTTCCAGTCGATGATCGAGACCTGGATCAATCCCGCCATCGTGCAGTTGCAGAACCTTCATCAACCTGTGATAGCCAAGGTGCGCGGTGCGTGCGCGGGCATCGGTCTATCATTCATGGCGGGCTGCGATCTCGTGGTCGCTGCCGGGGATGCCCAATTCAGTACCGCCTACGCGAGCATCGGGCTCAGCCCGGACGGTGGCGCGAGCTGGTTCCTGCCGCGCATCGTCGGTACGCGACGCGCGCTGGAGTTGTTGTTGCTCGCCGAGCGATTCGATGCGGCGACCGCGCAGTCTCTCGGACTGGTGTCGCGCGTGGTGCCGCCTGCAGAACTGGATGTCGCAGTGGCGGACCTGGTTGCCCGGCTGAAGGCCGGCCCGCGGCATGCCTACGGTGAAATCAAGAGGCTCGTGCATGCGAGCGGCGCAAACAGTCTGGACATGCAGCTTGCGCAAGAGGCGGCCGCATTCGGGCGCTGTAGCGCCACGAACGATTTTGGCGAAGGCATCGCCGGTTTCATCGAAAAACGAAAACCGCAGTTTCGCGGGCGCTGATCCGTCGATTCATGCGATTGCCCGGGCAGTTTGCCCGATTGGGGTCGTTTCTCATCTGACCCGACCATCAGCAGTCTCGCATCACCAACCAAGACCAAGAACTGGAGGAGACGAATGATCAAGCGTTCATTGTTGGCTGGAGCGGTTGCCTGTGCTTTCGCGGCGCCGGCGGCAGCTCAATTTGATGGAACCGCATTTTTCGGCGATAGCCTCAGCGACTCGGGTACGTTTGCTGCGATCGGTGCAGTTCCATCCGTGGTCGGGAAGTTTACGACCAATCCGGGGCCGGTATGGACCGAGATTCTTGCAGAGAAATATGGGGGCTCGGGACGTCCCGCCGTTGCAGGCGGCGACAATTACGCGGTTGGTGGTGCGCGAGTTTCCAGCCTTCCGGGATACCCCGCCACGCCACCGACCGATCTCGCCACGCCGGTTGCCAGCCAGATTTCCGCCTATCTGGCCGCGAATGGCGGCCGGGCGAATCCGAATGCACTGCACTCGGTCTGGGCCGGGGCAAACGACATTTTCTTCATCGCCCCGACGCCGGCTTCCGCACAGGCCTACCTGTTACAGACGACCGGCGAACTCGTGGCGCAGATCGCGCGGCTTCAGGCTGCCGGGGCGCGCTACATAATCGTGCCTGCGATACCCGATATCGGCATAACACCGGCCGGGCTGTCGCAGGGGGTGGCAGGGGCCGCGGGGCTGACGCAGTTGTCGCAAGGATTCAACCAGTTGCTCTTTGGTGGAATCGGGTTGGCTAACCTCAACGTCGTGCCGATCGACACATTCACGCTGTTGCGAGAAATCGTGGCGAGCCCTGCGGCCTACGGCTTTACCGGCACCGCTGCGACGACGGTGCCCGCTTGCGGAAGCACACCCTCCCTGATCTGCTCGAGCGCATCGTTGCGTCCGGGCGCGACGCCCTTGAACACGGTTTTTGCCGACGGGGTCCACCCGACTACCGGGGCACATCAGATCATCGCCGATTTCGTTGCGGCACAACTTGCAGCGCCCGGGCAGATCTCCTTGCTCCCCGAGTCCATGATCAAGGCCCGGATCGGCCTGAACGAGACGATTCACAATCAGATCGCGATGTCTCGGGCCGGTGCTGGCAATGCAACACGCGTATGGGCAACCTTGGGTGGCAGCCGCCTCGAATTCGAGCGCAATGCCGCGTTTCCTCAGGCGGACGGCCATCCCTATGGTTTGACCGTCGGCGTCGACAGGCGAATTTCGCCCAACCTGATGGTGGGGGCAGCCGGCAGCGCCGGACGCTTCGACGCCGATTTTTCCGGTGGCGGCGGATACAGTCAGGATGATCTTGCAATGAGTTTCTACGCTGCCTGGGCGAGCGGGCCGATCTCCGTCACGGCGATTGGCTCACTGGGTCAGAGCAATTTCGATATCGACCGGGTCGTGCGACTTGGTCCTGCGGTGCGCAAGCTTGGCGGGGATACCGACGGCGAGCAGGCATCGCTTGCGGTGCGCGGTGCATTCGAGCTTGGCGTTGGCGCGCTGAATCACGGGCCGTTCGCGGGCGTGACCCTACAGAGGTTGGACGTCAATGGGTTCTCGGAGAAGAACGGTGGTTCTGCCGCACTTGGATTCGATAACCAGAAGCGCAATTCGATCATCGGCGAACTCGGCTATCAGGCGAGCTACGACCTGGGAACGTTCATGCCCTTCGGAAGAATCGGCGTGGAGCGGGAATTTCGCGACAGCGATCGGAACGTGAATGCCTTTCTGCTTTCCATGAGTGCACCGGCGTTCCAGATGCCCGCGGCGAAACTCGATCGCACTTGGGGAACGGCAACCTTCGGTGCCGCGATCAGGCTCGGCGGCAATCTCACGGGCAGCGTGGCGCTGACGTCACAGTTCGGGCAATCCGACGTGCGCAACTACGCGGTGCAGGTCGGACTCGCCATCGGGCTCTAAGTTCGCTGGCTGTGTCGTGCTCTGATCGATGCCGCACGCTTCAGCGTGCGGCATCGATGCCCAGCCTGATCGCGGCCAATCCCAGCAATTCGTGTAGCGCCGCGGATGACTGGTGCATCGCGGCATCCCCGGGCAGAAAATCGTAGGAAACACTCGGGTGCGGCGACGCGAAGCCGGTCGGCGCCGCGATTACCTCGAAGCCTGCACGTTGGAAATACTCGCGCGCGCGTCGCATGTGCGAAGCATGGGTCACCAAGACGATGCGGCCGACCCCTTCCTTCTTCAGAATGTCGCGCGAATAAAGCGCATTTTCGCGCGTATCGATGGAAGCCGACTCGGTCCATTTCACCGGCACGCCGAACTCGTGCTCCAGTGTCTCGCGCATCGACTGGGCAATCGGCGTGCCGCCCGATGGCGCTCCACCGCAAACGAGTACCGGCAGTCCGGTCTGCTTCGCCAGGCGCGCCCCGTAGCGAACGCGCTGCAGCGTGGATAATCCCACGGTGTCGGCGCCGCCGTACTCAGGTGCGTGGTTGTACGATGCGCCGCTCAGGATCACGATTGCCTGCCCCTTCTTCGCGGCCGCGATGTCGACCGGCGGAATGTCTTCCAGGCCGCTGAGCAGCAGGCTCGATGCAAATGGCGTGCTCAGCAGCAGCGCGCTGAGGATTCCCGACCAGAACAGCAGCCGGCCGGTGCGCGGCAGTCGGCTGGCGATCAGTGCGCCAAACAGCATGGCAAGGATCGGTCCGACCGGAGGCAGAATCAGCGAAGCGGCGAGTTTTTTCGCGAAGAAGAGGGGCAGGAATTCGTCCATCGGGATCGTGGTCCGGATTGTTGCCGGCGGCCGGTACGGCTATTATCGCAGCCGGAATCCCGAATGCCATGAACACGCCTACATCCAACCCAAAGTGCCATCAGGCGAAGCCTGCGGCTTCAATCTGATGAATTTCGGCGCACCCGGCTGGAAAGAAGCCGTGTTTGCTGTCGTGGTGATCCTCGCGCTCTATGTCGGTCTTGCCCTGATTCGCTTGCTGCGGCCGAGAACGGCCGAGACCCGTACGGAGATGCCGCCGGCGCCGGACCAAACCTTGCTTCGCGGACTGCAGACGGAACTGGTCGGGCTTCGAGCCCAGATGGAGGCATTGCAGGCGGCTTGCGACGGATTGCGCGACGATGTCGATCAACTCAAGGCATCGCGCGCCGTTTCGCCCCAGTACAACGATGCACTGTCGCTTGCCCAGAGGGGAGGGCATGCCGAGGATATTGCCGAGGCTTGTGGCATATCCATCGGGGAAGCGGAGCTGGTCTGTGCTTTGGCAAGAAGCCGGGGAGGAGCGGACGCGTGATCGACAAGACGGCTTCGCCGAACTCGGACAAACGGCGGATCGAGCGGGGCGAGCGCAACAAATTGCTGGTGCGCATCGGTATCGCCGTGGTCCTGATTGTTGCCCTGATTGCTGCCCTTGCTTTGTTCGAAGGAACGCAGAAGGATGCCGAGCCGGAGGTCTCCGGTGTTTCGCCAAGCGTTGTACCGCCCGCGAAACCGACGCCCGGCGGAGCAAATCAGGCAAGCGGTTCGATTCAGTCGCCGCAGGTAGCGGATTCCCGAGTCGAGTCGCCTGCGGAACCCGAGCGCACTGCCGCGCCGGAGGCCGCAAAACCGGCTTCTCTAGACCGCGCGGGGTCTGCACCGGAAGATAGCTATCCGAGGCTTGTCGTCGGTCGGGGAGGCGAGCGATCGTCGCCTCACAAGATGCCGGCGGCATCGGCTGCGCCTGTACGAGCTGGTGCCGTGGAGCAGGCGTCGAGGGAGCGTGTCGCCGAGTCGCCGGCTACGCCGATGAAAGCGGAAGCGCCTTCGCCGGGCAAGCCGCCGAGCGGATTCGTCCTTCAGGTTGGCGTGTTCTCGAATCTTTCCAACGCGGAGGATTTGCGCAGGCGCCTTGTCGACGCCGGCATCCCGGCACATATCGAAGCGCGCGTGCAGGTCGGGCCGTTTGCATCACAGGCCGAAGCAGTGGCTGCGCAGCAGAAGCTGCGGGCACTCGGCATGGAACCGGGTATGCTGATTGCGCCGAAGCGCCCCTGATTGGGGCCTTACGCCGGGCCGCAGACCGGGCATGCCGGATCACGCGCCAACTGGATGCTGCGCCAGTCTGCCGACAAGGCGTCGAAAAGCAGCAATCGGCCGTTGAGCGTTTCGCCGATACCGGCAACGAGCTTCAATGCCTCCGCAGCCTGCATAGTGCCGACGATGCCGGTCAAGGGAGCGAATACGCCCATCACCGCACATCTGACCTCTTCGACATCTTCCCCTTCAGGAAACAGGCAGTGGTAGCACGGGCCATCTGCCCGCCGTCGGTCGAAAACCGAGATCTGTCCGTCGAATCTGATCGCGGCCCCGGATACCAGCGGTTTTGCGCGGCGAACGCAGGCTCGATTGACCGCGTGGCGCGTTGCAAAGTTGTCGCAGCAGTCCAGGACGACCGTTGCGGCAGCGACTTCAGCATCGAGCCTCTCGCCGTCCAGACGCGATTGCAGCGCGATCACATCGACGTCCGGATTGATCAGGTGAAGGGTATCGCGGCCCGATTCGACCTTCGGTCGCCCGACCGAAGGGGTGTGGTGGAGAATCTGTCTTTGCAGGTTGGTCAGGTCGACGGTATCGCCATCGCAAAGTACGATCGTGCCGATTCCGGCGGCGGCGAGGTAGAGTGCCGCCGGGGAGCCGAGACCTCCGGCCCCGATAACGAGGGCGCGCGCTTCCAGCAACCGCGTCTGCCCCTCGATGCCGATCTGGTCGAGCAGAATGTGGCGGCTATAGCGAAGCAGTTGTTCGTCGTTCATCTCGAAGCGTTGTCAGGCGTGTCCGGTGCGTTGAAGGCCGATTACTTTCGTCCGGACGGCCCGGCGCTGGGCAAACGGTTACTTGTATTCGCGCAGTTCCGGCGGCGTATCGTCGCGATCACCGTGGAGGTGGTGATCCCACGCCTTCACATAGACCTCGTTCGACTTCTTGATCAGTCGTTGCGGCGACCGGAGGGTATGAAGCTGCGTCTGCTCGCAGTATCGAACGAGGGCCCGGACAATTTTGCTGTACAGCGTGTTGTCCAGATGAAAGCCCTGTTGCCGTAGGGCTTCTTCGAGACCCTCGAGTGTGTAGTCGAAAATGTCGTACGAAACCGTCAGCGCGCGACGGCCCTCGATGGCCTCGACGCGCAAACCCTCCAGGCCGGACAGTAGCTCGAATGCCCGATGCGTTTGTTCAGGCGGCAGCGCGCCGAAGCGAAGCTCGCGACGCTTGAAAGTGCCCGGTGTGGGTACGAACGTCGGTCCGGAATGCACTGCGTGGCCGTGGTTGGCTGACTGACGCATCCTGCCTCCCCGCCCGGCTGCCGCCGGGGCGCATTATTTTGCCTGAATGATCTGCAATCCCTTGAGCAAATTCACTGCCTGCGAGAGCTGATAGTCGTTCTTCCCGCCGATCTCGAACGGCGGTTTGCCCTCTTCGTCCTCTGCCTTCGGTTTTGCATCTTTCTTGTCGGCCTTGCTCTGCGGTTCGGGTTTCGCCTTTGGAGCCGCACCGCCTTCCGGGTTGTCCAGATGGCGCTCGAGGTCGGCTTCCCGAATGCGCGGGCCCAAGTCTCCGCCTGCGGTGTCTTCCACCTTGATGTCCGGTTCGATGCCCTTGGCCTGGATCGAGCGTCCGTTCGGCGTGAAATAGCGGGCCGTGGTCAGCTTGATCGCGGTGTTGTTATTGAGCGGCAGGATGGTCTGCACGGAACCCTTGCCAAAGCTCTGGGTCCCCAGAACGACGGCCCGCTTATGATCCTGCAGTGCGCCGGCGACAATCTCGGACGCGGAGGCAGATCCGCCATTAACCAGTACGACCATCGGTACCGTCTTGACGGATGGCGGCAGGGTCTTCAGGAAATCCTCTCGCGTCCCGCGCAGGTAATCTTCGCTGATCGCGAAATACTTGCGCTTGGCGTCTTCGGTGCGTCCGTCGGTCGAGACAACCAGTGCCTTGGGCGGAAGGAAGGCAGCCGAGACGCCGACCGCGCCGTGGAGCAGACCGCCCGGATCGTTTCGCAGATCAAGCACGAGTCCTTTCATCGGGCCCTGCTTGAACAACTCGTTCAGGTGCTTGACCAAGTATTGGGTCGTGCTCTCCTGGAATTGCGTCACACGGACGTAGCCGTACCCCGGTTCGACCAGCTTCGACTTCACGCTCTGAACCTTGATCACTTCGCGAACGAGGGTGATGACGAGCGGTTTGGTTTCTCCCTTCCGGGAAATCGTCAGCGTAATGGGCGTCTTTGGCTTGCCGCGCATACGCTTGACGGCATCGTTCAGCGTCATGCCCTTCACGGCGGTATCGTCCAACTTGATGATCAGGTCGCCGGCCTTGACCCCGGCGCGGAATGCCGGCGTGTCCTCGATCGGCGAAACCACCTTGACGAAGCCGTCTTCCATCCCGACTTCGATTCCCAGTCCACCGAACTCGCCCTGGGTGCCGACCTGCAGATCCTTGAACGCGTCCGCATCGAGATATGCCGAATGGGGATCCAGGTTGGACAGCATGCCGCTGATCGCGTTGTTGATCAGCTTCTTGTCTTCGACCGACTCGACGTAGCCAGTCTTGATCGCGTTGAAGACGTCGGCGAAGGAGCGCAATTCCTCGACCGGCAGCGGACTCGCCGCCTCCTTGTTGGCGTTCGCCGAGAAATTCAGGCTGATCAGCACGCCGGCCAGCACACCGATCCCGACGAGTCCTGCTTGCTTCAACTTGGTCTGCATTGACGTTTCCTACCTGAGACTGACCCACCGCATCGGGTCGATGGGCTGCCCACGATGCCTGAGTTCAAAGTATAAACCGGATTCCTCGCTGCCACCGCTGTTGCCTACCGAGGCAATCGCGTCGCCGGCGCGCACCGTTTCTCCGACCCCCTTCAGGACGGATTCGTTGTAACCATAGATCGACATGTAGTCTTCTCCATGATCGACGATCACCAGATTGCCGAAGCCCCGCAGCCAATCCGCAAAGGCGATCCGTCCCGCTGCCACTGCCTTGACTTCCCCACCGGTTCCGGCCCGGATGAACACCCCGCGCCACGACGAACCTCCATCCGCTCTTGGACTGCCAAACCGGTTCATCAGTTCGCCGCGCACCGGCAAGCGCAATTTCCCCCGCAGTTGGGCAAACGGGGTGCCGCCGGGATGTGCCTGCGGAATCTGTTCGACGCGCGAAACGGGCGGTGGGTCTGTTCTGGTGGGATCAGGTACGCGTGCGGCGTGCGATTGCGGCGGCTCGGCCGGAGACGGCGATTTCGTCTCCGCCGCGCTTCTTGCAATCGCTTCCTGTTGCCGCCGCTTGTCCTCTGTAAGCTGTGCAAGGCGGTGCGCCTTTTCGGCGGCGATAGCCTGTTTGCGGGCCAGTTCGGCGAGACCGTCGATCAACCGGGTCAGCCGCCCTTCGTCCCTCTTCAGATTGCCGACCTCCCGCCTTTGTGCTCGCAGTTTTTCCGACAAGTGGGCCAGCATGAGCTTGCGTTTCTTCTGCTGTTCGGCCAGTTGTGCGATTTCTTGTTTCTGTTCCGATTCGATTTCGGCCAGGGTATCGCGGGTTTGTCTTGCCTGGTCGAGCAGCGCCTTTTGCTCTGCGAGCGAGGTGCGCAGCTGGCCGATCAGGTCGGCCTCCGAGCGGGATAGCTGCTTCAGGTAATAGAGGTCGCGCGCCAGCTGGTTCGGATCGCTGCCCGACAGCATGTGGCGGAGTCCCTGCGCCTGGCCGCTGACGTAGTACCGGTTGAGCAGCTTCTCGAGAGCGGTCTGCTGGGAGCGGATGGTGCCCTCCAGGCGCCGCCCCGTCTCCGCTGCGCGCGCCAACTCGCTTTCCGCCGCCGCACGATTGGCGGCAAGTTCCCGTAGGTGGCGCTGGCTCGCCGATATCGACTGTTCGGAGTCGCGTAGCGCCTCGAGGGTGTCGTCCCGCGATTCTTCGCTGCGAGCGATTTCGCGCTGCAGGTCGCGGATGCGCGCCTGGACGTCCTGAAGGCTGGAGCGGCGCTCCGCGATCGACGCGCCCGGCGCATCCTTCTGCGCCATGAGTGGGCCGGGGGCGAGAGCAAGTGCACCCCAGAGCAGCGCTATGGCTGCGGCAACCTGCCCCCGGCGCATCGGCTCGGTTCTGGCGGCGCGAGTATCGGTCAGCCCTTCGACTTGCCTTGGTTGGCTACCGCGGCCATGGCGGCCGCGATCTCCTCCGGGTTGCCAAGATAGTAGTTGCGGATCGGTTTCAGGTCGTCGGTCAGTTCGTAGACCAGCGGCTGGGCGGTCGGAATGTTGAGCCCGACGATATCCTTGTCCGATACGTTGTCGAGATACTTGATCAACGCACGTAAACTGTTGCCGTGTGCGGCGATGAGTACGCTCTTGCCGTCTTGTACCGTCGGCGCGATGGTTTCGTGCCAGAACGGGAGAAAGCGTGCAACCGTGTCTTTCAGGCATTCGGTGCGAGGGAAATCGGAGGCAGCAAGGTCGGCGTAGCGCGGGTCGTCCAGCGAAAGGCGAGGATCGCCCTCGTCAAGCGCAGGGGGCGGTGTGTCGTAGGCGCGCCGCCAGATCAGAACCTGTTCGTCACCGAATTTCGCTGCAGTTTCTGCCTTGTTGAGCCCCTGTAGGGCGCCGTAATGCCGTTCGTTCAGACGCCACGAATGCCGGACCGGTATCCACATCCGGTCCATTTCCTCGAGCACCGTCCACAGCGTCTTGATCGCGCGGCTCAGCACCGAGGTATAAGCGATATCGAATGCGTATCCCTCTCGTTTGAGGAGCTGTCCGGCAGCCTTGGCTTCTGCGAGGCCTTTCGCCGTTAGCCCGACGTCGGTCCAGCCGGTGAAACGGTTCTCCTGGTTCCAGATGGATTCGCCGTGGCGCAATAGTACGATTTTCTTCATGACAATGGATTCTAGTAGAGAGGGAAGATCGGGTGATTCTGTCTGGCGCCTACGTGGCAGCGTCACGCAAGCTGCCATGGCCGGAAAAATCGGGAAGGGCGCCGACGCGGCAAAAATTCCATTCTATAATAAGCGCTTTACCAACACGACCGCATTGCAGGCTTCATACGTGGGAAATCCGGCAGAAATCAAGGCGATCACCAGCATGATCGACAAGCAGGAGCACATCGAAACTGCGGCGCGAGCGCTGAAATCGATCGCCCATCCTTTGCGTCTGAAGATTCTTTGCGTGCTCGGCAGTGACGAGGTGTGCGTGCAGGATATCGTCGATGCGGTGGGCACGTCGCAGAGCAATATTTCCCAGCATCTCGCGATCCTGCGCGACAAGGGTGTGCTTTTGACGCGCAAGGACGCCAACCGCGTTTATTACCGTATTGGCGACAGCCGCACTTTGCAGCTCATATCCCTGATGCGCGAAGTCTTTTGCGAAGATTCGCCGCAGCGCTGAACGCGGCAGGGCATTCGGACCAATCATGGATTTTCTCAAAGCAAACCTGATGTGGGTGGTGATGGCGGCGGTTTCCGGCGGCATGCTGTTGTGGCCCCTTATTCGCAGCCGTACGGCGGGCCCCAGCGTATCGCCGCTCGAGGCGACGCTCCTGATCAACAGGGAAGATGCACTGGTTCTGGATGTGCGCGAACCTGCCGAATGGTCGAGAGGCCATATTCCCAATGCGCGGCATATACCGCTCGGGCAGATCGAGAAGCGGCTCGGGGAACTCGACAAATACAAGAACAAGCCGATCATCGTCAGTTGCGCCAGCGGCACCAGGTCGAGTTCGGTATGCGGTACCTTGCGCAAGGCGGGTTTCGAGAAAGTTTTCAATCTGGCCGGCGGCATTCCTGCGTGGGAACAGGCCGGACAGCCCGTCACAACGCGTTAATCGTGAAGATGCCCAAGGTCGTCATGTATTCGACCGGCGTGTGCCCTTACTGCGTTCGCGCCGAGCAGTTGCTCAATCGCAAGGGCGTAACCAGCATCGAGAAAATCCGCGTCGATCTTGATCCGGCTCGGCGCGTCGAGATGATGGAAAAAACCGGCCGGCGCACCGTGCCGCAAATCTACATCGGCGACACCCACGTTGGCGGTTTCGACGACCTGGCAGCGCTGGATCACGCCGGTTCGCTCGATGTGCTGCTTGCCGGCTGAATTTCCGATAAACACCCATCCGCGCTAGGCGCGGCCTTTACATCCAACGAGACCATCATGGCTGAAACCGAGCAAGCCCAGTTCACTATCGAAAAGATTTACGTCAAGGATCTTTCCCTCGAAATTCCCAATGCGCCCCAGATCTTCCTGCAGCGCGAGCAACCGGAAGTGCAGGTGCAACTCCACACCGAAGCCGCGGCCGTCGACGAAGGCATCTATCAGTGCCTGCTGACGGTTACGGTCACGGCGAAGCTCGGCGAAAAGACCATGTTTCTGGTGGAGGCTGGCCAAGCGGGCATTTTCCAGATCCGCAACGTACCGCAGCAGGATCTCGATCCGATACTGTCGATTGCGTGCCCGAACATACTGTTCCCGTATGTTCGAGAAACGATCTCCGACACGATCGGTCGCGCGGGCTTTCCGCCCGTGTTGCTCGCCCCGGTCAATTTCGAGGTGCTCTACCAGCAGCGCCTGCAACAGCAACAGGGTGCGCAGCAGCCGGCCGCGCCGCTGCAGTAACGCGATGCGTGCGGGCATTGTCGCCGCGCTGCTGCTTTCCGTGGCGGCGCTTCCCGCAATGGCGGTCGAGTATCGATCGCTGGCCGAGAACGCACTGCTCTACGATGCCCCATCGGGCAAATCAGAGCCGAAATTCATCATCGCGCGCGGAACGCCGGTCGAGTTGGTGGTTGCGCTCGACAAGTGGGTCAAGGTGCGAGATGCCGGCGGTGCGCTCCTTTGGGTCGAGCGCGCCAAGCTGCTCGACCGCCGCACGGTGATCGTCACAGCGGTCAGCGCGTCTGTCTTGAAAGCCGCCGAAGATAGCGCGCCGGTCGTTTTCGAGGCCGCGCGCGATGTTGTCCTCGATCTGCTTGAAGCCGCTCCGCCCGGCTGGGCGAAGGTTCGCCATCGCGATGGACAGTCGGGCTTCGTGCGCGTGTCCCAAATCTGGGGCGTTTGAGCCGCGCAACCGATGAAACTCGCGATTCTCGGCGCCGGGGCATGGGGCACCGCCCTCGCGGCGTCTTTCGCGCCCTGGCACGACACGCTGATCTGGTCGCGTGACGCTGTGCAGGCAGCAGGCATGCGCGCTGCTCGCGAGAACGCGCGATACCTGCCGGGCTGCACCCTGCCGGCGAGTCTGGTCATTGAAAGCGATCTCGCGCGCGCTGTCGACGGGGGCGACCTGCTGCTTGTGGCAACCCCGTTGTCCGGACTGCGTGCGACGCTGGAGAGCCTGCGCCGCCTGGAAGGCAACCAACCCCTGTTGTGGGCGTGCAAGGGACTTGAGGCGGGATCGGCCAAATTGCCGCATCAGATCGTGGCCGAGGTACTGGGCGAGGGCGTTCCGTGCGGTGCTCTGACCGGTCCCAGTTTCGCCGACGAGGTCGCGCGCGGACTGCCCACGGCAATCACATTGGCGTCGCGTGACGCCGCTTTTGCGCGTGAAACGGCCGCTGCGCTTCATCATCCGCGATTGCGGATTTATGCCAATACCGACGTCGTGGGCGCCGAAATCGGCGGGGCCGTCAAGAACGTGATGGCCATCGCGGCGGGAGTCAGCGATGGCATGGGTTTCGGCCTGAACGCGCGGGCGGCGCTCATCACCCGCGGGCTGGCAGAAATCGCGCGTCTGGGCGAGGCACTCGGGGCGCGACGCGACACCTTCATGGGGCTGGCCGGAATGGGCGATCTGATCCTGACCTGTACCGGGGATCTGTCGCGCAACCGGCGGGTTGGTCTGGCACTTGCGCAAGGCAAGGCGCTGGATGACATCTTGCGTGAACTGGGACACATCGCGGAAGGCGTGAACACTGCGCGCGAAGTGGATCAGCTTGCCCGAAAAATCGGGGTGGATATGCCGATCACGCGAGCGGTGGTGTCCCTGCTGTTCGAAGGCCGGTCGGCCAAGCAGGCCGTGGAAGCGCTGCTCGCGCGCGATCCCAAGCTCGAGTAGCGTTCGACTGGCGGCTCAGCGCCCGTAATACTGGCCAGCAGGCGAGGGAATCGGCGAATCGGCCGTTACACCGCCGCCGGGGCGCATGCGCAACCAAGGCGTTGCGCACTCCTGAACGGCAGGAAAGTAGGCACGGGATTCCGGGCAGTAGAGCCGATCCTGATTGGGAATTTCGTACGTGGTGCCGGGGATGCCGCCGTAATATCCGCCGAGGTAGCCCGGCAAAGTCCGGCCGTAACGTACGTCGCCTCGCGCTGGTGTCGATGGGGACACCACGACGTAACCGCGCTGGCGCGCGCCATCCGGCACGGGGGCGATGAGCAGGGCACCATCAGGCCCTGTACGCCTGCCCAGGACGACTCCGCCATAATCGGAAGCGATAACGGGGGCCGCGGAGCCAAGTAGCGCGCCCGCCAGGGCGATTGTCAGGACTGGATTGATCCGCATTGTTGTTCTCCCGGAATGGCCGCTCGACGGCGCACAATACACTTAACAGCCTACTCCATTTGCTGCTTACCCGCTTGTGCCGAACGGATGATCTGCGCCGGCGAACCCGATCTGGCGCCAGGCTTCGAATAGGATGACCGCCACGCTGTTGGAGAGGTTGATGCTGCGCGATCCGGCGCACATCGGGATGCGGATCAACTGATCTGCCGGCAGCGATTCGAGCACCGACGACGGCAGCCCTCGTGTCTCCGAACCGAACAGCAAGACGTCGTCGCGCGAGTAGGAAACGTCGGCATAGCCGGTCGTGCCGCGCGTAGAGGCTGCAAACATGCGCCGGCTGCCGAGGGCCGCGGTGCAGGCCGGCCAATCGTCATGCACGCACACAGTCGCAAGCTCGCGATAGTCGAGTCCTGCCCGCATCATCGCCCGGTTGGTGAGCTGGAAGCCGAGTGGCCTGACCAGATGCAGGCGTGCACCGGTATTCGCGCACAGGCGCATCACGTTGCCCGTGTTGGGTGGAATCTCCGGCTGGTAAAGCACGATGTCGATCATGGTGCTGGATTATGGGTTGCGCGCGATCATTCGCGCAGGGTTCGCGCAACGACCACATTGACGACGCGACTCGCGCCGCGCTGCTTGAGAACGCGCGCGAACTCGTCGAGCGTGGCGCCGGTGGTCATCACATCATCGACCACGACTACCTTCTTTCCACCTAGATCCTGCGTGCAGCGAAAGGCGCCGCGAATGTTCTTGCGACGCGCTTTCCAGGGCAGGCTCGCCTGAGGTGCGATTATCCGGTCCTTCACGCACAGGTCGACCAACAGCGGCAGATTCCAGTGCTGCGCAAGGTGGCGCGCGATCTCGACGGACTGGTTGAAACCTCGTTCGGCCAGCCGGGCCGGGTGTACCGGCAACGGGATCAGGCAGTCGGCTTCCTGCGGCCGGAACTGGCCGGCCAGTGATGCGGCGAGCCAGGGCGCCAGTGCAAGGCGGGCGCGATACTTGAGCGCCAGAATCATTTCCCGAACCGGGAAGTCGTAACTCCATCGCGCAAAAGTGGCATCGAAGTGCGGCGCATCGCGCAGACAGGCCCCGCAGGTCTGCCCGGCCGGGCTCGGCAGGGCGCACTGGGGACAGCGCTCCGCAGGCAATGCCGGCAGGTCTTTCCGGCAGTCGGTGCAAAGGAAGTCGCGACCCGCCGGCGCGCCGCAGGCGTAGCAATCCTGCGGCAGCAGCCACGCCGCGAGGCGGCCTGCAGCGCTCACGCGGGATCTCCGCGCGGAGTGCCCGGAGTGCCTTGTGCGGCGCGTATAATCCCGGCTTCCCGCAGTCTGCCTGCCATTCGGGGTGATCCCATGTCTGCCGTCGTCACGAGCCCTGTCGAGTCCGCCGCCACACCCGCCCAAAAACGCTGGACCGTGGCGCAAATCGAAGCCTTGTTCGCCCTGCCGTTCACTGACCTGATGTTCCGCGCGCAGCAGGTGCATCGCGCACATTTTGATGCCAATGCGATCCAGCGGTCGACCCTGTTGTCGATCAAGACCGGCGGCTGTTCCGAAGACTGTGGCTATTGCTCGCAGGCGGCGCGCTACAACACTGGTCTCGAACGCGAGGAACTGATGCCGCTTGGCGAAGTGCTGCAGGCGGCGAGGACTGCCAAGGAAGGCGGCGCGTCGCGCTTCTGCATGGGGGCGGCTTGGCGTGGCCCGAAGCAGAAGGATCTCGATCAGGTGCTCGAGATGGTGCGCGAGGTCAAGTCGCTCGGACTGGAAACCTGCGTCACGCTGGGCATGCTCAAGGAAGGCCAGGCCGAACAGCTCAAGGATGCCGGGCTCGATTACTACAATCACAACATCGACACTGCACCGGAGTTCTACGGTGCCGTCATCGGCACCCACAACCAGGGCGATCGCTTCGATACCCTGGAGAAGGTACGCGATGCAGGCATCAACGTGTGTTGTGGCGGCATCATCGGCATGGGCGAATCGCGCCGCATGCGCGCGGCGCTGATCGCCGAACTCGCCAACATGGATCCGCCGCCGGAGTCGGTGCCGATCAATCATCTCGTGCAGGTCGAAGGCACGCCGCTCGCGAACGCGGCGCCGCTGGACCCGTTCGAGTTCGTGCGCACCATCGCCTGTGCGCGCATCACCATGCCGAACTCTTACGTGCGATTGTCCGCCGGGCGGCAGCAGATGAGCGACGAGTTGCAGGCGCTATGCTTCCTGGCCGGCGCCAATTCGATTTTCTACGGCGACAAGCTGCTCACCACCGGCAATCCGGAAGCTGATCGCGACCGCGGACTGCTCGAGCGGCTCGGCATGAAGGCCGTCTGATCCCTTTGTGCCGTTGAAGCTGGCGCAGGGCCGCGCGGACGATTCGCGCTTTGACATCGAACGCAATGCGGTGCTGCGCAATGCCTCGCGCGCGGCGCGGGGCTACGATGCCGCGGCCGTGCTGGCGCGCGAGGTGTCCCGCCGCATGGGCGAGCGGCTCGATCTGGTGAAGATCCAGCCGCAGCGCATTCTCGACGTCGGATGCGGCACGGGTGCGGATTTGCGCCTGCTCGCCGAACGCTATCCCCAGGCCCATCGCGTCGGCTGCGATTTCTCGAGTGCGATGCTGCGCGAGGCGGGCGGCGAGCTGCCGTGGTTCAAGCGCCTGCTGCCCGGCGGCCGTGCACGCGAGGCGGCGCGCGTCTGCGGCGAGGCTTCGCGCCTGCCGTTCGCCGAGCGCAGCATGTCGATGCTATGGTCGAACCTGATGCTGCACTGGCTGACCGATCCGCTGCCTGCGTTGCGCGAAATGCATCGCGTGCTGGCAATCGATGGCCTGCTCATGTTCACCGCCTTCGGGCCCGATACGCTCAAGGAATTGCGCCGGTGCTTCGGACAAGCGGACGATGCGCCGCACGTGCATCGCTTCATCGACATGCACGATCTGGGCGACGCACTGGTTGGCGCCGGATTCGCCGAGCCGGTGATGGACATGGAGACGCTCACCCTGACCTACGATTCGCTCGACGCATTGTTGCGTGATTTGCGTGTCTCGGGTGGCCAGTGTGCGCTGGCCGGGCGCAGGCGCGGGCTGACCGGCAAGCAGACCTGGTCTCGGGTGCGCGCCGCTTACGAGCTGCACCGCCGCGAAGGCCGCTTGCCTGCGACCTTCGAGGTGGTCTACGGCCACGCGTGGAAGCCCGCGCCGCGCACTGCGCCGGATGGGCGCAACATCGTCAGATTCGATCCGAAGCAACGCGGCAGGGCGCTGTGAAGCGCGCCAAGCAGACGCGGATCAAGCCGCGCAATCCGGTCGCGACAGCACCCCTGCTGACCAAGGGGGGCGCACATCAGTTGCGCGGCAAGAAAGCGAAACGGGCGCGGCAGAAGGCGGCCTTCCGCAAGGATCTGCTTGCGAAATAGGCAGGCGGCGGCGTTTGCGGACGCCTCGATTCAGGCTGAAGTGTGATATTTGTCACGCCGCTTGAACGCTTGGCAGAGGGAAATCATCCGTTAGACCTATGGTTAAGTTTGTCGGGCGCTTGTTACGATGCGTTTCATCGGGAATCACAAGAAGACACCGACAGGGCGTCCGAGCACAGCGAGCAAGGTCTGGAGGTCAGTAAAAAAGCAAATCGCGCTCATCGGATAGCAAACAGAAGAAAGTCATACGAGGTCAGGAAATTGGATTCCCTTCGCCGGCGACAAGCCGGCGATTTGTTTTGTGGCACACCTGAAAGGCGCATGGGCCGGGTGTTCTAGGTCTTGCTGGCTGCAGACTCAGCGTACATGCGCCTTCCGAGGTCGGGTGCCTGTAGGTCGTTAATCCACGGGCATCTCGGGCGGGTCAGGGATTGAGCTGACGATACACGCTGTCGGCAACCCGCATCAGGTCGGACTTGGCGATCTCGCCCGACAGGGCATAGCCAAGTTTGCCGTCGAGCCAGTAGAACACGCCGACCTTGCCCTCCTGCGCGAAGCGGAACGCCGTCTCGCGGTTGTCGCTCGCGTCCGTACGTACGTAGAGCGTGAGCCGCTGGCCTCGCGTGTCCTGGTACATGAACTGCGCCACCGGACCCGATTCGCCGGGCAACAAGCGCCCGCCGACCAGTTCGAATCCCTCGTTGCGCAGGGCGGGCGCCCTGACCGACGAACCGAGCCGTTTCGAAAGCCAGGTGACGAGGTGCTGTTCCTGGTCCGCCGTGACTTCCACCGGGTGGCGTACCTCGGGCACATAGACCACGTGTGCGATGGCAGCAGCCCTTGGCAGTGCGGCGGTTTCGAACTGGCCGGTGCCGCCGACATGGCCGCGCGCGACATAGCCGACGACCACGCCGAGCGCTAACCAGGCCACCATCGCGGCGATGCGCAGCGGCATCGCGCGGGGCGCGTTGCGTGCGGCGTGGGCCAGCCGCGCGGGTATCGGCTCCTGCATCACGCTGTCGTAGCGCCGGTGCAGCAGACCGTTCTGATCGCGCCAGGCGGCAAGCTGCTCCTGCACCGCCGGGCGTTCCTCGAGCCACGCCGCCACCTGCAGCCGCTCTGCTGCGTCGAGGCGACCGTCGGCGTAGGCGTGAAGCTGCTCTTCGCTGATCGTCTGTACGCTCATTTGATCACCTTGAGCTGGGGCGCCGCGGCAAGTTCCACGCCGGAGAGCAGCGCGCGCAGGCGCTCCCGTCCGCGCGAGAGGCGCGACATCACGGTGCCGATCGGCGTGCCGACGATGCGCGCTGCCTCTTCGTAGGAGAGGTCTTCCAGGCCGACGAGCAACAGCACTTCGCGCTGTTCTGCCGATAGCCGCGACAGGGCGCGGTCGAGATCGCGCAACTCCAGGTTGTCGGATTGCGTCGCACGCAGCGGAAGATCGGGCAGCAGTTCATCCGCGAGGTAATCGATGTTCGCCGCGGATTTGATCTGGTTGACGAAAATGTTGTGCATGATGGTGAAAAGCCATGCGCGCAGATTGCCCGGCCGCCACAGCGAGAACCGCGACAGCGCGCGTTCGAGCGTGTCCTGTACCAGATCGTCCGCACGCGCTGCGTCGCCGGTCAACGCGCGGGCGTAACGGCGCAGGCGCGGAATTTCGGCGACGATGAGGTCTCGGCTGGACATGAGTTCGTTGGGTGGCGACGATGCCCGGGCTATCGTCGCGTTTTGTCATCATCCTGTAAACAGTCCGGTTGCGCGCTTATTCCGTTTTCCTCCCGTTGCATCCTGGGGCAGGCGGGGCCGCGGGGTACGCGATGGCGGCATATCATTGCCGGATGGATCATCTGAACGCATTCATGCAGGCCCGGGCAGCGCTGGCCGAGGCAGATGTCGATCGCAAGCTCGATCTGACGGGGCGCATTGCCGCGCTGTCGATCGCACCGGAAGATGCCGTCGCGGCCTGCGATCTGATCGACCAGCCCGGCCGTCCGGCGCGGCCCCGGCTTGTGCCCCCGCAGCAGGTCGGCCGGCGGCGTGTCGGCAGCCGACAGGGACACGCGGCCCTGATCCACGCGCTGGCGCACATCGAGTTCAACGCAATCAACCTGGCGCTCGACTGCGTCTGCCGGTTTCGCGGGCATCCCGTCGACTTCTACCGCGACTGGCTCAGAGTGGCGGCGGAAGAGGGGCTGCACTTCCGCTTGCTGCGCGATCACCTGCGCACCCTCGGCTTCGACTACGGGGACTTCGATGCCCATGACGGCTTGTGGCAGATGGCAGTCCGCACTGCCCACGATCCGCTCGCCCGCATGGCGCTGGTGCCTCGTCTGCTCGAAGCGCGCGGACTGGATGCGACACCCGGCATCATGGACAAGCTCGGTGGCATTGGCGATACCGCGGGGGTGGCGATCCTGGAGATCGTCCTGCGCGACGAGATCGGCCACGTCGCCATCGGCGATCGCTGGTTCCGCCATTTGTGCGCCCTGCGCGGCGTGGCACCGGAAGCGACCTACCGGCGTTTGCTCGAGGAGTATTCGGCGCCGAAGCTTGCCAGGCCGGTCAATCGGCAGGCCAGGCTGGCGGCCGGGTTTTCGGCCGGCGAGATCGACGCGCTGGAGGCGGCGGCCGACTGAGGGATAGCTAACGCAATAGAAAAAGGGCGCCGCGCGGGCGCCCTTTTCTTTCGTACCGTCGTAACGGCAATCAGGCGATCAACGCAGCCCGGCGATGTAATCGGAAACGGCCTTGATCTCGGCATCCGTCATCTTGATTGCGATCATGCGCATCATCTGGTTCGGGTCATTCGCGCGCTCGCCGGCGCGGAAAGCCTTGAGTTGCGCCTCCGTGTATTCGGCAAACTGACCGCCCAGGCGCGGGAACTGCGCAGGAATGCCGGCACCGGCCGGGCCGTGACAGCCGGCGCAGGCGGGCAGGCCCTTGCCGGCTTCGCCGGCGCGGTAAAGCTTTTGCCCGAGCTCGATCGACTTCGCGTCCTTGGCCGCTTCCGGATTCAACTTCTGGCCGGAGAAGTAGCTTGCCAGGCCTTTCATATCGTCGTCGCTGAGCGCGGCGACCATGCCGCCCATGATTGGGTTGTTGCGCTCTGCCGGCTTGCCATCGGCAGCCTTGAAATTTCGCAACTGCTTGTAGATGTATTCGGGATGCTGGCCGGCGAGCTTCGGATTGACGGCTGCGACGCTGTTGCCGTCGGCACCGTGACAGCCCGCGCAAACGCCTGCGGCGATCTGTTGAGCCTTGCCGGCATCCGGCGCGGACGCGGCCTTGTCTTCGGCGTGGGCGAAGCCTGCGGCGACGGCAAGAGACAGAATCAGGGAACGCAGAATCATTTCGGCTACCTCGGTGCGGGAGTGTCGATACAAACCTGATATTCTACAACAATCGCGCCGCACCGCACCACGCTGTCGCGGCCCAAACCGCTGGCAGCACCAGCTGCAAATTATGTCTCTGTTTCGAAACGCAGTTTTTGTCACCTCGGTCGCCAAGCCCGGCGCCTTGCCACCCACGGAGGGCGCCGAGATCGCCTTTGCCGGTCGTTCGAACGCCGGCAAGTCGAGCGCCATCAATACGCTGGTCAGGCACACACGGCTTGCATTCGTCAGCAAGACACCCGGGCGCACGCAACTGATCAATTTCTTTCGCCTGCCGAGTGGCGCATTCCTGGTTGACCTGCCTGGCTACGGCTATGCGGAAGTGCCGGAACCAATACGTCGCCAGTGGCAAAATTTGCTGGAGCGCTACCTGAAATCGCGCGAAAACCTGATCGGGCTCGTGCTCATCATGGATGCGCGGCATCCGCTTACGCCACTCGACCGCCAGATGCTCGACTGGTATGCGCCAACAGGGCGCCCGATCCACGTCTTGCTCACCAAGTCGGACAAGCTTTCTCGAGGGCCGGCACGTCAGACGCTGGAGCGCGTTCGCCAGGAACTCGCGGAATGGGGCGACCGGGTGAGCGTTCAATTGTTCTCCAGCCTGAAGAAATCCGGCATCGAAGAAACCGAGGCGATCGTCGGACGTTGGCTTGGAATCGAGCCGGAGAACGTTCCGAAGGATGTAGGTGAAAGCAGAAAAGAAAAGCCCCCGGTCAAAGGGGAGAAAACCGGGGGCTGAACGCCTTAATCAGTAAGGCACCCGCTCAGGGAGGTGAAGCGGGAGACGACTTGCGCCATCTGTTTCTAAGATAGATGCTCGGTACGAATAGTTCCCGCAGTTCGTACCCGAGACCAAAGATTTTTGCAAATAACCATGAATATCAAGAGGTTTTGACCCATGGCCAGCTTTCCTTCGACACGTCTGCGCAGGATGCGTCGCGACGATTTTTCCCGCCGATTAATGCGTGAGCATCGACTCACCGCGGACGATCTCATCTACCCGGTGTTCGTGCTCGAGGGGCAGGACATCACGGAGCCCGTTGCGTCGATGCCGGGCGTGTTCCGGCGCTCGCTTGACCGCTTGCTCACGGTCGCGGAGGAGGCGCATGTGCTCGGGATTCCGGCGATCGCATTGTTTCCGGTCGTGGAGGCGTCGAAGAAGAGCCTTGCAGCGGAAGAAGCGTGGAATGCCGACGGGCTGGTACCGCGCGTCGTTCGTGCAATCAAGGATCGCCTGCCCGACCTCGGCGTGATCACGGATGTCGCGCTCGACCCCTACACCAGCCACGGACAGGACGGCCTGATCGACGAGAGCGGGTACGTGCTGAACGACGAGACGCTTGAAGCGCTGGCTAGGCAGGCGCTGTCCCATGCACGGGCAGGTGCCGATGTGGTAGCGCCATCCGACATGATGGATGGACGCGTTGCGAGAATCCGCAGGGAGCTCGATGCGCACGGCCAGATCCATACGCGCATCCTCGCCTACTCGGCAAAGTACGCTTCGAGCTACTACGGGCCGTTCCGCGATGCCGTCGGCTCGGCATCGAATCTCGGCAAGGGCAACAAGTACACGTACCAGATGGATCCAGCCAATTCCGACGAGGCCCTCCGCGAGGTCAGCCTGGACATCGAGGAGGGAGCGGACATGTTCATGGTGAAGCCCGGCATGCCGTACCTGGACATTGTGCGTCGCGTAAAACACGAACTGAAGGTGCCGACTTACGTGTATCAGGTGAGCGGCGAGTACGCGATGCTCAAGGCTGCCGCCGCCAACGGCTGGATCGTGGAGCGCGCTTGCGTGATGGAAGCTTTGCTGTCGTTCAAGCGCGCAGGGGCGGACGGAATCCTGACCTACTTCGCGATGGAAGCCGCCCGTTGGCTCCGGGACGGTGACTGAGGTGCGATTCGCTCAGAGGCCAACCAGCGAGGTATGCGTCACCAACCCCCTGTTGTCGAGGTGGATGATTAGCGAACTCGTTTCGCCGGGCCCGGCGCAGAATCCAAGCCCGTAAGCCATTTCTCCGTTGCGTTCCGCGTCGGGGTTGCCCAGCTGGTCGGTGATGGCCTGCCGAGTCATTCCGGGCCGGATTACGCGTTCGCGCAAGTCGCGCAGCATGCGGCCACGCAGGCATCGAATCTCGCCTTCCATCGACCTTGCGTCGTTCCATGCCTGCCTGTCGAAAGGGGAACCCGGGCCGCGAAACACGCTGACGTAAACCGCAGCGGCAAGCAAACACAACGCAACGGCAACGAACAATCGTCTGATGGTGTTGTTCAATCGCGGGGCTGACGGTTGCTCAGACGTTGCTGACTACGGGCTGCGATAGGCAAGCGGCGCACAGCATGGGCCACTGGCTTGCCCACTGCGCCATCGGCTCACGCGTGAAGCCGCTCTTTGCGAACAGGTTCCAGCGTCCGATCACGTAGCACATGAGCATGTTTGCGGCTGCACCAACGTCTTCCGAGGCGAGCAGTTCGTTGTTCGTCACGGCGATCCGAAGTGCCTGCTTTAGCGCGGCCTCACACCGGTCGATCAACTGGTTGATACGTGTCTGCAGGCGTTCGTCTTCGTTGACCAGTGCATCGCCGACGAGGACGCGAGTCAACCCGCGATTCTTTTGCGCGAAACCAAGCAGAAGGCCCATCACGAGCTCCACTTGCTTGATGCCGGACTGCTGCTCGGCCTGAATGGTGTTGATGACGGAAAAGAGGCTCGATTCGATGAACTCAATCAACCCTTCGAACATTTGCGCCTTGCTGGCGAAGTGCCGATAGAGCGCCGCTTCCGAAACATCCAGCCTGGCTGCGAGTGCGGCTGTGGTGATCTTCTCGCCTTTCGGATTCTGCAGCATCTCCGCGAGCGTCTGCAGAATCTGCAGCTTGCGCTCGCCGGGTTTGGTCCCCATCGTCGCCCCCTTGTTCCGTTCTTTTAATTGCGCCCCGGCCCCTGTAGTCGATGCGGCAGGCGGGCCAAGTCGAGAATCGATTCTATCCTGACATCGACAAAAGCGGGTCTTCGCGGGCGCCTCGAAACGAGCACTGTCTGCATCCCGAGAAATTTTGCAACGCGCAAGTTCGCTGCGCTGTCTTCGACCATGATGCAACGCGTCGGAGCGAGCCCGAGGTCGCGCAACAGGCGCAGGAATCCGGCGCGTTGAGGTTTTGGTTGAAAGCGCGTGCTTTCGATCGAATAGACCGCTTCGAATAGCGGGGAGAGTCTCATTTCCCGCAGCACGGCCTCGGCGTAGTGCCGCGGTGAATTGGAGAACACGACCTTGCGGCCGGGAAGCCTGCGGAGAATGCTGCGAAGCGCGCCTTCGTAAACGAGCAGACCGGCGAGGTCATCGAACTGATGGGTGTGCCAGAGAAAGTGATGTGGGGCTGTGCCGTGGTGCTTCATCAGGCCGATCAGGGTGGCACCATAGCGATGCCAGTAGCGGACGCGCAGCGCGCTGGCCTCATTTTCGTCCAGGCCAATTTGCTCGGCAACGTAGGCGGTCATGCTGCGATTGATGGCCGGAAAAACACCCGGGGTCGCGTAATGCAAGGTGTCGTCGAGATCGAAAATCCAGACGAGCGATTGCGGCTCTGCTGACTGCGGCGCGCATTGTCTGGTGATATGGGCCGACACTGGTGCGGCGACCTGTCGGCTGCGGAACACCTGTGCTGCCGGATTACTTGGACTTGATGAGTGTCCCGACCCCGGCCTCGGTGAGCACCTCGAGGAGCAGCGCATGTTCGACGCGACCGTCGATGATATGCACGCTCTTCACGCCACTGCGGGCCGCGTCGACCGCCGAACTGATCTTGGGGAGCATGCCGCCGGATAGCGTACCGTCCGAAACCATGTCGTCTATCTGTTTGGGCGTCAGCCCGGTCAGGAGCTGCCCTTCCTTGTCGAGTACGCCAGGGGTGTTGGTTAGCAGAATCAACTTCTCGGCCTGGAGAATTTCGGCCAGTTTCCCTGCCACGACGTCGGCGTTGATGTTGTAGGACTCGCCCTCGGGACCAACTCCGATTGGCGCGATGACCGGGATGAAATCGCCGGTGTCGAGAAACGCAATGATCGACGGGTCGATCGACGTGATATCGCCGACGAGGCCGATGTCGATCATTTCTTCCGGATTCTCCTTGTTGGGCATCAATAGCTTGCGTGCCCGAATGAATCCACCATCCTGCCCGGTCAGGCCGACTGCCTTGCCGCCGTGGCGGTTGATCAGATTGACGATCTCCTTGTTGACCGAGCCGCCGAGGACCATCTCGACGATATCCATGGTTTCTTCGTCGGTCACTCGCATGCCCTGGATGAACTGCCCCTGCTTTCCGACGCGCTTCAACAAGTCGTCGATCTGCGGGCCGCCGCCGTGCACCACGACAGGATTCATTCCGACGAGTTTGAGCAGCACGACATCGCGCGCGAAACAGTCCTTCAGCGTCGGGTCGGTCATTGCGTTGCCGCCGTACTTGATGACGATCGTTTTGTCGAAGAAGCGCTTGATGTAGGGAAGCGCCTCGGCAAGCACACCGGCCTTGGTTTCGGGCGAGATCGACGAGGTATTCATGGCATGCGCGGCGAGGTCTGGGAAGCTGGATTGTAACGGTGCGTCGCACAAAGAAAAAGCGCCCCGGCCATTGCTGGCGCGGGGCTTTCAAGGTCAGGTTCTTGAGAAACGCCGGTTTACTGGATCGAGAGGCGCCTCGAGTGTGCAGACGTTTTCTTGGGTAGCGTCAATTCGAGTACTCCGTCATTGAATTTTGCGGTAGCACGCGCTTCGTCGATTTCGCTCGCAAGCTGGAAGCTGCGAGAAACCTTTCCGAAGTAACGTTCGCTGCGAAGGACACGCTCACTCTCCTTCGTCTCCTTCTCCTGCCGACGTTCGGCGCTTACCGAAACAACGGCGCCGTCGATCGACACATGGATGTCTTCCTTCTTAATGCCCGGAAGTTCGGCATGCACAGCAAAACCTTCTGGCGACTCCTTGACGTCAATCTTGATCGACGGTGCTTCGGCAAGCTGCGAATCGAACTCGACGGGCCGTACGAAGAAACCGCGAAACAGCTCGTCCAGCGGATCCCAGCGGGAAATATTCGCCATCTCAACCTCCTTGATTCGTCTATGCCACGAATTCACTCGGCCGAATGCATCCGGTCGCTCCGAATATAGGACTGGGGGCAACGAATTCAAGCGAGTAGGGCTGAGAGCTTGTTGCAGGTCAACGGATTGAAGGCCATGGTCGCTGCCTTCGGCGCAGTTATTGAAAGAGCGCCTGGCAACCTACCCGGTTGAGTGTGCGAAGCGGTGCGGGAGTTCCAGAATCGTGTCCCGGTTGGTGTATGAGAAGCATTTTTCAGCCGCTTGGCGCCACGGAAGCCACATGAAGGCACGATGTTCCGCTGGTGAGATGGCAATCGGTATGCCATCCGGTACGCAGAGGCTGAATATGTGCTCTTCGTTGTGCGTCACGCCGGGAGCGTAACGAAAACGCCATTCAAGAAAGATCTCCCAGACGCTGCTGCGCTTCCAGTCGTCCAGCGTGTAACGCGACGCGTCGATCCCCGTTTCCTCGAAAACTTCGCGTCGTGCCGTGTCGGCGAGGGTTTCACCAAGTTCGGCGCTGCCGGTGACCGATTGCCAATAGCCGGGATGCTTTGCGCGCTCGAGCAGGAGCACGTCAAGCTTCGGGGTGTGGATGACCACCAGTGCCGAGACCGGTTGCTTGTATCTCACGATGTTAGTCGACGAGCGGGTCGGCAAAGCTGCTGCCGTCCGGCGCTGGCGAAAAGAGCGTCCAGAAAGGTATGCCCTCCTCGCTCCAGTACGCAGCCGTTTCCGCAAATATCTCGATGAGCATGTCGAAGTCAGAAGGCTTCTCGCGCCGCAACGCGGTATGGCCCTCCACGTACAGCACATATCCTGGCGCCGGCTTCCAGGAAAGGTCGCACAGGCAATCTGCGAGCGCGTCCCAGTTGTGGCCGAACCAGTCCGGTAGCCTGAGTGCGATCGAGAGTGCCGCGAAAACATCCTCCTTGTCTTTGGCGGTCGACAGGTCGATGTGGGCGAAAGGAAACTGCAGCTCTTTGCTTGCCGTTTTCAGTGCATCAAGTTCGGTTGGCGGAAACGCGCGCAATCCGGCCTCGTTGGCGTTGCGAAGGATCGTTTTCAAACTCGATTCAGTCACTCACGGATCCTCCAGAAACTGCGGTAATGATCCCTCGTGTAGTAGTACTCACCCGACGTCCGGATATCTCCGCTATGGCCGGCGCCGGCGACAATGCGTCTTGCTCCGCGGTCACGGCTTCCCGGAGTTTCGACGGTGAACTCGCGATAGTAGCCTCGCGGCTGGTTCGGCAGGTTTCCCTCGCGGTTCTGGAACACGACACCATCGCGTCTGTGCGGGTATGGCCCTCCGTTGCGGATTCGGACAAGTGTTTCGCGTGCTTCCGGTGGAAGTCTTTCGACTGCAATGTCGCCACGCAGTCCGCTGTTCGAAGGCCAGTCGAAAGCGAAGGCGCTGCTGGCGGCGAAAAGCATCCAGAGGAAGATCGCCGACAGGAATCTTCCACGAACACAAAAAAACGGCCGCAAGAATTTCATGCGGCCATTCTATAACGCAGGCGAGTTGGTCGAGCGACTCGGCGGACTCTATGCCTGCTGGGTCGGGTTTCGCAGCCGGATATGCAGTTCGCGCAGTTGCTTTTCGTCGACCGCCGATGGCGCCTGAGTCAGCAGGCACTGGGCGCGCTGAGTCTTGGGGAAGGCGATGACGTCGCGAATCGACTCGGCACCGGTCATCATGGTCACGATGCGGTCGAGGCCGAACGCGAGCCCGCCGTGCGGCGGTGCGCCGTAACGCAGGGCATCGAGCAGGAAGCCGAATTTCTGCTGTGCTTCTTCGGCGCCGATGTTGAGTGCGCGGAACACCTTGCTCTGCACTTCTTCACGATGAATACGGACCGAGCCCCCGCCAATCTCCCAGCCATTCAATGCGAGGTCGTAGGCTTTTGCGAGGCATTTCCCGGGGTCGGTTTCGAGCCAATCCTCGTGGCCGTCCTTGGGGCTGGTGAATGGATGGTGGCATGCGGTCCAGCGCTTGTTTTCCTCGTCATGCTCGAACATCGGAAAATCGACGACCCACAAGGGACGCCAGGCATCCCCGGTCGTGAGCTTCTTCTCGTGACCGATCTTGACGCGGAGAGCGCCGAGCGCGTCGTTGACGACCTTGGCCTTGTCGGCACCGAAGAAAACCAGATCGCCGCTTTGGGCTCCCGTGCGTGCCATGATCTCGCGCAGGGAGGATTCGTCGAGGTTTTTGACAATCGGGGACTGCAAGCCTTCTTCGTTCAGTTTCGAAGCGTCGTTGACCTTGATGTAGGCGAGCCCCTTCGCGCCGTAAATCTTCACGAACTCTGTGTATCCGTCGATCTCTCCGCGAGACATGCCGGAGCCGCCGGGAATGCGCAGCGCGGCAACGCGCCCGTCCGGCGAATTGGCCGGCCCGCTGAAGACCTTGAAAGCCACGTTCCTGACAGCGTCTGTAATTTCGGTGAGTTCAAGCGTGACACGAAGGTCGGGTTTGTCCGAGCCGAATCGGGACATTGCTTCCGCGTAGCTCATGCGCGGGAACGGGTTCGGGAGTTCGACGGATAGCGCATCCTTGAACACGATGCGAATCATCTCTTCCATGATCGCCGTGATCTCTGCTTCGTTCAGGAAGGACGTTTCGACATCGACCTGTGTGAACTCGGGCTGGCGGTCTGCACGCAGATCCTCGTCGCGGAAACACTTGGTGATTTGATAGTAGCGGTCGAATCCCGCGACCATTAGCAACTGCTTGAAGAGCTGCGGGGACTGCGGAAGCGCGAAGAACTGGCCGTCATGAACACGCGACGGCACCAGATAGTCGCGTGCGCCTTCGGGCGTGCTCTTGGTCAACATTGGCGTTTCGATGTCGATGAACCCGTTCGCATCGAGGAAGCGGCGAAACGCCATCGCGACCTTGTAACGCAGGATCATGTTCTTCTGCATCTGCGGACGACGCAGATCTATCACGCGGTGCGTGAGGCGAACGTTCTCCGAAAGGTTCTCGTCGTCGAGCTGGAAGGGGGGGGTGGCAGCCGGATTGAGAACCTCGATGTCATTGCAAAGTACTTCGATCTCGCCGCTCTTCATGTTTGCATTGGTCGTGCCTTCGGGGCGGCGCCGAACCTTGCCGATGATGCGAAGCACGAACTCGTTCCGGATGGATTCCGCGACCTTGAACATGTCCGGACGGTCCGGGTCGCAAACGATCTGAACGAGACCCTCCCGATCGCGAAGATCGATGAAGATGACGCCGCCGTGATCCCGCCTGCGGTGTGCCCAGCCGCAGAGCGTGACGGTCTGGTCGAGATTGGAGGCCGTGACGAGGCCGCAGTAATGGGTGCGCATGTGAGATCCTGAAGATGCCCGAGAGAGGGGCGAGTAAAACCCGTAATTCTAATTGTTCCGCAGCTCGGCTGCCGCTCCGGGTTTCCGTCCCGTAGGGGCGACAACACCCATTGACACGATGTACTTGAGCGCTTCGTCAACCGACATGTCCAGTTCGATGATTTCGCTGCGCGGAAGCATCAGAAAAAACCCGGAAGTCGGATTTGGGGTGGTCGGTACATACACGCTCACGTGGTCAACCAGATGCGTGGCAGCGTCGCCACCGGGTTGGCCGGTAAGAAAGGCGATTGTCCACACGCCTTGCCGCGGGTACTGGACCAAGAGGGCCTTGCGGAATGCTTGGCCGTTGGTCGAGAACAACGTGTCCGATACCTGTTTGACGCTGTTGTAGATTGACTTGACGACCGGTATTCTTGCGAGCAGGCTATCCCAGTAATGCACCAGCCGTTGGCCGATGTAGTTCGCCGCCACGACGCCCGTGGATAGGACTACGAGCAGGGACAGGAGTACACCCAGTCCTGGCACTTTGAAGCCAAAAGCGTGCTCGGGTTGCAACCGAGTTGGCAGAAGCAACAGTGTCTGATCGAGCGTGCTGACAATCCAGGCGAGAACCCAAACCGTAATGACGATCGGTATCCAGATAAGCAATCCTGTGACGAAGTAGCGCTTCATCGGATGTCAGCTAGTGACAGCTGCACGACCCTCCGCACGGTGTTGCAGGCGGACTGTCCGTGGCAGGCTTGGCTGGTTCCGACGGAGAATCCTTCCCCGTCGATTTGCCCCCGCCCTTGAAGTCCGTCGCGTACCAACCGCTACCCTTGAGCTGAAACCCGGCGGCAGTGAGCATCTTCGAGAAACTGGTGCTTCCACACGCGGGGCAGGTTCCGATCGGCGCATCCGAAATCTTCTGCAAGAATTCCTTCTGGTGGCCGCAATCTGCGCAGCGATACTCGTAGATGGGCATGGAATAATCTCCTGAAAAATCAAGTATACCTTACCAGTTTGATAGGGTGCCATGCAGACAGCCGACGATCACTTCCCTGACATGGGAACGGTCCGACGCGAGGCGAACAGTCAATTGGGCCCGAAACCGCAGAAATCAAGGATTGGCGCGTCAGCCCAGTAGCCCCAGATAGGTTTGGGTCAATTCCTTGCCCCAAAAAAGCGCGATCATCCCTGCGATCGCAAGGTAGGGGCCGAAGGGCATCGGAATCTCGCGCCCGCGCTTTGCAATGACGATCAGAGCCAATCCTATGATTGCCCCGACCACCGAGGATAGAAGTATGGTGAGCGGGAGTTGCTGCCAGCCGAGCCATGCTCCGATTGCCGCGAGCAGCTTGAAGTCACCGAAACCCATTCCTTCCTTTCCGGTTGCGAGTTTGAACAGCCAGTAAACGGACCACAGCGTCAGGTAACCGGCTACGGCGCCAATCACTGCCGACCGAAGATCGACATGCGTAGCGCCTAGATTCACAAGCAAGCCGGCCCAAAGCAAAGGAAGCGTAAGTGCATCGGGTAGAAGTTGGGTGTCGAGGTCGATGAATGTCAAGGCAAGCAGCGTCCAGATAAAGACGAGGCTCGCAATTGCAGTCCAGCCGGGTCCGAAATGATATGCCGCAAAACCGGATAGGAGCGCGGTAAGAACCTCTGTGGCGGGGTAACGCAAGCTGATCCGAGCCTTGCAGTGACTGCAACGGCCCTTCAACATTAGATAGCTGACGATCGGGACGTTCTCTATTGCGGTGATCTGGTGGCCGCAATGCGGGCACCGTGAACGGGGGCGGGACAAAGTGATTCTGTCGTCATCGGGCGCCGGTTCACCGCGTACCTCGGCGCAGTTCGCATTCCACTCCTGCTCCATCATCCTCGGGAGCCGATGGATTACCACGTTCAGGAAACTGCCGACGAGCAGGCCCATTATCGCGCATCCGACGATGAATTCGGTCGGAGCCATTGCAGCGAGCGTCATGTTTCGGCAGCCGTAATTCGAGCCGGGCGGCAGTCGTGCGGTCGCCCGGCTTTGTGGATGTAGATCAGACGACTTGTCCCAGTTTGAAGATCGGAAGATACATCGCTACGACCAGGCCACCGATCACGATGCCGAGGAAGACCATGATGACCGGTTCGATCAGGCTCGACATCGCCGCGACGGCATCGTCCACCTCTTGCTCGTACATGTCGGCGACCTTGCCCAACATGGAATCCAATTGGCCGGATTCTTCGCCGATCGCAACCATCTGGACGACCATCATCGGGAACACCTGAGCATTCTGCATCGAGACCGTCAGGCTCGTACCTGTGCTGACCTCGGTCTGGATCTGCCGAGTCGCGACTTTGTAAATGTGGTTTCCGGATGCCCCGCCCACCGAATCGAGGGCCTCGACCAGCGGTACGCCCGCTGCGAACATGGTGGAAAGCGTGCGGGTCCAGCGTGCAATCGTTGCCTTGCGAATGATGTCGCCGATCACGGGTGCTCGCAGCAGCATCCGGTCGATTACCACCTGCATGGCGACCGAACGTTTCCAAAAGTAGAAGAAGGCGAATATTCCGGCACCCAAGGCGCCGAAAATGAAATACCAGTTGGCAACGAATGCGTCCGAGATTCCGATTACAAACAAAGTAGGTGCTGGCAGATCGGCGCCGAAGCTCGAGAATACTTTCTTGAACTCCGGAACGACGAACAACATGATGACCGCGGTCACGATGAAAGCGACAATGATCACCGCAGCCGGGTAAAACATTGCAGACTTGATCTTGCTCTTGAGAGCAATGATTTTTTCTTTGTATGTGGCGAGTCGATCGAGCAGGTTATCAAGAATCCCCGCCTGTTCGCCGGCGGCGATGAGATTGCAGTACAGCGCGTCGAAGTGCACCGGATGCTTGCGAAAAGCCTGCGCGAGGCTACTGCCCGTCTCGACGTCGGTACGAACATCAGTCAAAAGCTTCCCGACGGCCGGGTTCGACGCGCCCTTCGCAGCGATGTCGAAAGCCTGGAGCAATGGAACGCCGGATTTCATCATCGTCGCCAATTGGCGCGTGAAGATCGTGATGTCCTTCTCAGATATCCGTCCGCCGCGGCGGAACTTCTGTTTCTTGATTCGCGTGACGATGATGCCCTGGCGACGCAAGGACGCTGACACGAGATTCTCGCCAGTCGCCCGCATTTCCCCGCGCAACTGTTTGCCGGTCTTGTCCTTGCCCTCCCACAGGAACATCGCTTCGCGCTCGGAGGCTGCGCGGCGGGTTGCCCTGCTGGTTGTTGCTGTTGCCATCGTCCTCTCCCGGCTGCGCGGCGCGCAGCTTCAACTGGAAAATTACTCGTTCGTTGTCGCGAGCACTTCCTCGAGGGAAGTGACACCTTGCTTGACTTTCAACAGACCGGACTGGCGCAGGTCACGTACTCCTTCTCGTTGAGCCTGCTCGGCAAGCTCGAGCGAGTTGCCGGTGGTCATGATGATGCGCTGCATGTCTTCGGAGATCGGCATGACTTGATAGATACCGACACGCCCCTTGTAGCCGCTTCCCTTGCAGCGATCGCACCCGCCCGGGCCGAAGAGCTGCCACGAACCGTCGAGATCTTCCTCCGAGAAGCCGGCCTGAATCAGCGCTTCGACGGGGACCGAAACCGGTTTCTTGCAGGAACACAGCCGACGCGCAAGTCGCTGCGCGGTAATCAGGATCACACTTGATGCGATGTTGAACGACGGTACCCCCATGTTGGCCAGCCGGGTTAGCGTCGATGGCGCGTCGTTCGTATGGAGCGTCGACAACACGAGGTGGCCTGTCTGCGCGGCCTTGACCGAAATTTCGGCTGTTTCCAGGTCGCGGATCTCACCGACCATGATGATGTCCGGATCCTGGCGGAGAAACGCGCGAAGCGCGGTCGCAAAGGTCAGACCAGCCTTCTCATTGACATTGACCTGATTGATGCCTGCGAGGTTGATTTCTGCAGGATCCTCTGCCGTCGATATGTTCGTGCCCGGTTTGTTGAGCAGATTCAGGCACGTATAAAGAGATACCGTTTTGCCGCTGCCGGTCGGGCCCGTAACGAGGACCATCCCGTAGGGCCGCTCGATTGCGTTCATCATTGCGGCACGCTGGTCCGGCTCATAACCCAAGGCATCGATGCCCAGCATCGCCGAACTCGGATCGAGGATGCGCATGACGATCTTCTCGCCATGCAGCGTTGGCAGCGTGCTGACACGGAAGTCGATGGCCTTGGTCTTGGACAACTGCAGTTTCATCCGACCGTCCTGCGGAACCCGCTTCTCTGCGATGTCCAGTCGGGAAACGACCTTGATGCGCGACGCGATCTTCTCGCGAAGCACGAGCGGGGGTTGCGCGATCTCGCGCAACAGCCCGTCGGTACGGAATCGAATGCGGTAGTACTTCTCGTAGGGTTCGAAATGAATGTCCGATGCGCCCTCGTTGATTGCATCCAGAAGCATCTTCTGGATGAACTTGACGATGGGCGCGTCATCGACTTCAGCCTGCGCCGCCTCGCCGGAGCTCTCGCCAAGGCTTTCGTCGCCTTGGAGGAGGTCCATGTCGAATTCGTCGCCGAGCGTCAGATCCCGCAGCGCGTGGGCCGCTGTTTCGGAGAGTTTGGCAACTGTCGTCGCAAGCTTGTCGACTTCGGCCACGACCGGGTCGACCGCCATTCCGGTTTGAAAGCGGATCTCGTCCAGTGCACGCAGGTTGGTGGGATCGGCGAGTGCAACTGAGAGGCGGTTGCCCCGCTTGTTTAGCGCGACCACCATATGCGACTGCATCAGCTTGTAGTCGAGCAGTTCCCGCGGAAATTGTGTCTCGTCGTACGCCGACAAGTCGATCACGGGATATCCGAAGGTTTGCGACGCGAAGACCGCAAGTTCTCGCGGGCGAATGGCACCTTTTCCAACCAGTTCGGCTGGAAACCCGTGACCAGATTGCCTGGCTTGAGTCGTGAGCGTCAGGGCTTCGGGTTCGGATAGCCGACCCTGTTGCACCAGTGCTCTCGCCAGCCCGCTTAAAGCAATCTGTGGGTTTGCTGCCATAGGACCTTGTTTTTACAGGGATAGATGCAGTCGAAACGTTGATGATGCACGCCTGAACCGTGTTTGTAAAGGCAATTTCCGCAGTATGTCCCCAGTTCAGGCCGGGGCACGATGTATTTCACGGTTCGAATCGCTCTGGCTTGAATACGAGAACGGTCTCCGCTCTCTGGTCCGGCGGCCTGTTCCATCGGAAACCGAGGATGCCAATGCTCACTCCTTGAGACGGAGAGGGCTGCGTAAAGTCTGACCGTTTGCCCGGTTGGCGGATGTCGGGAACATTTCGGGTTGGAGCCGAGTCTTGCCGGTCTTCAGCGGGACGAGAGCCGCTTTTTTTGGGTAGCGGGCACGGACCCGTGGTTTCCCGCGCGTCGGGTTGGATGCTCCCCGCCCGAGATCGCCCGGGCGTCGTGACTGAAGTCAGGCGCGGTTCAGCAAGACCTCGAGCACAAAGCGACTTCCGACATACGCCAGCAGCAATGTCAGGAACCCGGCGAGCGTCCAGCGCAGTGCGACCTTCCCGCGCCAACCACGCAGATGCCGCCCGACGAGTAATGCGCCGAACAGTACCCACGAAGTGATGGCAAACACCGTCTTGTGGTCCAGCCGGAAGGCCTTGCCGAAGAGCGTTTCGGAAAACACGATACCTGTGCCCAGCGTCAGGGTAAGCAGCACAAACGCAATCGCGATAAGTCGAAACAGCAGGGCTTCCATCGTCAGCAGGGGTGGCAATCCGGCAAGGGCGCGGGAGAGCCGTCCCTTGTGCAGGCGCTTTTCCGCTGCGGCCATAAGCAGTGCATGTAGGGCTGCGAGCGTGAAGAGGCTGTATGCAAGCATCGCCATCATGAAATGCGCACGAAATACGGCAGAACCTGCATTGGCCAGCAGATGCTGTCCAGGAAACGCCATCGGCAAGAGTACGCAAATTGCCGCCATCGGCATTGCAAGTGTCTGCAATCCCTCGAGCCGGGCATAAATATTTTCGATCCAGTAAAACACCAGTGCCAGCCAGACCATCAGGGAAATCGCGTAGCTGAATCCGAAATGCATGGCGCCACCGGGAAACAGAAGCGCATACAGGCCGCCACCGTGGAGGAATATGGCGACGAGCAACAGCAACCTCTCCCACGCCGACAACCTGCGAGTTGCCATGCCGGAGCCCAACGTGCTCTGGGGCGCATCGGACCATCGGGTGCGCCAGAAGTGCAAGCCCAGCAAGGCATACAGCGTCGCCGGAAGTACTTGAAGTAAAATCTCCATTTCGCCAGTTTACCGCATGCATCAGGGGAACTCTGATTTCGCCAGATGGGTTCGTTTCAGGACTTCAGCTTGCGTGGAAGCGTGTGCGGTACGCTCGCCCTGATTTGGTAATTTCCGGTACCCCAGCATGCTCGACACCCTGACCCAGCGACTAGCCCGCGTCGTCAAGACAGTACGCGGCCACGCCCGCCTCAACGAAGACAACATCAGCGAAGCATTGCGCGAGGTCCGCATGGCCTTGCTTGAAGCCGATGTGGCGTTGCCGGTGGTCAAGGATTTCATTTCCCGGGTCAAGGAACGGGCTGTCGGCGAGGAAGTCATCGGATCCCTGACGCCCGGGCAGGCGCTGATCGGTGTCGTGCATCGGGAACTCACCGAGCTCATGGGCGGGGCACACACCGGCCTGAACCTCGCAGTCCAGCCCCCGGCCGTGATCCTGATGGCAGGCCTGCAAGGTGCCGGCAAGACCACGACCACCGCAAAACTCGGGAAACTGCTGCGCGAAGCCCAGAAGAAGAAAGTTCTGGTCGTGTCGTGCGACGTCTATCGACCGGCCGCGATCGAGCAGTTGCGCCTTGTCGCCGAGCAGGCCGGGATCGATTTCTTCCCGTCTCAAGGAGGGCAGAAGCCGGCCGACATCGCGGCGGCGGCACTGGATTTCGCGAAAAAGCACTACTTCGACGTGTTGTTCGTCGACACCGCAGGCCGACTTGGCATCGACGAGGCCATGATGGCCGAGATCAAGGCACTGCACGCCCAGTTGGCGCCGATAGAAACCTTGTTCGTGGTCGACAGCATGCTCGGGCAGGATGCCGTCAATACGGCGAAGGCGTTCAACGAAGCCCTTCCGCTTACGGGCGTGATTCTCACCAAACTGGATGGCGATTCACGGGGTGGCGCGGCGCTCTCGGTGCGCCATGTCACCGGGAAGCCGCTCAAGTTTGCCGGCATCGGAGAAAAGCTGAACGGGTTGGAGGAGTTCCACCCGGATCGCATGGCGTCCCGCATCCTCGGCATGGGTGACATCCTCGGGCTGGTCGAAGAGGCGCGCAAGAATGTTGATGAGGAAAAAGCGCGTGCATTTGCCCAGAAATTGAAGACGGGCAAGGGATTCGATCTCAACGATTTCAAGGAACAGATCGCCCAGATGCGCAAGATGGGCGGCGTTTCATCGCTGCTCGACAAACTGCCTGCGCAATTCGCCCAAGCCGCCGGCCAGATGCAAGGGGGCCTCGAAGACAAGGCGATTCGTCGCATCGAGGGCATCATCAATTCGATGACTCCGCAGGAGCGCGGCAAGCCGGAACTCATCAAGGCGAGCCGGAAGCGCCGCATCGCGGCCGGGAGCGGGGTGCCGGTGCAGGAGGTGAACCGCCTCCTCAATCAGTTCGAGCAGACCCAGAAGGTGATGAAGCAGTTGAGCAAGGGGGGTATGCAGAAACTCCTGCGCGGCATGAAGGGAATGCTGCCGGGCATGCCCCGCTAGCGAACGACGGCGCCGTGTGGCGGGCACGCGTTGCTTCTGCTGAACCAGGGCGCTCAACGAACACTTGGGCGCGACGTCAACATGATCTTCGGATTTCGTGTGCTGCCGCGCACTATGCGGTTCGTAAGACGATGACCGATACCCGGCGCGTGCGATTCCGCAAACAATGAACCAGCACCAGAGTGGGCAGGAGGACGTGTACCGACAATCGGTCGGCGCAGTCCCTCTTGCCGATTTGCCGGTGCCAGCGTGTCTGTTGGACGCGGGCGGACGCGTCGTGGCAGCGAACCAGCCCTGGTGCAGGCTGCTTGGTGTTGCAGACGGACGGACCAGCTTGGACTGGTCTTCGGGGTTCGACGATGAGAGCTTGATTGCGCTTCGCGAGTCCGTCGTCGAAGCTGCATCGTCGGGAAGCTGTCCGGTCGTCAAACTCAACTCGGCGGGTTCCAGCGGCCATGGTGCTGCATTCGAAGTCCGCATTGCCTGGATACCGGATCGAACGGCTGCGATCGCGGTGTTTCGCGACTGCACTCCGGAGCATGGGCTGGCTGCTGAAAGCGCATCACTGCGCCGACTGCTGGACCTCGCGCGCGGGCAGCTCGAACAGGTGTTTCTCGCTGCCACCGATGCCCTGGTGCTCGTGGATTGCGAGACGCTGCAGATTCTCGAAGCCAATCCGGCTGCGGGGCGGCTGTATGGTTACGTGCCGGACCACCTGCGAAGTCGCGTATTCACAGACCTGACGGTCGAGCAGGCCGAATCGGAGAGCCAGCCGATTCTGGCGAGGCGCGACAGATTGCCGGTTCGGTTTCACAGACGCCAGAACGGCTCGCATTTTCCGGTCGAGATCTTTGCCCGCTACCTTGTGCGCGATGGTCGCGAGGTTGCGGTGCTGTCCATCAGCGATGTCACGAACCGCAGCAACAGGGAACGTGTCCAGCTCGAGTCGGAACTCAGGTATCGCGCAATCTTCGATGCTGCGCCTTACCCGATCATTCTTCTCGATGATGGTGGTGCAGTGCTCGACGCAAATCCGGTCGCCTGCCAACTCTATGGGTACGAGCGCGACGAAATCCTCGGTCTGGGCATCGATCGGCTGTTCGGGAATCAAAGCGGTGTCGATGCCATGCTGCGGGCACGCTCGACGTTCATTCCTGCCACCACGCACATGAGGCGCGATGGCACATCGTTCCTTGCGGAGACCACGCTGTCATTCACGCGACTCGACGACGGGCTGATCCTGCTGGCCGTCGTACGAGACATCACGGACGAGCGGCGTACCCTGGAGCGTCTGCAGGAGGCCGAGGAGCGCTGGCGCTTTGCGCTGGAGGGGGCGGGCGATGGCGTCTGGGATTGGAATCTCGCCACGCAGGACTTCTACCACTCGCCTCGCTGGCGCGAGATGCTTGGCTACGCTGCTGACGACACGCGCTTGTCGTGGCACAACCTGCTGCATCCGGAAGACAAGCAGCAGGTATATGGAAACCTCGACGCCTACCTGAATGGGGAATCTGCCTTGTACGAGGCGGAGTTCCGTCTGCGTTGTGCGAATGGCTCGTACAAGTGGATCGCCGCACGCGGCAAGATCATGTCGCGCGACGAGCAAGGCAGGGCGTTGCGCATGCTCGGCACGCATCGCGACATTACCGAAAGTCGGCGCATGATGGAAACGCTGCGCGCATCGGAGCAGCGCTGGCAGTTCGCGCTGGAAGGGCACGGCGACGGGCTCTGGGACTGGAACCTCGCTGCCGGACGCCTCACGTTGTCCGACCAGTTTCGCGAGATCCTCGGTTTTGGTTCGCGCGGGCTGTCCCACGACGTCCATTGGGAGGGTCTCGTGCATCCGGATGAATGGCCCGCTACGCACGACGCTTTCGAGCGGCATCTGGCAGGGCATGCGCCCTTGTTGTCGGTCGACACACGCATGCGTTGTGCGGACGGGACATGTAAATGGGTTGCCCTGCGCGGCAAGGTGATGGAATACGGGCGGCTAGATCGCCCGATGCGGATGATTGGCACGCTGCGAGACGTCGAGGAGGCCAAGCGTCGCGAAGTGCGGGAGCGCAACGAGCAGGAGAAACTCTCGCACGCCAGTCGCCTCATCACCCTGGGCGAAATGGCCTCTGCGCTGGCGCACGAACTCAATCAGCCGCTGACGGCAATCCGCAACTTCAGCGCGCTGGGTTTGCGCCGGCTGGGCGACCATCCGCCGGAGGGTGTGCGCAACACACTCGAAATCATTGCCGAGCAGTCGATGCGGGCGGGCGAGATCGTGCGCAGGATCCGCAGCTTCGTGCGCAAGGGCGAGATTCGGCTCGAGCCGGTTCACATCAACTCGGTGGTCGGCGATATGGTGCGATTTTCAGCACCCGACGCGAGGGAGAATGGCGTTCAGGTAGTGCTCGAACTGGAGGAGCCGCTGCCCGCCATCAATGGGGACAGAACCGGCCTTGAACAGCTCGTCATGAATCTGCTCCGAAACGGCATCGAGGCCATGGCCAGGATCGAAGGCGAACGGCGGCTCACCGTGTGCACGGCCAAGCGCGCGGATGGAACCGTCGAGTGCAGCGTGACCGATCTGGGGGAAGGGCTCTCGCCGGACGTTCTGGCCGGCCTGTTCGAACCATTCGTCACGACCAAGCCCGACGGGGTCGGGCTTGGTCTGGCAATCTGTCGCACGATCGTCGAGAATCACGGCGGTCGTCTCTGGGTCGAGCCGACACAGGGGCGCGGCGCATCGTTTCATTTTGCTATCCCGATCGCGTGGAAAGGTTCGCATGGCTGAGCACGGCCTGGTTTGCGTTGTCGATGACGACGAAATGGTTCGCATGTCGGTCAGCATGCTGATCGAAACGCTTGGCGTTCGCGCAAGGGCCTATGCCAACTGCCTCGATCTCCTCGAGGATGAGGCCAGCCTTGCACTCTGCGGCTGCCTGGTGCTCGATGTCCGTATGCCGGGCATCAGCGGGCTCGAGATGCAGGAACGCCTCGAATCCCTGCGCGTGGATGCGCCGATCATCTTCATCTCGGGCCATGGTGACGTGCCCATGGTGGTGCGTGCGATGCGGGGCGGTGCGCTTGATTTCCTGCAGAAGCCGTTCAATGAACAGATCCTGCTCGACCGTGTGCAGCAGGCACTCGAGATTAGCGCGCGGCGTCGGCGCGAGCGCATCAAGCGCGCGACGGTCGAGGCACGCCTGGCGACACTGACTCCGCGCGAGACGGACGTTCTGGAAGAGATCGTCGCCGGCCGCCAGAACAAGGTGATCGCAGACAAGCTCGGCATCAGCATGAAGACCGTAGAGCAGCATCGGGCGCGCATCATGGAGAAGATGCACGCGGCTTCACTCGCGGAACTGGTGCGCCACGTCACCGAACTGCGTCGTAGCGATACCCTTTGAGGCGCGAGAGCCGCCTGGGACGGTTCAGGGAAATCCCGGAACGTTGACCGGGATTGCGCCGATTTTTCCGTGGCTTTGTCTGCAGCATCCTCCCTAGGCTGGCAAGGCTTCGGTTCCGGGCGATTCTCTGATCGCTCTGCCCCGGTGTTTCGTGCTTCTTCGACTGAAGGAGCTGTCCGATGATCTCGCAATTAATGACGGGACAGCATTGCGTCATACGCGTCCGTGGCGAGCTCGATGCGCAGAGCGTGTTCGAACTGCGAGACCGGGTAACGCGGGCGTTCGCGAATTATGGTTCGATCCAGGTCGATCTGTCGGAGGTGAAGTCGCTCGATACGGCCGGCCGCAGCATGCTGGATTTTTTGCGTTCAATTGCGTCGCCGATGTTCCGGGTCACGTCGCCCGGCGCGGAAATCGAGGAAACAGAATGCAGGATGCAGTCATCCACGAAGTCATCGCGCTGAACAAGGCGGCCATGCATGGCGCGTTGGACGCCCTCGAAAAAGCGGTCTCCGGGGCAGAGCGGATCGCGCGCCATCAGCTGGACAGCGCATGGTCGATGATCCGCGGCACGATCGACGGCGCCGGCGTACCTGCGGATCCAAAGCAGGATGCGCTCGACGCCTGGCGCAGCGAGAGACTGCAGCCCTTGGTGTTGCGATTCCTCGATGATTCGCGGCGGCACTTCGAGCTCAGCGTCCTGGCGCAACAGCAGGTTACCGACGTGGCGGAAGAGCAGTTTGCAGAGTTCGCACTGCGCTCTGCGCAGACTATCGAGCGCCTGTCTCGGGATCATGACGCCGAGATGGCGCCCTTTCTCGATACGGTTCGCCGTACGGTCGAGATCAGCGCCAGCACGCTGGACGAGATGCGGCGCATGACGCGCCAGCTGGCACTGCTTGCGGCAGTGGGGGTGGTTGCGACCGGCGTTCAGCCGCGATAGATCGAGTTGCGCGCGCCGCTCCACGGCGCGAGTCCCTCGCCGGGCGAGGAGTGCCCCGCAAGTTGTTTGCGCTATGGCTGGCGCGGCTGTGCCTGAGCGAGCGTCGACCGTTGCCACGACCACTTGCCTTCCCAGGCGCTGCGCACGAGGTTCGGATACTCGGGCTGGCCAAGGCTGCCGTTGTAACGGCCCAGCGCGCGATACAGGTCGCCCTTTTCGATGTCGAGGTAGTGGCGCAGGATCGTGCACCCGAAGCGCAGGTTGGTGCGCATGTGGAAGAGGTTGCTGTCGGAGTTGCCGATCAGCTTGGCCCAGAAAGGCATGATCTGCATATAGCCGCGCGCGCCCGCACTGGAAACGGCGTACTTTCGGAATCCGCTCTCGACGTTGATCAGCCCGAGCACCATCTGCGGGTCCAGTCCGGAGCGTGTCGCCTCGTAATGTACAGTCTTGAGGAAATCGATGCGCGCCTGCGGGTCCGGCATCTTGTTGCGCAGGCGGTGCGACATTTCCGACAGCCAGGCGATTTTCTCCTCCGAACTGGCAAAGCGCGAATCCGGCGAAGCCTGGTCGCTCACGGCCGCATGCAGCGCTGCGCGAACGCTGGCTGCCAGCGGCTCGTACTGCTGGTTGCCGGCCCGCGCCAGCGGTGACAACCAGAATCCGATCAGCAGGCAGGCCAGAAGGCGCATGGATAGGTCATCCGCGAAGGCGCTGGCCTGCGAAGCCCGCCAGATCTGCCATTGCGACCGGGGTGGCCTGGGCGTCCCGCCGAGCCTGGTATTCAGCCTTGCCATCTTTCAGGCCGCGCTCGCCGATGACCACGCGATGCGGAATGCCGATCAACTCGCAATCGGCGAACATGACGCCGGGACGCTCGTCGCGGTCGTCGAGCAGAACATCGTGGCCGGCGGCCGTGAGTTCTGCGTAGAGCTTGTCGGCGGCTTCGCGGACGGCTGCGCTCTTGTGATAGCCGACCGGCACGATGGCCAGCTCGAACGGCGCAATCGCCTGTGGCCAAATGATGCCGCGTTCGTCGAAATTCTGTTCGATCGCCGCGCCGACGATGCGCGAGACGCCGATTCCGTAGCAGCCCATTTCCATGATTTCGGGCTTGCCCTGCTCGTTGAGGAAGGAGGCCTTCATCGCCTCAGCATACTTGGTGCGCAACTGGAAGATGTGGCCGACTTCGATGCCGCGGCACAATTCGAGCGCGCCCTTGCCGTCCGGCGACGGGTCGCCGCTGACGACGTTGCGCAGATCGGCGACGGCTTGGGGATCGGGCAGATCGCGCACAAAATTGACGCCAGTGATGTGGAAGCCGGCATCGTTCGCGCCGCAGACGAAGTCGCTCATCGCCGCGACGGTGCGATCCGCAAACACGGCGACGCCGGAGACGCCGACCGGTCCGATGTAGCCGGGCTTGCAGCCGAGCGCGGCGACGATTTCTTCGTCGCGCGCGAAACGGAATTCGCCGATCGCCTTGGCGGCCTTGATCTCGTTGAGGTCGTGGTCGCCGCGCAGCAGCAGCAGCGCGAAGCGGCCCGCCTCGCCTTCGGCGATGTCGTTGCGGATCACCGCGATCGCCTTGACCATCGATTGCACCGACACATTGAGAAACTCCGCGACGTCCTCGCAGCGGATCTTGCCCGGGGTGGCGACTTTCTGCATGGACTGCGTGGCCGCGCCGCGCGCTGCGGACGGCGCCAAGGCTTCGGCCAGTTCCACGTTGGCGGCAAAGTCCGACGCGGGGCAGAACGCGATCGCGTCTTCGCCTGAATCGGCCAGCACGTGGAATTCGTGCGAGCCGGTGCCGCCGATCGAGCCGGTGTCGGCTGCCACGGCCCGGAACTGCAGCCCGAGACGGGTGAAGATGCGCGAGTAGGTGTCGTACATGTTGCGGTATTCGCGCTCGAGATCGGCGTAGTTCGAATGGAATGAGTAACCGTCCTTCATCAGGAACTCGCGTCCGCGCATGACGCCGAAGCGCGGCCGGATCTCGTCGCGGAATTTGGACTGGATCTGGTAGAGATGTAACGGCAGCTGGCGGTAGCTCTTGATCTCCCGCCGGGCGACGTCAGTGATCACTTCTTCGTGCGTCGGGCCGATGACGAAATCGCGCTGGTGGCGATCCTTGAAGCGCAGCAGTTCGGGGCCGTACTTCTCCCAGCGGCCGGTTTCCTGCCACAGTTCGGCCGGCACCACGGCAGGCATCAGCAGTTCGATGGCGCCGGCGCGGTTCATCTCCTCCCGCACGATGTTCTCGACCTTGCGCAGCACGCGCAGCCCGAGCGGCATCCAGGTATAGATGCCGCCCGCGAGGCGCTTGATCAGCCCGGCACGCAGCATGAGCTTGTGGCTGACGATTTCGGCGTCGGAGGGGGCTTCTTTCAGGGTGGCGAGAAAAAACTTCGAAGAGCGCATGGGGAGCAAGGCAAGTATCGGATAAACCACGGATTCTATCCCAGTGTGGGGCGCCTCGTGCGGTGTTCGGGCTATGCCTGTGGCGCCTTTGCAAGCCTGGTGAAATGTGGAAGAATCGTTTCAATCAATTGATTTCAAGGTAACCATCATGCTCGATCGTGAAGGCTACCGCCCGAACGTCGGCATCATCCTGGTCAACGCGCGCAACGAGGTCTTCTGGGGCAAGCGGATACGCGAACACGCCTGGCAGTTCCCGCAAGGGGGCATCAAGCACGGCGAAACGCCGGAGCAGGCGATGTACCGTGAGCTGTACGAAGAAGTCGGATTGCGCCCGGACCATGTGCAGATCCTCGGGCGCACGCGGGACTGGCTGCGCTACGACGTTCCGCGTCAATGGATCAAGCGCGAGTTCCGTTCGACTTACCGCGGCCAGAAGCAGATCTGGTTTCTGTTGCGACTGGTGGGGCGCGACTGCGACGTATGCCTGCGAGCGAGCGAGCATCCGGAGTTCGACGCTTGGCGCTGGAGCAGCTTCTGGGTGCCGCTGGATTCCGTGATCGAGTTCAAGCGCGAGGTCTATCAGCTTGCACTCCAGGAGTTGTCGCGCATCCTTTTCCGGCCACTGAAGGATGTCCGTAGGCCGGGATCGTCACATCGGGCGGAGCCGGTACAGGCGCAACCCGGAGAGGATGCGGAGTCCTCTGCCGTCGAGTTCGCTGCAGGTACCGCGGATCGGGTGCCGCACGACTGATTTTCGGCCGCTACCTACGCAGTCGTTCCCCTGCAGTCCCAGGTGGGCGGTAGGGGAATCCCATTGGCCCGATTCTCGGGTCGAACGAACGAATCCCGCGATCTAGAATCAAAACAAACCGGCGCTGCCGCGTGCATAGGCACAACGAGATCCGGTTGCAAAAGCCCATCAACCTGATGACGGAGGCTGACCATGGTTCGAGAGCGCTACAACGCGATTCCTTCACGCAGCCTGGCTTCATGTGCGCCGAGTGGGTTGCCCGAGACGATGGTGCCGCCGCGGGTTGCGATCGATTCTCCCGCGATCGAGGTCATGACCGATTTGAGGCGCGTGCCGGCAGTTTCCATCGGCCCGGATGTCGGTCTGGACCATGCCAACAACGCCATGATCCTGCGCGGCGTGCGGCTATTGCTGGTGGTCGGCGACGACGGCACGGTGATCGGCACCGTCGGCGCCACCGACATATTGGGAGAGCGCCCCTTGCAGCGAACGAGCGAAAAACGGGTGAACCGGAACGAACTAGTTGTGCGCGACGTAATGGTTCCAGCGGATGACGCCGATGTGCTCGATCTCGGCGATGTGCTCCACGCCGAGGTCGGCCACGTCGTGGCGACGCTGGAGCGTCTCGGACGGCAGCATGTGCTGGTCGTCGATCGCGATGCCGCCGAGGGGTCGCTGGTACGAGGCATATTTTCGGCCACGCAGATTGCCCGGCAACTGGGGGTTGCGTTGCAGACCACCGAAATTGCACGAACGTTTGCGCAGATCGAATCCACGTTTGCCGGTTGAGTCGACGGTATCGATGGTGTTGCGCTGACAGGTTCAAATTGACACGCAAAAATCCGATTTCTATACTCAGTCTAAAAGACAGATAACTTCTTGTTTCGTCTCAACCACCAGAAGGAGATGTTCATGCAACTCAAGGGTTCGAAAACGGAAGACAACCTGAAGGCCGCGTTTGCCGGCGAATCTCAAGCCAACCGTCGCTATCTGTACTTCGCGGCAAAGGCCGACGTGGAAGGCCAGAACGACGTTGCCGCTGTGTTTCGTTCGACCGCGGAAGGTGAAACGGGCCACGCACATGGTCACCTCGAGTATCTGGAGACCTGTGGCGATCCCGCAACGGGTTTGCCCTTCGGCTCGACGCGTCTGAACCTCAAGACGGCCATCGCCGGGGAAACCCACGAGTACACCGATATGTATCCTGGCATGGGCAAGACGGCCCGCGAAGAGGGGTTCGACGAGATCGCAGACTGGTTCGAAACGCTCGCGAAGGCCGAGCGTTCTCACGCCAATCGCTTCCAGAAGGCCTTGGATGTGTTGACGGACTGAGCGTCCGCACGAGTTGGGAAGTCAGGCGGGGCGCATCGAAATGTGCCCCGCCTTCGTGTCTCGCGTCCCGCAAGAGGAGAAAACATGACAGTGCGCGAGGGCAGTCTGGAAGCCCCGAAGCGGCATCCCCTGGACTGGAAGAATCCCGAGTTCTATGACGAGGAAAAACTTTACGCAGAGCTGGAGCGTACCTATGACATCTGCCATGGATGCCGCCGCTGTGTGAGTCTTTGCAATGCCTTCCCGAAACTCTTCGACCTGATAGACGAGGGAGAATCGGGCGAACTCGATTCCGTACCGAAGCAGAAGTACTGGGATGTCGTTGACCAGTGCTATCTCTGTGACATGTGCTTCATGACCAAGTGCCCTTACGTGCCGCCTCACGAGTGGAATCTTGATTTCCCGCACCTCATGCTTAGGGCGAAGGCGGTGAAGTTCAGAAAGGGCGAAGTGAGGATGCGCGATAAGTTGCTGACCAGTACCGATGCGCTCGGAAAGCTTGCTGCCATTCCCGTCGTCGCGCAGACCGTCAATGCGGTGAATGGTGTCGGTGTCGCGCGCAGCGTGATGCAAAGCGTCCTTGGCGTTCACAAGGATCGCGAATTGCCGCCCTTTGCGCCGACCAAGTTTCGCGCGGGAGCGAAGCCGAACGGAAGCTTTGCCGTTCGTGCCGGCGAGCGGGCGCCGGGCAAGGTCGCGATTTATTCGACTTGCTATGTGAACTACAACGAGCCGGGCATCGGCAACGACCTGCTTGCGCTGCTCGCGCACAACGAGATCCCGTCGGTGCTGGTCGAGAAAGAGGCCTGTTGCGGCATGCCCAAGCTCGAACTCGGTGACTTGCAGCAGGTAGAGAGACTCAAGGACATCAACATACCTGTGCTTGTGCGCCTCGCACGGGAAGGATATGCAATCCTTGCGCCGATTCCGTCGTGCGCACTGATGTTCAAGAGTGAACTACCGTTGATGTTTCCGAATGATGTCGATGTTGCGGCCGTTGCTGAAGCAATGTTCGACCCGTTCGAGTATTTCATGCTTCGCCGGAAGGACGGACTGCTCAAGACCGACTTCAAGCAGCCCCTCGGCAAGGTCTCGTACCACATTCCATGCCACTCCCGGGTGCAGAACATCGGCCAGAAGACCCGCGAAACGCTGCAGCTTGTTCCCGATACGACAGTGAATACCGTCGAACGCTGTGCCGGTCACGATGGCACGTGGGGTGTCAAGGAAGAGTATTTCGCCATGTCGATGAAGATCGGACGACCGGTGTTCAGGGCGATGGCGTCCACCGAACCCGACTACATCAGTTCAGATTGCCCGATCGCCGGCCGACACATCCAGCAAGGCATTCGTGATGGCGGAACGCAAAGCCACGCCCGGAAGGCGCATCCGCTAACGTTGCTGCGCATCGCATACGGCATCTGAACATCTCGAATGCTTGAGGAAATACGCCGGAGACGTTTCATGCCCCAGATCACTCGTGAGAGCTTGCTGTCGCTGGAATCCTATGCTCGGCAGCGCGGAGAATTCCGCGTGCGCGTGATGGCGCACAAGAAAAATCGTACGTTACATGTGGGAAGCAACGTTACGCTGATTTTCGAAGACGAATTGACGGTGCGCTACCAGATCCAGGAAATGTTGCGCATCGAGCGAACCTTCGAAGAGTCCGGAATCGTGGGTGAACTGGACGCCTACAATCCCTTGGTGCCTGATGGCAGCAACTGGAAAGCAACGATGCTCATTGAGTATCCGGACGTTGACGACCGGCAACTGTGGTTGGCACGTTTGATCGGTATCGAGGACAGGGTGTGGGTCCAGGTCGCTGGCAACGAGCGTGTTTTCGCCGTGGCGGACGAAGATCTGGAGCGGGAGAACGAGCAGAAGACTTCGTCGGTGCATTTCCTCCGATTCGAGTTGAATGAGACAATGAAGGCCGCGTTGCGTGGCGGGGCGGATGTCGCGGCCGGCATCGATCATCCGCAATACGAAGCCTTGGTTTCGCCCGTGCCGGGCAACATACGAATGTCATTATGCGGGGATCTGGATTGACAAAGTTCTTTCGGGTACTACTGGTTGTGGTTCTCTCTGCAGCAGGAGGCGGCATCGCAGCCGCTGCGCCTGCAGCCGACGACGGTGAGGAGCAGCAGCGGCCGGCGGTGGAGAAGGAGGTCGCGTTTCCTGCGTTTCCTGCCACGGAGTCCCTGATTCCGGTCTATGCGGGAGTGACGAGCACCAACCGCTTCCTGCTCGATCAGACTTCGATTTCGATAGGTGATGATGATGTTGTCCGATTCGTGCTCGTCACTCGTTCTGCCAGTGGCGTGGAGAATGTGAGTTTCGAGGGGATTCGCTGTGATTCGCTGGAACGTCGCATCTACGCCTTGGGGCGCTCTGACCGGACGTGGTCAAAGTCGCGCAATTCCAACTGGATGGCGATCAGTAGCAGCACGGTGTCCCTGCCGCACTGGGATCTGGCCAAGCGGTATTTTTGCGATTACGGGCTACCGGTCAGTTCGCCGCGTCATGTGATCGACGCAATCCGGCGTGGCAGTCAGCCGGGTTGGCTTGGTTCCTGAATGGTTTCGATGCATGCGGAAATCATGTTTGCCACGCTCCGTGTGGATTGAAGTACGCCTGAGGGGGCAAATGATTGACAGATTGATATGTGAATTCGACAAAGGATTGCGCACGGTTTTTTCCAACGCGCGATCCGGGCGACAGATTCCCGGTGACAATCTCCCGGACGTAGAGATGTCGGATGCGGATCGTCGTCATGTTGCGGCCTTGATGCGCGTGAATCACGTCGGCGAGATCTGCGCGCAGGCGCTATATCAGGGGCAGGCGATCATGTCGAGTCAGCCGTTGATCAAGTCTGCACTTGAGCAGGCTGCCAACGAGGAAACCGAACACCTTGCCTGGACGGAGCACCGCATCGCCGAACTGGGTGGGCGCAAAAGTTTGCTGAACCCCGTTTGGTACGGTGGCGCTTTGGCAATCGGATTGCTGGCTGGCCGGTTTGGAGACGCATGGAATCTCGGATTCCTTGCTGAAACGGAGCGCCAAGTGGAGGCGCATCTGGATGGACATCTGACACGCGTTCCCGACGCAGACCGGAAAACGTTGGCAATCGTCGAGCAAATGAAGGCAGACGAGATTCGTCATGCCGACACCGCAATAAACCTTGGCGCACGGGAACTGCCGCATGCAGTCAAGATCATCATGAAAGCGGCCTCAAAGATCATGACGACCGCGGCCTATCGTATTTGAGGTATTTGTCAGACGCCTTCAGCCTTTCTCGGGAACAATCTCCCAGTCGTGGGTCATCTGGGCGGTTTTTCCGAGCATGATGGATGCGGAGCAATATTTTTCTGCAGAGAGTTTGACCGCACGGTCGACCATTTCAGGCTTGAGGTTGTCTCCCGTAACCCGAAAATGAAAGTGGACCCGCGTGAACACTTTCGGGTCGGTATCGGCTCGTTCCGCCTTAAGGGTGACCTCGCAGCCCGTCACCGTCTGGCGGCTTTTCTTCAGGATCATCACGACGTCGAACGCGGTACAGCCGCCTGTTCCGGCCAGCACGGTCTCCATGGGGCGCGGCGCAAGATTGCGGCCTCCGGAATCGGGCGGGCCGTCCATTACAAGTGTGTGTCCCGACCCCGTTTCGGCGAGGAAGGTCATGCCATCAACCCACTGAACCTTGCATTCCATGTTGGCTTTTCCTTTCATTTCAATGACAACGGCGATTCTAGCGCAGCACTTGCAAGACCGACCGGTCTGCGTGTCGACAGGGAAGCCGAATTTGCCTCACAAACGACCGGGCGGGCGCATAGAACAGCCCATTTGAATCCGGCAGCACGAAGCATGGAGAGAGTGAAATCAATGATTATCAGTTAGTTGGGGTTGTTTTATGAGATTCCGTGGAATTCTGTGACGCGCTGCACAAATATTTCTTGCATTGCACAAGAAGTTTGGCCATAATGGAGTCGTTGTTGAGCAGCAAATCAAAGTTAGGTGACTTGATCTGGCTGGCTCACAGAGTGTCTCCTCCACCCTCCTCCTTTGGTGTGGATTCAGCGCAACCCGGTCCGGGTTGCGCTTTTTTTTGGTCGAATTGGGTTTGACACGGCCCTCGGCAGCAGATATATTGCTGGGCTTTCCGCGAAGTTCCGACGGTTCAGAGGAAGTATTTCATGAGAACGTTTTCCGCCAAGGCGCATGAAGTCAGCCGCGATTGGTTCGTTGTCGACGCGACCGACAAAGTCCTCGGCCGCTTGGCCGCCGAGATTGCGCATCGCTTGCGTGGCAAGCACAAGGCAATCTATACCCCGCATGTCGATACGGGCGATTTCATCGTCGTCGTCAACGTGGATAAGCTCCGGGTTACTGGGAACAAGGCACAGGACAAGAAGTACTTCCGTCACTCCGGCTATCCGGGCGGAATCTACGAAACCAATTTCACCAAGTTGCAGCAGCGTTTTCCGGAACGTGTGCTGGAAAAGGCGGTGAAGGGCATGCTCCCCAAGGGGCCGCTCGGGTACGCGATGTTCAAGAAGCTCAAGTGCTATGCCGGAGCGGCGCATCCGCACACCGCGCAACAGCCCAAAGCGCTCGAGATCTGACCCTATACTTCAGGACACCTGCATGGCTACCAATCACTATTATGGAACGGGTCGTCGCAAGACTGCCGTCGCGCGCGTTTTCATCAAACCTGGCTCCGGCAAGTTTGTCGTCAATGACAAGCCGGTCGACGTGTTTTTCTCGCGCGAAACGGGCAGGATGGTTGTGCGTCAGCCGCTGGAACTGACTCAACACACCAACACGTTCGATATTCTGGTGAACGTGACGGGCGGTGGCGAGTCCGGGCAAGCCGGTGCCGTCCGCCACGGGATCACGCGTGCCCTGATCGAATACGACGCATCGCTCAAGTCGGCGCTGTCGAATGCGGGCTTCGTTACGCGGGATGCGCGCGAGGTTGAGCGCAAGAAGGTCGGCTTCCACAAGGCGCGTCGTCGCAAGCAATTCTCGAAGCGCTAAGTCCGGCGAGAGTTTTGCGCCGTTCGACTGGAAAAGCCGCACGCGTGCGGCTTTTCGCATTTCTGGCATCATGCATTCGATAGAACGACCATGGGGTTGCAGATGATCAAGGTTGGTGTTGTCGGCGGTACAGGTTACACGGGCGTCGAACTTCTTCGTTTGCTGGCGCAACATCCGTCCGTCGCTTTGAACGTCATAACTTCGCGGGGCGAAGCCGGCTTACCCGTTGCAGAAATGTTTCCGAGCCTCCGTGGGCGGGTGAATCTGAAGTTCGTGGATCCTGCAGACGCGCCGCTTGACCAGTGCGATCTCGTATTCTTTGCAACCCCCAACGGGATCGCAATGAAGCAGGCGGCGGATCTCTTGCGCCTGGGCGTCCGTGTGATCGACCTTGCAGCCGATTTCCGCATCAAGGACATCGCGGAATGGGAAACGTGGTACGGTATGAAACATGCTGCGCCGGAACTCGTTGCAGAAGCCGTTTATGGCCTGCCCGAGTTGAATCGGGAAGCGATACGCGAAGCGAAACTCGTCGCGAACCCAGGATGCTATCCAACGGCCACTCAACTCGGTTTCCTGCCATTGCTGGAAGCCGGGTTGGTCAATGCGGACAACCTGATCGCCGATGCCAAGTCAGGTGTATCCGGGGCTGGGCGCAAAGCGGAAGTGCACACGTTGTTTGCCGAGGCGGGGGACAACTTCAAGGCATATGGCGTTCCGGGGCACCGACACCTTCCGGAGATTCGACAAGGTCTGTCTCAATTGGCGGGTCGGACAGTGGGTTTGACCTTTGTTCCGCACCTTACGCCGCTGATTCGGGGCATTCATGCAACCCTGTATGCGAGGCTGAACGGCTCCGATCAGATCGATCTGCAAGCTCTGTACGAGAAACGCTACGAGCAAGAGCCGTTCGTCGATGTGTTGCCGCCAGGAAGCCATCCGGAAACCCGATCGGTACGAGCGTCGAACATTTGTCGAATTGCGGTCCATCGACCGCAAGGGCAAGACATGATCGTGGTGCTTTCCGTCATCGACAATCTTGTCAAGGGCGCGGCTGGTCAGGCCGTGCAGAACATGAACATCATGTTCGGATTTGAAGAGTGCGCAGGGCTGTCCCAGATTCCCGTGCTGCCTTGATGTTGCGGAGGCTCGTGCGGCGCCGTTTTGGTGCTGCGGCACCACGTGTGGCGATTCGTACGCATGTACCCTGGTATTTGAGATTCGGTTTGCCGGCCGTGCTAACAGTCGCTGGATTGGCCGGTGCAGCTGTCATGGTCGGACCTTTCGGGCGAACTTCCGGTGATGCGGTTGCTGAACTGTCCCGTCTGCGGGAACGCATCGATGCGCTGGAAGGCGAACTGGCGCAGCACCGCAGTGTGTCTCAGTCGGCCGGAAGTACCCTGCAGATAGAGCGGACTACCAGGGAACAGATCGAGCGCCAGCTGAAAATACTGGAGGCGGAAAACGTCAGGCTGAAAGAGGATCTCTCGCTTTTTGAAAGCCTTACCGAGGTGGAGGGGGCAGTTTCGGATGCGACCATCAGTGGGTTTACCGTGGAGCCGGATGGAGGGGGCCCTCGATATCGCTATCGGATGCTGATTGCGGTTCGCGGAGCGAGCAAATCAGAGCGGGAGCGAGAGTTCCACGGCCAGCTTCAGCTTGTTGTCAAACTGCGCCATCAAGGCAAAGCTGCTATCATGAATTTTCCATCGCCGGGAGAGCAGAAGAAGGAGCAGTTCCGGCTGAATTTCAAGCACTTCCAGCGTGTCGATGGCAATTTCGAGGTGCCGCACGGTGCGCAGGTTACAAGCGTTGAGGTCAGGCTTCTCGAAGACGGCGCGACCAAGGTCGCGAAGGTTTTCAATCTTGGTTAGGAGGTGCGATGTTCTCCAAGAAGTCGAATAAGCCCAATGGCCGCATCGACAGTTTGATTGGCGCCGGTACCTCTGTCGCGGGAGATTTGACGTTTGCGGGCGGGTTGCGCATCGACGGTGAGGTCAAGGGCAACGTCCGGTCGGCTGCAGACTCTCAGGGCATGCTCGTCATCAGCGAACGCGCCCGGGTCGAGGGCGAAATACATGTCTCCCACCTTGTGATCAACGGTACAGTGGCAGGGCCGGTCACTTCGACCGAATTTCTTGAACTACAGCCAAGTGCCCGGGTCTCAGGTGATGTGTTCTACACTTCGCTGGAGATGCACTTAGGGGCGGTAGTGCAGGGGCGGCTGGTTCATCAAGCGGGCGGAACGAAAGCTGTCGAATTGAAATTGGCGGCCAGCAAGTAGCATGCGTGACCAGCGCATGCGTGTTAGTTAGATGAATTTTGGAGTGTCCCAGATGAATGCGATCACCGATTTGCCGAACTCCCTTGTTTTTACCGACAGCGCAGCCAGTAAGGTGAAGGAGCTGATCGTTGAGGAAGGCAACCCCGATCTCAAACTGCGAGTTTTTGTAACCGGTGGTGGTTGCTCCGGTTTTCAGTACGGATTCACCTTTGATGAAGTAACCAACGAAGATGATACAGTCATGGAAAAGAACGGTGTGACGCTGTTGATCGACCCCATGAGCTTCCAGTATCTATCGGGCGCCGAGATCGACTATCAGGAGGGGCTTGAGGGCGCGCAGTTCGTCATCAAGAATCCCAATGCGACCAGTACTTGCGGTTGTGGATCGTCGTTTTCGGTGTGAGTCTGTCTAAGCCCTTAAAGAAGAAGGACGCTGAGGCGTCCTTCTTCTTTTTGCTTACCGGACCGTTCAATCCAGTTTGGCAGTCTTGATGCCATTCATCATTTCGAACCGCGTCAGCATCGGTTGAGCTGTCAACCTGAAGTCGTCCAGCCCATATCCGGAGAGCGCATGATTGATCGGAAGGGCCACCGAAAGCGGATCCTGATGTACGTTGGCAATACGGAATTCATAGTGCAGGTGTGGGCCGGTTGCCCAGCCGGTGCGCCCGACGTAACCAATCACATCCCCTTGAGCAACGCGGCTTCCTTGGCGAATGCCCGACGCGAAGCTGTTCAGGTGTCCATAGGCCGTCGAGTACCGATCGTGGTGGCGCAGGATAATGAAGTTTCCATAGCCCCGCTGTTGTCCGAGGAATTCGACATGACCGTCGGCCGTGGCGCGGACGCTGGTGCCGATCGGCGCGGCGTAATCCACCCCTTTGTGTGCCCGCCAGTCTCCATGGATCGGATGTAGTCGCATCGAAAATCCTGACGATACGCGCGAGAACTCAAGCGGTGAGCGCAGGAAAGCCTTCTTCAGGCTGCGCCCTTCAGGGGTGTAATAACCTCCCGAACCGGGCTGTCCGTCGTACCAGATAGCCTGGTACGTCGTGCCAGCGTTATCGAACTCCGCCGCCAGAACACGCCCCGGTTTCACTTCTCGGCCGCTATACGCAAGGCTTTCGTAAACAACGACAAAACGATCGCCGCGGCGCAAATCCGTATGGAAATCGATTTCGCCACCGAAAATTTCCGCCAATTGGATTGCGACCGAATCGGGGAGGTCGATCTCATCGGCCGCTGCGAACAAAGACGAACGAATCGTGCCGACGCGAGTCAGCGTCCGGGTTTCGAGCGATAAGTCGGATTCGCGCGCCTTCAATTCACTTCCATTGCGCTCGATATTGACGGCGCGGTCCGACCCGGGAATCGGAAACTGGAGGGTATGAAGTTCCCCTCGTTCGTCGAAGCGCGCGCTGACCATTTGCCCGGCCTTCAGTTTCGACTGAAGGGTGCGCGCAACCGTATCCGTGCGCAGGAAAGCCTCAGCCTTGGAATCGTCGATTCCGAGGCGACGAACGATGCTGGAAATGGTGTCTCCCGGCCGAATACGTTCTTCCCGCGAAAAATGCAATCCATCGTTGGACGACGTTGTCGGGGCGGGCTGGGAAACCTGAACCAGTATGGATTGCGCTGGCAGATACACATCCGTGGTTCGCGCCGTATTGGCAAACGTGGTGACGACTGAAAGGAGCGAAAGCGCGGCGGCTCCGCCAAGGATCCAGCGGTGGAATCGACGATTTCCGACGGGATCCCCCAGTTGGGCTAAGATTCGACTCTTTTCCTTGCACATGGCAGTTTGAACTCGCCAGCAAAAACAGGCCGGAGTCTAGCAAATTAACGGCCGCGCACCAATTGCCAATAATTTGAATTGCACGGGGTGGATGGAGTGCTTGAAGCTGATTTGTCATTGATCAGGCGCGGTTCTGAGGAATTGCTTCTTGAAGCTGAGCTGCTCGAGAGACTAAAGACCGGAAGGCCGTTGCGTGTGAAGGCCGGTTTCGATCCGACGGCACCGGATCTGCATCTCGGACATACGGTTCTCATCAACAAGCTGCGTCATTTTCAGGAGCTCGGCCATAGAGTTCTTTTTCTGATTGGCGACTTCACCGGGATGATTGGTGATCCTACGGGAAAGAATGCAACGCGCCCTCCTTTGTCCCGCGAGCAGATCGAAGTCAACTCCCGGACCTATCAGGAGCAGGTGTTCAAGATTCTGGATCCAGACAAGACGGAGGTGTGCTTCAACTCCACCTGGATGGAAAGCTTGGGGGCTGCCGGGATGATTCGTCTCGCTGCGCAGCATACGGTGGCGCGCATGTTGGAGCGGGACGATTTCGGAAGGCGCTTTCGAGGGAACCAGTCAATTGCGATCCACGAGTTTCTGTATCCGTTATGTCAAGGGTACGACTCGGTTGCGATGCGTGCAGATGTTGAACTTGGAGGGACCGACCAGAAGTTCAATCTGCTGGTCGGACGCGAACTCCAGAAGCATGCAGGGCAATCCCCCCAGGTTGTTCTGATGATGCCTCTGCTCGAAGGACTCGATGGCGTCAACAAGATGTCGAAGTCGCTCGGAAATTATGTGGGTATCGCAGAGTCGGCACAGGAGATTTTCGGGAAATTGATGTCGATATCGGATGATCTGATGTGGCGTTACTTCGAATTGCTTTCGTTCCGCCCTGCGCAGGAGATTGCCTTGTTCAGGCAGCAAATCGGAGAGGGGCGCAATCCGCGCGATGTGAAGGTTCTCCTGGCGCAGGAGATTGTCGAGCGCTTCCACGATAGGCGAGCTGCTGACAATGCGCTCATCGATTTCGAGGCACGCTTCCGTCAGGGGGGGCTTCCCGAGAACATGCCGGAAGTCACGTTGGTATGCGCCGGAGACTCAATGCCTGTCGGCAATATCCTGAAGCAGGCTGGCCTGACAGGCAGTACTTCCGAATCCATTCGCATGATCGAACAAGGCGGTGTTCGTCTGGATGGCGACAAGGTTTCTGATCGTGCGATGTCACTTTCGAAGGGCGTTACGGTTGTATTGCAGGTCGGCAAGCGGAAGTTTGCTCGCGTGCATCTGGCGTAAACATCGGGATTTGCGGGCGGCTTCGAGTTGTCCAAAAAATCTTTCTAGAAAGTGTTGACGGGCAAACGCCGGCCTGTATAATGCGCACCTCTTCGCTGCACATCGCAGCGCCGCAATCCAGCCAAGTGCTTGAAGCGGAACGATCTTTAACAGTTAGAACAGCCGATAGGTGTGGGTGCTGTGGTGGGTTGAGTTGGTTGATGTAGTCGTGAGCTGAGTTCTTATCGGGGCGAGGTTCATGGATGTCTGGCGAGAGTTGGGCATTTGGCTGGA
>JAEUNL010000070.1 GCA_016791115.1 Rhodocyclaceae bacterium
TGCGAATATTCCCGGGTAGGCGGTCATCATCTGCCGGTCAACCTGTACCACACCATCGCGAATTTCCAGCCCGGGCACCCGCTCGATCAGCGACAGATCGACATCCTGTCCCAACGCAAGCACCAGCGAATCGGCTTCCAGCGTTTCGAATTCGCCGGTCGGCACCGGGTTGCCTTTCTCGTCCAGGCGCATTTTCTCGATCGTCAGGCTCGACTCGCCGGCCTGCCGGATGGTCGAGAGCCACTTGACCATCACGCCCTCCTGCAGCGCCTCTTCGACCTCCATGTCGTGCGCCGGCATGCGCTCGCGCGTACGGCGGTACACGATGATCGCCTCCGATGCGCCGAGTCGCTTCGCGGTACGTGCCATGTCGATTGCGGTGTTGCCGCCGCCATAGACGACCACTCGACGGCCCAGCATCGGCTGTTCCTCGCCCTCGAGCGAACGCAGGACGGACACGGCGTCGAGTACCTTGGCCGAGTCTCCGGCCGGAATGAACGCGCGCTTTGCGATGTGCGCGCCCACCGCGAGGAACGCCGCATCGAAACCGTCCCGCATCGCGGCAAGGATGTCACTCACCTTGGCGTTGTATTCGATCACCACACCCATTTCGGCAATCCGCTTGACTTCGGCGTCCAGCACGTCGCGTGGCAGGCGATATTTGGGTATGCCGAAGCGCATCATGCCGCCCGGGAGCGGACCGGCCTCGCGCACCGTCACCGCATGGCCCTGACGCCGCAGGTGGTACGCAGCCGACAAGCCCGACGGTCCGGCGCCGACCACCAGCACGCGTTTGCCGGACGACGATGTCGGCGGCTCGAACGCCCAGCCGCGCCGGATCGCCTCGTCGCCCAGAAAACGCTCGACCGAGTTGATGCCCACCGCTTCATCGAGCTTGCCGCGATTGCATGCCGATTCGCAGGTGTGATAACAGACGCGCCCCATGATCGCGGGGAACGGGTTGTTCAGCACCAGATGGCGCCACGCCTTCTCGTAGTCGCCGCTCTCGGCATGGAACAGCCAGCCCTGAATGTCCTCGCCTGCCGGACACTGGTGATTGCAGGGCGGGATGCGATCCAGATAAACCGGCCGCATCGTGCGCCACGACCCCGTATGGTTGGCAAGCGAAGACCCGGCGTCGAGCGTAATGGCGAACGGCTTGTCCTGCACGACCTTGCTCATTGCGCCCCCCCCTCGACCAATCCGAACTTGCGTATGTTGCGGTCCGCCATCTGCTGAATTCGCGCAATCGTCTCGATGTCGGGATGGGGCGCGAACAGATGCGCGAAACGCCGCTGCGGTTTCAGGTAATCCTCGACCGGCAGGCGATGGCGGATCTTCGAGACGCCGGTGACTTCGCCATATGTCGCTTCGAATACCGGGAACAACCCCGTCTCTCGCGCAAGCCGCGCAATCCGTATCGTCTCGTGCGATGCCGTTCCCCAGCCCAGCGGGCACGGCACGAGGATGTGGATGTAGCGCGCGCCGTGGATCGACATTGCCTTCTCCACTTTCGCCTCCAGATCGCGCAGGTCGGCGACGGTCGCCGTCGCGACATAGGGTATTCCATGCGCCATGGCGATCGCCGGCAAGTCCTTGCCTTGCCCGAACACATTGCCCGGATGTGCTCCGACCGACATCGTCGTCGCGGTGCGCGCCGCAGGTGGCGTGGCCGACGATCGCTGCACGCCGGTGTTCATGTAGGCCTGGTTGTCATAGCAGATATAGAGCACGTCGTCGTTGCGCTCGAACATGCCTGACAGGCAACCGAAGCCGATGTCCGTGGTGCCGCCGTCGCCACCCTGCGCGACCACGCGCACGTCGCCACGCCCCTTCACCTTGAGCGCTGCAGCCATGCCGGTCGCGACCGCCGCGGTGTTGCCGAACAGCGAATGGATCCACGGAATCTGCCACGAGGTTTCCGGATACGGCGTCGAAAACACTTCAAGGCAACCGGTCGCATTGGCGGCGATCAGGCGGTTGTTCGTCGCCGCCATTGCGGCATCGATCGCGTAGCGCGCGCCGAGGGCCTCGCCGCAGCCCTGGCAGGCGCGATGGCCGGAGTTGATCGAGTTGGTACGGGCAACCGTCGCCTGTACGCTTCGCTGCGCCGGATCGAGCAGGCGGTTGCCAACCGTGAAGGTGCCGGTCTGATAGAACTTGATTGCTTGGGTACTCATTTCACGCGCTCCTCAACTCACTCGCGATGCGACGACACCGACGTCGCGCAACATGCCTTCGGCGATCGGCCCGGAGCGGCGCTGCTGCTTCTCTCGCGCCAGTACGTTGTTGACCAGCTTCCAGTCGAGATCGAGGAAGGTCAGCGGCTCCAGCCTGTCCGCGATCGCGTCGCGCAGCATGCGGTGCAGGCTGGCGCGTGTGATCGCCCGGCCGCCGAGGCCTGCCACTACCGTGTAGCCGTGCAGATGCAAACCGGAGAGCGCCATGCGCACGTTGGTCGACACGATGCCACCGATGCCGACGGCGAGGCTCTTTTCGAGCACCACCACGCGCTGCGCGCCCTCCAGCGCCTCGCGAACCGCGGCGAGCGGGAACGGCCGGAACGAGGTGATGCCGAGCACGCCGACGCGCTCGCCGGAATCGCGCAGTTCGTCTACCGTGTCCTTGACCGTGCCCAGCACCGACCCGAGGGCGACGACGATGGTCTCGGCATCCTCGCAGCGATAGGGGCGCACAAGGCCGCCCGAGTCACGACCGAAGATGGAGCGGAACTCGGCCGCGTGCTGCGGAATCAGTTCGAGCGCCTGCATCTGCTTGGCATGAGCGAGATAACGCACCTCCATGAACGCCTCCGGGCCGACCATCGCGCCGATCGACACCGGTGCATCGGGATCGAGCACCTGGCGCGGCTCGTAGGGCGGCAGATAGGCGTCGACTTGCTGCTGCGTCGGCATGTCGACGCGCTCGTAGGCATGGGTCAGGATGAAGCCGTCCATGCACACCATCACGGGCAGCGAAAGCTCCTCGCCGAGGCGGAACGCCTGTATGTGCAGATCGAGCGCCTCCTGGTTGGTCTCCGCGAACAGCTGGATCCAGCCACAGTCGCGCTGACTCATCGAATCCGAATGGTCATTCCAGATGTTGATCGGCGCGCCGATCGCGCGGTTGGCCACCGTCATCACGATCGGCAGTCCGAGGCCGGACGCGTTATAGACCGCCTCGGCCATGAACAGCAAGCCCTGCGAAGCGGTCGCAGTGTAGGCGCGCGCACCAGCGGCGGAGGCGCCGATCGCCACGCTCATTGCGGCAAATTCCGATTCGACGTTGATGAACTCGCAGCGAGACAACGCGCCGGATTTCACCATCTCGCCCAGTCCTTCGACGATGTGCGTCTGCGGGCTGATCGGGTAGGCGCAGATCACTTCGGGCCGGCACAAGGCGACGGCCTCGGCAACGGCACGCGATCCTTCAGTTTGCTTGAGCATGACGCGCGGCCTCCTCTTCCTCGAGTACGAACCGGCACGCGGCGTCCGCTGCGGCGACATTGCCTTCCGCAAGCTTGCCGGAGAACTTCTCCCGGATTGCCGAATGTACGGCGTCGATCGTGACCAGACCGCCGAGTGCCGCGAAAGCACCGAGCAACGGCACGTTCGGCACCGGGCGTCCCACGTGCTTCAGGGCAATCTCGGTCGCCGGTACGGTGAGCAGGCGGTCGTGGCGAAAGTCCTTCACGAATTCGCCGAGACCCAACTCGTCGAAACTTCGGTTGGTGTTGATCAGGATGTAGCCGTCGCGCCTGAGCCCGGCAAACAGATCGACCTGATGCAGCAGCGTCGGGTCCTGGATGATCAGCGCGTCGGGCTCCATGATCGGCTCGCGCAGCCGGATCGGCTTGTCGTCCATGCGGCAGAACGCCACCACCGGCGCGCCGGTACGTTCGGACCCGAAGCTGGGAAACGCCTGCGCATGACGCCCCCCGAGAAACGCAGCGATCGAGAGCATCTCGGCGCCCGTCACGACGCCCTGCCCGCCACGCCCGTGTATGCGAACCTGGAACATGCATCCTCCCTTGTCGAACTGCACGCCCGGCCGCGACGCTCGGGCGTGACGGCCGGATCTCGTTGGGGGACATGACAGAATCGCCGCAACCGGGCCGAAGCCGGCTCCGATTGAAACGTGGCGCTCCGCGCGCGACCCGCTGCATCTCCTCCATCCGGCGGGTTCGCTTTTGGGTGGACTTTAGTCGAACCGAACCTGACTGACCATCGTGGAATCACCTGATCGCACGCAACAGGGCAAAAGAGCATGAGCGCCTGAAAGACAGGCAGGACGGGCCTTCTAGGGATGCTTGCTCGAAGATCGCCTGTCCACGCGCCCTTCAGGCATGCCGCAAAGAACAACGGCCGGGAAACCCGGCCGCTGCGTGAAATTGCGGAAATCTACTTCTGCTGGTATCCGGGCGGCGGCGGAGGCGGGTAGTACGGCTGGCGCGGCCGCTCGGGCGAATAGTTGCCGCTCACCGGCACCCGGTGGCCGTGCGCGTACATGCACTGGATGAATGCATTGTCATAGCGACGCTGGGCGCCGTAGCCCGACATGCCGGCCGATTCCGCCCCAGCTGCGCTGCCGATCAGCAGCCCCGTTCCCGCACCTACGCCAGCACCGCGATGACCGCCGATCGCTGCGCCGGCAGCCGCGCCGATCACGGTGCCAACGACGGCGCTCTTGACGCCCGCGTCGGTCGACGCGCGGTCTGCCGTCATTCCCGACACCTGATCCTGTGCATACTGCCGGCACTGTGCGTCGTCGGCGCGGAACTCGTCGAAGTTGCGACCCGTTCCCGGCAACACCAGCATGCTCGGTCCGGTCGGTAGTGTGGTGCAGCCGGCGAGTACCAATGCCGCCGCCACGATCGTCGGGCGTTTCATGTTGTTCCTGCCTTCCTTTCAATTGGACGGCGGAGTGGGCACGACCTTCTTCCACCCGCCCGGACAATCCTTGATGTACGGGTAATAGCCTTCCGGCTTGCCGCAGTGATACCAGTAATACGGCTCCGGTTCGCTGCCAGCGACATCGGCGCCGCGCTCGATATAAACCGGCGGCGGCGACTGCACGACCACCGGCGGTTCGTACCAGTACGGCGGCCCGTACCAGAAAGGCGGTCCATACCATCCGAACGGCGCGCCGATCACCACACCGACGCGCGGCCCGTGCCAGTGCCCACCGTGGCGCCCGCCCCGGTCCGCCTGAACGACGCCGGCAGCAAGCGCCAGCGCCACGCCGGCCAGCAACCTGTACTTCGTCTTCATGCTCCCTCCTTGCCCCACCTCGCGACGGCCCGTCGCACAAGGGCATGCAAATCATCTACTCCCTTTTGAATCATAGCCCTCGCGCTACCCTCGGGACGATGTGGCAAACTTTGCTTACACAATTCCTGCCTTCTCGCACGTGAACTACCTGGCCCATGCCCTGCTCGCGGGGCCCGACCCCGAGTCGCGCCTGGGTGGCCTGCTGGGCGATTTCGTCAAAGGCACGCCCGATGGATTCGACCCGCGCCTGCCACCGGGGGTCGTCGCGGGCATCGCCCTGCACCGTCAGATCGACCGCTACGCCGACACGCACCCCGCGTTCCAGGCCAGCCGCCGTCGCGTGAGCGCGCAGCGCAGACGCTACGCGGGGGTCATGATCGACATGTTCTACGATCATTTTCTCGCTCGGCATTGGCTGCGCTACTGCAGCCAGCCCCTCGGGGAATTCGCCGAAGAAACCTATGCACTGCTCGCAGACCACGCCGCCATCCTCCCGCCAAGGCTGCGCGGCATGCTGCCGCACATGCGCGAACAGAACTGGCTGGTTTCCTACGCCTGCGCCGCCGGCATCGGCACGGCGCTGGACGGCATTTCCCGCCATCGGCTGACCCGTCCCAACCCACTTGCCGGCGGCGTGGACGAACTGTTGTCCGGCTACGGTGGTTTCGAGGCTGATTTCGACACCTTCATGGCTGCGGCCGTTGCTTTTGCGCACGACTGGCGAGCCAAGGCGGGGGCAAATCGCTGAATCCCGCCCCGCGCGGGTCTGGATGCGTCAGAATCGCACTGCAACATAGAAGCTGTCGGCGCCAGCCGCGCAGAACAGCCGGGATGCACTTCAGGGAGCGGCGACCATGTCGCAATCAACGTCAAAGAAAAACCTCTCGGCGCTCGTCATCGGCGCCATCGGCGTGGTGTACGGCGACATCGGCACCAGCCCGCTCTACGCGATGAAGGAAACCTTCGCCGGGCACCATCCGATTGCCGTCGTCGAAGCCAACATCCTCGGCGTCCTGTCGCTGATGTTCTGGACCATCATGGCACTGGTGTCGCTCAAGTACGTCGCCATCATCATGCGGGCCGACAACCGTGGCGAGGGCGGCTCGCTCGCACTGCTCGCCCTTGTTTCAGAACTCACCCGCAGCAACAAGAAGATGCGCTGGGCCGTGACCATGCTGGGCATCTTCGCTGCCGCGCTGTTCTTCGGCGACAGCATGATCACGCCGGCAATCTCGGTGCTCTCGGCGGTAGAGGGGCTCAACGTCGTCGAACCCGAGTTGAGCAAGTTCGTGCTCCCGATCACCGCAGGCGTGTTGACCGGCCTGTTCCTGGTCCAGCGGCGCGGCACCGGCGTCGTCGGACTGGCCTTCGGACCCATCATGATCGTCTGGTTCGCCGTGCTGGCAATCCTCGGCATGAAGTCGATTGCCCACTACCCGCACGTGCTCGCGGCGCTGAATCCCGCCTATGCGCTCAATTTCCTGCTGACCGATTTCCACGTCGCGTTCCTCGCCCTGGGTACGGTGGTCCTTGCCGTCACCGGCGGCGAAGCGCTCTATACCGACATGGGTCATTTCGGCCGCTTCCCGATCCGCCTGACCTGGTTCGGCTTCGTGCTGCCAGCACTGGTGATCAATTACTTCGGACAAGGGGCCCTGCTGCTCGAAGATCCCAAAGCCATCGAAAACCCGTTCTACTTGCTGGCGCCTGAATGGGGACAGATGCCGATGGTGCTGCTGGCGACGGCGGCGGCCGTAATCGCGTCGCAGGCCGTGATCTCGGGCGCCTTTTCGGTAGCGCGGCAGTCGGTGCAGATGGGCTTTCTTCCTCGCATGGAGATCCGGCAAACCTCGGACAAGGCTCAGGGCCAGATCTATGTACCCTTTACCAACTGGACTCTCTACCTTGCGGTGATGGGGCTGGTGATCGGATTCGGCAATTCGAGCAACCTGGCCGCGGCCTATGGCATCGCGGTAACCGGCACGATGACCATCGACACGGTCCTGATCGGCTTCGTCATCATTCTCGGCTGGCGCTGG
>JAEUNL010000041.1 GCA_016791115.1 Rhodocyclaceae bacterium
GGTGGTTTCGATCATCTCGAGCGGCGCCGGATCGGTCGCGCTCTCGGCGCGGCCGACCTTGCCGAACACGCGCGCCACTTCGGGAAAGGTCTTGATGATGCGGTCGGTCTGCTGCAGCAATTCGGCCGCCTTGCCGGGGCCGATGCCGGGCAATGTGGTCGGCATGTAGAGCAGGTCGCCTTCGTCGAGCGGCGGCATGAATTCGCTGCCGAGTTGCCGGGCAGGGACAACCGTCGCGACGAGTGCCAGCAAGGCGATCGCCACCACCAGCCACGGATGCGTCAGCGCGGCGCGCAGCACGGGCCGGTATGCGGCGATCAGCCAGCGGTTGAGCGGGTTGTCTTCCTCGGCGCGGATGTGACCGCGGATGAACCACACCATCAGCACCGGCACCAGCGTCACCGAGAGGCCGGCGGCCGCGGCCATCGCCCAGGTCTTGGTGTAGGCCAGCGGCGCGAACAGGCGGCCTTCCTGCGCTTCGAGCGTGAACACCGGCAGGAACGAGAGCGTGATGATCAGCAGGCTGAAGAACAGCGCCGGGCCGACCTCGGCGGCGGCATCGGCGATCAGCCGCGCGCGGGTGGCGAAGTCGGGCTCCGCGTCATCCGGCTGGTCGCGGCGCCAGTGTTCGAGATGCTTGTGTGCGTTCTCGATCATCACGATCGCCGCGTCGAGCATGGCGCCGATGGCGATCGCGATGCCGCCGAGCGACATGATGTTTGCGTTGATGCCCTGCACGCGCATGACGATGAAGGCCACCAGCACGCCGACCGGCAGCGAGAGGATGGCGACCAGCGACGAACGCAGGTGCATGAGGAACAGCGCGCACACCACGGCGACGACGATGAATTCCTCGACCAGCTTCTCCTTCAGCGTGTCGATCGCGCGCTCGATCAGGCCCGAGCGGTCGTACACCGGCACGATCTCCACGCCTTTCGGCAGCGAGGGCTTGAGCGCCTCCAGCCGCGCCTTGACCAGTTCGATGGTTTCGCGCGCGTTCTTGCCCGAGCGCATGACGATGACGCCGCCCGCCACCTCGCCTTCGCCGTCGAGTTCGGCAATGCCGCGACGCATCTGCGGACCGGCCTGGATGCGCGCCACGTCGCCCAGCAGCACCGGCGTCGTGCCTTCGCCGCCGACCGGGATGGCGCGGAAATCGTCGGCCGACTTCAGGTAGCCGGTGGCGCGCACCATGTACTCGGCCTCGCCCATCTCGATCGCCGAGCCGCCGGCTTCCGCGTTGGCCTTTTTCACCGCGTCGACCACCATCGCGAGCGGCAGCTTGTAGCCGCGCAGCTTGTCGGGATCGACCACGATCTGCCAGGTCTTCACCATGCCGCCGACGCTGGCGACCTCGGCCACGTTCGGCACGCTGCGCAGTTCGTACTTGAGGAACCAGTCCTGCAGCGCGCGCAGTTGCGCGAGGTCGAGCCGGCCGCTGCGATCGATGAGCGCGTACTGGTAGATCCAGCCGACGCCGGTGGCATCCGGCCCCAGCTCGGGCCGCACGCCGGCCGGCAGGCGGCTCTGCGCCTGGTTCAGGTATTCGAGCACGCGCGAGCGCGCCCAGTAGAGGTCGGTGCCGTCCTCGAACAGCACGTAGACGAACGAATCGCCGAAGAAGGAAAAGCCGCGCACCGCCTTGGCGCCCGGCACCGACATCATGGTGGTGGTCAGCGGGTAGGTGACCTGGTCCTCGACCACGCGCGGGCTCTGGCCGGCATAGGTGGTGCGGATGATCACCTGCACGTCGGAGAGGTCGGGGATCGCGTCGACCGGCGTGCGCAGCATGGCCACCGTGCCGGCCGCGGCGACGACCAGCGTGGCCAGCAGCACCAGCACGCGGTTGGCGATCGACCAGCGGATGAGGTTCGCAATCATCGTCGTGCCTCAGTGCTTGTGCTCGTGTGCGGGCGATGCCGGCGCCGCGGCTTTCGGCCGCAGCGTGGTGACGACGTAGCCGTCGTCGCGCTTCACCACATCGAACTCGACTTCCTGCCCCGGCTGCACGCCATCGAGCAGGCGCGGCGGGTCGACGCGGAAACCCATCGTCATGCCCGGCATGTCGACCGAGGGAATCGGTCCGTGCGTCAGCGTGATGCCGGCCTTGGCGCGGTCGAGCGCATCGACCTTGCCCTGCGCGAGCGTCGGCCCAGGTGCCGCATTTGCAGCCGGCGCCGACGCGGACGACATGCGCGACAGCACGCCCTTGAGGCTGGCCTCGGAGTCGATGAGGAACTGGCCGGAGGCGACGACCTTCGCGCCGGCGGCGAGGCCCTCGCGGATCTCGGTGCGGCCGTCGCGCTCGGCGCCGGTCACCACGTCGACCGGGCGGAAGCGCCCGCCATCCTCGGCCACCAGCACGACGCTGCGCGTGCCGGTGCGGATCACCGCCTCGCCCGGCACCCACAACGCCGGCTTCGCCGCGCCAGCGGCGAAGCGCAGCGTGGCGAGCATACCCGGCCGCAGGCGGCCCTGCGGGTTGGGCAGCGCGACACGCAAACTCGCGGTGCGCGTGGTGGCGGCGACTTCCGGGTAGATGAATTCGACCCGACCCTTGAAGCTTTCGCCGGGCAGGGCGGCGAAACTTACTTGCGCCTCCCGCCCCGGCGCGATGCCGGCCGCATCGCGCTCGGGCACCTCGGCCACCACCCACACGCTGTCGAGCGAGGCGAAGCTGAACAGCGGCGCGCCGGCCGCGACGTTCATGCCCGGCCGCGCGAGGATCTCGGTGACGATGCCCGACGCGGGCGCGACGATCGCGACGCTGCGCTGCACGCGCCCGCCGTTTGCCACGGCGTCGATCTGCGCGTTCGACATGCCGAGCAGGCCGAGGCGGCTTTTCGCGGCGTCGATCAGCATCGCGTCGTCGAGCCGTTTGGCGACCAGCAGTTCGTCCTGCGCCTGCACCAGCTCCGGCGCGGTGATCTCGGCCAGCACCTGGCCGCGCGTGACCGGCGCGCCGGTGGCGCGCACGCCCTGCCGCTCGATGTAGCCGCCGACGCGCGCCTGCAGCGTCGCGATGCGCGTCTCGTCGAAGCGCACGTTGCCGACTGCCTCGATCGAAGCCGCATCGGCGCGCGATTCGACCTCGGCATAGCGCACGCCGATGTTCTGCAACACGCGCGGATCGATCGCGACCGTGCCGCCCACCGCTTCGTCGGCATAGACCGGCACGAGTTCCATGTCCATGAAGGGCGACTTGCCCGGCTTGTCGAAGCGCTGGCCCGGCACCATCGGGTCGTGCCAGTAGAGCACCTTGCGCTCGCCTTGCGGCTTGCCCGATTGCGGCGTCGAGGGTTCGCCGATGCGTGCCGGCGCGTTTGCGTCCGTGGCAGGCGCCATCGGCGCGGCGACGCGTTTGGCATAGAGCGCATAACCGCCGGCGCCGACGGCAGCGGCGACGATCGCGATGAGGGTGGTGCCGAGTGCGCCTTTCATGGCGTGTCTCCGAGCGTGGATTCGTAATAGGCAAGCTGGACGCGGCTTCTCTCCAGCGCGGCCTGCACTTCGGCCTGCAGCAGCAGGGCTTCGAGTTCGCCGCGGCGCGCCTCGATCACCGCGGCCATCTCGCCGCGCCCGCCGCGATAGGCGGCCAGCGCCGATTCGGTGCGCGCAGCGGCATCCGGCACGTGCTCGGCGGCGATCAGGCGCAGGCGCGCCTGCGCCGACTGCCAGTCGTTCCATGCGCCCGCCATTTCGGCACGCAGCGCGCGCAGGTGATCCTGCTGCAGCGCCAGTGCGCGTTCGCGCTGCGCGACGCGGGCGGCCACACCGCGATCCTGGCGATCGCGCTGGAACAGCGGCAGATCCATCGCGAACTGGATGCTCACCATGTCGCCGAAGGCGCGCGCGCGGCGCCCGTAGCCGATCTCGATGCTCTTGTCCGGCCGGCCCGCCTCGCGCGCCAGCGCGACCTCGGCATCGGCCACGCCGACGGCCTGCGCGGCCATCGTGTGTTCCGGATGGCGCTCCATCGCATCCAGCACGCGCGACAGCGGTTTCGGCGGCGGCAACGGCAGCTCGGCTTCGTCGGCCAGGGGTTCATTCGCCGCGGCGCCGATCCAGCGCGAAAGGTCCGCCCGCGCGCGGCCAACCTGCGCGGCAAGTTCCACCTCGCGGTGGTGCGCCATGGTGACCATGTTGCGCGCGGCGTAGTAGTCGGCCTGACTGCTTTTTCCGGTACGCAGCGCGGGCGCCATCGATTCGACCTGGTTGGCCGATTCGCGCGACAGCCGGCGCGCGATGTCGAGCTGACGCTGGGCGCCGCGCAGGGCCACGAAGGCCAGCGCCGCGTCACGCTCGATCTGGCGCTGGCGCGCATCGAGTTCGGCGTTCATCTGCGAAGCCTCGGCCTCGGCGCGCGCGGCGCGCAGCGCGCGCTTGTTGCCGCCGGGCAGCATCTGCTCGACCGCCACCATCGCCTGCGTCATCGGCTCGCGATTCAGCGCGAAGCCATCCACAGGCACGTTCTGCAGGCCGAGCTTGAGGCGCGGGTCGGGCAGCTGCGCCTCGGCCACCGCGGTCTCGCGCGCCGCCTGCACCGCGGCGGACTGGGCGACGAGCTGCGGCTGGTCCGCCGCGGCAAGCTGGCGCACGCGCGCCAGCGTCAGGACATCGGCCGCACCTGCCGGTGCGACGGACGACAGACCGAGGACGACGGCCCCGGCAAACCACATGGAACGAACAGACATGATGCCTCCGCTTGCAGCAATGAACACGTCGGCGCGAGCCGAAATGGCGCGCGCCGCTTCAAGGCTGGAGCGGGGCTAACTGCGGAAAGCGTGGAACAGGATCGCCGGCGGCGGATCGGTCGCCGGCGCGATGTCGCTGGCGCTGGCGATGCCGTTGGCGGAGGCCAACTGCTCGGGCGCCAGCGGCGGCACCACCAGCACCGCAATCGCCGGCATCGGCGCCACACCGGGCGTCGAGGCCGAAGGCGACTGCTCGTCCGCACTGCAATGGCGCGCGCACAGCGCGCCCGGATCGGGCGAACCCGGCTCCTCGTGGCAATGCTGCGACGGCGCCACCGCCACCTGCGCCGGCATCGCATGCGCCGCGAGCGCGCAGGCATGCGCCGCCGTCACCAGTTGGGCGAACAGCAGCACGCCGGCGAGGGTGCGGGCGAGAAGTTGGAGCAGGGAGCCAGAAAGACCAACAGACATGCGCCGGAACTTAACACGGGTTTCATAGCGCAAGCAAATGAATCCGCCTAGTTCAGCAAACTTGTCAAGGTCACGTTGGAAGCACATCCGTGATCAACACGCTCGAGCCCATCTCGCTCGAACGATACCCGGCTAGGGTCGCGGATTCTGGGGGGAACCGTTGAAACTGGAGACGAGTGCAACACCCTTCTGATTCTCGACGATCTTGGTCACGTGACCGGCCTCGCCAAGGGTCTGCATAAATGCGTGATGCGTTGTAAGTACTAGATCTTGAAACTGTTGATCTGCCTCCAGATCTACGATCCGCAACTTCAGGTCGCGACACTGATTGATATGAACGTGCCGACCATGATTCTTCATTGAGTCGTCGTCAGTAAGCGCTTTGACGATACGTGCGGCTTTGGCTGCCGCTCTTCGGTCTCCCTCGAACATGCCGGTCCGCAGCCATTCTTCAACTACGGTCTTGGACCATTCGATCGCGTTCTTGCACTGCTGCAAAAAAGTTGGATGGTACTTTCCAATAATCACCTGCCATACCGCGATTCGGGCCGGATCAGCTTTGATCTCCTGAATCGCTTGCTCAAATTCACGAAGTACGCCAGTGGCGGGCATCCCGTTCATCTGGGGATCGATTGGACCAAGATTCGACTGCTTGCCAAGGACGATCTCACGGCACGCACACGCCATCATCGTGCCAGCCGACATCGCAATCTGCGGCACAATTGCTCGAATATCAGTTCCGAACATTCGCCGCAAGTAGTCGACTAGGGATTCCGCTGCAGCGATCGATCCCCCCGGTGTGTGAAGTATTAGGTCGAGGCCCTTAGATCGGTCCAACCCATGAACAGTCGCCATGAAGGCATTCTTGTCGGAATCATTTATAGACAAGTTTGGCGTATTCGGCCCCCTCTGCAACCACGCAGAGTAGTACGCTATGACGTTTCGATCTGTATACGTGCTTAGTTCGGCCAAGTACTTACGTCGAACGATGTCTAGCGGACTAGCTCCGGCTATCTGCGCGCGTACTTGATTTATCTCGGCTAGGACGTCATTCCAGTTTGGCATTTAGCAATCACGTGTGAGACGAATAGGACACACTAGACCCATCGGTGATATCAAAAATGCGGAATGAATCTGGGGTTGTCGGTGGTGCAATGAAATATTTGTTGTACTGCTCAAGGATGCGACTGTCAGCAGACTTCTTCCTTGCCTTGGATTTCGTCTCGTTCGCTTTAGCCGTCGTTTTTATTGTAGTAACGGCTCGCTTCACCTTTGCTCGTGCCGGAGTAGCCATTTAGCAACCTCCAAGTAACTAATGATTTGAAGTATGTCATCAAAAGCGAATCACGGGTAAATCTGCGGCTTCCGTGCCATCGGTACGTCTGACTACGACTTCAGCGGATCCACCTCGACATGCCAGAACAGGTCGCGGCGGCTGGAGGTTTCAACGAGCAGTTCAGCGCGTTCGAGGTTGGCGCGGCGCGCGAGGCGAATGGGCATTGCGTCGCAGAAGAAGACGCTGTCGGGCACGACAGCTACTCGGAGACCTTCATTCTCGGCAAGCTCGATGTCGCAGACCCGGCCGCGCTGCACCGGGCGCTCGAACAGTTACGCGCCGACCTGCTGGCCGACCCGTACTTCAAGCGCGTGCCGTCGATGCAGGCCGAGCGCGGCAAGACCGCGCGGGCCTTCCACGCCAAGGACGACGTACCCGAAGTGCGGCGCGAGGTGTTCAAGGTGCTGTCGCAGTTCGACCTGCGCTTCTATGGCGTGGTGCGGCACAAGATGGCGCTCCTGGCCTACGTGCGCCAGCGCAACGAGCGCGAGGACGGCTACCGCTACCGCGGCGACGAGCTGTACGACACGCTGGTGGAGGATCTGTTCCGCCGCTACCACCCGTTGGCCGACCGGCTGGAGATCTGCTTTGCCACGCGCGGCAACAAGGCGCGCACCCATGCGTTTCGCTCCGCGATCGAGAAGGCCGAGGCCCGCTTCGAGAGCCAGTACGGCATTCGCCGCTCGGCCGAGGTGCACATCGTCGCAAGCACGCCGCCGCAGAAGGCCGGGCTGCAGGCGGTGGACTACTTTCTTTGGGCACTGCAGCGCCACTACGAACGCGACGAATCGCGTTACGTCGAGCTGGTATGGGACAAGGTGGTCGAGATCGAGGATCTGGACCGCATCGAAGGCGGGCGCAGGGGGTTATCTACAACAAAAAACGCCCCCTGATCGTGGATCAGGGGGCGTCGGATAGGGGGTGGGAGGTATAGGATCCGCTGGCCGAAGCCGGCGGCTCACACGGCATGAAGCCGAATTTCGCCCCCGCACGCGATGGATTCTATCAGCCTTCGTCGGTTGGCAGTGGCGGTTTGTCACGGCATTTGCCCTGACATCGCCGCTGTGAGATGCATTGACTGCGTGTCGGGTTTCCGCTCATTTGAGGCGCGATCGCATGCGAATTGTCGGATTGGCGCTCATGAAGTCTCCCGGATGTCGGATAGGGACTGTTTCTCGATTTGTCCGCCCGGCTCTCGTTCCCCCAATTTCAGGCTCACAACTCCAGCGGGTCCACCTCGACATGCCAGAACAAATCGCGCGGCGATTTGAGCGCATAAAGTTTCGGTAGCCAATCGGCGAGCAGCGCCTGCAGGTCGCGTCGGCTGGAGGATTCGACGAGCAGTTGCGCGCGCTCCATATTGGCGCGGCGGGCGAGGCGCATGGGCACGGCGTCGTAGAAGACGACGCTGTCGGGCAGCGGTTCGGCCGCGGCGGCGGCGCAGTGGAGGAAATCGAGCGCGCCGGCAAGCTGCGGCGCTTCGGCGCGCAGGATGGCGTGCGCGGCGAAGGGCGGAAAGCCGGCGGCCTGGCGTTCGTCGAGCTGGAGCGCGGCGAAGCCGGGATAGTCGTGCGCGACCAGCGCCTGGTAGAGCGGGTGGTGCGGGTATTCGGTTTGCACCAGCACTTCGCCGGGCAGTTCGGCGCGGCCGCTGCGGCCGCCGACCTGCATGAGCTGCGCGAACAGCCGCTCGGCGGCACGGAAGTCTGCAGCGAACAGCGAGGCGTCGGCGCCGACCACGCCGACCAGCGTGAGGCGCGCGAAGTCGTGGCCCTTGGCGAGCATCTGCGTACCGACGAGGATGTCGGCCTCGTGGTTGTGGATGCTGTCCAGCATCTGCGCCCACATCGCGGGCGTGCGCGCTGCGTCGCGGTCGACGCGCAGGATGCGCGCCTCGGGCAGCAGTTCGGCCAGGCGCGCTTCGAGCCGCTGCGTGCCGCGGCCGAAGGGCTGCAGATCCTGGTTGCCGCACGAGGGGCATTGCTCGGGCACCGCGCCTTCGGCGCCGCAGTGGTGGCAGCGCAGGCGGCGGTCGGCCGCGTGATAGACGAGGTTGGCCGAGCAGGCCTTGCAGGCGCTGACCCAGCCGCAGAACGAGCAGCACAGCACCGGCGCATAGCCGCGGCGGTTGAGGAAGACGAGGCTCTGCTCGCCGCGCGCGAGGCGTTGGCGCAGCGCGTCGATGAGCAGCGGCGAGAGGCCGTTGTCGAGCCGGATGCGGCGGGTGTCGATCAGCTTCACGGCGGGCAGGGTGTCGGCCAGCGCGCGCTCGGGCAGTTCGACCAGCGTGTAGCGGCCGCGCCGGGCGGCATGCCAGCTTTCGAACGCGGGCGTGGCGGAACCCAGCACCACCGGCACGCCGAGATCGTGCGCGCGCCATACGGCGAGGTCGCGCGCCGAGTAGCGCACGCCGTCCTGCTGCTTGAAGGAGGCGTCGTGCTCTTCGTCGACCACGATGAGGCCGAGGCGCGGCAGCGGCGTGAACACCGCGAGCCGCGTGCCGAGCACGATGTCGGCCGCGCCGGTGAGCGCCTGCACGAAGCCGCGCGAGCGGGCGCCGTCGGACTGGCCGCTGTGCAGGCTGACCACCAGCGCGTTGGGGAAGCGCTGCGCGACGCGCGCCTCGAGCTGCGGCGTGAGACCGATTTCGGGCACCAGCAGCAGCGCCTGACCGCCACGCTCGAGCAGGCGGTCGATCAGGCGCAGGTAGACCTCGGTCTTGCCGCTGCCGGTGACGCCGTACAGAAGAAACGCGGCGTAACGGCCGAAGTCGGCGGCGATGCGTTCGACCGCAGCGTCCTGCGCCGGGCGCAGCGGCGGGCGGTCCGGCGCGGCGAGCGGAGCGGGCGCGACGGGTTCGAGCGCGCCCTGCGCGAGCAGATCGCCGATGGTCTTGCCGGCGGTCGGCGAAGCGGCGAAATGCTCGCGCAGTTCGGCGCGGGTTTGCGGCCCGGCTTCGGCGATGTGCTGGAGGATGCGCCGTGCGACCGTGTTGCGGCCCGGTTCGGCGAGCGTGGCGCGGCCGCTATCGGTGAGCGCCAGCGGCCAGGCGGCGGTGGGGTCGCGCAGCGGCACCAGTGCGGCGCGGCGCAGCGCAGGCGGCAGCGAGGCCGACACCACCTCGCCGAGCGGGGCCTGATAGTAGGCACTTGCAAATCGGGCAAGCCTTAGCCAGTCGGGCGGGAGCGGCGGGAGTTCGCGCAGGACGGCGCGAACTTCACGCAACTTGCCGGCAAAGGCAGCGTCTTGCGGCGGCAGTTCGACGATGACGCCGGTCTTCTCGCCCTGGCCGAAGGGCACACGCACGCAGCGGCCGATGTCGGCCTCGGTGGCGTCGTCGGCCACGTAATCGAAGCTTCGCGGCAGGGGTACCGGCAGGGCGATGCGGACGATTGGCATTCAGGCCGGCATGGTGGTGGCAAATGGGCTTGTTCGCCATGGGGTTATCGCGGAAACCTCATTCGCTTCCGCGATCAGGGGGGTAAATCGTTGCGGCAGCGTTACAAAATCCGTTACTGCATAGCCTGTGGATAACTGTGTGAGCAATTGCTGTCCCTCGAGCCCGACAACTGCTTTACGCACCATGCCGATTGTGCTACGCACAAACTACATGAAAAAAATATACATGTAATTCAATGCATTACGCCCTGCAGCCCGGGCGACCGCCTCATCATCGCGCTGATTCGACGCGGAGCGCGATTCTGTGAATAAGTCAACGCCCTGAATGCACATCTCAGCCCGCGGTCGCGACGGCTTGCGGGGTGAGTAGGTACTTATTCCGCCTCACACCGGCACCCGCTGGCTGTGTGCGGGCGGGGTGGCCGGAAGGCCCGTCAGCCCTTGCTTTCCGGCCGGTGAGCGGCGCGCGAAGCCGCGTGCACAGTCTCGACCAGTGCGGTCACGGCCTCAGGTGGAGTGAACTGTGAAATTCCGTGGCCCAGATTGAATACGTGCCCGCTGCCCGGCCCGAAGGAGTCGAGCACCCGGCGCGCCTCCCGCGCCACGACCTCGGAGCCACCGAACAGCACCGACGGATCGAGGTTGCCCTGCAAGGCGACCTTGGAACCGACACGAGCACGCGCCTGGCCGATATCGATCGACCAGTCGAGCCCGACCGCGTCGCAGCCGCTGGCGGCGATGTCTTCCAGCCACAGTCCGCCGCCCTTGGTGAAGACGATGACCGGGATGCGCTCGCCGTCGTGGCTGCGCTTCAGGCCGGCGATGATCTTCGTCATGTAGGCGAGCGAGAACTCGCGGTATGCGGCATGCGAAAGCGAGCCGCCCCAGGTGTCGAAAATCTGCACCGCCTGGGCGCCGGCTTCGATCTGCGCGTTGAGGTAGGCCGTGACGGCCTGCGCGGTGACGTCGAGCACGTGGTGCAGCAGATCGGGGCGGCTGTAGAGCATGGTCTTGATGCGGCGGAAGTCGTCCGACGCGCCGCCTTCGATCATGTAGCAGGCCAGCGTGTAGGGACTGCCGGAAAAACCGATCAGCGGCACCGAGCCATCGAGCGCGCGGCGGATCTCGGCCACCGCATCGATGACGTAGCGCAATTCGACGTTCGGATCGGGTACGGCGAGGTTGCGGATCTCCCATTCCTCGCGCAGCGGGCGCTCGAATTTCGGCCCTTCGCCCTCGGCGAAGTAGAGGCCGAGGCCCATGGCGTCGGGCACGGTCAGGATGTCGGAGAACAGGATCGCGGCATCGAGGTCGTAGCGGGCCAGCGGCTGCAGGGTGACTTCGCAGGCCAGTTGCGGCGACTTGCACAGCGCGAGGAAGCTGCCGGCGCGCTTGCGCGTCTCGCAGTACTCGGGCAGGTAGCGGCCGGCCTGGCGCATCAGCCAGAGCGGCGTGTAGTCAACAGGTTCGCGCAGCAGCGCACGCAGGAATCGGTCGTTTCTGGGTCTGGCCATTTCGTGTTCCTTGATGTTGAGCCTGCGGCTTGCCGACCTGCCTACTTGCGCCAGAAGGCCGGACTCAGCACGACGAGCAGGGTGAAGATTTCGAGCCGGCCAAGCAGCATGGCGAAGGTGCACAGCCAGATCTGGACATCGGTGAGCGACTTGTAGGTCGTGGCCGGCCCGACCTCGTTGAGGCCGGGGCCGGTGTTATTCACGCAGGCTACCACGGCGGAAAAGGCCGTGACGATGTCGAGCCCGGTGAAGGACATGACCAGCGTCATGGAAACGAGGATAACCATGTACATGAAGCCAAACGCCAGCACCGCGAACAGGATGTTGTTGGGCACCGCTTCGTTGCCGAACTTCACCGGGTGCACTGCGGCCGGATGCAGGGCGCGCACGATTTCGCGGAACACCTGCTTGTAGAGGATGATGGCGCGGACCATCTTGATGCCGCCGCCGGTGGAACCGGAACAAGTGGCGAAGCTGCACAGGAACAGCATCCACAGCGGCGCGAAGAACGGCCACTGGTTGTAATCGGTGTTGGCGAAGCCAGTGGTGGTCGCAATCGACACGGTATTGAATGCCGCAAAGCGCAGCGCGGTCGGAAAATCCTCGTAGGTTCCCGCGCCCACAAGATAGGCGGCGAGCATGAGGATGCTGCCGATGGTGACGAACAGGAACCACTTGGCTTCGGGGTCGGCCCCGTAGGCAGCCAGGCTGCGCGCGCGAAAAGCGATGAAGTGGCTGGCGAAATTGAGGCCGGCGAGCAGCATGAAGAAGATGGTCACCGCCTCGATGGCAGGCGAATCGAAATAGCCGAAGCTTGCATCGTGGCTGGAAAAGCCGCCCAGGCCCATCGTGGAAAAGGTGTGAATCAGCGCGTCGCCGGGCGTCATGCCAGCCCAACTGAATCCGGCAAAGCAGGCGAGCGAAATCGCTCCGTAGATCAGCCACAGGCCTTTTGCGGTTTCCGCCATGCGCGGCGTCAGCTTGGATTCTTTCATCGGACCCGGCGCCTCGGCCTTGAAGATCTGCCGGCCGCCGACGCCGAGCAGCGGCAGGATCGCCACCGCCAGCACGATCAACCCCATGCCGCCGAGCCAGACCATCTCGGAGCGCCAGAGGTTGATGGAAAAGGGCAGCTTGTCGAGCCCCTCGATCACCGTCGCGCCGGTGGTCGTCATGCCGGACACCGCCTCGAAGTAGGCATCGGTCCAGGACAGGTCCTTGATGTACGAATACAGCGGAATCGCCGCGAAGGCCGGCAGCACGGTCCAGGTCAGCACCACCAGCAGGAATCCGTCGCGGATCTGCAGTTCGCGATGGTGCCTGCGCGAAATCGCCCACAGCAGCGCGCCCGCACCGAAGGTGATCAGGATGCCGTCATCGTAGACGTACTGGGCGCCGTCGCGATACCACCAGGCCGCGCCGAGCGGCAACAGCATGGTGGCGCTGAAGATCATCAGCATGAACGCGAGCACGCGCGTCACTGACAGGATGCCGGCCATCTCAGAGGAACCCGAATCCGACCTGGAACAGCTTCTCGACCCTGGGCACGAGCTTCTTGCTGACGACGAAGACGATGACGTGGTCCTCGGGCTCGATCACCGTGTCGTGGTGGGCGATGATCGTCACGTCATAGCGCTTCTCGATCACCAGCTCGTTTTCCCGATAGGGCTGCGCCTCGGTGGTGGCGCGCACGATCGCAGCGATCGTCGCGCCCTTGGGCAGGGGGATATCCTCGACGCGGCGGCCGACCACCTTGGACGTTTTCGCATCGCCGTGGGCAACGAGTTCCAGCGCCTCGGCAGCACCCCGGCGCAGGCTGTGCACGGCGGTCACGTCGCCGCGGCGCACATGGGCGAGCAGCGTGCCGATGGAGATGATGGCCGGCGAGATGGCGATGTCGATCGGACCGCTCTGCACCAGGTCGACGTAGCTGCGGCGGTTGATCAGCGCGAGCGTGCGCTGTGCGCCCATGCGCTTGGCCAGCGACGCGGCCATGATGTTGTTCTCGTCGTCGTTGGTCAGCGCGAGGAACAGGTCCATCTCGTCGATGCGTTCGGATTCGAGCAGGTCCTCGTCGGTCGCATCGCCCTGCAGCACCAGCGCGTTCTTCAGGTTGAGCGCAAGAAACTCGGCGCGGCGCGAACTCGATTCGATGATCTTGATCTGGTAATTCCCGTCGATGGCGCGCGCGAGCCGGTAGCCGATGTTGCCGCCGCCGACGATCATGATGCGCTTCACCGGCTTCTCGAGATGGCGCAGCTCGCGCATGACGTGACGGATGTGCAGCGTGTCGGCAAGGCAGAAGACCTCGTCGCCGACCTCGATGACGGTGTCGCCCTCCGGGATGATCGGCTGGTCGCGGCGGAACACGGCGGCGATGCGCGCATCGACGTTCGGAATGTGGGCCCGGATCTCCCTGACCGGATTTCCGACCAGGGGGCCGCCTTCGACCGCCTTGACCGCGACCAGGCTGATTCGGCCGTTGCCGAACTCGAGTACCTGCAAGGCTTCGGGGAAGGCGATGAGCTTGCGGATGTAATCGGTGACGATCTGCTCGGGGCAGATCGAAAAGTCGACCGCGAAATTGTCGTCGTCGAGCAGTTCCGGGTGATCGACGAAATCGGCCGAACGCAGGCGCGCGATGCGCGTCGGCAGGTTGAACACCGTCTTGGCGATGCGGCAGGCGCAGAGGTTTGTCTGGTCGCTCTGCGTGACCGCGATCAGCAGGTCGGCATCCTCGGCGCCGGCGTTGCGCAGCACCGAGGGGCTGGCGCCATTGCCGACGACGGTGCGCAGGTCGAGCTTGTCCTGCATTGCCTGCAGGCAGACCGGATCGTTGTCGACGACGGTGATGTCGTTGGCCTCGGAAACCAGGCTTTCCGCCACCGAGGTACCGACCTGACCTGCACCGAGGATGATGATCTTCAAGGGTTCTTTGACTCGTTCTGGCCGCAGCGTGCTGCGGTGCGGCGCCTATTCTACGCTCAGGCTCCCGACTTGCGGTCCGCCGGGCGACACGCCCATGGTCCCGGTGTCCGGCAAACGTTTGTGCGTGGAATCCCGGCCTGAAAGACGCATGGGCAGGGCGTTTCCCGGCGTGCCACGCCGTGATGCCCATGAACAGGCGATCTCAAGGCCATCATGCCCGGGATGTCCGTGGCGCCTGCCTTTCAGGGCCACACCCTTGAAAGGAGACCGGCCCGATGGGCCGTCAGGCCGCGTCGTCGGTGCGCCGGCCGGCCTGCAGGCCGAGTTGCTTGAGCTTGCGGTAGAGGTGGGTGCGTTCGAGGCCGGTGCGCTCGGCGAGGCGTGTCATGTTGCCGGCCTCTTGCTGCAGGTGATGCTCGAAATACATGCGCTCGAAGGCTTCGCGCGCTTCGCGCAGCGGCAGGTCGAGCGGCAGCGGCCCTGCGGTGGCGGGCGCCAGATGCAGCAGCTGCGCGACTTCCTCGGCGCCGATTTCCTCGTCCAGCGCGCCGAGCGCGAGCGACTTGATGGACGCGCGCAGCTCGGCATAGCCGCCCGGCCAGGTGCGCGTGCGCAGCGCGTTGAGCGCGGCGGTGGAAATGCGGCGCGCAGGCACCTCGCTGCCCTCCACGAGGTGCGTCAGGATCGTGCCGGCGATCTCGGGAATCTCGTCGCGCAGGTCCGCCAGCGTCGGCGGCACCAGCGTCACTTCGAACAGGCGGCGCAGCAGGGCTTCGTCCCAGCCGTCCTGCACCAGCTCCTCCGGCGCCAGGGCCGAAGCCACAACGACGCGCAAACCGAATTTCTCGATGCGCTCGACCGCGAAGGCGAGGTTCTTCTGCTGCAGGCGCGACAGTTGCCCCAGTTCGGCGGCAAACAGCACGCCGCCGCTGGCGGCTTCGAGCGCGTTGAGGTCGAGCGGTGCCGTCTGGCCGCCGAGGTCGAGCCAGGTGCGTCCAGGCAGCTGCAGGCTGCGCGCGGCAAGCTCCGCGATGCTGCCGGCACCGCTGCGGATCAGCAGCAATGGCGTGCGCGCGGCAACCTGCTCGAGGCGCTTCTTGAGATCCTTGAGCGGCGCGCAGCGCGCGAACGCTTCGAGCGTCAGGTGGGCCGGCACGCTGACCGGCTGGCGCGCCAGGCCGCGTTTGACCGAGGCGAGCAGCTTCTGCAGCGCGATCGGCTTTTCGAGGAAATCCATCGCGCCGTGGCGTGTTGCCTCGACCGCCGTGTCGATGGTGCCGTGGCCGGACATCATGATCACCGGCATCGACAGTTGCCCGCTTGCAGACCATTCCTTGAGCAGCGTGATGCCGTCGGTATCGGGCATCCAGATGTCGAGCAGCACGAGGTCGGGCCGCTGCGCGGCACGCGCGGCGCGCGCGCGCGTGGCATTTTCGGCCAGCACGACGTCGTGCCCCTCGTCGGCGAGAATCTCCGAGAGCAGTTCGCGTATGCCGACTTCGTCGTCGACGACCAGTATCTGTGCCATGTCTCCTGCGTTGCTTCGCGCGACGGTGCCTATGCTACCAGCGGAATGCGGATTTTCACCTCCGCGCCCTGCGGCTGGAGGTTGGAAAGCTCGATGCTGCCGTGGTGCTCGTCGATGATCTTCTTGACGATCGCCAGCCCGAGCCCGGTGCCCTTGGCCTTGGACGTCACGTAGGGCTCGAAGGCGCGCGCCAGGATGTTCGGCGGAAAGCCGCCGCCGTTGTCGGTCATGCGCAGCTCCGCGAAACGACCGTCGCTACGCGTCGAGATGCGGATCACCGGCTCGGCATGTCCCTGCAGGGCATCGTCGGCGTTCTGCAGCAGGTTGTGCAGCACCTGGCGCAACTGCGTTGCGTCGCCCATGACCGGCCGCAGCTCGCGGTCGTCCACGAACTGCACGCGCGAGCCGGCATGTTCGTAGAGCGCGAGGATCTCGCGCACCAGCGCATTGAGGTCGAGCTCGGCCAGGGTCGGCAGCGGCAGCCGTGCATAGTCGCGGAAATCGTTGACCATCGATTTCATCGCCTCGACCTGCGCCACGATGGTGCGCGTAGCGCGCGTCAGTACCTCGCGCGCGGCCGGATCGACCTTGTCGGCCAGCTTCGCCTCGAGGCGTTCGGCCGACAGCTGGATCGGGGTAAGCGGATTCTTGATTTCGTGCGCCAGGCGCTGCGCGACCTCGCCCCACGCCGCGCTGCGCTGTGCGGCGATCAGGTGCGTGATGTCGTCGAACACGACGACATAGCCGCCGCCCCCGGCCTCGGGGAGGCGCGTCACCCTGACCAGCAGCGTCTGTCCGATGCCGTCCGCATCGCGCGTCTCGAGCTGGCGCTCCCAGTCCGCGGCGCCCGGCGCAGCGACGTCGGCTGCAAAGGCTTCGCGCAACACATCGCGCAATTCCCCGAAGCGCGGCCATTGGTCCAGTTGCAGCTGCTCGAAGCCGGACAGGTCGTCGCGCAGGATCTGCAGGGCGCCGCCGTTGGCGGCGCGCAGGCGGCCGTGCGCGTCGAATGCCAGCACGCCGGCCGACAGGTTCGCCAGCACGCTCTCGAGGTAGGTGCGCGCGGCTTCGACCTCGGCACGGCTCGCCTCGGTTTGCGCACGCGCATCCTGGAGCTGGCGGGTCATCTTGTTGAACGACTGCGTCAGCACGCCGAGTTCGTCCCGCGCCGGCAATGCCGCACGCGGCGTGAGGTCGCCCTGCGCGACCGCCTGGGTGGCCTCGGCGAGAATCGCCAGCGGCGCGGAAAGGCGCCGCGCCAGCACGAAGGCGATCGCGATCGCAGTGAAGAGCGCCAGCAGGAGCGTCAGCGTCAGCGTGAGGGCGAAGATGCGCTGCAGCCCTTCGCGGGCGAGCGACAGCTCCTGATAATCGCGATGGACGTTCTGCACCACCTCGGCGTTGCGGGCGAGCTGTTGCGGCACGGTCTGCGTCAACTGCAGCGTGCGCGGTTCTTCGGCGAATGCCAGGCCGCTTACCGGCACCAGCACGCGCAGGGTGAACCCGGATGCGGCATCGCCCTCGACGGCGCGATAACCGCCGGCAAGACGCGCGCGACGCAGGAGCACGCCGCCCGGCAGCTCGGGCATCAAGCTGGCGACCTTGGAAGAGCTGCTGATGATGATTTGCCCCGAGGGGGCGAACAGCGTGGCGGATTCGACGCCCGCCTGCTCGCGCAGCCGGTTGAGCTGCTGGCCGGATTTCGCGTCCGCATCGCCGAGATCGAACGCCATCGAGCGCGCCTTGGAGGCCAGATCCTCGAGCAGGATGTCCATCGTGGTGCGGCCGAGGTTGAGCCCGCCTTCGAGCGCGGCATCGACCCGCACGTCGAACCAGGACTCGATGCTGCGCAGGGCGAACTGCACCGACACCGCATAAATGACGAGTCCGGGAATGATCGCCATCAACGCGAACAGCGCCAGCAGACGCAGCTTGAGCCGTGAACCGAAGCGGTGTTCGCGGTACTCCGACCAGAGTCCGCGCAGTTGCACCACGACCAGCACGATCAGCGCCAGCGCGATTGCCAGATTGAGGCCGATCAACAGCGGGTAGCTCTGCGCGAACAGGGTGGTATTGGCCGTGGCGCTGGTGAGCAGGAAGAGCAGGATCGCGGCGACCGTGCCGGCGATGACGACCAGCGTCTTCATTGGCGCGACGGTTCCGTATTGCCGGCGCCGGGCACGTAGGTCCAGCGCAGCCACTCGGTCGACAGGTCCCAGTCCTTGTCGCCGATCGCGCCGACCTGGAACGGCTTGGGCATTTGCGTCAGATCGAGCCGGAAGCGCAGCCGCGCCTGATAGGCGGTACCCGGATTCAACTCGCCGCGCTCGACGACGGTCCAGCTGCGCACGCGGGACATGGTGCGCAGCGCTGCATCGAGGGTGGTGAAGTTCTGGTGCAGCGCGCCGGTGGCGAGGCGGTATTGGCGCGTCAGCGCGTTGTATGACAGGCGGTAGGTCAGCGTGCGATCGGCGAGATCGTCGTCGAACCAGTACCAGCGCGACTTGGTGAGCTTGAACTCGGCAACGAAGTACAGCGGCACGCCACGCGACACGACGTCCTCCAGCCGCGGATTGAGGTCGAGCATCAGGTCGAACTGGAGTTGCTGGCCGTCGTCTGCCGCGACCAGGGCAACGTTGCGCAACTCCGGTGCAGCATGGACGACCGCATGCAGCATCAGCAGCAAGGCGAGCAGCGCTTCGCGCACAGGCCGGCGCCAGCAGCGCTCAGGATTGTTTGGCGAGCAGGGCAAAGAAGAAGCCGTCATGCAGGGCAGTCGGAAGCAGCAAGTGGCCGGTCGAAGGTGCGCTGTGCGCACCGGCGGCGGCGAGCGGGATCGGGATCGGCCGGCAGTCGGCATGGCGGTCGCAGAACGCCGTCATCTGTTGCTGATTCTCCCTGGCAAAGACCGAGCAGGTCACGAAAAGCATTTTGCCACCGGGTGCCAGCACCTGCCACATCGCATCCAGGATGCGGCTGCTCTGCCTGGCGAACTGCGCGATGTCGCTTTCGCGGCGCAGCCACTTGATGTCGGGGTGGCGGCGCGCAACCCCGGCGGCCGAGCAGGGCACGTCGGCAAGGATCCTGTCATAGGGCCGGCCGTCCCACCAGTCGTCGGGCCGGCTGCAGTCGGCAACGGTCAGGGCCGCGGAAAGGTCTAGCCGGCGCAGGTTGCTTTCGACCCGTTGCGCGCGAACGCGGTCGATTTCGAGCGCCGTCAGGTCGACATCGGCAATCTCGAGCATGTGCGCAGTCTTGCCGCCCGGCGCGGCGCATGCATCGAGCACGCGCTGGCCCGCGCACAGATCGAGCCACGGGGCAGCGCGTTGTGCGCCGGTGTCCTGGACGGATACGCGCCCTTCGGTAAATCCGGGAAGACGCCCGACCGGAACCGGACGTTCGAGCACGATCGCATCCGGCACATCGTCGCCGGCAGCCCGCGCGGCGATGCCGGCGGCACCGAGTTCGCCCAGCACGCCTTCGACATTGGCACGACGGCGATTGACCCGCAGGGACATCGGTGGATGCAGGTTGCCGGCAGCGAGCACCGCGTCGGCATGCCCGGCAATCTCGCGCCGGAGCATTTCGATCCACCACAGCGGGTGGCGATTGTGCGCGACCGGATGGGTCTCGGCTGCATCGAACAGGGTTTCGCTCTGACGCAGGAAATTCCGCAGCACGCCATTGACCAGACCCTTGAAACGGCCTTTCAACACCTGGCCGGCCGCCTCGACCGCCTGGTCGACCGTGGTGTGCGCTGCCGAGGGGTGGGTTTCCAGCCGATGCAGCGCGATCAGTAGGAGGGCGCGAACCAGCGGCGCTTCGAGCGGGCGCGCGAGCAGGCGCGCCAGGTAGAAGTCACCCCGGCCGTAGTCGCGCAGCGTGGCGTAGGCGAGATCCTGCACGGCAGCGCGGGTGGTCGCTGGCCACGCAGCGGCGTCGGCCTCGCGGGCCAATGCGACGTCAAGATTCCGACCGAGGATGACGGCTTCGACAGCACGGGAAGCTTGCAGCAGCGCGAATGCGAGCGAATCCGGCGCCAGCCGATGCGTGCCCATGGTTCAGGCAAGAGGAAGCTTTGCGGTGCTTCCGGACTCGGACAGAAGGGGCATCGTGTGCGGCTGGGTGGTTCCAGAGCCGCCGAGTATAACGATGTCCGCCGGCGCACCGTTGCCGGTCGGCGGTCGTTCGACATGGCAGAGCCGTCACGCAAGCCCGAATCCGAGTTGGGCGCCGAACTGGGTCAAGGATCGTCGGTCCGGCCTTTTTGGGGAAGTGCGGGAAAACGCAGTACCGGCCGGGTCGCGGAACTGCGCGACCCGGCCGGACTGCGGCGCTACGGGGAACCTCTGTGGTGCGATCGCGCCTCAGGCGCTCTTCGCGGCAAACGGCTTGCTGCCCAGATCGAGAAGATCGCCGCTGCCGGCGGCCTCGGCCGCGGTCAACGACTTCACGTCGCCCGATACTTCGCCACCCTCCTCGATGACAATCTTGCCGTAGCGGATCTTCCCGCTGACGTGTCCGGTCGCATGGATGATCAGTTGCTTGCGCGCGGTAAGCTCGCCTTCGAAACGGCCACGGATCTCCGCCACGTCGATGTTCACCTTGCCGGCAAACGAACCCTGATCGGCTATCTGTATGACCCGGCTGTCCATCGTCGCTTCGACGCGGCCCTCCACGACCAGCGTGTCGCAATCCTGGATCTCGGCGCCCTTGAGCTTGATGCCGGGACCGACGATGAGCCGGCTACCCTGCTGTGCGGTGTCCTCGATCGCCGGCGTCGAGGACTTCGGCAGGGACATCGAGGCATCGGACGCTACCGGGCCGGCGGCCTCGGGCTTCGGCATCGGAACGGTATTCGATTCCGTCCTCGACGTTGCTGACGGTTGCATGCCGTAACCCGCCGGCCGAACGCTGCTTTGCGGCGGCGTTGTCTCGTCACGTTTGCCGAAAAGCGAGTTCTTGTTGATCATCGATCACCCTTTCCTGGTTGGTCCGCGGGAAGGACAGCCGCAATCGCGCTGCCCGAATCAGCAGTACTGCAGCAAACACCATGCCGCAGCAACGAAACCTCTTGTTTTCAGCGTGTTGCAGAAATGACAAACGGTGGCGCCTTGCCTTGCGCAGCGCCGTGCGGTCGTCGCAGGCCGACAGGAATTCGGGCACCAAGCTCAAGTACCGGTCGCTGCACCAAAAAACCTGTCGTCACCCGAAGACAGGTTTGCAAACGGCATCGTGGGTCGCCTCCATCGCGACCGTCAGCTCGGGATCGGCCCACCGAGCCTGAGGCCGACGGAAACCGGAAATCCGGCGAGAAACTCGCGCACCGACAAACGCTTTCCACCCGGTTTCTGCAGTTCGAGCAGATTCAGGGCACCATTGCCGCACGCGACCACGATGCCCGATGCGCCAGCGGAGAGCACTTCTCCGGGCTCTCCACGCGATTGCATGATTTCGGCGCGCCAGATCTTTACCGGTACGCCTTCGAAGTCGACGAAGCAGCCCGGGAAGGGATCGAATGCGCGTATCCGGCGTTCGAGCAGCACCGCATCCTGCCGCAGATCCAGCCGTGCTTCTGCCTTCTCGAGCTTGTTGGCGTAGGTCACGCCTTCCGTCGGTTGCGCAACGGCTTCGAGACCGCCATCCGCCATCTTCGACAACGCGTCGACGATGGCGTGTGCGCCGGCGCGGGCGAGCTTGTCGTGCAAGGTCGCAGCAGTGTCGTGAGGATCGATGCGCAATGCGCGTTTGAGCAACATCGGGCCGGTATCGAGGCCCGCATCCATCTGCATGATCGTGATTCCGGTTTCGGTGTCGCCGGCGGCGATCGCTCGCTGTATCGGCGCAGCACCACGCCAGCGTGGCAGCAAGGATGCATGGATGTTGAGGCAGCCACGCGCGGGCAGGTCGAGTACCGCCTGGGGCAGGATGAGCCCGTACGCGGCAACCACCAGCACGTCCGGCGCTGCGGCTCGCAAGGATTCGCGTGCCGCTTCCGGCTTGAGCGAGGGCGGCTGGTCAACCGCCAAGCCGCGCGCCAAAGCGAGAACCTTCACCGGACTGGGGGTCATTTTCATGCCGCGACCGGCGGGCCGGTCCGGCTGGGTCAGAACGAGGGGAACTACATGACCGGCGGCGATGATCGCCGACAGCGCCTGTGCTGCAAATTCGGGGGTTCCGGCAAAGGCGACGCGCATGGGAGCGACAAGATCGAACGGTGGAAGGGAAACGACAGGCCGACCGGCTGGCGTCCTGGTCAAGCGGTGATGCGCGCCTGCTTTTCGAGCTTGTTGCGGATGCGCGTCTGTTTGAGGCGCGACAGGTGTTCCACGAACACCTTGCCATCGAGGTGGTCGATCTCGTGTTGCACACAAACCGCGAGCAAACCGTCGGCGTGGAATTCGATCGGCTTGCCATCCACATCGAGCGCACGGACACGGACGTTCTCGGCTCGGCTCACCTTGTCGTAGATGCCGGGAACGGACAGGCAGCCCTCTTCGCACACCTGTTCGCCATCCTGCTCGACGATCATCGGGTTGATCAGCGTCAGCAAGCGAGATTTGTCTTCGGAAACATCGATCACGATCACCCGCTTGTGTACATCGACCTGGGTTGCCGCAAGACCGATTCCGGGCGCTTCGTACATGGTTTCCGCCATGTCCTGCACGAGTTTGCGGATCGAATCGTCGATTTCGGCAACCGGCACGGCCTTCTTGTGCAGCCTCGGGTCGGGGTAGCGAAGTATGGGGAGCAGGGCCATAAAAGCTTGGAAAGTTAAAGAATTACTGGCAAAATCTAATCCAAACTGTGAAACTGAATGTCGGCGTGCTAGACTGCAGTCGCCAAGTGCATCGGAAGGGTGTTTCCGGGCCTTTCGCGCCTCAAGTAGAAGGCCGACGTGCCGTTCTGGATTGGCGCCACCGACTTGGCACAGTAACAACGAACCATCTGGCTGGGCTCCGCCGGTGCCCACCGAAAACCAGCCGTGCGAGGCTATCGATGATGAAGCGCATTATATTCTCGCTGCTCCTCGGATTATCAAGTGCGATGGCCGTTGCGGCCGACGCCAATCCGATCCAGGTAGCCGACAACGCACCCGACAGCTACACGGTCAAGAAGGGCGACACGTTGTGGGCTATTTCGAGCAAGTTCCTGAAAGAGCCCTGGCGCTGGCCCGAAGTCTGGCGCATGAATCGCGACCAGATCCGCAACCCGCACCTGATCTACCCGGGGCAGATCGTCGTGCTGGACCGCAACGGGCCGAAGCTTTCGATCGGTCGCCCGGTTCGCCTGCAGCCGCAGGTCTACGAAGAGAAGAATCAGGAATCGATTCCGAGCATCCCGACGGCGGAGATCACGCCATTCCTTTCGCAGCCGCTGGTCGTCGATGAGGCCGGGATGAACGACTCCGCGAAGATCATCGGCACCCAGGAATCGCGTGTGATGGTCGGCGCCGGAAACACGATCTATGCGACCAACGTCAAGCCCGGCGTACCGATCTGGCAGATCTATCGCCCGACCAAGCCGGTCGTCGACCCGGCGACCAACGAGATCCTGGGCTACGAGGCTTTCTATCTCGGGGCGGCACGCACGACGGTCGAAGGCGAGCCTGCGACGCTCGAGATCACCAAGTCGATCGAGGAAATCGCCAAGGGAGACCGGATGGTTCCCGCGGCGAAGCCCGATGTGCTTGCCTATTCGCCGCATTCGCCCGACAAGGACCTCCGCGGTGAGATCATTCGCCTTTACAACGGCGTCGGCGAAGCAGGACGCAACTCGATCGTCACCCTGAATCGTGGCACGCGGGACGGCATCGAAGTCGGTCACGTGCTCGCCATCTACAGGGCGGGACGCGTGGAAACCTATCGCGAAGGCAACGGACCGAAGGAAGTCTACAACCTGCCCGAAGAACGCTACGGGCTGGTGTTCGTGTTCCGCACCTTCGAGCGCCTATCCTATGCCCTGATCATGAACAGCTCGCGCCCGGTGGTGGCCGGCGATCAGGTGCGTACGCCCTGAGCCGTTGGCGGAGCGTTCGGACCTCGCCGCCTGGCTGCGGCTGACCCTGACGCCGGGCCTCGGCGGCGAAGGACAGCGCAGACTGCTCGAGACATTCGGGCTGCCGCAGGCAGTATTTGCAGCGAGTCGGCCCAGCCTCGCAGAGTGCCTTGGTCCGAAGCTGGCCGACACGCTGCTGGCGCACGACAGCGATGCCGAAGTCGAGGTAGCGCTGGCCTGGTCCTCCCAGGCCGGCAACCGCATTCTGACGCTGGCGGATAACGATTACCCCCGGCAACTGCTTGAAACCGCGGACCCACCCTGCCTGCTTTATGTCAAGGGCCGCATCGACCTGCTGTCGCGGCCCGCGCTGGCCGTCGTCGGCAGCCGCAACGCGACACCACAGGGCGTGGACAACGCCGAAAGCTTTGCCCGCGCTGCCTCCCAGGCTGGATTGACGATCGTCAGCGGACTGGCGCTCGGCTGCGATGCGGCAGCCCATCGCGGCGGATTGAGCGGACCGGGCTCGACCATCGCCGTGATCGGAACCGGCGCCGACCGGATCTACCCCGCACGCAACCAGGCTCTCGCGCATTCGATCGCCGGCCATGGCGCCATCGTGTCTGAATTCCCGCTCGGCACGCCGCCACTGGCCGGCAACTTTCCGCGACGCAACCGCGTGATCGCCGGACTTGCACGCGGCGTGCTCGTAGTCGAGGCGGCCGAGCGCAGCGGCACCCTGATCACGGCCCGCCTCGCCGGCGAGCAGGGGCGGGACGTGTTCGCGATCCCTGGCTCGATCCATTCCCCGCTTTCGAAGGGTTGCCACAAGCTGATCAAGCAGGGCGCAAAACTCGTTGAATCTGCTCAGGATATTCTGGAAGAGATGGGCCTTGCGGGAGGCGCCGTGCAAACGGAATCCGCCTCTGAAGCGCTGGACGAATCGTCCAGCCGGGTACTTGCCGCGCTGGGCTACGATCCCTGCACGATCGACATGCTGCTGGACCGCAGCGGCTTGACGGCCGATGCGCTATACCCCATTCTCTTGAGCATGGAACTGGAAGGCCGGATCGCCACCCTGCCGGGCGGCCTCTATCAGAGAATAGAACGGGATCGCTGAAACAATGTTTGAAATTCTCGTCTATCTGTTCGAGAACTATGCGCATGTCGACGCCTGCCCGGCGCCGGAACAGCTTGCCCGCAAGCTGTCCGCAGCCGGATTCGAGGACGACGACATATCCGCCGCGCTGGACTGGCTGTCCGGACTGGGTGACGATTCAGAAGAGGCGCGCCCGCAGATCAGCAGCGAGTCGCGCTCCTTCCGCGCTTACAGCAGCGAAGAGTGTGCGCGCCTCGACTCCGCCTGCCGCGGCTTCATGGCGTTTCTCGAAAATTCGGGCGTCCTCAACCCGCCGATGCGCGAGATGATCATCGATCGCGCGATGGCGCTGCCGGAAGGCGGCGTGACGCTCTCGAAGCTCAAGGTCATCGTGCTGATGGTCCTCTGGAGCCAGCATCAGTCCCTCGACACGCTGATTCTCGAGGAACTGCTCTCCGACGACGACGAGGCGCGACTGCACTGAACAGACGGCTCGCGCTTGCAGGACGCGCGCCTTTGTTCTTATGATCGCGCTCATTTCATGCGAAGCTCGAAAGGCGAAGCCGTTTCGCATGAACCGTCCCCGAACCCAACACTGACTTTTGCCACGCGCCGGATGACGTATCGTCCGTGGCAGGAAACCTGATACATGGCCAAGCAGCTCATCATCGCCGAAAAGCCCTCCGTCGCCCAAGACATCGCAAAGGCGCTCGGCGGTTTTGCCAAGAGCGGCGAATATTACGAGAGTGACGACTACGTGCTGTCGTCGGCAGTCGGCCACCTGCTCGAACTGACCGTGCCCGAGGAATACGAGGTCAAGCGCGGCAAGTGGTCGTTCACCCACCTGCCTGTCATACCGCCGCATTTCGCATTGCAGCCAATCGACAAATCGGCCGATCGCCTCAAGGTGCTGACGAAGCTCATCAAACGCAAGGACGTCGACGGCCTGATCAACGCCTGCGACGCGGGCCGCGAGGGCGAATTGATCTTCAATTACATCGTGCAGCACGCCAAGGCCAAGCATCCGGTGAAGCGCCTGTGGCTGCAGTCGATGACGCCGACGGCGATCCGCGACGGCTTCGCGCGACTGCGCGACGGCAAAGAGATGCAGGGACTGGCCGATGCCGCCGTATGCCGTTCGGAATCGGACTGGCTGATCGGCATCAACGGCACGCGCGCAATGACCGCGTTCAACTCCAAGACCGGCGGCTTCCACCTGACCACCGTCGGCCGCGTGCAGACGCCGACTCTTGCCATTGTCATCGAGCGCGAGGAGAAAATCCGCAAGTTCGTGTCGCGCGATTACTGGGAACTGGAGGCGAGCTTCGGCGCCAAGGCGGGCACCTACGCCGGCCGCTGGTTCGACGAGAAATTCAAGAAGCCCGACGACGACGAGCACGCGCGCGCCGAGCGTATCTGGGACCAGAAAAAGGCGGACGCGATCCGCGCCAAGTGCCTCGGCAAGCCGGGCAAGGTCGAGGAGGAGAGCAAGCCCTCGACACAACTCTCGCCGCTGCTGTTTGACCTCACGAGCCTGCAACGCGAAGCCAACGGGCGCTTCGGCTTTTCCGCCAAGACCACGTTGTCGCTGGCCCAGGCGCTGTACGAAAAGCACAAGGTGCTTACCTATCCGCGTACCGACTCGCGCGCGCTGCCTGAAGACTACTTGGGTACCGTGCCGGGCATCCTCAAGGGGTTGCCCGATGAATACGCGCCCTTTGCCAACGACATCGTGCGTCAGAAGTGGGTCAAGCCGAACAAACGCATTTTCAACAACGCGAAGATCTCGGACCACTTCGCCATCGTGCCGACCGGCACGCCGCCCAAGCACCTGTCAGAAGCCGAACAGAAGATCTATGACATGGTCACGCGGCGTTTCCTCGCCGTGTTCTACCCGGCGGCGGAATACCTGATCACCACGCGCATTACCCGTGTTGAGGGCGAGGCGTTCAAGACCGAAGGCAAGGTGCTGGTCAATGCGGGCTGGCTGGCGGTGTATGGCAAGGAAGCGGCAAGCGAAGCGGGCGGCGACGACAGCAAGCCGCAACTCGTTGCGGTCAAGCCGAACGAGATCGTGTCGACCGACGATGTCGTCGTCAAGGCCAGCGCTACGCGCCCACCGCCGCGCTACAACGAAGCCACGCTGCTCTCGGCGATGGAAGGTGCCGGCAAGCTGGTGGAAGACGACGAGCTGCGCGAGGCCATGGCCGCGCGCGGCCTCGGCACGCCGGCCACGCGCGCGTCGATCATCGAAGGCCTCATTACCGAGAAGTATCTGCACCGCGAAGGCCGCGAACTGATCCCGACCGCCAAGGCGTTTTCGCTGATCACGCTGCTCAAGGGCCTCGAGGTCACCGAACTCACCCAACCCGAACTGACCGGCGAGTGGGAGTACAAGCTGTCGCAGATGGAGCACGGCAAGCTCACGCGTGCCGAGTTCATGAAGGACATCGCCGAGATGACGCGCCACATCGTGCATCAGGCGAAATCGCATGAAAGCGACACGGTGCCGGGGGACTTTGCGACGCTCAAGACGCCGTGCCCGAAATGCGGCGGCGTGATCAAGGAGAATTACAAGAAGTTCCAGTGCCAGGCATGCGACTTCTCGTTGTGGAAGATCGTCGCCGGGCGCGAGTTCGAGATCGAAGAGATCGAAACCCTGCTCGAAAAGCGCGAAGTCGGCCCGCTGCTTGGCTTTCGCAGCAAGATGGGGCGTCCGTTCAATGCGCTGATCCGCATGAACGACAAGCTCGAACCGGAGTTCGATTTCGGCCAGTCGCGCGAGGACGAGGCGAATGCCGAGCCGGTGGACTTCGGCGATCAGCAGTCCCTCGGACCTTGTCCGAAGTGCGGCAGCCGCGTGTTCGAACACGGACTTTCGTACGTGTGCGAGAAATCCGTCGGGCCGGCCAAGAGCTGCGATTTCCGCTCCGGCAAGATCATCCTGCAACAGGCCATCGAGCGCGAGCAGATGGAAAAGCTGCTCGCCACCGGCCGCACCGACATCCTGCGCAATTTCGTTTCACAACGCACGCGGCGCAAGTTTTCCGCCTTCCTTGTGAGGGGTGCAGACGGCAAGGTCGGTTTCGAATTCGAACCGCGCGCGCCCAAGGCCGGCGCCAAGGCAAAACCTGCCGCCGCCAAGGAAGAAGAAGCGCCGAAGGCAGCCCCGAAAAAGCGCAGCAAGGCGGCCTGACCCCCCGCCTAACCGGTCCAGCCTGGAAGGCGCATGGTAGCTCGCCCTCGAGGCAGCATGCCTGAGGATTGAGCAACCATGCGCCTTTGCGAGATGCCTCCCCTGTGACCCCGAAGCGACAAGGCCGACCGGCTGATGCCTAGTCGGCCTTGCACGGCGCGTTCCCGAATGACCGGGTCTGCGCTTATTTGCCCTTGCGACGCATGGCCTTTGGCTTTGCGGCGGCGGGCGGCACATCTTCGAGCAGGCTGCGCAGCATCCACGCCGTCTTCTCGTGCACCTGCAGGCGCTGTGTGAGGAGATCGGCGGTCGGCTCGTCGGATGCCTTGTCGACGATCGGGAACAGCTTGCGCGCGGTGCGCGCGACGGCCTCCTGCCCGGCGACGAGCTGGCGAACCATCTCCTGCGCATTGGGCACGCCGGTTTCCTCGGCGATGCTGGCAAGCTTCGCAAACTGCGCGTAGGAAGCCGGGGCGGGATAGCCGAGCGCGCGGATGCGTTCGGCAATCGCGTCGAGCGCCGTCCATTGCTCGGTGTACTGCTCCATGAACATCACGTGCAGCGTGTTGAACATGGGGCCGGTCACGTTCCAGTGGAAGCCATGGGTCTTGAGATACAGCGCGTAGCTGTCAGCGAGCAGGTGCGACAGTCCCTCCGCGATGCGCGCACGGTCCTTTTCAGAGATGCCGATGTCCATGTCCTTTTCCCTTCGCGTTTTCAGTTGGCAATATGAGTATGGTACGGAACGGCTCGCAAAGTTCCAATCGTGCTCGCCATTACCCCGATCGGCTGCGGCTATTTCGCCGCGCCCTTGCCGCGCTTTCCGGCCAGTACGGGCGTTACGCCGGGCAGATTCGCATCGATGATCGCCTGGCGCAGCACATCGATCGCGCCGTAGCGCGGAAAGGTCACGCGCCATGCAAGCGCCACGCGACGCGACGGCGACGGGTCCGCGAACGGCCGTACCGCAACCAGCGGCTGCGTCTTCGGCATGTCGTCGACCGCGGAACTCGGCAAGACGGTGACGCCTGCGCCGCTCGCCACCATATGGCGGATGGTTTCCAGCGAGCTGCCCTCGAGCGCTTCGGGCAGGCCGTCGCGCGGAATGTCGGGCGCGACCTGCAGCACCTGTTCGCGAAAGCAGTTGCCGGTCGACAGCAACAGCAGGTGCTCCTCGGACAGGCGCGCCGGTGCGATGCGCTTCTCCTTCTGCCACGGGTGACCCTTGGGCATCAGCACGCGGAACGGCTCGTCGTAAAGCGGCTGCGTCACCACGCCCTGTTCGGCAAACGGATGCGCGATGATGATCACGTCTAGCTCGCTGCGCTTCAACATCTCGGCCAGGCGGCTGGTGAAGTTCTCGCGGATTACCAGCGGCATGTTGGGCGCGCGCTCGCGCAGGATCGGGATCAACCGCGGCAACAGATAGGGCCCGATGGTGTAGATCACACCCAGGCGCAGCGGACCGGAGAGCGGGTCGCGGCCCTGCTGCGCGATCTCGCGAATCTGCGCCGCTTGGTTGAGCACCTGGCTGGCCTGTTCGACGATCTGCTCGCCGATCGGCGTGATGCGCACGTCGGCCGCGTTGCGCTCGAACAGCGTGACGCCGAGTTCCTCCTCGAGCTTCTTCACGGCAACGGAAAGCGTCGGCTGGCTGACGTGGCAGCGTTCCGCAGCGCGGCCGAAATGGCGTTCGCGCGCGAGCGCGACGATGTAGCGAAGGTCGGTGAGCGTCACCGTGCGATTCTCCGGGATGCAGGCAAACGCCGAGTCTAGCGCATGCGCTTGAGATGCGCGCCACATCCCGCATGACAGTCGCTCGCCCCGAAACCCGGCACGACGATGTCGCCCCGCGTGCGACGATTCACCACGCACTCCTCGTCAGAGAACGTCCGGATTTCGACTACCCGTGCTCGCGGGCTCGCGAGCAGATAGTCGATATGCCAGTGCAGTCGCTTCTGCGGCGAAAGGTGGCGGCGCACCCGCGCTTCGACACCGCGCCGTGCACTACCCGTGTAGACATATCTGCCAATCGGAAAGGACACCTCGCCGAGTCGGCCGACCGCGACGTGCACCGGACGACGCAGCTCGATGATCAACTGGTAGGTGATCGCATCCTGCGGAATGTCGAGCTTCACGCAGGGTCGGCGACGTAGGGATTCGTGCGCCGCTCGTTGCCGAAGGTCGACATCGGCCCGTGGCCGGGTACGAAACGCACGTCGTCGCCAAGCGGGAAGAGTTTCTCGCGGATGGAACGGATCAGGGCGTCATGGTCGCCACGCGGAAAATCGGTGCGGCCGATGCTGCCGGCAAACAGCACGTCGCCGACGAACGCCACGCGCGACACCGGCTCGAAAAAGACCACATGCCCCGGCGTGTGGCCCGGACAATGATGTACCTGAAAGCACAACTTGCCGAGCACGACCGTATCGCCCTCCTCGAGCCAGCGCGTTGGCACAAACGGCCGCGCCGGGGGAAAGCCCCATTGCCGGGCCGCGACGCTCATCGCCTTGATCCAGAAATCGTCCTCGCGCTGCGGACCCTCGATACGCAGGCTCAACTTTTCCGCAAGATCTGCCGCCGCGCCAGCATGGTCGAGATGACCGTGGGTCACGAGAATGCGGTCCAGCGTGACGCCGGCCTGCTCCACCGCGGCGAGCACGCGATCCAGATCGCCACCCGGGTCGACGACGGCAGCGAGCCGGGTTTCGGTGTCCCAGACCAGCGAACAGTTCTGCTGGAACGAAGTAACGGGAATGATTCTGGCTTCCAGCACCTGCGTCGTCCTTGAAATTGCGGCGAGAACCCCGATTTTACGGCAAGCTTGTGGAAAACCCCGTCGATGGCCGGTCATCCGCCGGGGGAATCGACGCGCATTGCGTGTAAGTGAATGTAAGTGCCCGGAACTCCGCCAGCTTGATCGCGTCAACTGGCTCGCCAGGAGGTAAACCAACGATGAACAGATTGACCAGCCGCGTCGCGGCCGTTGCCGCGGTATCTGCCGTGGCTTTTGCTTTTGTCGCAAACGATCGCACACCGTTTTTCGCTCAATCGCACGCCGTGGCGACGGCGCCCAGCACAGCGTCGGCGCCCCTCGTCGACACCCGTGGCCTGCCGGATTTCTCGACGCTCGTCGAGGCCGTCGGGCCCGCCGTGGTCAACATCAGCACGCAAAGCGTGCGGGCCGCCAAACTCGAAGGCGGGCCCTCGGACGAAGCCATGCAGGAATTCCTGCGCCGCTTCGGCATTCCCTACGACGGCCAGCGCCAGCAGCCGCAACAGCCGCGCCGCGGCATGGGTTCGGGATTCATCGTCAGCGCCGACGGTTACGTGCTGACCAACGCGCACGTCGTCGCCGACGCGGACGAGGTAACGGTGAAGCTGGTCGACAAGCGCGATTTCAAGGCCAAGGTGATCGGCAGCGACAAGCGCACGGACGTCGCGGTGCTCAAGATCGATGCCAGGGATCTGCCCTACGTCCGCATGGGCGATGCCAATACGGTGAAGGTCGGCGAATGGGTCGTCGCGGTCGGGTCGCCGTTCGGCTTCGAGAACTCGGTGACCGCCGGCATCGTCAGCGCCAAGGCGCGCAGCCTGCCGGACGAAACGCTGGTACCGTTCATCCAGACCGACGTCGCGATCAATCCGGGCAATTCGGGCGGACCGCTGTTCAACCTGAGGGGTGAAGTGGTCGGCATCAACTCGCAGATCTACTCTCGCACCGGCGGCTTCATGGGCCTGTCGTTCGCGATCCCGATCGACGTGGCCATGAAAGTGTCGGATCAACTGCGCAAGACCGGCAAGGTGACCCGCGGCAAGATGGGCGTCGGCATCCAGCCGGTCACCAAGGAACTCGCGGAATCCTTCGGCCTGGGCAAGGCGGAAGGCGCGCTGGTCGGCTCGGTCGAGAATGGCAGCCCGGCGGAGAAAGCCGGCATACAGCCTGGAGACGTGATCGTCGGCGTCAATGGCAAGCCGGTCGCGGAGTCGGCAGACCTGCCGCGCATCATCGGCAACATGTCGCCCGGCGACGTCGCGAAGATCAAGGTGATCCGTCAGGGTTCGGGGCGTGAACTGTCGGTGAAACTGATCGAGATGAACCCCGAGAAGATGGCGAGCGCTGCGGAACCGGATAAGAAGCCCGCCAGCGACAAGCTCGGACTCGCGGTACGCCCTCTGCAACCGCAGGAAAAGAACAAGCTCGGCATCGCAGGCGGACTGGTGGTGGAAGACGTGGCAGGTCCGGCGGCGCGCGCCGGCATCCAGCCGGGCGATGTGATCGTCGGCCTGAACAGCCAGCCGATCACCGACGTCGAAGCGTTCGCAAAAATGGTTGAAGCTTCAGGCAACCGGCTCGCGCTGCTGGTTCAGCGCGGCGATGCGCGGATCTTCGTGCCGATCAAGATCGGTTGAGCCTTCAGTATCGGGCAACATAGTTGCAGAAATGAAAAACGCGCCGCAGAACGGCGCGTTTTTCATTTCGGGTTCCGGTTCTTTCAGCCGCGAGTTCCGTTCTGCAGATGCACCTCGATCGGATCGCCATCACGCACCTTTGCAAGCACGCGTGCATCACCTTCGAGCCAACCCAGCAGATTCACCGGCGTGACCATCTTGCATTCGTTGCCTTCCGCTATCGGCGTCGGACCGAAAGGCAGCGCCATCGAGTGGCCCTGTACCCAGATGCAAACCGTGCCGGGTTCGACTATCTGGCGCGCGTTTGCTTCGAGTTCGACACTGATCGGCAGGCCGAAATACACTTCTTCGCCCCAGGTTTGCGCCACCGACTTGAACGGAAGACATTCGATCAATGCCCGACTACTCGGCGTATCCTGCAGGGCCGCGACGACGTTGCCGCCGGGCCAGGAAATGCGTATTCGTTTCAACATTGCGTCATCACCATCCACTCATGAGACTGCACGAACTGCAATCGGTTCGCGACCTGCGAACATGGAACAATCGCTATCACCGCGAATCGATCGGACAATTCGTCAACGCTCAAGGTAGACGATCGGACGACATTTCGCACCGTCAAATATGATGTCGCCCGCACGCATCCGGAACGACTTCTCGCACATGGCTGTGTACGTGATCTGCGTCGCCATGCTGTTGAGCGGATGCAGCAGACCTCGCGAAGAACGGCTCGCTCCCGGTTCGGTGGTCCTGGCGCTCGGCGACAGCATCACGGCGGGTTACGGCATCGCGAGAGATCGGGCGTGGCCGGCACAGCTCGCGGCGCGCAGCAACTGGACCATCGTCAACGCGGGCGCATCCGGCGACACGACGTCTGGCGCGCTGGCGCGACTGCCGGAATTGCTCGAAGAACATCTACCGAAACTCGTAATCGTCGAGATCGGTGGAAACGACATGCTGCGGCGTATCGACGCTCACCAGATCGAATCCAACCTTCGCGCCATCGTCTACCTTGCGCAACAACGTGGCGCGCGGGTGGTGCTGCTCGGCATTCCGCGACCGTCGGCGATCGGTGCCGCAACCGGGCGACTGCATGCCGCGGAGGTTTACGCCGACGTCGCCAAGCGCAGCAGGAGCATGATCGTGCACGACGCGGTCGCCGACGTGCTGTCCGATGCCGGACTGCGTCTCGATCCGCTTCATCCGAACGAGGAAGGGCATCGCCGCCTGGCAGAAACGATCGAGCGGGCGTTCCGGACGTCCGGCCTGCTGCGTTGAAGCCCGGACGTTCGCCGCACAGCGCGATGGTTCTCTGTCACACTATGCGGCCTGCAACGAGGCCGCATCGAGAAACGCCATGAAATTCCGCTTCCCCATCGTGATCATCGACGAGGATTTCCGCTCCGAGAACACCAGCGGACTGTCGATACGCGCACTCGCCAAGGCGATCGAGTCAGAAGGCATGGAAGTGCTGGGCGTCACCAGCTACGGCGACCTGTCGAGCTTTGCCCAGCAGCAGTCACGTGCCGGCGCCTTCATCCTGTCGATCGACGATGAGGAGTTCTCCGGTTCGCCAGAAGAGGCCGCGCGACCGGTCGAACAGTTGCGTGCCTTTGTGCAGGAAATCCGTTTCCGCAACGCCGACATCCCGATCTTCCTCTATGGTGAAACCCGCACCTCGCGCCACATTCCGAACGACGTGCTGCGCGAGCTGCACGGCTTCATCCACATGTTCGAGGATACGCCGGAGTTCGTTGCGCGACTGATCATCCGCGAAAGCAAGCAATATCTCGACAGCCTGCCGCCGCCGTTCTTCCGCGCGCTCACACACTACGCGCAGGACGGATCGTACTCATGGCATTGCCCCGGGCATTCCGGCGGCGTCGCGTTCCTGAAGAGCCCGGTGGGCCAGATGTTCCACCAGTTCTTCGGCGAGAACATGCTGCGTGCCGACGTCTGCAATTCGGTCGACGAACTCGGCCAGCTGCTCGACCACACCGGCCCGGTGGCCGCGTCAGAACGCAACGCGGCGCGCATCTTCAACTGCGACCACCTGTTCTTCGTCACCAACGGCACGTCGACCTCGAACAAGATCGTGTGGCATTCGACCGTCGCACCGAACGACATCGTGGTGGTCGATCGCAACTGCCACAAGAGCGTGCTGCACGCGATCATGATGACCGGCGCCATTCCGGTGTTCCTGACGCCGACGCGCAACCACTACGGCATCATCGGCCCGATTCCGAAGGAGGAATTCAGGCCCGAGAACATTCAGGCAAAGATCGACGCGCACCCGTTCGCACGCGACATCAAGACCAAGCCGCGCATCCTCACCATCACGCAGAGCACCTACGACGGCGTCGTCTACAACGTCGAGGAGATCAAGCAGATGCTCGATGGCCGGATCGACACGCTGCTGTTCGACGAAGCCTGGCTGCCGCATGCGGCGTTCCACGATTTCTATCAGGGCATGCACGCGATCGGCCGCGACCGCGACCGCTGCAAGGAATCGATGGTTTTCGCGACGCAGTCGACACACAAGCTGCTTGCCGGCCTGTCGCAGGCCTCGCAGATCCTGGTTCAGGATTCGCAGAAACGCCAACTCGACCGGCACAGCTTCAATGAAGCCTATCTGATGCACACCTCGACCAGCCCGCAGTACGCGATCATTGCGTCCTGCGACGTTGCGGCGGCGATGATGGAGCCCCCGGGCGGCACGGCGCTGGTCGAGGAATCGATCATGGAGGCGCTCGACTTCCGGCGCGCGATGCGCAAGGTCGACGAGGAATTCGGCGACTCCTGGTGGTTCAAGGTCTGGGGGCCGGACGAGATCGCAGCAGAAGGCGTCGGCAGTCGCGAGGACTGGGTACTGCGCGCCAACGAACGCTGGCACGGGTTCGGCAACCTTGCGTCAGGGTTCAACATGCTCGACCCGATCAAGGCGACGCTGATCACGCCGGGCCTTGATGTCGATGGCGATTTCGCCGATACCGGGATTCCGGCCGCGATCGTCACGCGCTACCTGTCCGAGCACGGCATCAACATCGAGAAGACCGGGCTCTACTCGCTGTTCATCATGTTCACCATCGGCATCACCAAGGGCCGCTGGAACACCATGGTCACCGAGTTGCAGCAGTTCAAGGATGCGCATGACGCCAACGCGCAACTGTGGCGCATCATGCCGGAGTTCGTTGCCGCGCATCCGCGCTACGAGCGCACCGGCCTGCGCGACCTGTCGAACGCGATCCACCAGTTCTACAAGGAAAATGACGTCGCGCGCCTGACCACCGACATGTACCTGTCGAACATGGAACCCGCGATGCGGCCGGCGGACGCTTTCGCCAAGATGGCGCACCGCGAGATCGACCGCGTGCCGATCGACGAGCTCGAGGGCCGCGTCACCAGCGTACTGCTCACGCCCTATCCACCGGGGATACCGTTGCTGATCCCGGGCGAGCGCTTCAACAAGACGATCGTCAACTACTTGCGCTTCGCGCGCCGCTTCAACGACGAATTCCCGGGGTTCGAGACCGACATCCACGGCCTCGTCGCCGACGAGCGCGACGGCGAGCCGTTCTACTACGTGGACTGCGTCAGGGACTGAAACGGCGCGACGCCGCGCCAGCGCATCATGCTTGCCGGCGGCGCAGCGCAAGCAGGGCGAGTCCGGCACCCAGCATGAGCCAGGCCTCGGGTTCGGGGACTGAGGCGACACGCAGGTCGTCGAGCACGAACTCGTAGTTCGAACCCAAGGCGGTGTCGTACCTCACCGGGCGGAAGAGCACGGAATCCAGTCCGACGAAATCGTCGAGTAGAAACGACTGCAACCGGGCAGGGCTGCTCAGGAGATCGACACGGCGCATGATCGGGGTGCCACCGGAACTGCCCACGATCTCGATCGCATCCGCCCAGCGGAAGCGCTTGTCCGGATCGGTCCAGGAGCCACCGAGCGACAGCCCGAGCAGGTCGAACTTGCCGCCGCCGACACGCGTCATCGCAATTTCGGTGCGATTTCCCGCAAGCAGCCGCCGCGAACCGTTGCCGACGATGTCCGGCTGCGCATCGATCTGGGCGAAGGCGAGCGGCCCCTGGCTGACCGCCAGAAAACTGTAGCCGCCGGACAGGACGCTCTGCCCGCCCCAGACGAAGGCGTCGCCTTCGTCGAAATCCACCTGACCCGCTGCGGTGCCACCGGTGAATAGCGCAAACACTGCGCCCGCCAACACCAACCCGAGTCGCCCAGCCATTCTCGAGGACCTCCTTCTTTTACAAGCGGCGGATTTTGGCACAATGCCATGCGATTTGCCATCTGCCAAACGACGGAGACGGCTCGCCGCACGGGCCTGCAACGCGGTACGCTTGCCCGATGGCACATCCCCACGATACCGCGGTCGCGCCGGTTGCCTTCGCCAAACCGGCCCCTGCCGAGCTGACGCTGCGCGCCGTGCTGCTCGGCACCCTGCTCGGCATGGTGTTCGGCGCCTCGTCGCTCTACCTCGTGCTGAAGGTCGGCCTGACGGTAAGCGCGTCGATTCCGGTGGCGGTGATTTCGATTGCACTGTTCCGCATCGCGGCGCGCGGGGGCGCACGCAGCGCGACCACGCTGGAACACGTCGCGGTGCAGACGGCCGGGTCGGCCGGCGAGTCGATCGCCTTCGGGCTCGGTGTCACGATGCCGGCGATCCTGATCCTCGGCTTCGACCTCGAGATCTGGCGGGTGATGCTGGTCGCCACGCTGGGCGGCCTTCTCGGCATCCTGATGATGCTGCCGCTGCGCCGTACGCTGATCGTCACCCAGCAGCGCGAGCTGACCTTCCCGGAAGGCACAGCCTGCGCGCAGGTGCTGCTGGCGGCCGACCCGCAGCGCGAAGCCGGTAATGCCGCGGCCGGCGGAGCACGGCTGGTGTTCGGCGGATTCGCCATCGGGCTGGTCTACAAGATCGCGAACATCGCACTCAAGGGCTGGAAGGACGTCGCCGGCTGGAAGTTCGGCGCGCCCTATCAGGGTGCATCGATCGGCATCGAGGTGTCGCCGGAACTGCTGGGCGTCGGCTACATCATCGGCCCGCGCATCGCGGCGACGATGTGCGCTGGCGGGGTGCTTGCCTACCTCGTGCTGATGCCGCTGATCTACTACTTCGGCAGCGGCCTCGAACAGGCTCTCGCGCCGGGGACCAAGCCGATCGGCACAATGAGCGCCGGCGAACTGCGCGGCGCCTACATTCTCTATATCGGTGCCGGCGCGGTGGCGATGGGCGGCATCGTCAGCCTGCTGCGCGCCTTGCCGTTGATCGCACGCAGCCTGCGCGAAGCGCTGGGGCGGCTCGATCTCGCCCAGGCTGCGAATCCGCCGCGCACCGAACAGGAGATCGCACTGAAGTGGATCTTCATCGGCTGGGCGGTGCTGCTGGCGGCGATCACCGTCTCGCCGCCGCTGCAGATGAACCTGCTCGGCGCGTTGCTGATCGCGGCGTTCGGCTTTTTGTTTTGCACCGTGTCGGCACGCCTCACGGGCGAAATCGGGTCTTCGTCCAACCCGATCAGCGGCATGACGATCGCCACGCTGCTGCTGACCTGCCTGATCTTCCGCAGCTTCGGCTGGACGGCGCCGCCGTACTTCGTCACCGCGCTGTCGATCGGCGCCATCGTCTGCATTGCCTCGGCCAATGCCGGTACCACGGCGCAGGATCTCAAGACCGGCCACCTCGTCGGCGCGACGCCGCGCGCGCAGCAGATCGCGATCCTGATCGGCAGCTTCGCTTCGGCGCTGGTGCTCGGCCCAGTGCTGTTGACGCTCAACGAGGCAGCCACGGTCTACGTGCCGGCGGCGCAGGTGGCGCCGAACCTCGTAACCGACGCGCCGGGCGAGTCAAGCGAAAGCTTGCAGGGCCCACAGGCGGCGGACGATGCGACGCGCTACCGCGTCTGGCACAAGACCGACGATGCCGGCGGCCCGCCCGGCAAATATCTGGTGGACCACCAGGGCCGCGCCGTCTGGCTGGTCGACCCCGGCATCAACGGCATCCACACCCAGCGGCCCGACGGCAGCGAAGTGCGCAAGTACGATGCGCCGAAAGCAGTGCTGGTGTCATATCTGATCAAGGGCATCCTGCAGGCCGATCTGCCCTGGGCGCTGGTGATCGCCGGCGCGCTGATCGCGCTGGTGCTGGAAATGGCCGGGGTGGCCTCGCTTGCCTTCGCGGTCGGGCTGTACCTGCCGCTGGCGACCTCGGCGCCGATCCTCGCTGGCGGCCTGCTGCGCGCCTGGGTCGAGCAGCGCAGGCACAATGCCGGGGACCACGACGACGGCGTGCTGCTCGCCTCGGGCTATATCGCCGGCGGGGCATTGGCCGGCATCGTGATCGCGATCCTCGCCGGCGTGCTGGGAACTTTCGATGCCGCAGTCACGGCGTGGTCGGCAAGCAATCCCGCTTTCGACGGCCCGTGGTCGAACAGCCTGTCACTGTTGCCCTTCGCCCTGATCGGCTTCCTGCTGCTGCGCGCCGGACTCGCGCGCCGTTGATCCGGTGATGCGCTGCGGCGCGGCGCCCGGCGGGTTGCGCACCCGAAAATGCGCGAAAAAGCAGCGGGGACTGACAGCCTATTTGGCAGCGCACAAAAAACTACGCCCGCGGCAAGGCGGGCGCTGGAGGTAAACAACTGCGGCATGGCCGCTTCTTCGTGCTTTTGACCGGCTGCGTGCTCAAAAAACCGGGACCGAATTCGTGAGGCACGGTCTGCGGGGACGCATTCGTTCCAATTTCACCTTGTCTATCAGGCGATTACGCTACCGGAACGCTGCGGGCCTCACTGGCTGACCTCCTGCTCTTGCCCGCGTTGAATCGAATTGTCGGCTTCCGACTACGGAATCCGTGTGAAAAAAGTCACACTGCGGCATGGACGCAACACCCGATTCGAGCCGTCTGTGCGCGATTTCACCCTGCACATCCGGTCCTGCGACCACGGTTGCGACCATCGGACGGGCCATCAGAAGGCCAGTCCGGGGCCGTCGAAGGCGCCGGCTTGCTGCAAACGCACAATCACGCTCTGGAGCTTCAGGCCGGTCTCGCGATGCAGGTCGTCGGCTTCCTCGCGCAGGCTGGCCCAGTCCGCGCCGACCGGGTCGCCGGCGGCGGCGAAGGCGATGACGTTGCCGCAATCGCCGGACGGAAACGCGATCGCCCGGCCACCGAAAGCGGTGGCGAGCTGCGCGAACTGCGCGTCGTATTTGCGGCTGCGGCCGAACATGTTGGCCACCAGCAGGCCGCGCCTGGTGAGGCGCTTGCGGCAGTCGCGGTAGAAATCCTCGCTGGCGAGCGCGCCGGGTCGCGCGCGGTGATCGAAACCGTCCACCAGGATGCAGTCGTAGCGCGTGCGCGCATTCCTGACGAAAGCGACGCCGTCGGCGCGATGCACCGTCAGGCGCGCATTGTCGTCGGGCACGCGGAAGGCGTGGCGCGCGACGGCCACCACCTCGGGGTTGATCTCGACCACGTCGAGCTTCGCCTGCGGGCGATGGCGGTAGAGGAACTTGGTCACCGAGCCGGCACCGAGCCCGATGATCAGCGCATTGGCCGGCCAGTCCGCACCCGGGCGCAGCAGCAGCGCGGCCATCATTTCGCGTGTGTAATCGAGTTCGAGCGCCCACGGCCGCGCAATGCGCATCGCGCCCTGGATCCATTCGGTGCCGAAGTGCAGGTAGCGCACGCCGGATTCCTCGGAAACCTCGATCGTGTGCTTGGGGACGACGGTCGCATTCATGGCGCGCGCATCATGCCACAGACGGTCGCAGGCGCGGATCGTGAAAGTGGCGCTGGCCCGCAACCCTCATGGAATGGCGCGTTGCGGCATGCCGGCCCTGCAGGCCGCGCCGATTCTTGCCTGCCGGGCCGGCTGCGCCGAGAAACCCGTCCCGCCTGCCTTGCAGGCCGATTGCTATCCCGCGGTCGCGAAGGGTGCGACGCCGATCAGCCAGACGTGGACGAACTTGACGAAGCCGGCCCAGGCAAGCAGCCCGATGCCGACTGCAAGCAGGTCGCGCGCCCAGTCGCCGGCGGGGTAATGCACGCTATCGAGCCGGTCGCGGCGGCGCGCGGCGACAAAGGCAACGACGGACCAGGCGAGGAAACCGCCGAACAACAGCACGTCGGCAAGGCCGCCATTGGCGATCAGGTGTGCGAACGCCCACAGCTTGGTGCCCGCCAGCATCGGGTGGCCGAGCGCCGCCTTGATGTGGGTGCGCGGCACGTAGGCCGCCGCCAGCAGTACGAAGGCAGGCAGTGTGAGCAGGGCGGCGAAGTGGCGCGACCACAGCGGCGGATTCCACAGCTCGACCGGCGTTGCACGCGCCTGGCCGTAGCCGACCACGATCAGCACGAAACCGACGAGCGCCACGAGCGACAACAATCCCTTCCAGCGTTTTTCGCCCAGACGCAGCATCTGCCGCTCGCGCCAGTCCTCGGCCACGATGCGGACCGAATGGGTGCCAAAAAAGACGAGCAGGCCGAGAACGAGCAGGGTCATGTACGCGGGCCGGACGGGAGCAACTCCCTCCAGACCCGCGCGCTGCGGATTAGTTCTGCGCGGGCGCGCTGCGATGCACCCTCGGCTCAGAAGCGCATCGTCACGCCGACGTCGAACGAGCGCCCCATGCCGGGCAGCGAGACGATCTGCCCGCCGCCGGCCGCCTTGTAGCCGGCGAGATAGGCGCCGCCGAGCGGCAGTTCGTACTGCCTGTCGAACAGGTTGCCGACGCCGGCGCTCAGGCGCAGCGCGTCCGTCACCTGATAGCTCGCGCGCAGGTTGACCAACGCATGGCCGGCGGTTTCATCCTCGAAGCGCCGCTCGTCGACGCGCGACTTGCGATCGACGAACTGCACCTCGGCCAGCGTGGTCCACGCGCGGATCACGTGTTCGATCCCGAGCGTCGCGTTGAGCGGCATGATGTGGTAAAGGTCGCCGCCGCCCTCACGCTTGCCGCGCAGATAAGCCAGCGTGCCGCGCAACTGCCCGCGGCCGTAGCGCGCGCCGTCCCATAGCGTGACGCGGCCGGCGAGGTCGACGCCCCACAGGCGCGCGTCGTGGTTGGCAAAGCGCAGCAGCGCGCGCGTATCGCCCATCAGCATGTAGGGCGCGAAGGTGCCGATGCGATCGACGTCGATGAAGTCGTCGATGCGGCTGTAATGCGGCGAGACGCGCACCTCCCAAGCCTTGTTCACGGCATCGCGCCAGGTCGCAGCGGCGCTCAAGGTCCAGGCCACTTCAGGGTCGAGATCGGGGTCGCCGACGTAGCCGTTGCCATCGCCGAACCAGCCGATCATCGTCATGTCCATCGTGCTGCGGCCCCAGGAATAGCGCTCATAGAGATTGGGCGAACGAGTCTTGCGGGCAACGCCGAACTCGTAGCTCGCGGCCGGGTCAGCTTCGAAGCGCGCCATCAGGCTGAAGTCGAAGTTGTTGTCGCTGCGCGAACGGTCGCGCGCGTTGAAGGCCGCGGCGAACGCCGGGTCCGGATTCATCATGCCGGGCATGTTGCTGTAAGGCTGCACGCGGCCGGTGTCCATGCGCACGAATTCCTCGCGCAGGCCGGCAATGGTGGTCCACTGCGCGTTCCAGCGCGATTCGACCTCGCCCCAGATCGTGGTGCGGTCGCGCTCGCCATCGTTGATGTTCACGAAGCTGTTCGGTCCCATCATCATCGAGCCAGCCACCGGCGGCCACCAGTCGTCGAGGCGCTGACGGTGATATTCGTGTCCGACGCGCAGGCGGTGCGCATCCGAAACCGGAATCTCGGCGCGGATCGCGTAACCGACATCCTTGCCCTCGGTGTTCATCGGCATCGTGCCCGCCTTCTGCGGCGTGAAGAAGCCCATCTGGTGCGAAGTGCGCTGCCAATAGACACGCGCCTCGAGCTTGCCCCAGGCGAACTCGCCGCCGTATTCGAGGTTGCCGAACACCGACTGGTTGAGTGTCATGTCCATGTACTGGTTCGGGAAGCCCTGGTAGGGCACCGTCTGGTCGCCGACGCGCAGCACGATGCGATGGCCGCCGTTCTGTGCCGCGAGCGTGGCGGTCTGGTTGCGCGCCTTGTACAGCGTGTCGAGCACGCGATTGCCGTTGCCGTCGTCGTAGCTCTCGCCAGCGCGCCACGAGGCCGCGTAGCCGAGACTGAGATTCTCGTTGGCGATCGTCGCGCCGAGCGCGGCAACATAGCTGTCATCCACCGAGCGCGCCGCGAGCGACAGGTTGCCCGACTTGTGCAGTCCGGCGCCCGGCTTGGCGAACAGCGGCGCCGGCGAACGCACCGCGATCGTGCCGGCGATGCTGTCGCCACCTTCGCTGACCGGCGTCACGCCGGGCAGCACGTCGATGCGCCCGACCTGCTGCGGATCGACGTATGACAGTGCCGGGTTCATGTGATTGGCGCAGGCCGAGGTGATTTCCATGCCGTCGACGCGCAGGCGCACGCGATCGTCCGCCAGGCCGCGCAGCACCGGCAGCCCGGAAATGCCACCGGCCGACTGGAAGCTCATCGACGGTGCGTCGTCGAGCAGTTCGCGCAGGCTGGCCGCAGAAGTGCGTGTCTGCTCGAGCGCATCCGGCGCGGGCGCGGTCACGGTGATCGCGGGCAGGCTCGACACCGCATCGGCCGCCTGAAGGGGAAGGGACAACATCGCCAGCGAACCGGCAAGCGCGGTCTTGCGCATGATCATGCTCCAGAGGCTAAATCGCCGGAGCGTAATCGAGCGCCTACGCGAAAGCGATGCGACATATCGTCGCAGCCCGGCCGGGTCGGGCAGATGTTGCGCGGGTTGCCAGGCGATCCGCCGCGCCGGACTCGCGAGCCCGGCGCGGCAATGCCGTGTTCAGGGCTTCAGATAAACGTAGCCTTCCCGTGCCTGCAACCGCGCGACCTCGGCCACGCCGGACGGCACCACGGTGGCCGGCGCCTGGACCTTCGCAGCCGGAATGTCGCGGCCCTTGAGCGTATTGCCGCAGACGCGAAACTCGACGCCCTTGGCGGCGAGCTCTTCCATGGGAATGTCGAACGGGTTGCCGTTCTTGTCCTGCGCGCCCTGCAGCATGAAGTCGATGCCGGCATTGTGGCCGACCACCACGATCTTTGTGCCGGGTTCGGCCGCGAGGTGGTTACGGATGTTGCGCAAAACCATCGCCGCCTTGTCCACGCCTTCGTTGACGTGATAGACCGCCTTGACCGCATCGGCCCCGCCGGCCGGGCCGAAGCCGATCGAGACGAGCAATATCAGGCACTGCAGGATACGTTTCATCGTGGTCTCCGGGCAGAAGGACGGACCGCGTCGGTGCCGTCACATCAGCATAGCCGCCCGGGGCAGCGCCCGCGAATTCCGTTGGGCTATCCCGGCGGGTGATGCGCCCGGCTGCGCGAAGGCGTGCCGGCCGCAAGTCGCGTCAGGCGCGACGCGAGAGCAGCGTGCGACGCCATCCGCTGCGCGTGCGGTTGAGCCGCGCGATGGCGAGGTCGTGCGCCTCGCCGCAACCGGGTGTGCAGGGCGCGAGCGCCGGGTGCGGATCGGCCCACGCGTCCTCGGAAAGGTCGAGTTCGCAGCCTTCCTCGATGTGGGAGAACTGCACCGCGTCGTGCGTGCCGGCGTCACTGGCGATCGTCGGCAGCGGGTCGACGCCGTGTTCGACGTAGCGCAGCAGGACCACCAGTTTGCGTGCATCGGCCGGCATCGAGAGCGCAACGCCGACCTCCACTACCAGTTCGTTGCCCGCGCAGTCGATCGCCGCACCCGGCGAGACCTCGACGAAGTTGCCGACCACGCGCACATCGAGGCCGTTGATCACGCCCCAGCCATGCACGTGGCGATTGTGGCGGCGCGCGCGTCCGATCAGGTACGACTGTTCGTCGCGAAAATCCTCGGCCGTGAGCAGGCGGCCATCGAAATAGTTGAGGCGATGCAAGCGACTGGACGAAGCCATGGGGATCCTCCTGCTGCACGCGAGACCGGCCGGACGGCGCCCGGACAAGGCGACCGATTATGGCACCGCACCGCCCGGCCGGGAAGGTGCATGGATCGGACACCTCGGGCATGCCTTGCCTGCAGGCCGCGTGGATTCTGGCCCCGCTGGCATGCATGGCCAGAACATCCAATCCATGCGGCTTCCAGGCTGGTGCCTCAGCGGGATTGAAGGATGCTCACGCGCCAGCCGCGCCCGTCCTGCTCGACCTGCGCGCGCACCGGCAGGAAGCGCGCGATGACATCCAGGTTGGTCGTCAGGTGGCTGGACTGCACGTGGGTCGTGAAGCTGCCGCCGCCGGCCAGCGCGAGCGGCATCACCAGTTGGTCCGCCAGATGCTCTCCGACCGCGGCGCCGCTGGCGAGCCAGGCTCGCGCCGCCTTGACGACGCGACCGGCGACCGTCTCGGCCGACACGCCGCGCTCGCCGAAGCCGGAGAACAGTTCGGTCACGTGTTCATGCACGAACCCGAGCAGCAGCGCGTTGCCCGGCCCTTCGCGCGCCGGCAGTTCGCGGATCTGCGCGTCGATGTCGCTGAAGGCGCGCGCAACCACATCCAGCTCGCGCCGGGCCACGCCGCCGGGAATCGCCGCGACGATGGCATCGGCATGAACGGATTTCAGTTCGCCGCGCTCGGCAAGGTCGAGCGGCACGAGGCGCGAGGGTGAAACCTGCGCGCGCACCTCGCCGCCGCCGGCCGGATAGAAGCCGTGGCGCAGCAACTCGATTTCCGCCTGCGCGCCCATGCGCCGCATCAGCGGCAGCCAGGCGTGGACCAGGTAATCCGCCGGCGGCGCGGCTGGGTTGTGCGTGCCGCCGCTCACCGTGAGCGTGGCCGGCGCATCGGCAAACCAGAGCGCGGGCAGCACCGTCTGCAGCACCAGCGTGCAACTGCCCGCGGTGCCGATGGCAAAGCGGTAATCGCCGCCGCGGATCGCATTCGGCACGAAGCCGAGTGACTGCGAACCGGCAAGCGCGCCCTCGACCCGCGCGCCCGAGATCGCCGCCGCCGCCTCGATCGCCGTCAGGTGCTGGCGCAACAGGCCGGGCTTCTTGCGCTTCGCACGAATGCGCTCGATGCGAAACGGCGTGCCGGTGATCATCGACAGCGTCAACGCGCTGCGCAGGATCTGGCCTCCGCCTTCGCCTTGGGCGCCGTCGAGTTCTATGGTTGGCAAAGCCTTCGTATCCGCAACGAAACTAAAGTATTCATTTCCTCCTCCTCAGCAGCAACTGGTTGTCGGCCCCGCCAAGCTCTCGCCGCGGCGTCGATATCACCTGATCTCTGGGCATGCGGCGTACGATGTCGAGAAGCCTGCAAGTCTCAGAGTGGATATCCTGCCTGACCAATCCGCGCACGGCATTCACAAGATCGACGATCTGATCGACCTCTGCTGGCGTTAGCGCGTCCCTTCGATGTCCTCTGCATCCGACGCCAGCGATACCTTCCTCACTGAGCGTCTCGGGCGAGTAGCGAATGACGGGCTGGTTTTCCTCGAATGAGTTGACTGAATGCGCAACGTGTTTGTCCCGGCGCGCCCGAAAATGCTCATGCGCGGACTGCCGCTGTTCGGATAGCCTCGAAAGCAACCCGTCATCAAGCTTCGTTCGGACGCCAGTCACGAATGAACGCGTGTAGCGAACAACAATTGCCGTCGATAGCGCGTCCAGAAGGTCTATGTTGGGCGACGCCAAACTCCATTGCTTCTTCAATTCCTCCGCGAAGAAGTTGGTGGTTTCAAGGTCATGATCGATTCCACAAAGGTCGGCGAGTAGCTCAGCTTCCGGAATATTCAAATCGACAAAAGTGTAAGTTGCCATATTCGTCCGTCACTTGATTGTGTTTCACCCCTTCACGCACACCACCTGCTTCAGTGTGTGCACCACTTCGACCAGGCTCTTCTGCGCCTGCATGACGGCGTCGATATCCTTGTAGGCCATCGGGATTTCGTCGATCACGTCGGCGTCCTTGCGGCATTCGACGTCGGCCGTGGCGCGGATCTGGTCGGCCACGGTGTAGCGGCGCTTCGCCTCGTTGCGGCTCATGGTGCGGCCGGCGCCGTGGCTGCAGGAGCAGAAGGCTTCCTCGTTGCCGAGGCCGCGCACGATGTAGCTCTTCGCACCCATCGAGCCGGGAATGATGCCGAGTTCGCCCTTCTTCGCCGATACGGCGCCCTTGCGCGTCACGAGGATGTCGGCGCCGAAATGCGTTTCGTGCTGCACGTAGTTGTGGTGGCAGTTCACCGCCTCCACGTCGGCCTCGAACGGCTTGCCGATCTCGCGCCGCGCGGCGGCAATGACGTTGGCCATCATCACGTCGCGGTTTCGGCGCGCGTAATCCTGCGCCCAGCCGACGGCCTCGACGTAGTCGTCGAAGTGCTTGCTGCCTTCCTCGAAGTAGGCGAGGTCGCGGTCGGGCAGGTTGGCGAGGTGGGCGCGCAGGTCCTGCTGGGCGAGTTCGATGAAGAAGGTGCCGATCGCATTACCGACGCCGCGCGAACCTGAGTGCAGCATGAACCACACGCTGCCGGTTTCATCCAGGCAGACTTCGATGAAATGGTTGCCGGTGCCGAGCGTGCCGAGGTGCTTGTAGTTGTTGGTTCTGGTCAGGCGCGGGTACTTCTCGGTGATGCGCCGGAAGCCGGCGAGCAGCGCGGCCCACTGCGCGTTGACGCTGGCGGGCGGGTTCTCCCACGCACCCTTGTCGCGCGAGGTCTCGCGCGAGATGCTGCGCCCGTGCGGCACGGCGCGTTCGATCGCGCTGCGCAGCCCATGCAGGTTGTCGGGCAGGTCGGCGGCCGCGAGCGTGGTGCGCACCGCCATCATGCCGCAGCCGATGTCGACGCCGACAGCGGCCGGAATGATCGCGCCACGCGTGGGGATCACGCTGCCGATGGTCGAGCCCTTGCCGAGATGCACGTCGGGCATCACCGCGAGATGGCGGAAGATGAACGGCATCTTCGCGGTGTTCATCAATTGCTTGCGCGCATCGTCCTCGACCGGCACGCCCTGCGTCCACAGCTTGATCGGCTTTCCGTCTTCGACCTGCAGCAGGTCGTAATCCTGGTGTTTCATCGTCCGGTCCCGTCGGCGGCGCGGACCACCCTGCCAGGCGGATCGGGCGTGCGCCGTTGCCTGCGAGCGTAGCGCATCTGGTGCCGTGCCGCCGCGGGTGGCAATGCTCCGTCAGGCGTGCGATCGGTCACGGACGCGCAAGCGGTGCACTGCAAGAATGTATGTCCTGTACGCAGATCTGGGGAGATCCTCGTGCGAACCCGAGGCCGATTGCTGGTGGTGGACGACTGCGAAATCTGGCGTACGCTGATGCGCTGCAGTTTCAGTCTCGACACCTGGGACGTGGTGGAAGTCGAAACCGCAGAAGATGCGTGGACGCGATTCTGCAGCGAGCCATTCGACGCGGTGGTGTCGGATGTGCTGCTGCCCGGCGTGAACGGTTTCGACCTGGTGCGCGAGATCCGCAACCAGCCCGGCACCGCCAAATTGCCGCTGGTGCTGGTTTCCGGCCGGCAGACACAGCAGTTCATCGAAGAGGCGCTGCGCGCCGGCGCCGACCGCTTCCTGCGCAAGCATCACGACACCCGCCAGCTCGTGGCCTGCGTGCACCGCCTCGCGGCCGACGTGGTGCGCCCCGCGTGGATGGACGCGCGCAGCGCCGACGACGGCCGCAGATTCTCACCGACGCTGCAGTAGAACCCCGCACCGCGACGGCTTCGCCCGGGCGCCTCGGCCTCGCGCGCCACCGCACGCCCGACGCAGAAAACCCGGCACGACCTCGGGACTAGGACGGTTCGCCGAGCGTTTCGTGCGCCCTCCATGCGGTTTCTCACGGAATCCGCGTGACGCAGTCGAAGGGCTGAGTCCTGAGACGGATGGTCACCTTAAAGCCTGTGTGTCACCCTGCCGTCAACCGTAACGAACACGGTCGGCAGGCGAGGTGATCATCATGGCTTTTCCGCATTCCATCGCATCGGGCTTCGGCGGCAGCGGCGCCGGTGGCGAGGATTTCCATCCGCTGCAGTGGGTACGCGCGCAGTGGAACGGCGACACGCGCACTGGGCGCGTCTGCTGCACGATCATCGACGGCGCAGGCGGCCGCTTCTATGAAGTCGAGCTGCCCGAAGTCATCGGCAAGGGCGGCACGCATGTGCGCGTGATGCGGGCCGCGAACGAACTCGAAGCGCTGCCGGATACGGCGGACCGCTGAGGATCGACCATGGCCAAGGTGATACCACTGGGCGATCTGCGCGACGAAGGACAGTGCACTGCCGCGGCACCCGCAAGGCACGGCGGCGCGCGCATCTACGATCTCGCCGAACGACGTGCCGCAAGCCGCATTGAGGAACACGCGGCGCGTGAGCTGGCGCTGCGCGCGCAGCGGCTTGGCGCGCTCGACGGCCAGACCGTGCAGGTGTGCTGGGAGGAGCCCGACGCGCCCGGCGTGCCGCGCTACGCGGTGGGCTTCCAGTACAGCCATACCGACACCGAATTGCTGCTCGCCTTCTACACCGGCGGGCCGGACCGCATCGGCCCGACGCTGGCGATCCCGCTCGCCGGCATCCGCACAGTGCTTCAGCTGACGCCGGAGTCGGTGCGCTTCTGATCCCGTCCGCGGCCGGTTGGCCGGAGCGGCGCGGCGTGTGTTGGCGCCCCGTCGCGGTAGACGATTGATGCTGCAGGTTGCTTGACCCACGCGCCGGGTGGGCGAACCATGCGCCGCGTCACTGCAGCGAGCCGGGTGGCCGGGTTCGGGGCGCCCGTTTCGGGTTCAGGCCTGGCATCTGCGTAGAGGTACCAATCGGTGCACCCGATCTCGATTGCCGGATACGGATGCGCCGGAACCGCGCGCGGCACGACCGCCGCCGCGGTGTCACGCGCGCACACCTTGTCGAAACGTTCCTCGGCCATGTTGCCCTCCTTTATCCGTTGCCCACGCTCCGGGTACACGCATCCCCACTTGCCAGCCTTGATGCTATATGCGCGATCCCGGCCCGATAAGCTGCACGTGCCGAACCAAACTGTTTCCCGACCATCTACAATGGCCTGGTCATGCAGGATCTCAATCTGATGGCCGTTTTTGCCCGCGTGGTCGACGCCGGAAGTTTTTCGGAGGCGGCGCGGCGCCTCGACACATCGCGCTCGGCAGTGAGCAAAGCGGTGGCCAAACTGGAGAAATCTTTCGGCGCGCGCTTGCTCAACCGCAGCACGCGCGCCCTCAGCCTGACCGAGGCAGGCGCCGCCGTGGCGGAACATTGCGCACGGATCTTGGACGAAGCCGAACAGGCGGAACAGGTCGTCGGCAGCCTGCATGCGGAGCCGCGCGGGGTGCTCCGGGTAAGCGCCTCGGTCGCATTCGGCACCCTGCATGTCGCGCCGGCCCTGGCGGAATTCCTCGCGCGGTATCCGGAACTGGCACTCGACGTGTCGATCACCGACCGGTTGGTGGATCTGGCCGAGGAGGGCTACGACGTGGCGCTTCGCGTGACCGGCGAGCCGCCGGGCAGCCTGGTGGCACGGCGACTCGCCCCGGCGCGGCGCCGGCTATGTGCCACGCCGGCGTACTTCGCGCGACGTGGCGTGCCGCATACGCCCGAAGATCTGGAAAGGCACAGCTGCCTCGACTACACCCATTCGGACGAGAAAGGGCAATGGCGCTTCACCGGGCCGGAAGGTGAAATCACGGTACCGGTGACGGGCCCGCTGCACATCGACGACGACGAGGCGCTGTCCCAGGCGGTCCTGGGCGGGCTGGGCGTGGCGCTGCTGCCGACCTTCATCATCGGCAAGGATCTGCAGGCGGGAAGGCTGCAGGCGGTACTCTCCGAGTACATCCCGGTACAGCAGCATGTCTATGCCCTGTACCTGCCCACCCGCCATCTACCGGTGAAGGTGCGCGCCTTCATCGATTTCTTCGTCGCGCGCTTCGGCCCGGATCCTTACTGGGACGAGGGCATCGGGCGCTAGTCAGCCGGTTCGGCGCAGCCGGGATTCCGGCTGGTCGACCACTTCCTCCACGCGCAAGCGCCGCTTGCCGCCGCCGGGAAAATCCCATTCGATCGCCTGGTCGACAGAAAGTCCGAGCAACGCGGCGCCGACCGGCGCGAAGACCGACACCTTGCCTTCTGCCAGATCCGCTTCTTCCGGATAGACCACCTGGATCTCGCGCCGCTCGCCGCTCGACTCGTCGAGGTAGCGCACCCGCGAATGCATCGTGACGACCTGTGCAGGAATCGTTTCAGGCGGAACGACGATCGCGCGCTCCAGTTCCGCGCGCAAGCGCGGGTCGGGCTGCAGCGCCATCAGGCGCACGAAATCGTGGTCGGTCAGAATCAGGTACTCGGGGCTCATCGCATTGCACTCCATCAACTGCCGCGCGCCGATGCCTCGAGCGGCACGCCAATGGTGGCGATCATAGGCACCTGACGCCACCGCGATAAGCCCGGTGAATCGAATAGGTGTGTTGCCGGCGCGGATACAATCTGGCTGCTCCCGGAGGGCAAACGCGATGCCTGCCGCCAGAGGCGCGCCGCGGGGCAGCCCACGCTTTCAGGGTGAATCGGGGGCGTCGGCACCTGCTTCGGCGCGTGGCACGACATTGGCCTCGCCGGGGAATCGAAGGGTTTCGAGAAACGCCGTTGCAAGTGGCGACAGGCGCTTCCCGCGCGGATAGACCACGAACCAGTTGGCGTGGATCGGGAAGTTGCGCACCGCAAGTTCGACCAGCGTGCCGTCACGCAATTCGGCTTCCAGCGCATGGCGCGACAGCACCGCGATGCCGAGGCCGCCGGCGACCGCCTGCTTGATCGCTTCGTTGCTGCCCAGTTCCAGGCGAATGCGCGGCTGGAACGCGTGGGCCCGGAAATGGGCATCGACGGCGAGCCGCGTGCCCGAGCCTTGTTCGCGCATCACGAACTGTTCGTTGCCCAGCTGCGCGAGCGTCGCACGTCTCGCGCCGGCGCGGGGGTGCACCGGCGGTGCAACCACGACGAGCGGATTGGCCATGAACGCCTGGCTGACGATCTCGAGGTCGCGCGGCGGCGCCGACATGACGTACAGGTCGTCGCGGTTTTCGCGCAGGCGCTGGACGACACCGTCGCGGTTCAGCACCTCGAGCGCGATGTCCACCTCCGGATGTCGCTGACAGAAGGTGCCGAGGAATCGCGGCACAAAGTATTTCGCGGTGCTCACCACGGCCACCTTCAGCCGCCCGGCCGTGAGTCCGCGAGCCGCATCGATCCGCTGCGAGAAGGACTCCCATTCGTCCAGCATAGCGCGGGCAGTACGTGCCAGATCTTCGCCGGTGGCGGTGAGAAAGACGCGCTTGCCGACCACCTCGTAGAGGGGCAGACCCACCGCCTCGCCGATTTCCTTCAACTGCATCGACACCGTCGGTTGCGTTACGTGGCAGGCGCGCGCGGCCGCGCTGACACTGCCTCGCTCCGCGAGGGCGAGGAAGAGGCGCAACTGGCGCAGCGTGACATGTATAGACATTTCTCTATCCATTTACCTTCATAATTTTATTTTACTCGATGACTCAGATTGCGTAGCATCGGGGCGAAGGAGAACCCCATGACCACTCTGCTCGATCCCGCCATCCTTTTTTTTTGCTTCGGCCTGCTGGCCGGTGCCTTGCGTTCCAACCTCGAAATTCCGCCCCAGATTGCGCGGTTCCTGTCGCTGTATCTGTTGATGGCGCTCGGACTGAAAGGAGGGTTTGCCCTCGCTGCTTCGGGCCTGACGCGGGAGGTGGCGACCACGCTCGCCGCGGCGCTGCTGCTTGCTGTCGTCGTGCCGCTCGGTGGTTTCCGCCTGCTGCGCCGCTTTCTCAACGGCTTCGACGCGGCAGCGCTGGCCGCGACCTATGGCTCGGTCAGCGCGGTGACGTTCATTACCGCCGTGCAGGTGCTCGAACAGCGGGACATCGCTTTCGGCGGCCACATGGCGGCGGCGATGGCCCTGATGGAATCGCCGGCCATCATCATCGCGATCTATCTTGCCAACGCATTGCGGAAGGAGGCGACCGCCACCGCTGCGCTGCGCGTCGGCGGCGATGGTTCCGTGGCACTGGCCGGACCGCCTGCGCCTTCGCCGATCGGCAAGATCCTCCACGAGTCGTTTACCGATGGCGCCCAGTTGCTGCTGCTCGGCGCGATGCTGATCGGGATCGTCACCGGCGAAGCCGGCGCCGAGACGATGAAGCCTTTCACGCAGGATCTGTTCAAGGGCATGCTCGCCCTGTTTCTGCTGGACATGGGCCTCAGCGCGGCGCGCAACATGCCGCGCCCGCGCGACGTACCGGCGTCTTTGGCGCTCTACGCCGTACTCGGCCCGCTGGTTCACGCCACGCTGGCGCTGGGGCTCTCCGTCGTGTTCGGCGTATCGGCGGGCAATGCCGCGCTGCTGATGGTGCTGGCTGCGAGCGCGTCCTACATTGCCGTGCCCGCGGTTGTCCGCTACGCCATTCCCGAGGCCCGACCGGCGCTCTATGTCGGCATGTCGCTGGGCGTGACCTTTCCGCTGAACATCCTGCTTGGCATCCCGCTCTACATCGCGGTGTCGCAGGCGGTGCTCGGTGCGGCGTAAATCCGGCAGGAAGCTGTCGGCGCGGGCCGGATCGTCGCATCCGCCGTGGCGCAGCAGCCTGACGACGCGCGGACACCCATCAGGAATGGGTAGCCTGCAGCCCGCATGGATGCTTGTTCTGCAGGCTACCATCGCCAGGATCATTGCTAATTAATGATTCTGGCGACACCCGCTCGGTGAGGTCCTATCCATGCGGATTGCGGGACGACGGGATGAGGCGATAAGGAATCGTCACGGCATCTGGCGGTGAATGCTAGTCTGCCGGCCTCATACCATCCAATGTTTATATGAAGATCTGGGTCGATGCCGACGCCTGCCCGGCGGTGATCAAAGACATCCTGTACCGTGCGGCCGAGCGCGCGCAGGTGCCGCTGACGCTGATTGCCAACCAACTGTTGCGGGTACCGCCCTCGCCGTGGATACGCGCGCTGCAGGTGCCGGCGGGTTTCGATGTCGCCGACAGGCGCATTGCCGAAGAAGCCGGTGCCGGCGACCTGGTGATCACGGCCGACGTGCCGCTTGCCGCGCAGGTCATCGCGAAGGGCGCCGCGGTGATCGATCCGCGCGGCGACCTGCTGGACGCCCGCAACATCGAGGAGCGTCTGACGATGCGCAACTTCATGCAGGGCCTGCGCGAAAGCGGCGTGCAGACCGGCGGCCCCGCCGCAATCTCGCACGCTGACCGGCAAGCGTTCGCCAATCAGCTCGATCGGTGGGTAGCAAAGCGTCCGCGCGATTGACGGACTTTC
>JAEUNL010000022.1 GCA_016791115.1 Rhodocyclaceae bacterium
CGCATAGGTCGCCCCGGCCGTGGCCAGCACCACGTTGACCGTGTCGGTACCTTCCTCGAAGCCCTCCGTGATGACATCACCCGTGCCGTCAACCACGTAGGTGTCATCCCCCAGGCCTCCAATCAGCGTGTCCGATCCACCGCCACCGTTCAGGATGTTGCCGCCACTGTTTCCTATCAGGAGATTGGCCAGTCCATTGCCGGTGCCGTTGATGTTGCCCACGCCGGTGAGCGTCAGATCCTCCAGATTGGATCCCAGTGTCCAGCTCACGCTCGATTCGACTGCGTCAACCTCCCCAGCCAGCGTCGAAGTCTCGGTGATGCTGTCGCCCGCGTTGTCGACCACGTAGGTGTCGTTGCCTGTGCCTCCGTTGAGCTTATCCGCGCCCAGACCACCGTCGAGCCGATTGGCCCCGGCATTGCCCGCAAGACTGTTAGCGAGAGCATTTCCGGTGCCATTGACGTTGCCCACTCCGGTAAGTATCAGGTTCTCCAGGTTGGCGCCCAGCACCCAGCTCAGGCTCGACTGCACCGTGTCGATCTCGCTGGCCAGGGTCGAGGTCTCGCTGATGCTGTCGCCCACGTTGTCAACCACGTAGGTGTCGTTGCCCGCCCCCCCGATCAGAATGTCCGCGCCAAGACCCCCATCTAGAACATCTGCCCCAAGTCCACCATCCAATACATCGGAGCCTCCGCGTCCCGCCAGAATGTTGTTTGCATCATTACCAATCAAGGTGTCGGAAGTCTGGCCCCCAGTGGCGTTCTCGATTGTGACGGTGTAGTAGATTGCGACCGTGTTGGAATTGCTTGTCAGAAACGATCCAGACGAATTGAGAAAAGTGAGCGTATTTCCAAGGTCGCTCCATGCTCCCGGACGCAGATCAATTGTTGCCCCTTCGGTTGATGCATCCCAGACAATCGTGTCTGTTCCGCCCGCATCCCAGATCGTCTGAAAGTAGTTCTGGCCCTGTGAGAAAGTGTAAATGTCGTTACCCGCGTGATAGCTCATGTTCGGGCCATACAGATACTGGATGGCCGCGATGTCGTAGAGCATTGGCGTCGTGGGATTGAAACTTACTGTAGAGCCTGCGTATCCAGGGTACGCGGAGTAACTCATTACCGAATAGGGGTATCCGTCCTCGGAGGGGGGCAAAGTCGTGAGAACGAACCCGACAGCCTGAAAGGTATGTTTGAGTCCAAGCGCATGACCAATTTCGTGAATCAGCGTGAAGGAACCATATGAACCTGGCGAAAACCAGTCAGGCCAAAACGCAAAGGCGTTCAACCAGACGTCACCAGCGCTAGGTAGATTTGATGGAAAATCCGCGACGTGAGCTTGACCACCGCCCGAACCCGTCCATGCGAATCGGATTTCTCCAACGCTCGTTGCAGAATCTGCCACTTGGGTGAACTTTACGTTGGCAACATTCGACCAACTCGCGAGTGCGGAAATCGCTGCGGCTTGTTCAGAGCCGTTAAGTGGAATGAAATAGGCGCTCCACGGTTCCGCATCCAAGTCGTACGCACCATACGGATAGTGCGTCCACCAATAACTTCCGTACCCAGGGAAACTGTAAGTAAGTGCGACCGGGGAACCCGCGGTGGTGCCACCCCACTTTGTGCCCCAGAGTAATGAATCGATCCAATACGCGCCGGACCCGGAGACGTAGCTTGCGGATACCGAATTCGTTGTTGGCGAGGCCATCTAACTGGCTCCTTTCGCATTTTCCTGATCGGCACTGATCTTTGACAGTGTCCCTGACCTCTTTGCCTCATGCATTGCATGGGGCAAAATCGCAATATGCTTAAATTGTGTCGAAAGTACAAGAGCAAAATCACATTTGGGTAACCAAAAGGATGGATCGCATTGCAAAGAACTTCGAATGGCGGCCCCGTGACAACCACTTGCGAAGGCAATGAGATCGGCCTTGCGCCGTCGCCCGGCACGTGTAACATCGCCGCATCATGCCGCGCACCCGATTGCTTCCGGAGTCTCCGAAACATGGATGAAACATCGATCCGCACCGAGGTGCTGGCCGTGCTGCGCGCGATCGCGCCCGAGATCGATGCCGCCCGCGTCGATGGCGCGAAACCGCTGCGCTTCCAGATCGACCTCGACTCGATGGACTGGCTCAACGTCATACTCGGCCTGCAGGAGAAGTTCGGCATGCCGATCCCGGAGGCCGATTACGGCAAGGTGACGAACCTCGACGGCATCGTCGCCTACCTCGGCGCCGGGCTGGCACGGCGCGCGGGCGGCTGAGCGGCGCCATGGCACGCTATCCGGACGAGCTGGTTCGCAAGCGCATCCTGTTCGACGGCAGCGAGGCCACCATCCGGCCGATCAAGGCCGACGATGCGCCGATCGAAGCCGATTTCGTGCGCCACCTCTCGCCGGAATCGCGCTACACGCGCTTCATGGCGACGGTAAACGAACTGCCGCCGACCAAGCTGCGCTACCTGACCGACATCGATTACGACAAGCACATGGCATTCGTCGCGACCGTGATCCGCGAAGGCAAGGAAGTCGAGATCGGCGTCTCGCGCTACGTGGTCGATCCGAACGGCACGAGCTGCGAATTCGCGATCGCGGTCGACGACGCCTGGCAGGGCTCGGGTGTGGCCGGCATCCTGATGGCGACGCTGATCGACACGGCGCGTGCGCGCGGCCTGAAAGCGATGGAAGGCATCGTGCTGGGCAGCAACCACAAGATGCTGAAATTCGCGCGCCAGCTCGGGTTCAGCCTGCACCGCGACATGGAAGAACCCGACACGGTGAACGTCACCCGGCCGCTCTGACCACGCGATTCGCGGCCAATTCCTCGAGGACCACAAGATGGGCACCCTGACCAAGCTGGTACTCGGCGCCATGGGCCGATTGCGGCCGCAACCGGCGACCGGCGATGCGGCTGATGCCATCGTGCTGCCACCGCCGGCCATGCGTGGCGGACTCCCGCTGCTGGAGGCACTGGCGCAGCGGCGCTCGTCGCGCGAATTTCGCACCGATGCACTGCCGCAGCAGGCGCTGTCCGACCTGCTGTGGGCCGCCTATGGCGTCAACCGCCTGAACGGCGGCCGCACCGCGCCTTCGGCGCTCGACAACCAGGAAGTCGACATCTACGTGACGCTGCCGTCCGGCGCGTATCGTTACGATGCCACGGCGCACCGATTGCTGCGCGTGTCGTCGACCGACGTGCGTCGCGTCACGGGCTACCAGGATTTCGTCGACGAGGCTCCGCTCGACCTCGTCTATGTCGCCGACCACGCGCGCATGCCCGCCGTGCCGGTGCACCTGCGCGAGTCCTACGCCTCGGCGGCGGCCGGCGCGATCGCGCAGAACGTGTATCTCTACTGCGCGAGTGCCGGACTTGCGACCGTGATCCGCGCCTGGATAGACCGCGACGCGATCGCCGATGCGCTGGGCCTTCCGCACGACCAGCAGGTGCTGCTCTCGCAGACCGTCGGCTACCCGGAATAGCGGCAACAATGCGGTTCGGCAACCGGCCAGAGATCTCAAGGCACCTGCCTGCAGGGCGCATGAATGCTGGGTTTCCGGCATGGCACGCCGGGGATCGAACATCCATGCGCCTGACGGACCGGCATGCCTGCAGATCCTCCAGGCATGAGCCTCACGGCGCAGCACCCGACCCTGGAACGCGATCATGACCGACGATTCGCGCCCGCTCCCGCTCGCTGCGCGCGCCAACCTGTTCGCCCACCTCGCGACGATGGAGCAGGCCGGCCTGCCGGCCGACAAGGCGTTCGCCCTGCTGCGCCTGCCGGCCGCGGGGCAGGCGCGCCTGGATGCGGCACGCAAGCTGATCGCGCGCGGCGTCGACATCGCCGATGCCGGATTGCGCAGCGGACTGTTCTCGCACGTCGAGGCGCGCTGCGTGCGCGCGGCGCTGCATGCCGGCAGCCCGCTGGCGACTTACCGCCGACTCGCGGCAAGCCATGCCGAGCGCGTACAACTCGCGTCGACCTTCAAGGCGCGCATGCTGGTGCCGCTGCTGATCCTGTTCATCGCCCTGAGCCTGCGGCCACTGCCGTCGCTGATCGTCGGCACCATCGGCATGAGCCATTACCTTGCGCAGGTCGGCCTGCCGCTGCTGGCGCTGGCCGCAATCTATCGTCTGGCCGCCGAGCTGCCACGCTGGCGCGACACGCTGGCCACTCCTGAAGCGGGATTGCACATCGACGCGGCGCTGTTGCGGATTCCGCTGATCGGCACGCTGATCGAACGCACCAACCTGCGCGACTTCGTGGAGCATCTGGCGATCCTGCTCGAAGCCGGCGTGCCGATGTTCGAAGCCCTGCCGCTGGCGCAGGAGACGATGTCCAGCAGTGCGATTCGCGCGGCGCATGCCGGGGTGGTCGATGCGGTGCGCGCCGGCGCGACGCTCTCCGGGGCGCTGCGCAAGACGCGCCACCACGGCAGCGGCCACCTGACAGACGTGGTGCTTGCCGGCGAGCAGTCCGGCCGCCTGCCGGAGGCGCTGTTCCGCCATGCGGCGAGCGAAAGCGCGGCGCTTTCGCTGCAGTATGCGCAGCTTGCTGCGTGGTTGCCGCGGCTGCTGTACGCGCTGCTGCTGGCGTGGATCGGCTACAGCATCCTGTCGTCCAAGGCGTTCATGCCGGGCGGCGGAATGGCGCCGTGACACGGCAATTTGCCGCGGCGCGCTACTTCGCCGCGATAGCCCTTTTCTCTGTAGCGCGTTTTTCCGCGCGCTCGACGATCCAGCCAGCCGGATTGGCGATCACCGGTTCGGGCAATCCGGTGAGATCGCGATAGAGCTTGACGCGCCAGGCGAAGGCCAGCTCGTCGGGGTAGGGATCGTCCACCGGCTGCGTCACCCAGCTCGACAGGAACCCCTCCGCCGCCGCGCGCACCGTCGCGTCGCCGTGCGGATCGAGCAGCGCCTCGCGCGCCGCGGGCAGGAACACCAGCCCCGCCTGCTTGAGATCGTTCGTCTTGTCCATCTGCAGGCGCGAGAACAGCGACACACGGTCGATCGGCGGCATCGCTGCCACTTGTGCGCGCACCGTCTCGACCAGCGCGGCGAGCGCGGCATCGGCCGATGACGGCGCCGCCGCGGGCGGCGCGAAGCGGATCCTGCCGAAGGTTTGGGCATAGAGGCCGTTGCCCGCGGGCAAGGCAAGACGCGCGCCTTGCGCCAGCGCCGCCGCGCCGGGTTCGCTGGCGATCAGGCGCCCGAGAGGATCGAGGGTGTCGATCATGTCGCCGAACACGCTGCCGACGTCCGTCTGTACCGCACGCAGGGCGCGCGGCAGGCTCTCGCTCCACCAGGGCAGGCCGAGCAGCGGCAACAGCGTCGCCATGCCGAGCGCGATGCAGCCGATGTCGCCCAGCAGCACACGCATGCCGGCCGACCAGAACATCAGCCCGAGCGCGCCGAACATCAGGAACACGATCCAGTTGCCGCCGGCGCTGCGCCTCTCGGCGACGAACCCGGCGGGCATCGCGTTCGACGGATCGGCCGGATCGAGCGCCAGTGAGATCCTCTGCGCCGGCCCTACCCAGCCGGCGAGCGCATGGTCGAGCGGCCGGTCGAGTTCGCGCTGCAGCAGTTCGAGTGCGGTCTTCGGCGGCGGCCCCATCAGCACGGTTTCGGTCGGTGGCGCCTGCGCCAGCCAGTCGAGCGCCTGGCGGCTCAGGCGCAGTTCGGGTTGCGCGAAGCCGGCGGCGCCGCGCTGCCAGGCGAAGGGCACTTTCGGCGCGATCTCCTTCAGGTCGTGCAGCGTGTACGACTCATGGAAATCGAAGCGATTGCCGCAGAATGCGCGCCGCAAGGCCGTGCCCCAGTCGCCGTGCTCGTATTCGACCACCATGCAGGGCGATGCCTTGGTGAAGGCGCGCCAGCGGATGTTGTCCTTCATGTCGGCCAGCGCCACGTCGAGCGCGAGCCAGCTTTCGACGATGCGCGCTTCGGCCGTCGCCGTGAGTTTCGCGAACTGATGCGCCTGCAGCAATTGCTGTGGCCCCGACTGCCAGGCAATCGCCAGCAGCAGGCCGCCGATGCCGAGGTAGAAGGCAGCGTAGAAGCGCGCAATGCGACCGACGACGTTGCCGAACACGGTGCCCAGCAGGAATTCGCCGGCGCGCCGTGCGACGCCCTGCGGCGGCTCGCCGCGTGCCGGCACAGGCGGCCGCGCCGCCCGCCGGTCGCCCTGCTCGCTACCCTTGACTGCGCGTTTCTTCGACATCGCGTCTGCCGTCGGCTCACGAAGATGCCAGGGATTCTATCCGCCGGAACGCACCGCGGCGCAGCCCGCCGCATCCGCCATACGGCCGATTGAAACGCGGCGCCGACGCTTGCAAGATCGAAGGCAGCGTCGCGCTGCCGCTCAGGGGCCGCGACATCACACCACGGCGGAGACCCGAACGGGACGGAACACTCATGATCGGCAACGTCGCACTGATCATCGGCGGGGTACTTCTCGGCGTGCTGCTTCTGGCGGTAGCCGTGAAGCTGGTCGAAGTGCGGCGTGCCGCCGGCTGGCCGCGCACCCGCGGACGCATCGTCTCTTCGCGCGTCGAATCGCGCACGGTCAAGCGCACGACCGAGGCCTCTCGCACCGGCAACTTCGCGCGAATCGAGTTCGAATTCCACATCGGCAATCGCACGCTGCGCGGAAACCGCGTCAGCATCGGCGAGCAGGCGCCGGATTTCCAGGTCCGAGAAACGCTGGACCGCTACCCGGTCGGACGCGAGGTGGATGTGTTCTACAACCCGGCGAACCCCGAGCAGGCTGTATTGGAGCGCGATCTGCCGCCGAATTTCTCGAAGGGCCTCGGGCTCGCGCTGCTCTACTTCGGCGGCGGCACGCTGTTCGCGTTCGCTTACCTCACGCGCGGAGTCGACTGGCTCTCGTCGCGCCTGCCCGCCGGCACCAACGCGCCGCTTATCGCGCTGCTCGTCGCGCTCGGCCTCGCTGCGGTGATGGTCGCTTGGGCCAAGCAGCGCCAGTCTGCGCAAACACGCGAATGGGATACCGTGCCAGGCGAAATCGTCGCTGCTACGGTCGACTCGTTCACGGCATCGACGGCCGATTCCGATTCGGTGCGGCTGCGCCACGCCCCTCGCGTCACGTATCGCTACGCCAGTAGCGGGCGCGAGTACGAGAGCAGCCGGCTGCACTTCGGCGCCGCGGTCAGCTACGGATCGGAGGCGCAGGCGCGCGCGAAGCTCGGCGCCTATCCGATCGGCAAGGCGGTGCGCGTGCTGGTCGATCCACGGAATCCGACGGAAGCGACGCTCGACGGCCGGGCGCGGCATCTGTGGTTGCTGTGGGTCGTCGCGGCGCTGCTGCTCGCGCTGGCCTGGCTCGCAGCCCAGCCGGTGACGCCGCGCGCGTGAAGGCAGGCATGTCCGGGGGTACTCGCGCGTAGAATGAGAGTTCATCCACCGTCCGCGAGTCGCGCCGGCACCATGAGGAACAGCATGCAAAATGTATTTTTGGCGGCCCTGCTCGCCCTGGCCGTTTCGGCGCCGGCATCTGCGGATGTCGGCATTTCGGTTCGCATCGGACAGCCGGGGTACTACGGTCGCATCGACATCGGCGACTACCCGTCGCCGATGCTGGTCTACCCCGACCCGGTCGTCATCGTGCCCCCGCCTGGCGCAGTGCGCGGGCCGCTCTACCTGCGCGTGCCGCCCGGGCACATGCATGACTGGCGCCGGCATTGCCATCGCTACAGCGCCTGCGGCCGCCCGGTCTACTTCGTGCAAGACAACTGGTACACCGACGTCTACGCACCGCATTATCGGGAACGCCATGTCGCGCCGCCGCCGCGCTACGCACCGCCGCCCGTACGTCGCCACGACCATGATCGCATCGATCCGCGCTACGACCCCGGATATCGCAACGGGCCGCCGCGCGGCTACGACGTGCCGGGGCGTGGCATGCCGCCACACGGCACCTATCCGCCGGGCGCGCCGGGCCACGTTTACGGCCCCGGCCGCGGACCGTGGCGGGATTGAGCGTCAGGCTGGTAATTCAAGGACACGGGACGGAAATGAAGAACGCATCGATTGCCGCGCTCGTCGCGTGCACGTTTTTGTGCGGATGCAGTAACCAGCAGGTTTACGATGCCGCTGCAGGATGGCGTCAGGCCGAATGCAACAAGCTGCTGGACGAGGCGGCGCGCACGCGCTGCCTCGCCACCGCCAACCAGGATTACGACGCGTACCGCAAGCAGCAATAGCGACGCCACGCGCGCATTGACCGTGCGCGAATCCCTGGAGATCGCCTCCCCCCGCGCCGCGCCGTTGCCGCGCCCCGCTTGTGTCCAATCGTGTCGAATGCCGCAATCGACAGCGCCGAAACGGCTCGGGGGCGGTTCTGCACCCGTATGATTCGTGCTGTTTCCGGCCGCGGTGCGCCGCCCTGTGAATCGCCGCCGTTCAAGAATACCGGGCGAATGCCGAAATACTGCCGATGAGCGAAACGCCTCAAGATCAAGCGATGCTGGTCCCGCCAGCCGCGACCGTCGACTTCGAAGTCGAACGGCGCAAGCTGCGCTCGGCGCTGGCGATGACGTGGAAGAGCCTCCCTTCGCTGATCGTCGGCACGTTCGCGCTGGCCTGGCTGGGCCACTCGGCGGGTCGCGAGATCGCGACGATGCTGATCGTGGTCGCGGGTCTGTCCAGCGCAGTCTGGCGCGTCGTCCTGTGGCAGCGTTATGGCGGCGACAAGGCCGATACGCCGGCGCGCGTCGACTCGGGGCAACGCCAGTTCGAGGGCGCTGCACTGGCCACCGGCATGCTCTGGTGCATCAGCGGCGTGGGCGTGTATCCGTTCGCCGGGCCGCACGAGGGCATGGTCGTGCTGCTGATCATATCCGGCGCAATTGCCGTCGGCGCTTTCTTCACCGCGCTGATCCGGCATGCCTTCCTGTTGTTTTCGGCCCCCGTGGTGATCGGCGTGATCGTCGTCTCAGCGCTGCCCGAGGCGCGCTCGTGGATCGTGCCGCTGGTGACGATTTTTTTCTACAACGCGATCCTGCGCACCGCCAGGGACTACCGCGATCTGACGACGCGCGCGATCCGCAACGAACTCGAGGCCGCGGCGGCAAATGCGGCCCTGATCGAGGCCAAGGAACTCGCAGAAGCAGCGAACGTGGCGAAGTCGCGCTTCCTCGCGAACATGAGCCACGAGATCCGCACGCCGATGATCGGGGTGCTGGGCTCGCTCGACCTGCTGGCAGGAACGCGCCTCGACGCCGGGCAGCGCGAACTGGTCGACACCGCCGCCTCGTCGGGCGAAACGCTGCTCGCGGTGCTCAACGAGGTGCTGGACTACTCGAAGATCGAGGCGGGCAAGCTCGAACTGGTCACCGAACCTTTCGTGCTGCGGGAACCGGCCGAGGCCGCGCTGGCGCTGTTCAACGCCAACGCCAGGCGCAAGGGGGTTGCGCTCGAACTGGAAGTCGCGCCCGATCTGCCGGACCGGGTTGCAGGCGATGCGGCGCGGCTGCGCCAGATCCTGCTGAACCTGGTCGGCAACGCGGTGAAATTCACCCGCCATGGCCGCGTTCTGGTCCGCATGCAACGACTCGAAGAATCGGCGGTGACGCTGCGCCTGGGCATCGAAGTGATCGACACCGGCAGCGGCATCGAGCCTGACATCTGCCGCGAACTGTTCACGCCGTTCTTCCAGGCCGACGCGACGACCCAGCGCCAGCACGGGGGCACCGGGCTCGGCCTGGCGATCTGCAAGCGGCTGGTCGAGGCGATGCGGGGAAGCATCGGCGTCGACAGCGCGCCGGGTCGGGGATCGCGGTTTCATCTCCAGGTCGAACTCGGAGCAATTTCGCAGGTGCAACCTGACGCGGGCACGACGCTCCCCGCGGACGACGGATCGCTCGCACCACTCTGCGGAACCGTGCTGCTGGTCGAGGATGCGCCGGTCAACCGCATGATCGCTTCGCACATGCTGCGCGCCCTCGGCCTCGAGCACATCGAGGCCGAGAATGGCCAGCAGGCGCTCGACCTGCTGCAGACCCACCGCGTCGCACTGGTACTGATGGACTGCCAGATGCCCGTGCTCGACGGCTACAGCACGACGCGACGCATTCGCGAGCGAGAAGCCGAATCGGGCCTCGCGCGCCTGCCCGTGGTGGCCCTGACCGCCAACGCGCTGAGCGGCGACGAAGAACGCTGCCTTGCCGCAGGCATGGACGCCTACCTGCCCAAACCCTACACGCGCGTTCAACTACACGGCGTGCTCGAGCGCTGGCTTGGCGCGAAAGCCGCCGCGGCGCGCTCCGTCGCCGCCTGATCCCTGCGCCGCCCGGCAGCAGCGCGCCAGCGCACGGCTGCCCTGCACCTGCTCCGAACGCCTGCCAACGCCGCCGCGTTACGCCAGTCGTTACATCTTTTTCTTTTTAAATCAGTGCACTATTCACTCAAGGCGGCCTGCCACCGGTACGTAAATCCTCGAAACAGCGACAGTCGATCGTCGTGCCCCGAATCGGTACCTGGAGACCATCAGAACATGAATGCCGCCCCACAAGACATCGCCAGCGAAGAACCGGTCAAGCCCGCGCAGAAAGTCGATCTCAGTGCGGCGACACGGCTGCGCATGTCGTCGTTCGCGTTCAGCGGCCTGTTCTTCGTCTCGATCGCGGCTCTCGCGCTTTCCGGCTGGGTGAACGCAACCGGCCTCGCGGTGTTCGCCTGCCTCGTCGGGGCCGTGGTCGCGTTCGGTGACGCCGTCTATATCCATCGCATGAACGAAACCGTCGATGCACTCGCCGAGGCACTGAACCAGGGCACGCGGGACGTCAGCGATCTGTCGAGCGAATTCATGCTGCCCGAGGACTCGCCCGGACGCGCCATCGCACAACTGGTTGCCGACCGCGACGGAAAGGTGCGCGAGATGGTGGCGCGCGTGCGCCGCGGTTCGGTCAGTGCGGCCGGCGATGCCGCGCGACTGACGCGCTTCCTGCGCGACTCGACCCGCCTTGCCGGCGAACAGCGCGAACTGGCGGAAGACGTATTCCGCGCCGCCGATCAGACGCGCGAGGCGATCGAGACCGCCAACCGCAGCTCGAACGAGATCTCGGCCGCGACGACACGCAACATCGAAGCCTCGCGCGAATCGCTCGCCGAACTGCATGGCGCGGCGCGCGGGGTCGGCGACGTCGAGCAACGCCTGCAGAGCTTCGACCACACCGTGCTGGAGATGGAGCGGCAGTTCCTGGCCATCGGCGGCGTGGTGCAGATCATCAATGGCGTGTCGGACCAGACCAACCTGCTCGCGCTCAATGCCGCGATCGAGGCATCGCGCGCCGGCGAAAGCGGGCGCGGCTTCGCCGTCGTCGCCGACCAGGTGCGCACGCTCGCCGAACGCGTCAAATCCGCGACCGGAGAGATCAGCGAGGCAATCGATGCCATGGGCGTCATGGTGACGCAGACACGCGAAGGCAGCGCAACGATCCGCGGCCATGTCTCGCGCACCGCAGAGGCGGTGCGCCGCTCGTCGGAGCGTTTCGACGACATGCTGGCCGAGTACGAACAGATGGCCGTCCAGATTCGCGCCGCGGGCGGCGCGATAGAGAACGTTGCCGCGATGAACGGACGCATCCACGAAACGGTGGCGCGCATCCATTCCAGCTGCGAACAGGTTGCCAGTTGCATGCAGGAGGCGGAACTCAACGTGGGCAAGGTCGCACGGGCCAACGAACGCATACAGGATTTCGCGATGCGCTTCCGCATCGGCGACGACCGGCTCGAGCGGCTCACGGCAGCAATGCGCGACTGCGCGGGCGAGTGCAGCGGCACGCTGGCGGGCCTGCGCCTGTCCGACGACGAAGACTGGGCCGATTCGGGCGTAACACCGCCTGCGCGCACGCTGCCAACGGATGCCTGCGGCGCACTCGCGCGCGCCCTGGATCGGCTCTCGGCGCACGCGCCGGGTGCCGCTTATGCACGTGTGATCGACGCCGACGGTATTGCGCTGACGTGTTCTCCGGCTGACGCGCCTTCGGCCGACGCGCAGGTCGCGAAGCGCAGCGCGAGATCACGCCAGGTGTTGCTGGTGCAGACCTACCAGGCCGCGGACGGACGCATCCTGTGCGACGTCTCGGTGCCGGTATGGTCGGACGGGCGCCGTCTGGGCACGGTGTCGGTCGGCATGCTCTCCAACCAGATCGCCGACTGATTTGCACCTTCCCCGCCTCGCCCGGCCGGCACCGCGCTCAAGGAAGACGTCGCAGGGCCGTAATACCTGCAAACGAGCACTCCGGCAGCAAGGCTCACGCCACGCCGCCGGCTGCGGAACGGGATCAGCCAGGTGGAGATATGAAAAGGGACATCACGCCGACCAGCGTCGAACGCGTCATGCGCGAGGACGATTTCATCGTCTCCAAGACCAACCGCAAGGGCATCATCACCTACGGCAACCCGATCTTCATCGAATTCTCGGGCTACAGCGAGGCGGAGCTGCTCGGCTCGCAGCACAACATCATCCGCCACCCGGACATGCCGCGCTCGGCCTTCAAGCTGGTGTGGGACACCATCGAAACCGGCAAGGAGATGTTCGCGTACGTTAAGAACATGTCGAGGGACGGCGGGTTCTACTGGGTGTTCGCGCACATCACGCCCGACCTCGACGCCTCGGGCAACATCGTCGGCTACACATCGGTGAGGCGCTGCCCGAAACGCAGCGCGATCGACAAGATCGAACCGGTCTATCGCCAGATGCTGCAGGCCGAACGCGCCGCCGGCGCGCGCGAGGCCATGACGGCCGGTACGCGCGTCCTTCTGGATCTGCTGGAAAAAACGGGTATGGGCTATGAAGAACTGGTTTTCTCGCTTTGACCGGCGTTACGCCGCAGTCACGCTGATCGCAATCGGCCTCGGGGCGGTTTTCTGGACGCCGTGGGCGGCTTGGCCGCCGCTGATCGTGGCGGCCGCCCTGCTCGTGCTACCGGTGCGCACCAGATCCGATGCGCTTGCCCAAATCGACACGTTGCTGGGCGACGTGGGCGCCGGCCGTCTGGTGTCGCGCCTGCCGCATGCGTTCGAGGATCCCACGCTCGAATCGATACGCAGCAACCTGAATTCGGCGCTCGATCAGACCGAAACCGCGTTCCGCGAGATCCTCGGCGGCATGCACGCAACCTCTGAGGGGCGCCATTCGCGCCGCCTGCAACCGGTCGGCCTGCACGGCACCTTCCGCAATGTGCTCGAGCAAATGCAGGTGCTGCTCGATGAACTGGACGCCGCCCATGAATCGGTCGCGCGCGAGGCACTGCTGTCGCGCATCTTCCTGCGCTCGGAACGCGGCCTGTCGCGCTCGATCGAGCACGTCGGCAACGCCCTCGTCGAAGTCGGCGGCAACTCGGCGCAGTCCGAGACGCTCGCCACCTCGTTCGCCGAGTCGGCGCGCGCGATGTCGGAAGCGGCCGGCCGCATGTCTGAGGCGCTCGGTGCCGCCCAGGTTTCGGCGCAGAGCGGCACACACGCCATCGAAGACCTGAATGCGAAGGCCGCCGCCATCCGCGACCTGACCGGCCACATCGACGGCATTGCCAAGCAGACCAATCTGCTCGCACTGAATGCAGCCATCGAGGCAGCGCGCGCGGGCGAGGCGGGGCGCGGCTTCGCCGTCGTTGCCGACGAAGTGCGCAAGCTTGCGGACCAGGCGCAGCGCTCGGCCGAGGAGATCGCCGCAGCCATCGCCGCGATGATCGAGTCCATGGAGGCAGCCAGCACGCAGATCCGGTCGCTGAACCACTCGGTTTCCACGGCGCGTTCGACCGCCGGCGAATTCGGCAGCGAACTCGCCGGGTCCGCCAGTTCTGCCGCAAAGGTGATCGGCCTCGCCGGATCGATCGGCGCCGGCGCGATCGACATGGAAAAATCGATGGGCCTGGTGGCGCTCGCGCAGCGTGCGCGTGCCGACGCCAGTGCGATCCTGAACGGCGCCGAGATCAACGTCGCGAGCCTGTCCGAAATGGAACGCGAGGCGGTGGCGGTTGCACGCACCCGCAAGTGGGTCAAGGGCAGCGCCGATCGCGACGCGCTGGTCGGCATCTACGATCAGTTGTTCGAGACCATCGAATCCCAGATGGAGTGAGCCCCATTCATCCGGGGCGCAGCACACCGGCCTGAAACCCGCACGGGACGGCGTTCTTCGGGGTGGTTGCCCGCGGGTCGCCATTTCACGGGCCCCACAGCCGTGCGATGCCCGCAAGGTCCATGCCGTGCGGGTTTTGGCAAATCGCACGATTCGTTGGACAATCCGGGCATGAGCCCGCCCAATCCCGACAGCCTGATCGCCTGCCACGAGTGCGACCTGCTCCAGACGGCACCTGATCTGCCGCCCGGGAGTGCAGCGTGCTGCGCGCGCTGCGGTGCGCGGCTGTTTCGCGTCACGCACCATGGACTCGACCGCTGCCTCGCGCTCACGCTGGCGGCCGGCGTGCTGTTCGTGATCGCCAACCTGTTCCCGATTGTCATCGTCGACCTGCAGGGCCAGCAGGTCAGCACGACGCTGATGGGCGCCGTGCGGGCGCTGTACGCGCAGGAGCGCCCGCTTGTCGCCGCGCTGGTGTTCGCGACCACCATGCTGGTGCCGGCGATCGAGCTTTTCGCCATCACCTGGATGCTGTTGCCGCTGCGCTTCGGGCACGCGGCGCCGGGGCTTCGCCCGTGCTTTCGCTGGGTCCAGAGCGCACGCCCCTGGAGCATGATCGAGGTGTTCATGCTTGGCGTGCTGGTCTCGGTCGCCAAGCTGTCGCACGTTGCGGTGGTGGTGCCGGGCCTTGCGCTGTGGTCGTTCGGCGCACTGATCCTGCTGCTCGCCGCGGCAGCTTCGGCGTTCGACGGACGCGAGCTTTGGGCTCGCGTGGCGCGCACCGCATGAATCGGCGCGAATTGACGGCCACCGAACTCGGGCTGTTGGGTTGCCATTGCTGCGGCCTGGTTTCGCGCCCGACCCTGGCCATCGACGATGTCCGCGCGCATCGCTGCCCGCGCTGCGGTACGCACCTGCATGCGCGCAAGCCGCACAGCATCGGACGCGCCTGGGCCTGCTGGATCGCAGCGGCCATCCTCTACCTGCCGGCCAACCTGCTGCCGATCATGAACACCAGCTCGCTGTTCGATTCGCAGCGCGACACCATCATGAGCGGCGTGATCTTCCTCTGGCACGAGGGCGACTGGCCGCTGGCCGCGTTGGTGTTCTTTGCAAGTATCATGGTGCCGATGCTCAAGCTCATCGCCATCGCCTATCTGCTGGTGACCGTGCAGATCGGCAAGATCAACCGTCGTCACCAGCGCGCCCGCCTGTATCGGCTGCTCGAATTCGTCGGGCGCTGGTCGATGCTCGACATCTATGTCGTCACCATACTCGTGGCGTTGGTTCATCTGCAGTCTCTCGCGCTGATCGAGGCCGGCCCGGGTGCGCTGGCGTTCGGCGCCGTCGTGGTGCTCACCATGCTGTCGGCGATGAGCTTCGATCCGCGGTTGATCTGGGACCACCGCAAGGAAAAGGATGTCCGACATGCTCCCTGATGCGGCCGAACTGCCGCAGGCCGAACCCGCGCGCGGGGGCCGCTTCGCGCCGCAACTGGTGTGGATCATCCCGCTCGTCGCGGCCCTGATTGGCGGCTGGCTCGCGATCCACGCCTGGCTGGAACAGGGACCGACGATCACCATCAGTTTCGCATCCGCCGAGGGCCTCGAGCCGGGCAAGACGCGGATCAAGTACAAGGACGTCGACATCGGTCAGGTCAAGGCCCTGGCATTGTCGGACGACCGCAAGCGCGTCATCGCGACCGCGGAAATGACCAAGCAGGCAGAGGAACTGCTGGTGGACGACACGCGCTTCTGGGTGGTTCGCCCGCGCATCAGCGGCGGCAACGTGTCGGGCCTGTCCACCCTGCTCGGCGGCACCTACGTCGGCGTCGATGTCGGCAAGTCGGGCGAGTCGCGCCGCCAGTTCGTCGGCCTCGACGTACCGCCCGCCATTTCGCTCGACGTACCGGGCCGACGCTTCCTCTTGCATGGCAGCGATCTGGGTTCGCTCGACGTCGGCTCGCCGGTGTACATGCATCGCGTCCAGGTTGGCCAGGTGGTGGCCTTCGAACTGGACAAGAACGGCCGCGGCGTGTCGCTGACCATCTTCGTGCGCGCACCCTATGACCGGCACGTTGCCCAGAACACGCGCTTCTGGCAGGCGAGCGGCATCGACATCAATGTCGATGCCAGCGGCCTGAAGGTCGACACCCAATCCCTCGTGACCATCCTTCTCGGCGGCATCGCGTTCGAAACCCCGGACACGACGACTGCGAAGCCGGCGGACGAGAACGCGTCCTTCCACCTGTTCGCGGATCGTAGCCTGGCAATGAACAATCCCGACACCTACGCGGAAAGTTACGTGCTGGTATTTCGGGAATCGGTGCGCGGCCTGCGCACCGGTGCGCCGGTGGACTTTCGTGGGCTCGAGGTGGGCGAAGTCACTGCGATCCACCTCGATGTCGATCGCGACGGCAAGGATGTCACCGTACCGGTCGAGATCCGGCTCTATCCGGAGCGGATGCGTTCCCTGTCGCGCAACCATCGCAATCAGCCGCTGGATTCCGCGAGGCTGATGGCCAATTTCGTCGAACGCGGATTACGGGCGCAGCTTCGCACCGCCAACCTGGTAAGCGGACAGCTCTATGTCGCACTCGACTTCGTGCCCGGCGCCGCGCGCGCCAAGTTTGATCCGTCCGGCCAGCCGCCAGAGCTGCCAACCGCACCCGGCAGCTTCGAAGAACTTCAGAAAACGCTCGGGTCGATCGCCGCCAAACTCGACAAGCTTCCTGTGGACAAGATTGCGGCAGACCTGCGTACCGCACTGCAGAGCCTCGACCATACGCTCAAGGATGTCGATGCCATGGTCCGGCGCATCGATGGCGAGGTCACGCCCGACGCCCGCGAGGCGATCGCCGACGTGCGCCGCACCGTCGAGGAAGCGCGCGCCACGATGCAGCAACTCGGCGCCGCGGTCGCCGCCGACAGCCCGCTGCAGCTGAACGCCGGCGCGGCATTGCGTGAAGTAACGCGCGCGGCACAGGCGCTGCGGACACTTGCCGACACCCTGGAGCGTCATCCGGAATCGCTGATTCGCGGCAAGCAGAAGGAGGAACGGCAGTGACGCCTCGAATAGTTCGCACATTGCTCACGACATTGTCCGGCGCGCTTGTCGCGGGTTGCGGGAGCTCGCCCGCACCGCGCTATTACGCGCTGGGCGCACCGGTCGAAGCGGCTGCGCCGACTGCCGCACCGGCTCAGGACGCGCTTTCGGTCTGGGTCGCGCCGGTGACCTTGCCCGAGAGCGTCGATCGCCCGCAACTGGTGCTGCGCGTTTCGACGAACCGGGTTGCCATACTCGACGGACATCGCTGGGCCGAGCCCCTCGGCAGCGCCGTGACGCGGGCGATTGCCGCAAACCTGGCGGCGCGCCTCGGCGCACGCGTGGCGGCCGAAGGGCAGCATGCCGCAACCGGGGCGCAAATCAGGGTACTGGTCGACGTGCTGCGCTTCGAATCGTCGGCCGGCGAAAGCGTTACCGTTGAAGCCCAGTGGTCGGTGCGCCGCATTCAGGATTCAACGCTGCGCCATGGCCGCACGCGAGTCGTTGAACCCGCTTCGGGACCGGATAACGAATCGCTGGTGGCCGCCCATTCGCGCGCGATCTCGGCGCTGAGCCACGATATCGCCCGGACCATCGCCAGCATGCATTAGGCCGGAATTTCACGGGCGGCCCGCGTCCCTTGTCGGGAGCAGCGCCGGATCTGGCGGCCGCGTTGGATTCCCCGCCTGCCGGTGCCGCGGGGCGGCCGCACCGAGAAGCGCGGCGGGTTCCGAAACCTTCGAACGATCTCAGGAATGGGCGGGCTTGCTGCGCCCAAGCTCCTCAAGCGCAAAGGCATACGCTTCGGTGAAGTCGAGCAGCGCCGGCTGAGAAGAGGTCTGGATTGCGCGGAACAGGCCGAACTCGGTCTTGTACTTCAGGCTGCCGATCGCGAGAGGGCCGATTGCGTGGAAGGCACAACGCGCCAGTTCGACCGGCAGGCCGCGGTCGTTGGAACCGATGCCTTCGATGCCACTCGGCGGAACTGCATTGGTATCCGCCGCCACCAGCAGGCGCTCGGCCGCATCGAGCACTTCGCGGTCGAGAATGCGGATGCCCGCCTTGGCCGCACAAATTGCAACCTCGGCCCCGGACAACGCATTGATCTTCTGCCGGTGGGTTTCGGCCAGCACCCATTCGACCTTGGCACCGTAACGCTCGCAGAACCGCAATGCGGCCTTGGCGTCATCCTCGGCAGTAAGCTGGCAGAGGCTGGTTCGCGCACCCTGGCGCGCAGCGAGCACGGCTGCACAGAGGCCGATCGGCCCGGTGCCGAAGACGGCGACATCACGGCCTTCAAATCCGCCGCCGGTGCGCTCGACCAGCGCGCGCTCGACCAGGGCGATGACGCTGGCGGACGTGGTGTAGGCGCCATTCGGATCCGCAAACACGCCTACCCGGAAATCGCCCACCATCGCCTGTTTTGCGGACTGGAACATGTCGGTCGCGAGATGGACATCGCGCCCGCCGATGAAAATGCCCGTGTCGTTGAAGCGCCCCGGCGGACGGCAGAAGATTGCGTCCTGCACAAGCGCAGTGACGTTCTCGGGGCGGATGCCCGTCAGCGGAATCACCTGGTCGAAGCCGGCATCGGCCGCCATCGTGACGTCGAAGGGACTTACGTTCGTGCCGGGAACCAGAAAATAGAGGATTCGTTGCGTCATTCCGCTTGCTCCGCAGTGGTTTCGACAACCCCCGGGATACGCAAGGGGCATTGCGGAGGCTAACGGCTGCTGGGCGAAGGTCTTTAGCGGCGCCGCCGTTCGGTCTGGAATCAGTTCAGGTCGCTCAGCTTGCGCGCGGCCTGCTCGCGCGTGTAGAAGCGTCCGTCGAGCACGAAGCCGGACACCAGGGTCTCCTTGACCGCATACACGCGACCGGTCTCGTTGCGGCCGAGCACGACCTCGTCCGGCAGCCCGTCGAGCAGGTGAAAGGGTGCCGGCTCGCCATCGGCAAAACGGGACAGGTAAACGACGGCAGTCTGCGCATCGCGGAACGCCGGGCGAAAACCGGCTGTGCGGTTTCCCGCGCTGACACCGCCCGAGCCCTGGTAGCGCTGATTTTCCATCCTCAGCATCTCGACGTTCATCGTGTGGCTCATTTCATGTCTCCTTGCATCCCTCACACCCGGTCCGGTCAATCGGGGCGGCACGCCATGTCGCTTTTCCGCTGATTGACGGTTCCAGAATACGCAGGGCGAAGTTGCATGAAAATCCGCCGGAAGGGGTCGATCGAACGGAGCGCCGGAAGCGTGAATCCGTCACGGATGCGCTGGTGGTTCGCCATTCGGTATAGGCGCCCGGGACGACCAGAGGAGAGGGCCCGACGAACGGCCAGTCGGGAAATGGCGGGTACCTGCAGGCTTCAGGGCGGGTCAGTCCGTGGCCAGGACAACGCAGTTCTTGCCTTTGCGTTTCGCGCAATACATCGCATCGTCGGCGCGGCGGATGGCGTCCTGCGTGGTGTCTCCGTCGCGATGCCCCGCCAGGCCGATGCTGACGGACGCGCGGCGTACGGTGCCGGGCAGCGGCTCGAGATCGAGTTCGCCAAAGATCGAACGGATGCGTTCTGCCACGCGCGCCGCTTCGCCGACATCGGTCTCGGGCAGGACGACGACGAACTCCTCGCCGCCGAACCGATAGGCGCTGTCGCTGCGGCGCAGGCAGCGGCGAATGATCTCCGCAAGCTCTACCAGCACGCCGTCTCCGGCAAGATGGCCGAATGAATCGTTGAACCGCTTAAAGTCATCCACGTCGAGCACCATGATCGACAAAGGATGCCGGTACCTCGCGGAGCGTTCTATCTCGGCCTCGAGCCGATCGTAGAGATGACGCGAATTGAACAGGCCGGTACGGCTGTCCGTGATGCTGAGCAGGCGGTAGCGCTCCTCGCTCTCGCGCAGCGCCTGCTCCGCACGACGGCGCTCGGTGAAGTCCTGCAACGTTTCGATGGCGCCGATCAGGCGGCCTGTCGAGTCCCGCAGCGGCGCCGCGGTGAAGTAGAGCCAGCGACCACGCTCTCCGAAAGTCGGAAAGTAGTCCTCGGCCTCGTAGGCACCTTCGACCAGTGACGACTTTCGAAACTTGTCCTGGTAGAACTGGGCGATGCCCGGTTCATCCGCATCGTCCAGCACCAGGTCGGCGAGCACTGGACGTCTCTCGGGATAAAAGGCACGCCATTGCCGGTTTGTCCCGAGCAACTCCACCGCCGCGGTGCCGGTCAGAATCTCGCAGGCCCGATTCCAGTGCGTGACCACATGCTTCTCGTCGATGACGAAGGTCGCAACCGAGCTGCCGTTGACGATCTGGCGCATTCGCGTCTCGCTGTCGAGTATGCGCTGTCGCGAGTCCGCAAGCTCGCGCAGTTCCCGGTGGCGCGTCACGACTTCTTCCAGTACGAAAGGCAGTTCTGTGAGATATGCGCCGGCCGCATCCCGAACGACGTGGCGGCTGACGCCCCCCTTCAATGCAACCTGCGCGAGTTCCCGGGTGAGTTCGTCCGCGAGGACCACGCTGGGCAGCGCACCGGGATTCCGGTGATTCCGTACGCAGAAGTCGATGCCGCAGCCGTCCGCAAGCGTGCTACCCACGAGCAGCAGATCGAATGCATTGCCCCCATCCGCAAGGAGCGCCTCGGCGTCGGCAATACTCGCGCAATCGATTACCGACGCGTCGGCGAGACCCGCTGACCGGAGCGCGGCGCGTATCGCGGCGCAGGCCGGCTGGGCATTCTCGAGCAGGAGGATCCTCAGTTTCGCCTCCGTACGACTGACCTCGCACACTGACACCGTTTCTGTTCTGGGGTTGCCGCCGGTGCCTCTTGAAACATAGTTTAGACCTTGATGAGATCCGATTGCCAATGCCAGCCGAGGGAGTGCTTCCTGAAGTACGGCTTTCAGGTACCGCCGAGCACACGTACCATGTTCATGATGGCTTTGATCTGTGGCGCATCGCGCGTCGCGTAACGGCGAAAGCTGCCCACGCCCCTGTTCGTATATCCCCACCAGTCCCAGCAACCCTGTGGATTTCCGACCGGATCGAATCCGCGCTCGAAAGGCCGCAATGCCGTGACGCGCGGAAACAGCACCACCATGTCGAGGGTGCTCGCCCATTCCGCGTAACCTGCGTGCCGCACGAAATTGCGATAAACGGCATCGTCAATGCCTTGCAGGCAGCCATGCAGGGCGACGTGGATCTTGCAGGCTCTCTGCCCGCAGGAATCGGGCACGAAGACTTCCGCTTCGCGCGCCATGCCGATCTCGCCGAGGCGCTCGCGCTCCGGGAGGGTCGAATCGACGTAGCGCGCCTGGTTGAACGTCGTCCACCTACCCATGACGGCGCCGCGTGCGCCGGCCGGTGCTGCCGTCAGATGCCGGAGCATTTCGCCCACGGCATCGAAGCCGCACGAGCTGACGTAATCCTTGTCCTCGACATCGCAGGCACCCTGATCCGGCCTGTCGGTGGGCATGGTGTGTCCGGCATTGTCCAGCGTGCGCGAAACGAACTGTGCGCCAAAGTGCCGGTAGAATTCCGCCTGCGCCCGGGACGCATTCTGACCAACGACCGTGTCGCAGCGCCCGCGATACTCCCAGACACGCTGCGACCGCAGCCCTTCCACCGGATCGATGCTGTCCTTCCGCGCCAGCGCGAGCGTGTCTTCGACGAGATCCCGCACCTCGATGTCGGGCCCGGCGCCCGCATCGCAGGGCGACCGTCTTGGTGCCAGGCCGAACCAGCTCTCGAATCGACCCCGCCCGAGCAGCAGGCAGGTGTTGTACGCACGCGTGACCGACCCTTCCGCGCACAGGTAGGGCGGCCCGGCCAGTATGCCGACGCCGCGGACGATCCGGGAATGGACGGTACCGATCTGTACTGCCATAGCGGCGCCGGACGACAGCCCGGATACCGTGATGGAGGATTTATCGATCCGCTGGATGACAGGCAGTTCGCCGGGAGCGGCAAGCGCTTCGATCCGTGCGGCGACGAGACTGCAGACAAGCAGAATCAGCCTGAGGGCCGATTGTGGAACGTTCCGGTTTCGCATCCCTTGCGACCGCAGTGATGAACAACCAGGGCGAGTATGACACGGCGCCGCGCGCGAACCGTCGGCCTTTCCAGCTAGACCCAAAGGCATAGCGCCCGCCATCCGATCCTGCTGCCGCCAATCGGGCTGCGATTCAAATACCGAGAATCGTGTCACGATTTCGCCCGATTTATCGGTAAAGGCGCCCCTGACCATGAACTGCCAAGCGCATCAGAGCCTTCGAATATGATAGTTTTGCAGAAATGAAGATGGCTGCCGCCGGGCGATCGACTTGCGCCCCGATGAAGCGTCAGCACATCAGATGCGCCAGGAATATTCAACATGCCCCCCATCAGTCCGATCGACGACCCGTTGGACGACGCACCGACAGAAACCGTCATCTCCGAATCTGAACTGGTAAGCAGGACGGTCCTGTTTGCGCATGTCGCGGCAGAACAATCCGGCAAAGCCCTGTCCGGCATATCCAACGAGCACGTCCACGCCATCGATCGTTGTCTCAAACGCATGCGGCGGGCTGCGGAAGCTTTCGGAGGGCGCAATTGTCGGGCGGGTGGCAACGCCGTGCTTGCGCTGTTCGTCGACGCAGATGCTGCCCTCCAGGCCGCGTGCGAAATCGGCCTGCGTGTCAGGGATCTGCCGCCATTGGCGGGACTGCAGCTCGCCTGCAGGGTCGGTCTGGACACCGGCCCTCTCGTCGCGGATGGCAATGACGCCTTCGGCGAGTGCGTTGATAACGCAAAGATGTTCGCCAGCCTGGCACGGACCGGCCAGAATCTCGCGACAGAAGCCGTTGGGCACGCGCTTTCTCCGCTCCTGTCCGATGTCGGCCATGCCATCGAAGTGCGGCCGTCCGCTGGGGGCGAGCCGGTAAGGGCCGTGGAGTTTGTGTGCGCCCAAGTGCTCGATCGCATCAATCAGCCGGTGGTTCCGCTCCGGAAGACCCAGTCGCTACGCATGATCCTTACCCTTGGGCAGGACAGCACGACCGTCAACGCCAAGCGGGCGACCCGCACGATCGGCCGGGATATCGGCAACGACCTCGCGGTCGCCGAGCCGCGCGCCTCACGCACGCACGCGCGAATCGAGATGCGCGGCGAGTCGTTCATGCTGGTCGACGTCAGCCGCAACGGCACGTTCGTGCGACTTGCGAGCGGACGACAGCTCGTGCTTCGAAAAGCGGAGATGGAACTTCCCGAACAGGGACTGATCAGCCTTGGCCGTCCCTGCGCGCCTGATGCATTGTGCATATCCTTCGAGATCGCACGCAACTGACCGAATTCGCGTGGGCTGCCCGCGCGCCCACCCCCTGGGTTTGAACCGGATCATCGAGAAACGCCTCCCGCTGCGGGCGCCGACCGATCGCGGCTGCAACTCGCCCAGCGATACGGCTCCCCGCCAGTTGCCCCGCCACGAGGCCGAACAGCAGGACCGCTTCCGGGTCGTCGGCAACCGACAGAACGTTGCTGTCTGGGCGCTTTGCTAACATGGGGATCGATTTCCCGAGTTCGATATCCAATGAACCAGCAATCAGGGCCTCAGATCGGGCCGCATGCCGGATCGGCAGACGAGTCGCAGGCGCGCAACGGCGTGCAATCCGTTGCCCGAGCGATCGCCGCCTCGCACCTGACGGTATTGATTGGCGCTCCTTCGCCCGACACGTCGAGCACGGCGCGTGAGGCAGCCAGTGCACATGCCGCAACTGCGACCGGGTATGTCGGCGCAAGGCACGGTGTCATCGTCGTCGTGTTCGATGACTGGTCGGGCGACCCGCTGCTCTCGTTGATCGATTCGATCGCAATAGCGGTCGATCATGCCACCGGCACACTTGTAACGAGACCGAGTCCGGACCCGCGTTCGCTCGACGATGTGCTCTCCCACTGGAGCAAACGCTTCGACCGATCGTTCGTTATCGTGCTCGACCGATTCGACCAGAACCTCGTTGCAGAACCGCTGCGCGCACGGAACGCGCGGTTTACCGAGCATCTGGCGCAAGCCGTCGCGGCGGCGTCGGATAATGCTCGATTCTTGGTCGTGGTCGATCCGCGCAACGAATCGCTGCTGCACAGGTTGTCGGCGCGGCTGCCGCGACCATGCACGAACGTAGTCCGCATCAAGCCGCTTGCGGGCGGAGACACGCGCCCTGACACGCCGCCGGCACGCGACTCGGCAGGTCGGAAACGCTCCGCCGAAGCAGCGCTCCCGAACGGATTCTCTGCAATTGGCGACGGCAACATCGACAGCGCCGCAACCGAAGCGGTACTGCGGCGGCGCGAGCAGCGACGCCGCAGCATGAGATGGGCCATCGGCGGCGGCATTGCACTGGCGCTAGCGATTGCGGCCGGCGTGTCGCTGCTGCTCGTTCGATCGCACTCGGTTGACCCGGGCAGGCTCCTGACACAGCGCGTCGAACCTGCGCCGCGACCCGCCCCAATTCCTGCGCTTGCCACCCCGGCGCCATCGGACCCGGCAACGTCTCCGGCTCCGAACGTTGCGGCCATCCCGTCGCGCTCCGGAGTCGGCACCGAGGACAGGTCAGCACCATCGGTCGAAGCCTTCACCAGTCGCGACATGAGTGGCCATTCGCCGGCCATGTCGAAACAGCCGGTCGCGACGGCAATCATCACGGACGCGACAGACCGCCCTGCGCCCGCTGTCGAGGGACACACGGAGAAGCCCCTCGCTGTGGCACCCGATCTGCCCAAACCCGAACAGCCGCGAGAAACGGCCGACGCGAACAGGGGAAGCCCGACCGTCGAAGGCCCCCCGGCCGAGGGCCGTAGCGGACAACCCGCCGGGGCGCAAGGATCGAAGGCGGAGGCGCACCCGGCCGAGAAGCACGAGCACAAGCCGGCAGCGTTCCGCATCGACGCACCGCCGGCACCGCCGATTGCCGAACACGTGATACGCAAGGTTCCGAACCCGGAACGCGGGCCGATGGTATTCCTGCACATCCGAAGCGAGTCGCAACGCGCGAAGGCGCGCGAGATAGAACGCAGGCTCGCGCGAATGGGCATCGTGGTCAGCGGCATCCGCCTCGATGAGAGCGGCCCGCTTCGCACCGATCTGCGCTACTTCCGCAGCGCGGAGCGCGACGAGGCCAACTATCTCGGGACTGCACTCGGACGAATGGGCGCGGCGCCGGCGCGAGTCTCATTCGTGCCGGGCCACGAGGCGAACGCCGCAAGGCGTCACTACGAGCTTTGGTTCGCGCCACCCCGCGGCTGATCGTCAGGAACAATCAGCATCAGAACGCCGAGCAGTGATAGAAACCGCGATGACCGAAACATGTCGTGGTCATCGGGCGCGTCGAGTAGCGCAGCATGTTCTCCTGCTCGTTGAGCGAGAGTATGCAGTCCCGCCAGGGATCCGAGTCCGGCTGATAACCCAGTTTGCTGCACGCCGGACCGTAGATCTGGATCATGTGCTCGACCTCGCGCTCCATGCGCGCAGCCCTTTCGGCCGGCGTTGCACAGGCGACAAGCGTCAATGAAACCAGAGCTGCGCAGGCAAGACTTTTCATGGCCATTTCCATCCACTCATCGCGCTCGTCATATTCCTACGGGGCGCCGCAAGCCTTTTCGCAAACACCGTAAGCCGCAAGGCAACGCCCGCGGCAGGTCTCGCCGTCGCAGCGATTCTGGCACTGCCAAAGACGATCCCCGCAGCCTTGAACGCACCGATCCACGCGCATCTGCGCTTCGCTCGGCGGCGCACTGCTGGGCAACCGCAGCCCCCCCTTGACACTGCAAGCAGCGAGGTCGATTACCCTGCGCGGTCCGGGAATAGCAGCCCACTGTGCATCTTCGACCATTAGCGCCGTCTCCAGTTCGCGTCGCGCGTCCGGCGCCGCCATCTCGCCCGATCGTTCGAGCGTCGCAAGCGCCCAGCAATCTGCTTGCCGCGCCCGCTCGGCAGAGCGCTCCGCGAGGGGGTGCCCGAGCGCAATCCGCGCGCACTCGTGCGCGAAGTAGAACATGCGTACCCGATGCGATAGTTCTGGCAGCCGCGCGGGATTGTGGCGCAACTCGATCCGGCCGCCCGATTGCGCGGCGAGCGCAACCTGCGGCAACGTGTCGTCCACGATGGCCGCAATCGGCTGGCCCCTCGCGTCGAGACAGCCATCAAACAGTTCACCGCCCGCCCGCGCGCCACCCGCCGTCATGAGCATGGTCATCAGGACGGCAGCAAACACGCGATCGAGCCAGAATTTCACCGTGGACGGCATCTCGTTCATTCCTGGGTGTGGTTGTGTGGACGGGCGCCCGGTTCGGCGGTGGAAGCGCGGGCCACGCGCAAGAGGCGGCTGTCGATCCAGCCCTGCAGATCGTTCCACATCGATGCCATTTCGGTACCCGGAAGTTTCAGGGCATGCTTGAGTTCGATGGTCACCACCGGCACCCCCTTGTCGACACCGCCGAAATTGCCGAGCGAACCCGGATAGATTCCCACCTGGTCGAGAAACAGACTGCCGAGCTTGCTCGGAGCGGGTGGCGGGCCATCGAAATCGAGCACACCATAGGGGGCGTGCACCGAGACGATCAAGTCAGGCTTGAAGTGCTCGATCTGCTCGAGAATCCACAAGGTTTCGGGTTCCGACTTCGGCATCTTGCCCGGAAAGCGGCGCGGATCGCGTCGCGTGCGCTCGACCCAGTAGCGTTGGGCGTTGGTGTTCCAGTCTGCGGTCGGGAAATTCCGATTGAGGTCCACGCCGCGCGCATTCACGCGGGTCGCCGGCCTCCTCAGCAAACCGTCCGGGTTGACCAGCGGCACCATGCGCCAATGTACCCGCCCACCGTGGGCCTGCTGCGCACGCGCCATCCAATCGAATACCAGCGATACCGACGCACCCTCGTCGCCATGAATGCCGCCGAGTACCAGAATCCGCAATAGCGCCGGCGGCATGCGCGGCTCGAAATCCCGCCACCACAGCGGCACGCCACGCACCGAACGCCCCTGCCCGGCCTTGAGCCCCGAGTTTGCGCACGACGAAGAGATCGATGGGCCGACATGGGTCGTTACCGCAGAACACCAGGCGCCGAGGTCGTCCAGTCCGCCAGCGACGGCGGATGACGACCCCGCGCATAACAGGGCGGACACGGCGGCGCGACGAATTCTGGCTCTCAGCGGAATCATGGGAAGATCGTTGCTCGTGTCAATTCCCGGGCCGGCTTGCAGGCGGGCGCGCTCGGGCCGGGCCCCGCGCTGCGCAGTTCGACAGATGGTCGAATTATCCCACATCGCTTATCGGACAACCCACCGCAGGCACCCGCCCCGGCACGTCACACGCCCCCCCGGATCGGGCGCTCTGAGGCGGCGAACCACCCGATGAGATAATCTCTCGCCAGATCCCGGCCCTCCTCGAACGCGCACCATGGCATTGGCCACCCCGCGCGCGACCCGTCCCAACCATGCGCAGCCGTTACAAGCCCTCCGATCGACGTCTTCTGGCGGCCCTGTCACTGTCGCTGCTCATCCACGGCGCGCTGCTCGCATTGCGCATTGCGCCTCCAGCGGTGCAGCCCCGATCGCTCGGCGGCGACAGTCCGGAGAGGCTCGATGTCGCGCTTGCTCCACCCACAGCGCCCCGGCAGCCGCCCGCAGCCCCCCCTGTCGAGCAGGCACCACCGCCGAAGAAAGCAGGCAAGGCAGCACGCCGCGAGAACAGGCCGCCGCGCCTCGCCATCACGCGCCCCGAACCTTCCCGGCCGACCACAAGCGACGCCGAACCCGTGGCGGACGCACAGGCACGTCGCGAGGCGCTCAAGCAGTTTCTCGACGAGATCAAGCCGGTCGCGCCGGAGGGCGGCGTCGACCTGGCGCATCGCGCGGTCGACGCCGCCCGCGGAATCGCACGCGGCGAGATAAGGGCGCCCCAGGATGATCTTCCCGACGCGCCATTCCGCACGCCGCGCACCGCACGCAGGGAAAACAGCGTCGATCCGCTCGCGCTCGAACTCTACTTCGAGTCATTCGTGCAGAAGCTCAATCGCAGCGCGGCCTTTGTCGCCACCGACCCGCGGCGGCGCGGCGCGGATGTCGCCGTCGTGCAGGTTCAGCTCAACCAGGATGGCTCGCTGCGAAACTACCGCATCGTCAGCGCGGCCGACCAGCAGGTGGAAATCGAATACGTGCGACGCGTCGTCGAACGGGCCGCGCCTTTCGCCGGCTTCCCGCCGGAGATCCGGCGCCAGTACGAATCGCTCACTTTCGAGATCTGCATCTTCCCGCCGCGAGCCGGTGCCTCGGGCGGATTCTCGCGCACCTCCGGCAGCGGCAGCTGTCGCGATCAGGGCTGAACACCGTCCGACCGTGGATTCCGTCACACCCGCACCCTCAAGTCCCGCATGATCAATCCGTAAATACCATCAACGCGATGTCGTTGAAGCCGGTACTGCGGCCCGACGCGTCGCCAAAGGCAACCCGGGCGAAAGTCCGGAGACGCAAAGCTTCCGGCCTTCGCCGCCGGGCGACAGCAGGCACGCCGCCGTGCCGCCGCCCGAACGCATGGCAGCGGGGCCGTCGGAAGGGATCCGTTACCATCCGCCCCGCGGCAGCGCGGGTTCGACGCAGCGTCGCCTTGTCTTTCATCGTGATTGCACAGGGGAACGAGTTGAACTTTCCGTCGAAGCTTCGCCGCACCATCCTTTGCCTGCCCTTGATCTTCTGGATCGCCGACCGGGCCGAAGCCGCACCCGCCATGCAGGCAGGTTCCGGGAGCGGAGCCCAGCGTGTCGCGATCTCCGTGCCGGAGTTCGAACGCTGCCAGGGTTTCGATATCCTGCTTGGCGGGCAAACTTGGCGTGTCGCCTGCGAACGCGTCGTCACCGCGCCCGGCGTGCGCTACTGGGAAGGCCATGTGGATGGCGCCCCTGCACACAAGCTGAGCCTGCAGATTCGCCCGGAAGGCGTCAGCGGACTGCTCGATCTGCCCGACCGCCCGCTGCGCCTCGGGCTTGTGGATGGCGTGCAATGGCTGCTCGACACCCCGGCCGCCGATCTGCGCGCCGAACTGGCTGATACGCCGCCGCCCCTGTTCGTGCTGCGCACCCCGCAATCCGCCACGGAGGCAGCAACCCTGGCCGGACAAACCGACACGCCCGATCTCCCATCAGGCCGGCACGCCTCCGATGCGCCCGCTGCGGTCGCCTATCCGGTCGCTCTGAACCTTGCAGACCTCGCTGCCGTCGAACCCGGCGGCCAGGTCGATCTCGCGTTACCCGGCATGCAGCATGGCATCACCTACGAGCGGACCACGGTCTCGCCGACTGGGACATCCACCTGGATCGGCTACCTGACCCAGTATGGCCGGGACTATCCGGTCGTCCTGACCTACGGGGTCGACGGCAGCGCCACCGGTTCAGTTCAGGGACCGTCGGGCGAATGGCTGCTCACCGGCACCTCCGGCAAGACCTGGTTGGTCGACACGTCAGCCTCGGGCATCCGCCACAACCCCGGCGCGAAAGACGACGATGCGCTGCCGCCGCCGCAGGCGGCCGCCGACATCGGTGCCTTCGCTGCGGGCGCCACGGCATCAGCCGGCAGCGCGACGGCCATTGCCACTGCCGACACAGCGGCAACGAATACCGTCATCGACGTTCTGGTTCTCTACACGCCGGGACTCGTGTCGCGCTACGGCGGTCAGGCCGGTGCCGCGACGCGCATCGACCATTTCATATCGCTCGCCAACCAAGCTTACTCGAGCGGCAATGTCGGCATCACCCTGCGCCGCGTCGGCATGCAAGTGATCGACATCGCCGACAACACCGGCAACAGCGCCACCCTCGACCTGCTGCGCCGCGCCAGCGGGGCATTCTCCGCGATCCCGGCTTTGCGCAACGCGACCGGTGCCGACGGCGTGATGCTGGTGCGCCCGTTCGACATGGCCGGGCAAGGGGGCAACTGCGGCGTCGGCTACGTCGGCGGCTATGGCGGCTCGCCGATGAGCGCCTATGCTGAACTCGCCTATGCAGTCGTGTCCGAGGGCAACGACACAAAGGGGCAACCCTACTACTGCACCGACACCACCTTCGCCCATGAACTGGGGCACAACATGGGGCTGATGCATGACCGTGCCACGGTCGCCAGCCAGGGCGGCGGAAACGGCGCCCTGCCCTATGCCTTCGGCTACGGCAAGTCCGGGCAGTTCGGCACGATCATGAGCTACATCCATCCCGTGGTCGTGCGTTTCTCGAACCCCAATGACACGTCGTGCAACGGCCCTTGCGGCATAGACAGTACCGACGCCGCGAACAGCGCCGACAACGCTCGCGCGCTCGGCATCACCCGCAGCGCCTTCTCCGCATTCCGCGCGACGACGACGCAGGCATCGGTCAGCATCGCCGGCATCGTGACCATCGACGGCAAGGCAGCCGTGAACGTGCCGATTCTGGCAGGCGGAACGCCGTGCGCCACGACCTCCTCGACCGGCGCCTACGCGTGTACCTTCGCCGCAGGCTGGAGCGGAACCGTCGCCGCGTCGGCAGCCAACGTCACGTTCACGCCCTCTTCGCAGGCCTTTTCGAATGTGCAGCAGTCGGCGTCACGCAACTTTGTCGGCGTCACCCGCACCGTTTCGATAACGGGCACTGCAACCGTCGGCGGAAAGCTGGCATCGGGTGTCACCGTGACCGCCGGAAGCACGGGCTGCGGCACGACGACGTCGACCGGAACCTTCGCCTGCAAGGTGGCGTATGGCTGGTCGGGCAGCGTCAGCGCGACCAGCGCCGCCGCCACTTTCACGTCCGTGGCGCTGACTTCGGTTACAGCAAACAGAACGATCCAGTTGATCGGCACCGCAAGACCAACCTCGTTCCCAATCAAGGGCACGGTACGCGTGAATGGCATCGCCACCGCCGGCGTCACGATCACGGCCAACAACGTGACTTGCGGCACGACAAACGCTGCAGGCGCCTACACCTGCACGGTAGCGGCACGTTCGAGCGGTGTCCTGAAAGCGGCCTTCGCAGGCGCCGGCTTTTCTCCGAGTGCACGTTCCTACACCGACATCGCTGCCGCGTTCACGCAGAACTTCGAGGGCACGCGTCCGCAGGTCGCGATTACGGGTGCGGTAACCGTGAAGGGGGTACGTCGGGCGGGGGTCGCGGTCCAGGCAGGTGGCACCGCCTGCGGGGTCACCAACGCTGCCGGCGAATTCGCGTGCAGCCGGCCTAAGGCCTGGTCGGGGCGCGTCCTGGCGCCGTCAATCTCGACGGCAATGTATGTGGACGTGGTGAATCTTTCCGCACCGATCCGCGTGACGCTCGCCCAGCGTTGACCGCGCAGGCAGCGGAACGCCGGCCCGCAGTCGTAAGCGGGCCGTAATCGATTGTAAGCACGCGTAAGCGCGGTGTTCCTTGCGCGCGTTCATTCGTTGATACGGTTACGCGCCGCGGATTGCGGCGCCCGACAACGGAGGACGCAAAAATGCTGAAGAAGACCTTCCTGATCGCCGGCCTCGGGATTGCGATGATCGGGGCGCAACCCGTGTTCGCGCGCGACGACACAGTGATCGGCGCGCTGATCGGTGCCGGCGTCGGCGCGGCAATCGGCCACAACGTGGGCGGCGAGCGCGGCGCGGTGCTGGGCGGTGCGATCGGCGCCGTTACCGGCGCATCGATCGGCGGCGCCAACCGTGGCTACACCCGTACCCACTACGAAGAGCCGGGCGCGTACTACACGCCGCAGCCAGCCTACGTTGAAGTGCCCGCCTATCCGCGACGCGCGCCGGTTCTCGTCGAACGCATCGATTATCCGCCCGTGTCATACCGCGATCGGGACGAGCGCCGCTGGAATCGGCATCATCATCACCGCCATGACCGGTGCGACGAAGATCGCCACGACCGCCGCCATGGAGATGCCTACCGCTGGCGTTAAGCCGTTGCGTTGTCGCCCTAGGCCGCAAGCGGATGGGGCGCATCGAAAGTCCTCGGCAGCAACACGTCGAATGCCGCACCGAGCGGCGTGTTGCGCGCCGTGATGCGCCCGCCGTGTGCGTTCACGATCTCGCGGCAGATCGCCAGGCCAAGGCCGGTGCCACCCGCCCCCGACTTGGTCTTGCTGCTCTGGACGAACTTGTCGAAGATCGCGTCGAGTTCGGCCTCTGGTATTCCGACCCCCTGATCTTCCAGCGAGATGCGCAGAACCCTGCGCATCTCGCTGCCATCCTGCCACGTGTCGTCGGCAAGAACCCAGGTCAGCACGCCGTGCTCGGGCGAGAACTTGATCGCGTTCGAAAGAAGGTTCAACAGCACCTGGCTGATCCGCTGCGCATCGACGACGACACGCGTATCGGGCGTCCTGACGTCAACGTGTACCTGCAGGTGCTTTGCGGCAAGCAGTCCTTCGGCGCCCGAACGCAGGCTGCGCTCCAGAGACAGAATGTCGGTCGGCGTGCAATTCATCGTCGAGCGTCCCGCCTCCAGCCTCGCCAGATCCAGCAGGTCATCCACCAGCGCAGTAAGACGCTGCCCGCTTTGCCGAATGCGCTCGAAGTAGTCACGCAGCTTCTCGGGCGATCCCGACGTTGCGCGCTGCACGCCTATCGCAGCAAAGGAGAGCACACCGTGCAGCGGCGTGCGCAACTCGTGCGAGATGTTGGCAAGAAACTCGCTCTTCATCCTGCTTGCCTGTTCTGCAGCGTCGCGCGCCTGTACCAGGTCGGCGGTCTGTTCGCTCACGAGATCCGACAGGTGGTCACGGTGGCGGCGCAGTTCCGCCTCGATCTCCTTGCGCGCGGTGATGTCCTTGGCGATGCCCCGATAGCCGCGGAAATCGCCGTCCTGCCCGAACATCGGCTTCCCGCTGGTACTCAGCCAGACCAAACCACCGCCCGGCGGGTAGACGCAGAACTCGAAATCGCGGTATTCGAGATACCGCGCACAAGCCCGGTGATAGCGCGACCACTTCTCCGTATCGAGCAGATCGTCGCGATGCGCCAATTCCTCGGTCCGCTTTCCGATGACCATCCGGTACTTGTCATGCATTGCCTTACGCAGCGGATCGTCCTCGCTGCCGTTCGCCTCGGGTGGCTTGAAGCGCAATTCTGCATCGGTTTCCCAGAGCCAATCGGATGCAATATCCGAGTAATCGCGGAACCGCTGTTCGCTCTCGATCAGCGCCTGCTCGCGGCTGCGCAGTGTCGTCACGTCCGAGCCGACGATCACCACGCCCTCGAGCTTGCCGGCCACGTCATAGAGGGGCGCACCATGCAGCAGCAGGCTGGGCGTGTTGCCGTTCGGCCCCTGCAGGCACACTTCGAGCGCCACATGCCCACGCGCGAGCACGCTGCGAAACAGCACCATGCCGGGCGCCACCGAGTTCAGGCCGAGCGAGGCGCGCAGCCGGTCGAGATCGCGTTGCGGAATCAGCATGTCAGCGTGGCGCCCCATGAGATCGGCCACCGTGTAACCGAGCAGCATGTCGACGACCGGGTTGACGCGCTGGATGCAGCCCTTGCGGTCGAGCAGGAGCACGAGGTTGTCCATCGTGTCCATCACGCGCCCCACAAAGGCCGACATGCGCTGCTGCTCGACGCCGAAGTTCTCGAGCGCCAGCGACTTGTCGCTCAGCTCTCCGACCATCGCCTCCATCTGCTCCGATACTGCGACGATCTGGTTCTCGAGCGCCGCATTTGCCTCGCGCAAGGCGGTGACCTCGTCGCGCAGGTGTTGCACTTCATCGTCGAACGCAATCGGGAACGTCTCCGCCTGCCGCTGCAGGACGATCGAGAAAATTTCGCCGTCGCGGCACACATCCAGTCGCTCGGCGTTACCCTCGATGCGCACTGCATGGCCGTGCGCGGGGCACACGATCTGCCCGCTTCGATCGACCGGGCAACGGTCGAGCCTGAACCCCTCGTGCGGACAGGCCGCCGGGATCGCGGCGAACCCCCGTCCGGACTGGAAAATCAGGAGGTGGCGCGGCTGCGCCTCGCCCGCCAGACGCACCGAGCCGCACCAGCGGTCCGCCAATTCGGAAACGCGGCGCACGTTCTCGATCGGGATGTGCTCAGGCGCAGCGCGCGAGTTCATCGCCGAAATACTCCATGATGCTGTCGACTGCCGCCGGCAACGCAGCGTCCACTTCGGGCGAGAGTCCCGGCATGAACGCCGTGACACGCGAAGTTTCGACGACGACCAGGCGAATCGCCGGCAGCGTCGGCAGCGTCGCCGCCGCAATCCGCAACAATCCACCGATGCCGAAGCCGTGACCGCTCGCCCCTTCGAGCGCGATCGCCTCGGGGGGCAAGGTATGAATCGACCCCGGCGCGCCGAAGCCGGACACGGCATCGACCAACAACACGCGATCGCAACCCTCGAATAGGGGCAGCGCAGCGATTCCCGATGTGTCGGCACGGAATAGCCGCACACCGTCGGGCAGCCGCATGTCGGCAAGCCGGGCATGCACCGCCGGCCCGAAGCCGTCGTCGCCGTGCAACTCGTTGCCGAAGCAGATCACGTGGCAGTCAGACGCCATAGCGAAAGCGCGTCTCGCGCCCGGCAAAGTGGACGGTGCAAACAAGGCAGGGGTCGTGCGAGCGCACCACGTGGCCGATCTCCACCGGATCGTCCGGATCGGCCAGTTCGAGCCCGATCACGCTCTGCTCCCAGTGGCCATGCCGGCCGGCGCTATCCTTGGGCGAGGCATTCCAGGCCGTCGGCGTCACGATCTGGTAGCGCGTGATGCGTCCATCGCGCACCTGTACCCAGTGCCCGAGCGTACCGCGCGCCGCCTGGACCAGACCGTAGCCTTCGCCTTCCAGCAAAGCATCCGGCGGCGGCGCGTGGTAATGCGGCGAACCAAGCTGGCGCGAGAGCGCCGCGATCTGCTGCTTCATCAACGCGAGCAGTTCGGCGGTGCGGCGAAGGCGCGCAAACTGGCGCAACCACGTGCTCGCGCCTTCCTGCGCGAGCAGCGAGATCAATAACCGGTCGCCGCCCGCAAGCATCTCGGCAAACGGGCCGGTCTCGACCACGCGATCGCCGTAGCGCGGCGCCTTGGCCCATGTGTATCGATCGGATTCCGGCTGGTAGTCGGGCACCGTCTCGCCCTCGAACGGGTGGCGGCCATCCGTGTAGGGCCGATACCACGAGTAGCGCACATGCTCGTTGATCTGGGCCGGGTCGAAGGGTTCGCAGACGCCTCGCGCACCGTCGAACACACCGGCCGCGAGCAGCGTCTTCTGCTCCCCATAGGGCGCGGACCACGCATCGGCGTCGTAGTGCGCGCCCGCACTGAGGTAATTGGAAACGCCTGCGCCGGTGAGGTGCAGGCCGATCGAACGCGAGAATCGCGTGAACAGCCCGATCGCACTGTCCGCATGCCGCGGCTGTTCGAGCCAGCGGAAGAAGGCGTCACCCGAATCGAGCTGGCGCCAGGCATCGAGCGAATCGCCGATCACGTCGCGTTCGAAGTAGCGTGTGGTCTGTTCCACCAGATCGAGGCAATCGACGATCTCGCGCGCAGTCGCGCCACGCGTCACGCCGCCCGGCACCATGTACGACGAGTGCGGCCACTGGCCGCCGAAGATCGCCACCAGTTCGAGGATTTTGCGCGACGCCTGCAGCGCGCCGATCACCGCCTTGCCCTTGAAGGGACGAAACGCGGCGTCCACCTCCGCGGCGAGCGGGTGCGATGCGTAGCGCGCATGCAGGAAATCGGCGACGAAAAACAGGAAGGTCTGGCGCAGGTCGCTCTGCACGTTCTCCGCCATCAGGCAGAGGTTGCGGATCAGCGTCGCATGCGGCGGCACCGGCAGGCTGCCGAGCCTTTCCAGCGCCAGCGCTGCCGAATACAGATGCGCCGTGCCGCAGATGCCGCAGACGCGTGGCGTGATCACCAGCGCGTCGGTCGGCACGCGGCCGATCAGGAGCTGTTCGAAGCCGCGGAACAGCGTACCGACGCAGCGCGCATCGACGACGCGGTTGCCGTCGAGGTCGACGGCGAACTCGAGGTCGCCCTCGACGCGGTTCAGATCGATGTTGAGCGTGGCGGTGCGGGTCATGTCAGTACGGTACGCAGTACGTGCCGGGCCGCGCCGAGCCTCCCGCCGCCCCCTCGGGGGACAGCGAATGAAATGAGCGTGGGCGGTCGCATTCACGGCTCCATTTCGCGGTCCTTCACGCGCTTGGGCGCGGCCGCCTTGGCGAGATTCTTGTACGCCATGAAATGCGCGCGCGACACGCCAAGCGGCAGCGTCACCGGCACGGTGCCGATCTTCTCGGTCTTGAACAGGTCGCCGTTGCGCGGGAACCCGGGCGAGGTGCAGCCGAAGCACGGCACCCCGGCGCGCGTCTTGCTGCTGCGCTTGTTCCACAGTTCGCTGTTGCAGTTGGCCAGCGTATTCGGCCCCTGGCATCCGAGGTTGAAGTACATGCAGCCGCGTCCGCCGAGCTGGTTGTCCTCCACATCGTACTCGTGATATTCGTTTCGGGTACAGCCCTGATGCACCATGGTGCCGAAGAATGCCCGCGGGCGATGCAGGTGATCGAGATCCAGCGGCATGCCGCCGGCGATCATCGCCAACGTGCGCGTGATGGTCAGCGGATGGGTCGGGCAGCCGGCGAGGTTCACCACCGGCAGGCCGCCGCGCGAACGCCAATCGGCGGCAAACACGCCGCCGGGCGACTCGCGGTCGAATTGCAGGCCGGTGCAATCGGTCGGATTGGGCGGCGCAGCCGGAATGCCCCCGAATGCGGAACAGGTGCCGACCGCAACGACGACCTCGGCCTTTTCGGCGAGCGAGCGCGCGATGTCGATCTTGGCCCGCCCGCGGAAGCTGTCGAACATGCCCGTACCGTAGGGGCCGGTAATCAGGCTCCCCTCGACACAGAAGATGTCGAGACTGCGTACACCGTTCTCGATGTCGCGGATCAGCCGCTCCAGGTAACCCGCCGGTTCCGCCGTCAGCGACGGATGCCAGAGCAGTTCGATGGCTCCACCGTTGATGAGGCTCTCCAGCGACGGTCCGTCGGCGTTGAGCAGGGAAAGCGTATCGCCGCTGCAGGCACCGGTTTGCAACCAGAGCAGGTTCTTCACGTCGCGCAGCTCCTGGGGATCGGGATCGACAAGACCGCCCTGTTTTGCGGCGGACGGCTCGATCCCGAAACTACGGCATCAGTCTGCGACTCTTGAGCGGAAACCGCCTTGCGACGGGTCAACAGGCCGCTCGAGCGCGAACGGCATCGGGCGCCGGCCGGAGCCGGGTAGCGACAAGCGGCAACGCCGGAACGCTCATGGATAGGCGTTCTTCACGGTGCCGGCCCGGAACGCCATGTTCCAAGAGGCTTCCAAGGCACGCACGCCGGAGAACGCCAGCCCACGCCCCCTACCGGCCTGTCAGCGTGCGTGAGTAGCGGGGTTCCGCAATTCGATGCCCGACACCCGGGCGCCGGGCACGAGCTTGCGCTGCGCGAACCAGCCTGCGTTCATTTCGAGCGCGTAGCGCGCGGGTGCGGCCGCGCAATGCGTGTCTTCGGTCTGGGGCGCCATGTCCTCGATGTTGAGGATCGCCCCGCTTTCATCGATGAATGCCACGGAAAGCGGGATCAGCGTATTGCGCATCCACATGCAGTGGCGTTCCGCCCGGTCGAAGACGAACAACATGCCGTGGTTGGCTGCCATCTGGCGCCGATGCATCAGCCCCTGCGCCCGCGTGGCAAAGCTGTCCGCCCGTTCGGCCTCGATACGGTGCAGGCCGATCGAAAGCTCGACGGTCGGCATCGCCGGTTGCGCGCATGCGGCGAGCGGGTACAGCAGCGCAACGGTCGTAACCAGGGTGCAGTGGAAAAATCGCGCAGGCGTCATCGAAATGCATTCCTTGTCCGGAGGCTTTCGAGGATAACGCACCAGGCGGCCCGGGGGTGACGCCGCCCGCCGTCCCGCGCCGACGGTGGCCCGCTCAGCGCGGCGACCGGCCCGGCGCCCCCGCATCGACTTCGCGCCACTGCCCTGGAAGCAGCCCGTCGAGGTCCCACGGACCAACGGCGCCGCGCACCAGCCGCAGCGTCGGCAGGCCGACACGCGCCGTCATGCGCCGCACCTGGCGGTTCTTGCCCTCGCGCAGGACCAGTTCCATCCAGCCGGTGGGAATCGATGCGCGATAGCGGATCGGCGGATCGCGCGGCCACAGGCCGGCCGGCTCGTCGATGGCGCGTGCCGCGCACGGGCGCGTGACGAAATCGCCGAGATCCACGCCCCGGCGCAGGGCGGCGAGCGCCGTTTCGGCCGGCGTGCCTTCGACCTGCGCCCAATAGGTCTTGGGCAGCTTGTGGCGAGGGTCGGCAATGCGCGCCTGCAGTCGGCCGTCGTCGGTCAGCAGCAACAAACCCTCGCTGTCGGCATCGAGCCGGCCGGCGGCATAAACTCCGGGTACGTCGATGAAATCCGCCAGTGTCTGCCGGCCAGGCTGCGGCGAGAACTGGCACAGCACGCCGTAGGGCTTGTTGAACAGGATCAGGCGCGGCATCGGGTTTGCAGGAAGCGGAAACGCACAGGGCGCGGGAATCGCGGCCGTTCCGGACACAAAAAAGTTCTGGTGTCAAGTCCTTTGTGCAAATCATGCAGGGCTTGAATCCGTATATGGGACAGTAGGTTAGCTCTTTCCGGGGCCGCTTTGCAGCACTGCGGCCTCGTGGGCTAGGAGCCACATAGGAGCGTCGGGAGAGAAAGCCGCATCGCACTGTGTCGTGCGGATTGCCGAGGAACGGCTGGCCTTGTCGCATCATGATAGCTCAAGAGGCTGGTGGCATCCAGAATGAAGAACGCGCAGCCTGGGCTGCGCGTTGGATGGATGCCGTTGGCAGATATGCGACGCCATCATGTCGGCTTCGATGGCGCGCTCCGGGTCGCTGCGCCCTTCCTGAAACCCCGATCCCCCGCCATGAACGCCTCCAGCATGTGCGGGATCAACTTCTCGGCATCGACCGCCTCGCTATACGTCTGCGCGTGCAGCGCAGCGTAGCGGTCGAGGTCGGCTTTCAGGCTGGCCGGGCAGGCAAAGGTCAGTTTGACGTTCTCGGTTTTGGGCAGCGGCCCGAGCCGCAGTTTCTTGGTCGTGCTCATTGCGAAGCTCCCCGATTGAAGAACAGCGGCTGGTAGGGCCGCAGCACCAGATCCCGGTTGACGATGACCCGCACCGGCAGGCCCGGCCGCTCGGTCAGCGTCGGCTGGATGTTCATGTTGCGCCGGGTGATCTCCTGGCCGACCTGATTGATGCTGTCCTGGGCGCTGTCACGCCCGGCGATGACGATGCGGTTGCCGTCCTGGCGGTTCTCCGGCGCGGCCAGCTCGGCACCCACGCCCAGCAGCGTCGTCAGCACCGCGCCCGCGACGATGCGCTTCCAGTGCCAGTCCACGTCGTCTTCCAGGCCGGCGTAGCCGGCCGGGTCGGTGCCGACAAGGTTGTCGAGCGTCAGCGAGGACGTGTCGGGCAGGATGATCCGGTTCCACACCACCTGCACGCGGCTCTGCCCGTAGCTGACCTCGCTGTTGTAGCGCCCGAGGATGCGCGATCCCTGCGGGATCAGCAGGAACTTGCCCGTGGCCGTGTCATAGACCGGCTCCGTCACCGTGGCGATCACGTCGCCCGGAAGGTCGGACTTGATGCCCGTCACCAGCGCGCCCGCGATCACCGTTCCGGCCATTACCTGATACGGCGATGCCGGCAGCGCCAGATTGCCGGAATTGCGGGTTTCCGTAGAGCCGGCTTTCAGGAACGCCTCTTTCTGGTCTTGCCGGTTCTGTACGGCGGTCGGGTCGGCAGGCTGCGCCGCCACCGACGCCGGCCCGGCCGCGAGCGGGTCGAAGGCCGCGAGCGCGTCTGCACCACCAAGCGCACCAGGCGTCGCCTGCGCCACCGTGGCGGCGGCCGGGCCTTGACCGCCCGAGCGGAAGAACACCGACGAAGCCGCTGCCGCGTCGGCCTCCTTGCGCAAGGCATCCTCGGGATCATGGCCCGGCGGTACATACGTCGGCGTTATCGGCTGCTGCGAGTTCACGATGGCCGGGCCAAGATCACCCGGCAGCGGCGGCCCCAGCTCGGATACCTTCGGCGGCAGCTTCGAGTAGTCGGCTGGTAGGCCGTCCAGCCCTTCGGACTTCGAGACGCGATCGACGTTGTAGAGCTCGGTCTGCTCGTTGGCCCCGCGCCGCTGCGGTTGCAGCGACCAGATCGTGGCCCCGAGCACGGCGACCGACAGGCCGCCGACGAGGATGGCCAATGTGCGCCGGTTCAACCGGGTCACAGCACGCGGCTGGGCGCGCAGCGCCACCGCCTCGGGCGTGATCTTGCCCGCCTGCGGCGTGGCAAGGTCGGGGGTGTCGTCCTGGCTCATGGTCAGTTCCTCCGTGCCACGCCATCCGTGCGCTCGATCCGCACCACGTCGCCCTTGTCGCCGCCCAGGCGCAGCTCGGCCGCGCCAAAGAGGCGATCCACGATGTAGTACGGCGAGCGGAAGCGGTAGTTCACCAGTTGCCCGTCGCCTTCCGGCCCGATCACGAACAGCGGCGGCAGCTCGCCTTGCGCGATCCCGGCGGGAAACTGGATATAAACCTTCTGCCCGTCGTCGAAGGCGCGCAGCGGCTTCCACGGCGGATTGGTGCCGCTGATCGCGTAGCGGAAGTGCAGGTTCTCCAGCGACAGGCCGCTATCGACCGGCGCGGCGGCGCTGGCCGCCTGCGCCTGGCGCTGCAAGGCCAGCATCCGGTCGCGCGGGTACTCCCAGGACACCGACGCCATCCACGTCTTGTCCGTGGAAGTCAGCTCCAGCAGGTACGTCCTGCGGCTGGTGGTGATGACCAGATTGGTCTTGAGGCCCGAGCGAATCGGCTTGACCAGCACGTTGACGCGCAGGTCGGCGCCGCTGCCGCTGGACGTGTCGCCCACGATCCAGCGCACGGTATCGCCGGCGGCCACCGTCACCAGTTCCTCGCCAGGCTGGAGTGACACCACGGTCACGCGGCCCACGGCCGCATAGACCTGATAGAGCGCGCCATCGGTGAAGGGCCACACTTGAATAGCGTTGACGTAGCCCTCGCGCGTGGGCGCGACACGCGCCTCGGCATTGGCGCGCGAAACGCGCACCTTCTCGTCGGCCGGCTCGGGCGTGGGCTTGGTGCCCTCGGCCTCGGGAACCGGCATCAACTGCGCTGGCATCGGCAGCACTTCGGGAACGGCCACGACTTCCACCGGCGCGGGCGGCTCCGGCAGCGGCTGGGCCTGCACCGGCTCATCGAGCGAGATGGTCGGCGGCGGCTTGCCCTGCGTGGCGCAGCCCGCCAGGGCAACAAGCATCAACGGCAAAGCGCAAAAGCGGAAAGACAGGTTCATGGTTTTGCTCCTTCGGAAGAATCCAGTTCGCGGCTCCACGACAGGCCGTTGACGTAGATGCCAAGCGGGTTCTTGCGCAGGCGTTCTTCGGTGCGCGGCGGCTGTAGCACGATGGACACAACGGCCGTCCACCGCTCCAGACCGGCCGCGACGCCATTGACGTAGCGGCGTTCTGTCCAGCGCACGTTGAAAGACGTGTCGCTGGCGCGCACGACGCTGGTGATCTGCACCGTCACCGACTCCTTGCCGATGCGCGCGAACGGGTCGTTGACCCGCGCGTAGTCGTTGAGCACGGCCGCGCCCTTGTCGGTCGTGTAGTCGTAGGCATCGAGCCAGTTTTGGCGCACGACGATGGGGTCGATGGACAACGAGCGCACCAGCGTCACGAAACGCGCGATGTGGTGCGCCGTCTGCGCATCGTTGGGCCGGTACGGCGTGGCGGCTTCGCCCACGGCGCGCACCTGGCCCGCGTTGTCCACCTCCACCACGTAGGGCGTCACGATGGACTGCGCCGAGCGCCACACCAGGCCGCCGGCCATCAGCAGCGCGAGCGTCAGGCAGCCGAACGCCATCAGCCGCCAGTTCTTCGCCTGCACGCGCGGCGAACCGATACGGTCGTCCCATACCTGGCCGGCGGCTTGGTACGGCGTGGCAGGCTGCGGCGTGTCGGCGTAGCGCACCTGCGGTTTCTTGAATCGCATGGTCAGTTCTCCTTATGAGTCGGAATCGCGCAGGCTCGGCCCTTGGCCGGAGCCGCCGCCATCGCCACCGCGCAGCGTGTGGGCGGTGGTGGTCGCGGCATGGGTGAGTTGCTGGCGGCGTTGCAGCCGCTTGGCCCAAGCGGGCTGCTCGGATGGCTGTGCGGCGGCAGCGCCTGCGGGGGCTTCGCTGGCGGCGGTCTGGCCGGCGGACGCGCCAGCGTCGCCGTTCCAGCCCGCTCGGAACGGCGCGGCCATGCGCTGCCCGGCAGCGGAAGCGCGGGATGCGGCAGCGCGTCCGGCGGACTGCGCGCCGGTCTTGGCGACGTTGCCCAGGCCCGCCATCGCGCCCCGTGCACCGCCACCCGCGGCGGCGGAACCTGCTTGAAACGCCGACTTCGCACTGCTGGCCGCCGACGTGGCAGCGCGCGCGCCGCTGCCGGCGAGCTTGGCGGCGGCCGGGGCCATGCGTGCACCAGCGGCCACCGCGCCGCCCACGCCCGTCGCGACAGCACCGACGGCCACTGCGGTTCCGGCTGCACCGACGGCGGCGCCGGCCATCGCGCCCGCGCCGAGCTGTGGCGCCCCGGACACAAGGCCCGTGGCGATGCCAGGGCCGAAGATCCCGAGCGCCAGTAAGGTGAGCGAGGCCAGCATGATGACCAGCGCGTGGTCGATGTTCGGTTCGGCGGGATGGACTTGGAACTGCGAGAACAGGCCCGAGCCGATGCCGACGATCACGGCCAGCACCAGCACCTTGACGCCGGCGGACACGACATTGCCCAGCACCTTTTCGGCGAGAAAGCTGGTCTTGTTCCACAGCGCGAACGGCACCAGCACGAACCCGGCGAGCGTGGTCAGCTTGAACTCGATCAGCGTGATGAAAAGCTGGATCGCCAGCACGAAGAAGCACAGCACCACGACCAGCCACGCGAGGAACATCACCACGATGGGATCGAGGTTCACGAACACCTCGGGGAAGCCGGCCATCTCGCCGATCTGCTCCAGAATCGGCGCCCCGGCGTCGATGCCGGTCTTGGCGAGCCGGCCCGGCTGCAAGAAGTTCTCCATCGTGATGGCCGAGCCGGTGGCGGTGATGCCCAGCCCCGCGAACGAGCGGAACACGATGCTGGCCAGCCAGTTGAAGTTGTTGAGGATGTAGGCGAAGGCGCCGACGTAGAGCACCTTGCGCAGCAGCTTGGCGATCACGTCCTCGCCCTGGCCGGTGGCGTGGCTCATGGCCCAATACAGCCCGGCGATCGTCATGTCGATGACGATCAGCGTGGCCGTGAGGAACGCCACTTCACCGCGCAGCAGCCCGAAACCCGAGTCGATGTAGGTGGCGAAGGTGTTGAGGAACTGGTCGATGATGGTCACGTCATTCATGGCGTGTCCTCCGGTGCGGCGGGCAAGGCCGGCGCGATGCCATCGGCCGGTTCCTCGAAGCTGGGCGGGATCGGCGGCAGGTCGGCCAGCGTCCGGTATTCGTCCGGCCCGGCCTCGCCGGAAAAGAAGCGCCGCCGGAAGGCTTCGGCGGCGGCCCGGCAAGCGTCCTCGCCGGTGGCCTGCCGGTCGGCCGCGCATTGCGCGCGTAGTGCCTTGAGCCGCACGGGATCGGCGGCCAAGGCATCGGCAAGGTTGTCGGCCGGCTGCTCGCCGCAGGCGGCCAGCAGCGCAGCAAGCACCACAAAAGACGGGGCGAGGACGCATCGCATGGCGGCCTCCTGTCAGTCGCGGTAGAAGTTGACGGACTGCGGCGTGTACGGCGTGCCTTCCCCGAGGAAGCGCCGCCGCACTTCGCGGGCGCGCTCGGTGGCCGCCGCCTGCCGCGCCAGTTCCAGCGAGGCAGCCCGGTCTTGCGTGATCTGGAGCCGCTGCGACTGGATCGACTGCTTGGCCTGCAAGGCGAGCAACTGGTTCATGGCCTGCATCGCCTGCAACGCGCCTTGCGCCGACTGGCTCTTGCCGACCAGATCGGCCAGCACGCTTTCGTCTTCGCCCAGGTTCTGCGACACCTGCGCCTGCATCTGCATGGTGGTCTGCAAGCCATTGAGCGTGTTCCGCCAACGCTCCTGCGCGTCGCGGTACATCTGGTCGCCGCTGACGGTGGCGGCGTACTGCTCGGGGTACAAGCGCGCGAACTCCCGATCGAGGTTCGTCACGTCGTAAGCCAAGCCTCGGGCCTGCGCAATCAGCCGCTCGGTCGTCGCCAGGTTGGCGCGCAACTGGCCGACCACGCTGGACGGCAGGCTGGCGAGGTTGCGCGCCTGGTTCATCAGCATTTGCGCTTCGTTCTGGAGCTGGCGAATCTGGTTGTTGATCTGCTCCAGCGTGCGGATCGCGGTCATCGTGTTCTGCACGAGGTTGGTGGGGTCGATCACGACCCATTGCGCATGGGCCGTGGCGGTGCAAAGCATGGCCGCGATGGCAGCGGCGACAAGGCGCTTCTTCATGGCAGGATCTCCTGTGGGTGGTCAGCGAGGGAACCCGGCGCGAGGCCGGGGAACGAGGGCAGCAGGTCAGCCGCCCAATTGAGGCCGCGATGGCGCAGCCAGGCGCCCGCGAAGCCGGGCGTGCCGGCGTCCAGCAGCACGCGGTCTATGTCGCGCTGGTCTTGCGGCGTGGAAGCGCCCGCGAAGGCCAGCGTCGCCGCCCCCAGGTCGAGGTCGAACAGGCGGTTGCCGAGGCGGGATTGGTAGTAGTAGTCGCGCTTGGGCTGCGCGGTGGCGACGATCTCGATCTGGCGCGAGTTCAACCCGAAGCCCTCATAGATCGTGCGAATCTGCGGCTCGGTCGCCTGCGGGTTGGGCAGGAAGATGCGACTTGCGCAGCTTTCGATGATCGCGGGCGCGATGCTCGAATCCTTGATGTCCGCGAGCGACTGCGTGGCGAAGATGACGCTGACGTTCTTCTTGCGCAGCGTCTTGAGCCATTGGCGGATGCGCGCAGCAAACACCGGGTCATCGAGAAACAACCAGGCTTCATCGAGGATCAGCAGCGTGGGCGCACCATCGAAGCGTTCATCGAAACGCGCAAAGAGGTAATGCAGCACGGCCATGACGGCGGCCTTGCTGTGCATCAGTTCCTCCATCTCGAAGCACTGCACGTCGGCCATGCCCAGCCGGTCATGGTCGGCGTCCAGCAGCTTGCCGTGGGCACCGCCGAGCACATAAGGCGACAGCGCCTGCCGCAGCGTGTTCGATTGCAGCAGCACGGACAGGCCCGTCATCGTGCGCTGCTCCACCGGGGCACCGGCAAGGCTGCCGAGTGCCGACCAGATCGCGGCCTTTTCGTCGGGGCCGATGGCCACGCCTTCGTGCAACAAGCGGCCTTCGATCCATTCGGCGGCCCAGGTGCGGTAGCCCTCGCGGTCGATGCGGGCCAAGGGCTGGAAGGCGATCTCTCCATCCGTGCCCAGGTCGTAGTGCTCGCCGCCCAGCCCGAGGATCGTGGCGCGCATCGAGCGGCCCATGTCGAACGCGAAGATGCGTGAGCCGCGATAGCGGCGGAACTGCATCGCCAGCGTTGCGAGCAAGACCGACTTGCCCATGCCGGTCGGGCCGGCGACCAGCGTGTGGCCCACGTCGCCGATGTGCGTCACCAGCCGGAACGGCGTCGCGCCATCGGTGCGGGTGACGATCAGCGGCGGGCCGTCGAGGTGGACGTTCTTCTCCGGGCCAGCCCACACCGCCGACAGCGGCATCATGTGCGCCAGGTTCAGCGTCGAGACGATGGGCTGGCGCACGTTGGCATAGGCGTTGCCCGGCACCGACGACAGCCACGCATCCACGGCATTGAGCGTTTCGGGAATGGTCACGAAGCCCCGGCCCTGAATGACGCGCTCCACCCTGCGCAGCTTCTCGTCGGCCGCGCCGGCATCTGTATCGAGCACCGTCACGGTCGCGGTGACGTAGCCGAAAGCGACTTGATCGCTGCCCAGCTCCTGCAAGGC
>JAEUNL010000038.1 GCA_016791115.1 Rhodocyclaceae bacterium
CCTGCCTTACTTCCGACCTATTGCAATGCTGCCTGCAAGGACTAGAGTACCCGGCATAAAGCACGCCTGACGGCAAATCCTGTCGGACTGCGTGCACCAACAAGCGGAGCAACAGCGTGTCGCAGTCATTTCCTTCCATCCGGAGTGGCATCCGGCCTTTCGATCCGTGCGATTGGCGTTCCCGCTGCGCCGGGCGGTGCATCCGCCATGATCCCCGGTGCCGGCGGCGGCCATGACGAACGCCTTCATCGTGCGGCCGTTCGGCGTCAAGCAGGGCGTCGACTTCGACAAGGTCGAGGCGCAGTTGATCCAGCCGGCGCTGATGCAGATCGGCGTCGAGGGTGGCACCACGACCGAGATCGTCGAGCAGGGCAACATCCGCGAGGACATGTTCCGCATGCTGGTCGGTGCCGACCTGGTGATCGCCGACGTGTCGATCCACAACGCCAACGTGTTCTATGAGCTCGGCGTGCGCCACGGGCTGCGTCCCAATGCCACCTTCATGCTGCGCGCGAACATCGACGAGTTTCCGTTCGACCTGCGTACCGATCGCTACCTTGCCTACGACCTCTCGAACCCTGCTGCAAGCGTGGCACCGCTTGCGGCAGCGCTGAAGGCGACCATCGATTCCGATCGCGTCGATAGCCCGGTCTATCAGGTGCTGCCGAGCCTGCGTCCGCCCGACCCGGCGGTGCTGCGCGTGGTGCCGGGCGAGTTCCGCGAAGCGGTCGATCAGGCCGAGGCTGACGCCTGCTGCGGGGACCTGCGGCTGCTCGCCTACGAAGCGCGCAAGTTCGACTGGGCGGGCGAGGGCCTGCGCCTGGTCGGCCGCGCGCAGTGCGACCTGCGTGCCTACGGGGGCGCGCGCGAGACCTATGAATGGCTGCGCGACTGGCGCGCCGATGATCCCGAGGCCAACCAGCGCCTTGCGACCATCTACCAGCGGCTCGGCGACCTGACGAAATCCAACCAGGCGATCCAGCGCGTGATCGATGCGCAGCTTCCGTCGCGACGCGAGCGTGCCGAGGTATTCGCGCTGCGCGGGCGCAACGCCAAGATGCGCTGGCGCGCAAGCTTCGCCGGCAAGAGCGGCCAGGAGGCGCGCGAGACGGCGCTCTGGGCGCCCGAGCTGAAGGATGCACTGACCGCGTATGCCGAAGGCTTCGCGCAGGATCTCAACCATTACTACTCGGGCCTCAATGCGCTCTCGCTGCTGTGCATACGCAACGAGCTTGCACAGGCGATGCCGGATTTCTGGGTCAATCAGTTCGACACCGACGATCTGGCCCGGGCAGAACTCGACGCGAGCCTCGCGCAGTTCCAGCAGCTGAGCGGCGCGGTGCTGCTTTCGCTGCATTCGAGCGAGGAGCAGTTGCGGCGCCAGACCCGGGTCGATCCCGACGACGTGATGTGGACGCGCATCAGCGAGGCGGATCACGCGTTGCTCGTTGGTCGCCGGCCCAAGGCGGTTGCACAGCGCTACCGCGAGGCGCTTGCCGATGCGCCTGCGTTCGCGGTCGAGTCGGTGCGCGAGCAGATCGCGCAGTTTCGTCAGCTTGGCGTGCGCAGCGAGATCGTCGCCGAGGTCGATGGCGTGCTCGGCGGACTGGATGGCCGGCCCGGCACGCCGGAAACGGAAGCCGTGCCGGCACGCGTGCTGCTGTTCACCGGGCACATGATCGACGTGCCGGGGCGCGAGCCGGCCCGGTTTCCGCCCACGGTCGCGGCCGAGCAGGCCGCGCGCGAACTGATCCGCAACGCCGTGAAGGCCGAACTGGCGCTCGAAACCGGCAGCGTCGTCGGCATCGCGGGCGGCGCCTGCGGCGGCGACATCCTGTTCCATGAGGTTTGCAATGAACTGGGCGTCGCGACGCGGCTGTTTCTCGCCTTGCCGCGCGAAACCTTCTGCAGCGAATCGGTCCAGCACGCCGGGCCCGACTGGGTCGAGCGCTTCAACCGGCTGTGCGACCGTGTCGCCCCGCGCATTCTTGCGGACAGCAAGACGCTGCCGAAATGGCTGCGCAACTGTCCTGGCTATGGCGTCTGGCAGCGCAGTAACCTGTGGATGCTGTTCAACGCGCTGGCGCTCGATGCGCACTTGCTGACCCTGATCGCGCTGTGGGATCAGGGCCGGGCCGACGGCCCTGGCGGCACCGAGGATCTGGTCTCGCAGGTGCAATCGCGCGGCCAAAAACTGCTGCGCCTGCCGGCCGAGGAACTGAAAACGCTTGCGGGGCCATGACCCGCGCGTCCCGAGCCCCGATCCAAGGAGACGACGATGACACTGCGTGACCGCAAGAACCGGCCCGGCCCCAAGAAGATCCTCGCTCTCGATGGCGGCGGCATACTGGGCCTGATCTCGATCGAGGTGCTGGAAAGGATCGAGGCCCTGCTGCGCGAACGCGAGGGCCGGCCAGACCTGGTGCTCGCCGACTACTTCGACCTCTGTGCCGGCACCAGCACCGGCGCGGTGATTTCGACGCTGGTCTCGCTCGGCATGTCGGTGGACACCATCCGCAGCTTCTACATCGAGTGCGGCCCGGCGATGTTCGACCGGGCGAGCCTGCTCGAGCGGCTCAACTATGAATATGAGAGCGAGCCGCTGGCCAGGAAGCTGCAGAGCGTGATCGGTCCCGACCGCGAAGGGGAGGCCGCGGATGCGCTGGCCACGCTGGGCACCGAGCGGCTGCGCACGCTGCTGATGGTCGTCACGCGCAATGCGACCACCGACTCGCCGTGGCCGATCACCAACAATCCGGACGCAAAGTACAACGATCGCGCGCGTTCCGACTGCAACCTCGAGTTGCCGCTGTGGAAGGTGGTGCGCGCGAGCACGGCCGCGCCGTCGTACTTTCCGCCCGAGGTGGTGGACATCGGGCCACGGCGCTTCGTCTTCGTCGATGGCGGCGTGACGACCTACAACAACCCGGCCTTTCTCGCCTTCGTCACGGCAACCACCGGGCCGTACCACATCAACTGGAAGGCGGGCGAGCGCGACATGCTGGTCGTTTCGGTGGGTACCGGCGATTATGCGCGCGAGCAGCCCGACCTGTCGCCCTCGCAAATGAACCTGCTGTACATCGCGAAGAACACGCCGGGGGCGCTGATGAACGCCGCCTCGGCGGGGCAGGACATGCTGTGCCGCGTATTCGGGAAGTGTCTTTCGGGCAACCCGATCGACCGCGAGATCGGCGACCTGATCGGCGCGGGCGGGCCGACCGGCGAGAAGCTGTTCACCTACATGCGCTACGACGCCGACGTAAGCCGCAAGGGCCTCGACGCGCTGGGGTTGCCCGACGTGAACCCCGCGCATGTGCAGTTGCTCGATTCGGTGCGCTACATCGACGAGATCCAGCGCGTCGGCAAGGCCGTTGCGGCGAAATGCGTCAAGGCGGAAGACTTTGCCGGTTTTTGAACAGGCCCGCCCGGGGCTCGACAGACCGCCGAGGGCCGCAACGCCGTCTCAACCTCACGGAGGTCACCATGGCCAGGAAGGCACTGCTGATCGGCATCAACCGCTACCGCATTCCCGGCGCGGACTTGCGCGGCTGCGTCAACGACGTCACCAATCTTTCCCGCGTGCTGGTCGATCTGTGCGGCTTTGCAAAAGGCGATATCAAGGTGCTGATCGACGAGAATGCCACTCAGGTTGCGATGCAGAAGGGTATCCGCGCACTGGTGTCGGGCGGGCGCAAGGGTGACGTGCTGCTGCTCCACTATTCAGGCCACGGCGCCAACGTGCCCGATGCCGACGGCGACGAGGCCGATAGGCGCGACGAGATCCTCTGTCCGCATGACCTCGACTGGAAGAAGCCGCTTACCGACGACTGGCTGCGCACCACCTTCGACAGGCTGCGCGTCGGCGTCAGCATGACGGTGATCATGGATTGCTGCCATTCCGGTTCGAACACGCGCGCGCTGTTTCCGCCCGATGCCAAACGGGTGCCGCGCTACCTGCCGAACCCGTGGGACATCATGGCCGAGGAATCGGGGCGCAAGCTGCGCGGCAAGGTGCAGGGCAGCCTGCGCCGCGCCAGCCCGGCCGCGCGCAAGCGCGGCGACGCGGTGACCGTGGACATTCCGGAACTGCTGATCACCGGCTGCCGCGACACGCAGACTTCGGCCGACGCCCATATCGGCGGCAGCTACAACGGCGCGTTGACCTATGCGCTGACCACCGTGCTGCGCGAGGCGAAAGGCCGCATCGGCCACCGCGACCTGCATGCCAAAGTGCTGGCCTGGCTCAAGCGCGAGGACTTCGAGCAGGTGCCTCAGCTCGAAGGTCGCAAGGCGCGGCTCGACGGCGATTTCCTCGCGCCGCTCGCCTGAGTCCTGTTCCGCCGGACAGAAAGAGGAGCCGTCATGGCGAAGTCGAGCAAGACCGGACGAATCGGCCAGAAAATCGGGCAGAAGACTGTCTTCGCAGGCGAGGCGGAGACCGTCCCGCCGCGCAGCTTCTGCGACGGCGCGTTGTCGCTCGTTGCCGAGCAGGGCTTTCGCGTCGCGGCTTCGCGCGGCGGTGTGCTGCAGACGTACGAACAGACCATCGCAGGCGATCGTGTGGTCGAACTCGAACTGGAAGGCGGCATCACGCTCTACACCGCGTTCGAACAGTTGCGGCGTGATTTTCCGGACGATGCAGCGGCGCGTGCTGCAGCGGGCGTGGCCGATGGTGCCTACGTGTTTCCGCGTGCGCTGCCGCTGGGCGGCGAAGCGCGTGGCGTTTCGGAGTGGGCGGTGCGAGCCTGGCGCCTGTTGTCGCTGAAGTTCGACGACGCGCATGCGGCACGCTTGGCAGCGCGCGGCATCGGCTGGCTGGTCGAGCACCGCATCGACGCGCGCGCCGGCCTGCATCCGCTCGCGCTCGACGACGACCAGGCGCTGGACAAGCTTGCGCGCGCGCCTGCCGCGCCGGCAGAACTCGCGCTCGACATCGCGCGACCGGTGCTCCTTTTCATCCATGGCACGGGTTCGAGTACCGCGGGTGGCTTCGAGGGCCTGTGGTCGCCGCAGAACCGCGCGTTGCGCGGCGAACTGGCGGCGCAATACGGCAGCAACGTTCTCGCGTGCGAGCACCTGACGCTGACGGTCGGCCCGATCCGCAATGCGCTCGACATCGCGAACGCGCTGCCCGAGGGCGCCCGGCTGCATCTCGTCACCCATTCGCGCGGCGGACTGGTCGGCGAACTGCTTGCGCGCGGCGATCGCAAGGGCCTGCCGGCCTTCGACGACAGCGACTTCGATCTCGTCGGCGAACAGGATGGCGCGCAACTCAAGGCGCTGCGTGACATGCTTGCGGCGAAGCGCCTGCGGGTCGAGCGCTTCGTGCGCGTGGCCTGCCCGACACGCGGAACTTCGCTCGCCTCGGGGCGGCTCGACCGCTATCTGTCCGTCATCATCAACGTGCTGAAGCTCGCCAGCATCGGCGGCAGCGTGCCGGTGCTGGCGCAGATCGAGGACTTTACCGCCTTCGCCGCGGCGGTGATCGAGCGGCGCTGCGACGCCGCCGAGTTCCCCGGGCTCGAAGCCATGATGCCGTCGTCGCGCTTCATCCGCATGATCAACCGTCCCGGCGTCGGCGTCGCGGGCGACCTGACCGTGATCGCCGGCGATGCCGAGCCGCAGGGCGTGCTGAAGCGCCTCGCGTTGCTGGTGGCGGATCTCTACTACGACGGCGAACACGATTTCGTCGTCGATACCGCCAACATGCGTGGCGGCGCGGCGCGCGATCGTGATGCGGCGCGGATCTTCCGCCATCGCCACGCCGATGCCAGCCATTTCCGCTATTTCGTCAATGCCGAGACCAGCCGGCGACTGGTCGCGGCACTGTTGCAGAAGCCGGGTTTCGCGCTGTCGTTCGGGCCGATCGATGCCGCAGCTGCCGTGCCCGTAGCGCGCGGCAGGCCGCGCGAGCCGCAGGGGCCGGCGCCGGCCGTGTTCGTGCTGCCGGGAATCATGGGCAGCGCGCTCGGTGTGGCCGAGGGCGATCGCATCGATACGGTGTGGATGGATTTCCTCGACCTTGCGCGCGGCAGCCTGTGCCGCAAGTTGCCGATTCCGGACCGCTTCCGGGTGGTCGCGGAACAACCCCTGCCACGCACTTACGGGCGCCTGATCGAACGGCTCGGCGCCACGCATCGCGTGGTGCCCTTCGCCTACGACTGGCGCATCTCGCTCGAGCAGGAGGCCGAGCGCCTCGCGCAGCGACTGCTGGCCGAACTCGAACGCTGCGAGCGCGAGAACCAGCCGGTCCGCATCCTCGCGCACTCGATGGGCGGTTTGCTCGCGCGCGCCGTGCTGGCTTTCCGTGGCGACGTATGGCGGCGCATCTGCCTGCACCCGGGCGCGCGCGTGCTCATGCTCGGCACGCCGACGCGCGGTTCGCATTCGATCACGCGCGTGCTTGCAGGGCAGGAAGGGCTGGTCGGCATGCTCGCCGCGCTCGACCTGCGCAATTCGAAACGCGAGATCATGGAAACCATCGCACGCTATCCTGGGCTGCTGGAACTGCTGCCCGATGCGCGTGCGCTCGACGATCCGGCAGGCAGTCACAGCCTGCTCGACACCGGCTTCTGGAATGGACTCGCCGCCGCGGCGCAGCGTGCCTTCGTCCTGCCGCGTGCCGGGGACCTCGAGCCCGCGCGCAAGGTGCGCGAGCGCATTGCCGCGGCGCGCTTCGAACCCGGGCGGCTGATCTACGTCGCCGGCAAGTCGGACGACACGCCGATCGATCTTTCGGCGACGGATAACGGCATCGAGTTCCTGTCGACCGACCAGGGCGACGGGCGCGTGCCGTGGAAGACCGGCATTCCGCCCGACGCCGGTGCCCTGTACTACCTCGACGCGGTACACGGCGACATGGCCGACACGCCGGAGGCATTCGATGCGCTGGTCGAACTGCTGGACGGCGGCACGACCAGCCGGCTGGCGCGCCAGCCGCCGGCCGGCGCACGCGGCGTCGGGCGCGTGCGCGCAATGCGACCCGCCGTGTTGCGCGCCTATCCCGACGAAGAAGCGCTGGAACTCGCGGCGCGCGGAGGGGCGCGGTGCCGCGCCGTGTCGGCGGCGCTGCCGCAGGTGCGCATCGCCGTGCGCCATGGCGACCTGCGCCATGCCCGCCATCCGCTTGCGGTCGGGCACTACTTCGGCGATTCGATCGTCAGTGCGGAAGGCGTGCTCGACCGCCTGCTCGACAGCCGGCTATCGGCGCGGCTGCAACTCGGGCTCTACCCGGGCCTGCGCAACACGGCCGAAGTGTTTGTGAACGCCGACGCGCGCAAACCGAGTGCCATCGTGATCGGGCTCGGCGGTGTCGGCGAACTGGGCGTGGGCGCGCTGGCGGAATGTTTCAGCAGCGGTTTGTTGCGCTATGCGGCGATGCGCGCCGAAGGCACGTTCGGAGAGGTCGAGCGCGGCGCCTGCGGCGTCTCGGCCCTGCTGATCGGCACCGGCGGTGGCGGCCTGTCGATCGAGGACTCGCTGACCGGACTGCTGCGCGGCATGCAGCGCGCGGTCGAGGCCCTTGCAGGCAGTGCGTATGGCACGCGGGTGCGCTTCGATGAACTGGAACTGATCGAGATCTACGAGGATCGCGCCATCGAGACGGTGCATGCCTTGCAGGGGTTGGCGCGCCTGGTGGAGTTCCGCGACCTGTTCGTCGCACCGGACCGCGTCGATGCAGGCACGGGCGGGCGGCGTCGCGCGCGCTTCGAGGAAGCGCCCGATTGGTGGCAGCGCCTGCAGATCACGCGCAGCGACGAAGGCGGGCTGCGCTTCGTCTCGCTGACGCAACGGGCGCGCGCCGAGACGCGTTTGCAGGCGCTGCAGCGGCCGCTGGTCGACCGCTTTCTCGACCAGGCGCGCGAAGGCACGGCGGCAGGCGACGACATCGGCGTGACCCTGTTCGAACTGCTGCTGCCGAACGAACTGAAGGCGTTCGCGCCGGAGCAAAGCGACCTGGTGATGATCGTCGACGCGGAGTCGGCGCGTTATCCCTGGGAACTGTTGCGCGATCGCCGTGCGCACGGCGAGGAACCGATGGTGGTGCAGCGTGGCGTCCTGCGCCAGTTGCAGACGGAGGCATATCGCGCGCGTCCCGACAACTGCCGCAACGCGCGGGCACTGGTGGTTGGCGATCCGTTGTCGAAGTTCGCCGAACTGCCCGGTGCGCAGCGCGAGGCCGAGGCGGTTGCCGCCCGGCTCGAGGCGGGCGGCGGCAGCCTGCGTTTTCAGGTGACGCGCGCCGTGCGCGAGAATGCACGCACCATCCTGCGCGATCTGATGGCGGACGACTACCGCATCCTGCACCTTGCCGGACACGGCGTGTATGACTACGCAGGGGCGGACGATGTGGCAGGGCCGCATTGCGACGGCGGATCGCGCAAACCGCAGCGTGTCAGCGGCATGGTCATCGGCGACGGTGTGTTCCTCACGCCGGTCGAGGTGCAGCAGATGCGGGCGGTGCCCGAACTGGTGTTCATCAACTGCTGCCACCTCGGGCGCGTGGAGCCGGGCGCCGAGGCGAACCCGTGGTTCGTGCCGCACCGGCTTGCGGCGAATCTGGCGGTGGAGTTCATCGGCATGGGCGTGCGCGCCGTGGTCGCGGCGGGCTGGGAAGTCGACGATCGTGCGGCGCGTTGCTTCGCCGAGGCCTTTTACCGCGAGCTGTTGTCCGGCACGCGTTTCGGCAAGGCGGTGCAGCGGGCGCGGCGCGAAACCTGGGAGGCGCACCGCCAGGTGAATACCTGGGGCGCCTATCAGTGTTACGGCGATCCGGATTTCCGCTTCGGCCCGGCACGCGGCAGCGACGACGCTCCGGTGGCCATGCCCTATGTGGCGGCGGCCGAGGCGCGCGTCGACCTGCACAACCTCGCGGGCGAAGTGGCCTGTGCCGATCCCAGCAGCCGCGAAGGGTTCGGCAAGCGCATTGCGGAAATCGAATCACGCTTGCCGGAATCGCTGCGCGGCGATGCGGCGATTCGCGCACGTCTCGGCAGCCTGCACTACGACTGTGGCGACTTTGCCGCCGCGCTGCGTTGCTACGGCGCGGTGGATGCGGCCGAATTGGCGCCACGCGACGTCGAGCGCCAAGCCAACGCCGCGGTGCGACGTGCGGAACAGATCGAGGATGCGGCGACCGCCCGCAAGGGCAGCGCCGTTGCGCAAGCCGCTGAGCTGATCGACCTGGGCATCGGTCTGCTCGAGGGGCTGCTGCATTTCCGCCCCGGCGTCGAGCGCTATGCGCTGATGGGCAGCGCGCAGAAGCGGCGCGCAGTGCTGTGCAAGGACAAGGCGGCGCGGCGCGAAGCGCTGGCGCGTTCGGCCTTTGCCTATGCCAGCGCGGCTCAGCTGGCCGGGGGGCGGGACGATTGCGGCGCTGCCTATGCGGCCATCAACGCATGGACTGCGCAGATCGTGCTCGACTGGCACGGTGCGACGCCCGCCGCGGGCCAGCCCGCGCTGGCACCGATGGACGCGGGGCTGCGCGCGATCGAGGCAGGCGCGGCGATGCGCTCGCGCAGCGAGGATTTCTGGGAGCGGGCGCAGACCGGCGATTGTGCGCTGCTGCGGCTCCTCGCCCGAAGTGCGCCGCGCAAGGCGGACATCCAGGCAGTGGCGGCGGCATATGCGGCGGCAGCGGCGCTCGGCGTGCGGCCGCGAGAATGGAACTCGGTGCTGTCACAGGTCGCGATTCTCGCGCGCCTCGCGGAATCGGCCGGGCGAAAGGCCACCGCTGCGGCGCTGCGCGAATTGCGCGCACAATTGGCGGATTGAGGTCGAACTGAAGACGAACTGAATCCGCATGTGAGCCGACGATGAAACCGCCCGCGATTGCAGCACGCGACATGATCCATATTTGCGCCCAGGGTGCGCTGGGCACCCTGCTTGCAGATGCGCCCGGACAGCCGTTCGTGTCGGCCATCGAATTTGCGCCGGATGCGGACAATGCGCCGATCTTTCTCGTCAGCAGGCTTGCAGAGCACACCAGGAACCTTGAACGCGATCCGCGTGCGAGCCTGTTGCTGACCGCCGCGCCGGGAGAGGGCGGCTTGCTTGCGCAGGCACGCATGACGATCGTCGGCGAGGCGCGTCGTTTCGACGCCGGTGTCGAACTGATCGCACGATTCCTGCGCTACCAGCCGGATGCGGAGCGCTACCTTGCGCTGGGCGACTTCGGTTTCTTCCGCCTGCACGCGACGCGCGCGCGGGTGATCGGCGGTTTCGGCAGCATGGGCTGGCTGGGCGGCGAGGCGCTTGCGCCGCCGTCGCCGCTTTCGCCCGAGTTCGAAGCGAACCTCCTGGCATCGGTCGAGCAGCAGGGTGTGTCGAGCCTGCGCGTGCTCGGGGTGGACCGCGAAGGCGTGGATCTGTTGCGCGACGGGCAGCGCGAACGGCGGCGTTTTCCGGCGCTGCTCACGGATACGCATGCGCGTGATGGCCTTCGCGCTGCGCTGGCCGAGGCGTGACCGGCACGCCGCACGACCGCAGCCGGTGCGGGCCGCCGGACGGGGATTTGACCTCCGACAACGCGCCCCGGCGCCCGAAGTGCCAGAGTGATTCCGGATACTCGAAGAGGAGCGCAAACATGAAGCGTCATTTGATGCTGCTGTCGTTGCTTGCTGCCGGGTTCGCCAACACGGCGCTGGCGAATGCCGAGCTGGCCGAGGCAAAGCAGTGCAATGTCTGCCACACGCTCGCGAAGGAAACTATCGGCCCGTCCTATCGGGCCATCGCGGATCGATATGCCGGCAAGCCGAACGCTTACGAGATGCTGGTGCGCAAGGTGAAGTCGGGCGGGTGGGGGCATTGGGGCGACATCGCCATGCCACCGAAGACGGCGCGCGCCGAACTCAGTGATCAGGAAGCGGCCACGCTGGTGAAGTGGGTGCTGCAGCAGAAATAGGATGGGCACGCGCGATGGTGCGCGGCAGGCCCGGAAGCCGCATGGGTCGGGCGTTTCGAAGCATGCACCTCTGACACCGAGACGGGATACGACTTGCGGGCAGGGCGTGCCTGGAAGCGCCGAACCATGCGGATCGGGGAGGGGTCTTCTGGCGGGAATGCGGTCGGGACGCCATGGCGTTGGCCGCGCGCAACACGGACGCCGCGCCGTTCCCTGTCGGGGAACGGCGCGGGTGAGACGCATCAGAAGCTGTAGGACGCGGTGACGCCGAGCAGGTAGTTGCGCTCGGGCGCGGGAGCGTAGTAGCGGCCATTCTGGTCGTTCACGTAGATCGCGCCGATGTACTCCTTGTCGAACAGGTTGTCGACGCGCGCGAACTCAGAGAGCTTCCAGTCGCCGACCTTCTGCTCGAAGCCGGCGCGCAGCGAGGCGACGAAGTAGGAATCGACCTCGTTGGCGATGTTGTTGCCGATGCTGCGGTTGGCGTCATTGACTTCCGCCTTGCCGTTCCAGCGGCCCTCGAAAGCCGTGGAGAAGCCCAGCGGCGCGTAGGCCCATGCAATCTCGCCGAACACCGAGAAGCGCGGAATGCCGGGGATTTTGTTGCCGCTGTCGACCTGTACTTGGCGTGCCGCGGTGCAGGCGCCGCCTGCGAGCGAGACGCCGCCGCAGGTCATGAACGCGTCCTTGAACTCCGCCTTGATCCAGGTGGCGGAAAGCGCGCCGGTGAAGCCGCCGCCGAGCGGACCGTCGAGCGCCAGCTCAATGCCGCGGCGCTGCGTGTCGCCAGCGTTCTGGTAGGTGGCGCGGCCGCCGCCGTTGGTATTCACCACGATCTCGTCGCTGGTGTCGATCTGGAACAGCGCGAGGTTCATGCGGATGTCGTTGGTGACATAGGCCTTGAATCCCACCTCGTACTGGTTGCTCTTCGAAGGATCGAGGGCGAAGTTGAGCCCGGAACCCTGCCCGGTCGGCCGGTAGGCCAGTTCGATGAAGGTCGGCGTTTCGAAGCTGCGGCCGGCGTTGGCGTACACGTTCATGGTCGGCGAGAGCTTCCACACGGCGCCAACCGTCGGCGTCCATGCCGAATGCTTGACGCTGCCGCTGTCGTCGGGGTTGGTGCCGTTGATGAAGTGGTCTTCCGAATCGAAGCTCACGCGCGTGTAGCGCAGCCCGCCGGAGAGGCTGACCGCAGGCGTGACGTCCCACTGCGCCTGGGCGTAGGCGCCGGTCTGACGCACGACGTTGATCTCATTGCGCGACAGCGCGCCCTTGACGCCGTTGTTGTTGGCATAGCCGGTGCGGTCGTCCTGCGCGCGCTCGTACTCGGCACCCGTCGTGAGCGTCAGCGTGTTGCCGAAGCGGTGCGTCCAGCGCAGGCCGACACCCTGGAAGTCACGGTCGATGGCGGTCACGCCGTTGGCCTGCAAGGCAACATAGCCCTCGTTCTTGCGCGAGCCGCCGTAGACCAGGGCGCGCACGGAATCGTCCGGTGTGAGTTCGATGTCGTAGACGGCGCCGGCCTGCAGGTTGTCGAGGTCGCGGCGTGTCTTGAACGTCAGCGCCGCAGGGTTCGCCTGCTTGCGGTCCGCACGAACCTGGGCGACCGTCAGGCCGAGGGGATCGAGGTTGTCGGTCTGGTGCAGATAATTGCCGACCAGCGTCAGGCTCGACTTCTCGCCCGTCTGGATGCGCAACTTGACGTTGCTCTGGTCCTTCGTTGCTTCGCTCCAGTCGCGGTAGCCATCGGATTCCAGGCGTGAGAAGCTGCCGACGTAGTTCACCGCGCCGGACGTGCCGCCGAACTTCACCGCCGCGCGCCAGGTGTCGTAGCTGCCGGCGGACACCGACAGGCCGACCGTCGGGCGGGCCGGGCCGTCCTCGGTGAACACCTGCACCACGCCGCCGGAGTGGTTGCCGTAGAGCGAGCTGAAGGCGCCGCGCAGCACTTCGATTCGCTTGGCGGTGGTCAGGTCGAACAGACCCGAGCCGCCCTGGCCATCGGGCGTGCTGGCGGGAATGCCGTCGGCAATCAGCTTGACGCCGCGCACCCCGAACTGCGAGCGGGCACCGAAGCCGCGGATGATGATGCTCTGTTCCTGCGCGTAGGTTTCGCGGTTCTGCACCACCGTGCCGGGCACGCGAACCAGCGACTCGGAAACGTTGGCGCCGAGGCGCTGGTCGCGCAGTTGCGCGGCATCGACCGAATCGATCGACACCGGCAGGTCGAAGCTCGACTGCTCGACGCGGGTGGCGGTGACCACTACGGGTGCGAGGTTGCTTTCTGCAGCGGCCGGAACGGCGGGGCCGAAGGCGGCGGCAAGTGCGACGGCAAGCGGCGAAATGCGCAGTGCGTTGCGCGGGCAGGCTTTGTTGTAGGTCATGTTGTCGTTCTGGGCAGAGGGAAAAAACGGATGTGGCGAGGCGCCGCGGGAAAATCGGTGCGTCCTCAGACGAGTCGGAATTCTACCGGTATGCGCAGTTCGAAACCGTGGCTGCGCAGGCCTTCGGGCAGCGGCGGGAGCGGCGCGCCCTTTACCATTTCGCGCGCGGTGTCGTCGAGCAGGCTGTGGCCGCTCGAAGCGGCGATGGTGACATCGCCGAGGCGTCCGCCCGGCAGCACCTTGACCAGCACCGTGGCCGTGCCCTGCCAGCCGCGATCCTGGGCCTGGCGCGGATAGCGGCGATTCTTGTCCACCGAGGCCTTGAAACCGGTGCCGAAGGCGGCAATCAGGCTGTCGCTCGGACCCTCGGCAACCGCTGGTGCAACCGGCTTCGGCGGTTCGACGGCGACCGGGGCCGGCTTGAAGACGTCAGGCACCGGCGCAGGTTCGATGCTTTGCACCGGTTGCGCTATTGCGGGCGCCGCCGTGGTGCTCTCCGGCGCGGCAGTCATGATCTGGCGCTCCGGCATGCGCGGCACCGGCGTCTCGCGCAATTCGTTGCGCCGCTGCTGGAGCTGCGGCTGCGGCGAAGGCCGCGCGAGCGGCTGGACTTGCGGCTTCGGCGCTTCGACCGGCGCAGGCGCGAGCTGCGGGCGCGGCTTGAGCACCACATCGATGCGTTCGGGCAGGGGAAGTTGCGGCAGCATGCTGCGGAAACCGGGCACGAAGGCGATCAGCAGCACGTGCACGACGATTGAACCGATGGCGGCGCGGCCGATTGCCGTGCCGCGGGCACGTGCAAGCCAGCCTAGACCCGGGCGCGGGATGTAACCGGGCGGGAATGCGGCCGAAACCGCGGCTGTAGGTGCAATTGGTGCAATTGCGACGGTGTTCATGCGAAAACCCGACTGACCTGGTGTCTGGACGATGCCGGCGCGTCCCCACGCGCAAGCCCCAGTTTTACTGTCGCGAATGATAGGGGCGGGGTGCCGGCCGGACCATAGAGAAAATCTTGAATGCGATGTCGCGATGCACAAAAGTAACGGGCAGGCCCGCCAGGGTCTGCCCGAACTTGTCTAACCGGACGAGCGCGTATCGTCAGGAATCAGCCGCCGAAGCGGTAGCGCACGCCGATCCAGCCGGCGCGCGGCGCACCCGGGGCGATGAAAGTCTCGCCACGCTCATCGGATACGGCAGCCGAGCGCACGTCCTGGAAGATGTTCTCGGCGAGGATGGCGCCGCTTGCATACTTCCTATCGAACACGTTGTTGACCTTGGCGAATAGCTCGAGGCCATTGCCGAACTCGTAGCTGGTCGTCAGGTTGAACACCGAGTAGCCGCCGATTTTGCCGGAATGCAGGAACTCCTCGCCATCGGCGCGATGCGCGTTGTTCTCGTTGCCGCGCGCGTACTGGCTGGAGAAGGCAACCATGCTCGCACCGACGCGCCACTTGTCGGTGACACGAACCCCGAGGTTGAGCTTCAGGCTGTGTGCCGGAATGCCCGGGATCGTGGAGCCCGAGGGTACGAAGATGTTGCCGTTTTCATCCTGAGAACTGTTGGCCTGGCCGAGCAGGACTTCATTGGATTTGAAACGGGCCCTGACATAGCTGTAACTGGCCGACCAGTCGACGATGCCGGCGCTGCCGGACACGCCCAGTTCGACGCCGCGACGCTGCGTCTTGCCGACGTTGTCGAAGTAGCCGAGACCGCCGGTACCGCTGGCGATGAACAGGATGTCGTCCTTGTTGTTCGTCTGGTAGACGCCGGCATTCCAGCGCAGCGCCTTGCCCAGCGAACCGCGCACACCGGCTTCGACAGTGCGCGAGACCACCTGCTTGAGCGGCGGATCGGAGGCCATGGCGTTGGGCAGGCGGCAGGCGGTTTCGGGGTCGGCGCAGCCGAGTTCGATCGGCGAGGGCGCGCGGTTGCCCTGGTTGAAGCCGCCATAGACAGTCAGCGCGTTGCTGGCTTGCCAGGTGAGGCCGACGGCCGGATTGAACTTCGAGTACTTGCTGTCTCCGTCGAGCGTCTTGCCGGTCTCCGGATCGGGGCCCATGCGGTCGATGGTGGTGATGCGCGCCCGGTTGTAGCGGCCCGACAGGGTGAGCTGCAGGGTGGGCAGGATCGAATAGGTGTCGGTGACGAACACGCTCCAGTTGCGCGTGCGGCCGCGGATGTCGGTGGTCGTCACGGCGTCCCCCACATCGACGACGCGCCTGGCGTTGTCGAGATCGCCTTCGGCCTCCGTCTGGGAGAAATTGATGCGGCCGCGGTCGTAGGTGGCGCCGACGGCGAGCTGGTTCGATGCCGTCGCAAGGCTCCACTGCAACGCGCCGCCGTGGCCATTCTGGCGGATCTTCGAGCGGTTCTCGAGTCCGAGATCCTCGGCGTCCGGTTCGTCAGGATCGAAGTCGTCATTGACATCGCCATTGAGCGTGCGGGTGCGGTTGGTGCGCCCGTACAGCGTGGCGGAGATCGTTTGCTGATCGTCGATGAACCAGCTGCCGTTGAGCGTGGCCATGCGCATGCGATTCTCGGTTCGGTCAGGCACCGTGAAAACCGCTTCCTCGCGCTGTTTGTAGAGCGTACGCGGCACAACACCGTTACCGACTAGGTCGGTTCTGGCGCCGGTGAGCGATAGATCGATCTCGTATTGCGCCGTGCGCTGGCCGATCTTGGCGAACAACTGGTCGACGTCGGTCGGCGAGAAATCGCGCCAACCGTCCTCGCGGAAGGTGTTGCCAGCGATGAACCAGTGGAAGCCGCCAGCCGTCTTGTTGCCGATTTCCGCTTCCAGGCTGCGGCGGCGGAACGAACCGAATTCGGCCTCGATCGAGGCGCCGGGATCGGAGAAGCCGCTCTTGGTGCGCAGTGAAAGGGCACCGCCCAGCGTGTTGAGGCCAAAAAGGGGGTTCGATCCGGGCATCAGCGCGATCGAGCTGATCGCCGCGCGCGGGATCAGATCCCAGTTCACGCTGTCGCCGAAGGGTTCATTGACGCGCACGCCGTCGAGGTACACCGAGAGGCCCTGCGGTGTGCCGAGCAGCGGGCTGGCAGTGAAGCCGCGGTAGTTCACGTCGGCCTGGAACGGATTGCCCTGCGTCTCGTTCACATTGACGCTGGGCAGTTGCTCGGCCATGAAGTCCGGCAGGTTGAGACTCTGCGCCCGGCGCAGGTCGCGATCGCTCGCGGTCTGCACGTTGGCCGGGATCTGGTCCTTCGGCAGGCCGAGGCCCGGGACAGGCGTCGTGCCGACCACTTCGACACTGGGAAGTACCGTTGTCTTGTTCTCCTGCGCATGCGCGATCGCCGAACAGGCAGAAACCACGGCAGCCGCGACGGCGCGACGCCGGAACGCGGTACGTTTGTTATTGCTTTGCATGACTCCTCCGGTTTGCGGTCACGGGTGTCGTTTGTTGGTGGAAGTTTGTGCTGGCCGTACATGCGGCGCACTTTCCCGTGACGGGGGCGACGTTAACAGATCGGATTTGTCGGCAGGAGGGAAATTTTCCCGTCGGATCCGGGAACGCTTCCGCCAAGCAGAATGAAAGACGGGCCGACGCGAAACGCCGGCCCGCAAGGAGAGGAGCCTGTCAGCCCCCGATGCGTCGGCCGTCGGCAGTGACCGGTGGCCGGGACACCGCGGCGGCACCGTTTCGGCGGCGCCGCCTCGCAGTGCCCGAAATCCGCCGGCGCATCTTTCACGTCGGGCCGCGGACCCGTGGAGGAACAGGCCGCATCGGAGTGTTAACCATAGGCCGGTCGCCTGACGGGCGCCCGGGAAAAATTCCCGAACCGGCCATGTACTTGAAAGACAAGGGGTGCGCGCAGCGCGAACTATGTGCCGGCCGACGAAATCACGCCATTGCGAATCGCGAGATGCACCAGGGCCGCGGACGTGGAGACGCCGAGCTTTTCCTTGATCAGCGTCTGGTAGTTCGAAACCGTCTTGGGACTCAGATTGAGGGTGTCGGCGCATTCGTTGAGCGAATGGCCTTGTGCGAGCAGGCGGAATATCTCGAACTCTCGTGCAGTCAGCGAATCGAGCTGGCTTGCCTCGTAGCGTGCATCACGTTCGAGCAGGGCCGGCGAGAGGTCGTCGCTCAGGTAACGCTGGCCGAGATGCACGGCGCGCACCGCTTCGATGAGTTTTTCCGGCGCACTGCTCTTCGAGAGGAATCCGCGTGCCCCGGCGTCGAAAGCACGGCGCACGAGCAGGGCGCTGTCGTGCATGCTGAACACGAGCACCCGCGCCGAGGCGTCGCGCGCGAGGATGCGTCGAATCAGTTCGAGGCCGCCGCTGCCCGGCATCGACAAATCGGTGACTGTGACGTCGGGCGTGTGGGCGACGAACTCGGCGTAGGCAAGGTCGACGCGATCGGCCTGTGCGACGACCGAAATGTCGCCGGCCTGTTCGAGCAGGCGCTGGTAGCCGGTGCGCACGACCGGATGATCGTCGACGAGCAGGAGGCGGATCATGATGGGCCGGGATTATCGGCCAGCCCAGCCTGCGATGCCAGCGGCAGCACGAGCACGAGGCGCGTGCCTTCGCCGGGTCGGCTGCTGATGTCGAGCGTGCCGCCGAGCGCCGCGGCGCGCTCCGCAGCGCCGAGCAGCCCGAGGCCGTGCTGCGTCTGGCCGGGCTGCATGCCGATGCCGTCGTCCTGGACCGCGAGCGTGACCGTGGCGGCGTCCTCGCTTGCGAGCGAGATCCGCACCTTGCCGGCCTGCGCGTGGCGCATGACGTTGTTCAGGGCTTCCTGCGCCACGCGGTAGATCGCGACGCTGGTCGCATCGTCCAGCCGGTCGAAGGTACCCTGGCTGTGGAACACGCAGGCGATGCCTGCACGCCCTTCCCACGATTCGCACAGCGCCTGCAGGGCAGCGACCAGGCCGAGTTCGTCGAGGTTGGCCGGCCGCAACCGTCGCAGCATGTCGCGCACCGTCTGGTAGAGCGATTCGGCAGTGCCGGCGACGCGGCCGGCGGCGGCTACGATGCCCGCGTTGTCTTCCGGCCGGCAGCGCTGGATGAACGCGGCCTCCACGCGGATTGCGTTGCAGCACTGGCCCAGCTCGTCGTGCAGTTCGCGCGCCAGGGCGCGGCGCTCGGACTCCTGCACGCTGATGAGTTGGTGGGCAAGTTCGCGGTTGTGGCGCAGCAACTCGCCCACGCGCGCCTCGGCCACGATCCGCAGCGCAAGCTCGCTGCGTGCCTCGCGCCAGCGGCGAAATGCGTACCACGACAGGCCCGCGGCCAGGATCAGCAGCGCGAAGGGCAGTTCATCGGCCTGATAGCGTTCGAAGGGCGAAATCCAGCGCGAGAACGTTTCGTAAAGTTCGAGCGCCGCTGCCACCGCAAATACCGAGGCACTGACCGCGATCACGACAATCAGGTCGATCAGCGCCGTGGGCAGTGGCAGCCCGCCGGTGGTGGCAACGGCGGACTTGGGCGGTGGATTTGCGGGTGCAGTCATGTCGGGGCGCGTTCTGCGGAGGGCGCGGAGGGGGCTGGCGGCATTCTAGAGCCTGTCGGCGTCAAATCGACGATACCCTCGATCCGGGAAATCGGCGGCCACTTGGCCATGAAGTGACAAGGCTTCTGGCCGATTGTGTCATCGTGGCGCAGCCGTGTGACGCACGGCCTCGGGTTCCGGGGCAAAACGGGCTGGAACCCGATTTGCTTGAGCATTCACTGATATACCAAGCCCTGAATACACGACGGAGGACGGGATGAGAAGTTGGCTGTGCCGCGCAGCGATGGCCTGCGCGTTGATGGGCGGTGGCGCCGCGCTCGCGGCTTCGCCGGGCGATCCGCTCAAATCGGCGAACTGGGACGATCTTCGGCAGCGTTTTTTCGGCGATGCGAAAGTCGTGTTCGACGATCGTGTCAAGGTGACCGCGCCGGCGCGCGCCGAGGATTCGATGAACGTGCCGGTGGGCGTCGATGCCGAGGCGCTGGGCGAAGTCGAAGAAGTCGTGGTGATCGCCGACCACAATCCGATCGTCAAGGTGCTGCAGTTCAAGCCGCTTGCGGCGCGTGCTTCGCTGTCGTTTCGCGTCAAGCTGCAGCAGGCGACGCCGGTGCGGGCGATCGCCCGCACCCGTGACGGCGTGTGGCACGCTGGCGGCATGTGGGTCGATGCCGCAGGCGGCGGTTGCACCGCGCCCAGCGTGGGCCGCTCGAGCGGCAACTGGACCGATACCCTGGGCCAGGTGCAGGCGCGCATGTGGAATCCGGCCGATGCGGGCCGCCTGCGCTTTCGCGTGATGCACCCCATGGACACCGGGCTGGCGCCGGGCATTCCGGCCTTCTACATCGAGAAGCTTTCGCTCGCCGATGCCGGTGGCACCGAGTTCATGCATATCGAGACGTTCGAACCGGTGAGCGAGAACCCGGTGTTCTCGTTCGACTTCCGGCCCGGGCGCGCGCCGCAATTGCCGCTGACGCTCTCGGGCGTGGACAACAATGGCAATCGCATCCGTGCGCAGGTGACGCAATGAGGCGCACCGGACTGCTGCGTGTGGCGCTGCTGTTTGCGCTGGGGGTCGCATTCCCGATCGAGGCGGCGCTTGACTACATGCTCAAGCCGCGCAAGGTGGCGGCGGACACCTATGTTTTCGTCGGCCTGGCGGAGGATTTCACCCGTGCCAACGGCGGAAACATCGTCAATACGGGCTTCATCGTGACTGCCGATGGCGTGGTGGTGATCGACACCGGCTCCTCGCGGCTGTACGGCGAGCAGATGCGCCGCGCCATCGCCGGGGTGACCGACAAGCCGATCCGCATGGTGCTGGTGACCCATCATCATCCCGACCACTACTTCGGCAACCAGGTATTCGGCGACGTCACCGTGATGGCGCTGCCGGGTTCGATCGGTGGCATGAAGCAGGAGGGCGGTGCATTCGCCGACAACCTGTATCGCATGGCTGGCGACTGGATGTCGGGCACCGAGCCGGTTGCCGCGCGCGACGAGGCAAAGCCCGGACGCATGTCAATCGGCGGCCATGACATTGAACTGATCGCGCTCAAAGGCCACACCCAGGCCGACCTCGTGGTGTTCGACCGCACCAGCGGCGTGCTGTTCGCCGGCGATCTGGTGTTCTGGCAGCGTGCTGCGACCACGCCGCATGCCAGCGTGGCCGATTGGCTCGCGGCGCTGGAGCAGATCAAGGCGCTTAAGTGGACGACGCTGGTGCCCGGCCACGGCGAACCGCACGGCGATGCGCGCGGCATCGAGCAGACGCGCCGCTATCTGACGTGGCTCGACGCCACGTTGCGCAAGGCCGCTTCGGACGGCCTCGACATGCCCGAGTTGCTTCGCACCCGGCTGCCCGACGACATCGCGGCAATTCCTCTCGCGCGGCAGGAGTTCGAGCGTTCCATTGCGCATCTCTATCGCGGGTTCGAGCAGGACGAGTTCGACAAACGGCCGACCAAATAGCGCGAATACAATATAGGCAGGCCGGGAAGCCACATGAATAATGGCGTTTCGGCCTGGGTGCCGTGGAATTGTGTCCTGGCGGGCCTTGCCGAACGTATGGGCTGAAGCGCCTTTGTCCATGCGCCACCCAGCCCGGTATGCGAGTACCGTTCTGGCCACCCCGCGCCCCGTGCCGTGGCACCGGTGTCGTGCCGGGCGGACGATGCATCGTCGGTGCGCCGGCGCAGAAGGTCCGTCCTTGAGTTGCCCCGCCGCTTACGTTGTTCCCTGTGTCGCGGAAAGTGACACTTTTGAACAACCGCACGCAGTTGGAATTGGATTCTTGACTCCGGTACGGCGTAACGGTGTGTCAAAAGCGTGGCACAGGATTTGCGAAAGCCCTTCGCGCGCAACGGGCTTGAACCGTTCGCCCTGTTTGAATCTATATCAAAGCTCGTAGGAGCCAGAAGGAGGCTTGCAAGTGAAAAAGTCCATTATCGCCGCGCTGATCGGAGCATCGTTTGCCCTGAGCGGATCGGTCTATGCCGGTGTCACGACGGCTGACATCGAGAACGACGCCAAGTCCACCGGCGATGTGCTGTCCTGGGGCATCGGTACCGAGGGCCAGCGCTACAGCCCGCTTTCTCAGATCAATACGTCGACCGTGAAGAACCTCGTTCCGGCGTGGTCGTTCTCGTTCGGCGGCGAGAAGCAGCGTGGCCAGGAGTCGCAACCGGTAATCGCCAACGGCAAGATGTTCGTCACGGGTTCGTACTCGCGCCTTTTCGCGCTCGACGCCAAGACCGGCAAGAAGCTGTGGCAGTACGAGCACCGCCTGCCGGACGGCATCATGCCTTGCTGCGACGTGGTCAACCGCGGTGCGGCCCTGTTCGACAATCTGGTGATCTTCAGCACGCTCGATGCGCAACTCGTCGCGCTCGAGCAGGACACCGGCAAGGTCGTCTGGAAGGAGAAGCTTGATGACTACGCTGCGGGCTACTCCAACACGGCCGCACCGATCATCGCCAAGGGGCTGCTGCTGACCGGCGTGTCCGGCGGCGAATTCGGCATCGTCGGCCGTGTCGACGCGCGCGACCCGAAGACCGGCAAGCTGGTCTGGACGCGCCCGACGGTCGAAGGCCACATGGGCTACAAGTTCGACGCCGCGGGCAACAAGGTCGAGAACGGCATCTCCGGCACCACCAACAAGTCGTGGCCGGGTGACCTGTGGAAGACCGGCGGCGCTGCCACCTGGCTGGGCGGCACCTATGATTCCAAGACCGGCTTGGCTTATTTCGGCACCGGCAACCCGGCGCCGTGGAACAGCCACACCCGTCCGGGCGACAACCTGTTCTCGTGCTCGACGGTCGCGATCGACGTGGCCACCGGCCAGATCAAGTGGGCCTTCCAGGGCACGCCGAATGACGGCTGGGACTACGACGGCGTCAACGAGTTCGTGACCTACGAAGCGGGCGGCAAGCGCCTCGGCGGCAAGGCCGACCGCAACGGCTTCTTCTACGTGCTGGATGCCAATACCGGCAAGTTCGAGAACGGCTTCCCGTTCGTCAAGAAGATCACCTGGGCCAAGGGCCTGGACAAGGACGGCCGTCCGATCTATGACCCGGCTAACCGCCCGGGCGATCCGACCAAGGGCGCCGACGGCAAGAAGGGCGAAATGGTGTTCTCCGCGCCGTCCTTCCTCGGTGGCAAGAACCAGATGCCGATGGCTTACAGCCCGGATACCGGCCTGTTCTACGTGCCGGCCAACGAGTGGGGCATGGAAATCTGGAACGAGCCGATCACCTACAAGAAGGGCGCGGCCTACCTCGGCGCCGGCTTCACCATCAAGACCCTGCCGGCTGCCGACATCGGCGGCGACTACATCGGTGCGATGCGTGCGTTCGACCCGAAAACCGGCAAACTGGTCTGGGAAGTCAAGAACAACGCCCCGCTGTGGGGTGGCGTGTTGACGACCAAGGGCGGCCTGGTGTTCTGGGGCACGCCAGAGGGGTTCCTGAAGGCGGCTGATGCGAAGACCGGCAAGGAAGTCTGGTCGTTCAACGTCGGTACCGGCATCGTTGCGCCTCCGGTTTCCTGGGAACAGGACGGCGAGCAGTACGTCGGCGTCGCGGCTGGCTGGGGCGGTGCGGTTCCGCTGTGGGGCGGAGACGTGGCCAAGAAGGTCAACTTCCTGAACCAGGGCGGTTCCATGTGGGTGTTCAAGCTGCACAAGGGCTGATCACCGGGTTCGACATCGACGGGGCTGCGGCCCCGATAACGATTCTCCTCCATCGCTCTTTTCGTTTTTGAGCGACTCTGTAGCCGGCGCCGCGTGCGCCGGCTTTTTTTCGCCCTGCAGAAACGCAAAGGGAGCCATCCGGCTCCCTTTGTATTTCTGCGGGCACTATGCGTCAGAGGCTTTTCATCTTGCGATAGATCGTATTGCGGCTGATCCCGAGCTGGCGCGACGCGGCCGAAACGTTACCGCGGTGCTTCTCGAGCGCCTCGCGGATCGCCTGCAGTTCCAGGTCGTCGAGCCGGTCGCTGAACGAGGAAGTGCGTACCTCGGCCAGGACCGGATCGGGCATCGGCGCGCTCGTGGGCGTGTGTGCGCTGGTGTCTTCGAACTCGTCGAGAAAGTCATCGGGCAGGTGCTCGCGGCGAATTTCGCCGTCGTCGTCGGCCATCACGAGTGCCGTGCGCAACAGGTAAGTGAGCTGGCGCAGGTTGCCCGGCCACGGATGGCGCAGGAACATCTGCATCACCTCGTCGGAGACGCTGGCGCGCACGTTGTTTGGCGCCTCATTGCGCAGGATGCGTTCGACGACGGGGCGTATGTCGGAGCGCGTGCGCAACGGCGGCAGATTCACCGTGAGCCCGTTCAAACGATAATAGAGATCCTCGCGGAATTCGCCCTGGCTCACCATGTCGCGCAGCTTGCGGTTGGTGGCGCAGACGATCGCGATGTCCACCGGGTAGGACTTGATGCTGCCCAGCGGCGTCACCTTGCGCTCCTGCAGCACACGCAACAGGCGCGCCTGCAGGTTCAGCGGCATGTCGCCGATCTCGTCGAGGAACAGCGTACCGCCATCGGCTTGCAGAATCTTGCCGACGTTGCCTTTGCGCTTGGCGCCGGTGAAGGCCCCTTCCTCGTAGCCGAACAGTTCCGATTCGATGAGCGTATCGGGAATCGAGGCGCAGTTGACCGCCACGAACGGCCCCTGGGCGCGCGGACTGTCCTCGTGGATCGCATTGGCCAGCAGCTCCTTGCCGGTGCCGGTTTCGCCCTGGATCAGGATGGTGATGTCGCGGCCGAGCACGCGCCGGACCTTGGTGCAGACCGCTTCGATCTGCGCGTCGCCGGTCATCAGGCCGGCCAGTGCGCCCTGCGTACCGGCTGGTGCATCCGCGCCCTGTCGCGCTTCGTTCTTGCGATCGAAGGTGAAGATGCGGTTCGGGCGTCGCGCACGCAAGCCGACCTTCACGCGCCCGAGCACCTGCGACCCGGAAGTCAACGACAGGCGCAGCGGCATGTCGCCCTGCGCCATGGCTTGGTCGAGCACGTTCTGGATGCGCATGCCGAACAGCGTGGTGAAGGTGTGGTTGCGCAGATCGGCCAGATTGCGCCCGAGCATCGAGCAGGCGCTGCGGTTGGCGGCGATGAAATCCCCTTCCGGCGAAAAACTGATGATGCCTTCGCACAGCGTGCCGAGGAATTCGGGCCGGCTGTGCATGTGGATCGCGATGCCTTCCGGGAATGCGTCGGAGAACAGGTGGTTCTCGATCATCTGCGCCGACATCTTGACCAGCGCGATGGTGTGGCTGTTGTAGCCGCGATGATCGCCGGTAACGTCGAGCACGCCGACCATGCGCCCGTGCGGGTCGCTGATCGGGACCGCGGAGCAGGTGAGGAACCGGTTGGCCTTGAGGAAGTGCTCGGCGCCATTGACGCAGATCGGCGAGCGTTCGATGAGCGCGGTGCCGATCGCGTTGGTGCCGCGACTGTCCTCCGACCACGTGACACCGGGCTGCAGCGCCACGCGCTGCGCACGTTCGAGGAAATCGGAGTCGCCGAGCGAATGCAGGATCAGCCCCTGCTCGTCGGTCAGCACCACCATGCTGTGGGTGCCGGCCAACTGCTGGTAGAGCGTTTCGAGCACCGGCAGCGCGTGCGAGACG
>JAEUNL010000005.1 GCA_016791115.1 Rhodocyclaceae bacterium
TCCGGGGTGTTATCGTCTGCCCTGTACAGCCGGGGGGCTGAACCACAGCGAAAAAGGCCAACCACCGCTAAGTGATTGGCCTTTTTCAATATTTCTTGGTTGCGGGGGAAGGATTTGAACCTTCGACCTTCGGGTTATGAGCCCGACGAGCTGCCAGACTGCTCCACCCCGCGTCAGAGAAGCAAGATTATGCACGGAAAGCGTTGTCGGGTCAATTCGATTGTCCGGAAAATGCCATTGTCTGGCAGCAAAAAGGTGCGAATGTTCGGTTTGGCCGCACAAACCGTTGGGCACCGAGCCCCGACCGAGTGGTGGGCGCGTGTGCGTTCACTGCTCAAGATCCGCGAAGATTTCGGCGACCCAGTCGACGAAAACCCGGACCTTGTTGGAAAGGTGGCGGTTCTGGGGATAAAGGACATGCAGCGGAATCGGTTCGCTGCGCCATTCCGGCAGCACCTGCACGAGTGCCCCCTTCGCCAGCTCGTCCCGCACGGCGTAGCGCGGGATCTGCATGATTCCCAAGCCGGTCAGGCCAAGGGCCAGATACGCGTTGCTGTCGTTGACGGCGATCGGCCCGTCTGCGGCGAATGACACGCGTGAGCCGTTGCGCTCGAAATCGAACTCGAAGATCTTGCCGGTCTTGGAAGAGAAGTAGTTGATGTGGCGATGGCTCGCGAGCTCTTCGGGCGTCGCTGGAACGCCGTAATGCGCAAGGTAGGACGGTGTCGCGCATGTGACCATTTCGAGTTCGCCGACGCGACGTGCGACGTATCCGGAATCCGGCAGGGTGCCGCCGCGCACCACGCAATCGACGCCTTCTTCGAGAAGGTCGATCGGGCGATCGGTGCAACCCATTTCGAGCTTGATCTCGGGGTAGCGCACGAAAAACCCGGGGAGCGCTTGAGCGAACAGGGTGCGTCCGATCGAGGCCGGAACGTCGACGCGCAACCTTCCGGCAGGTGCGCGTCGCACGTGGCCAAGTGACTGCTCCGTTTCTTCGACGTCGGCCAGGATGCGCACGCATCGCTCGTAATAGGCCGCGCCGTCGGCTGTGACGCTGACGTGGCGCGTCGTGCGGTTCAGCAGTTTGATGCCGAGTCGGGATTCGAGCTGCTGGATCAGCGTGGTCACGGATGCCTTCGGCATCTTCAGTGATTCCGCGGCGCGCGTGAAGCCGTTGGCCTCGACGACTCGAACAAAAACCTGCATGGCGAGCAAGCGATCCATTGTTCAGAATCTTGAACAGTCTTTTCGCCGGTTGCAACTTTTTCTTGTCTCCAGACGAGAATAGAGTTCGACCCATGCAAGATCCGTCGACAGAACGGTGAGCACCCAACAGGAGATTTACCATGATCGAATCGTGCATCGTTGCGCGAATCATCGCGACTACAGCGCTTGCCTTCGGCATCACGGGAAGTGCGGCGGTCAGTTCGCCCGCGCATGATCAGGCGGCGCGCTGCCCCTTCACTGAGCGCAACGTGCACGACGCGGACGTCATTCGCGACGTGCCCGCGGGGCGCTCGCGCACCATCTGGATCTGACCGCAGCGCCGATGCGTACTGGATTCGGTGACGTCGAGGTCGTGCCACAGAGGTTGCACGGTTACGTGCGGGATCTCGATGCAAGGCTGTATGTGCCGGTTGGCGCGCCGACGAGCGCACTCGTCGTCTATCTGCACGAGGGTGGCTTTGTCGGCGGCGACCTGGACACCGCACATGCGGCCGCCGATGCGGCGGCACGGACGCTTGCATGCAGAGTGCTTGCCGTTGCGTATTCGCTGGCGCCGGCGGAACCGTTCCCGGCGGCGCTGGAAGACGTGCTCGGTGCCGTTGCGTGGGCGCGGCACGCGGCCGATTCCGTGATCGTCGCGGGTACCGAAGCGGGCGGCAACCTCGCCGCAGCCGCAGCGCTTGCAACGCGCGACCGTGGATTTCCCGCACTGCGAGCGCAGGTGCTGATCACGCCGATGCTCGACCCGACGCTCTCGTCGCATTCCATGGTCGGCACGGCGCTCGCTGCGCAGCGCAGTGCCCGCTGTTGCTTTGCCTGCTACCGGAGCTACCTGCCGACCGTATCCGATCGCATGCACCCCTATGCTGCACCTGCCACCGCAACGCGCCTCGCCGGGCTTGCCCCGGCATTCATCGTCACCGCAGCCGACGATCCGCTGCGCGGCGAGGCCGAACAGTATGCCGAAAGACTCGAACGGGCGGGCGTGGCGACGCGAATGGCACGTTCGCCGTCGCTCGCAGACATGAATGCGGATACTGCCTGGCCGTGGCGTGAGGTGCTCGCATGGCTTCCGACGCTGGCAGACGCAACATCCCGCACCTGCAGCAAGGGCGTGGAAAACTGATCAACGGCCCGAAGGCCGCCCCGAAATCTTCCGTCACGAGAATGATCATATGAGAACGACAATGTCCCCTCACGACCTCGATTGCGTACCCTCGAATTCAACACGGCGCCGTGCCGTGCTTGCCCGGGCGGCTTTGCTGACGGCTTCCGCGATGCTGCTTGCCGCTTGCAGCAGGGGCGAAGCCAACAACCCGCCGGGCCCGCCACCGCCGCCGCCGGTGAGTGTGGCGCCGGCCGTCGAACGGCAGATCACCGACTGGAACGAGTTTTCCGGCCGCCTGGTCGCTGTGGAGCAGGTGGAACTGCGGTCCCGTGTGTCGGGCTACCTGAGGAGCATCCACTTCCGGCCAGGCCAACTGGTACGCAAAGGCGATTTGTTGTTCCAGGTCGACCCGCGACCCTTCGAGGCCGCACTGGCAAGAGCCGAGGCGTCGCTCGCCAGTGCGCGGACGCGGGCCGAACTGGCCCGCACTGAACTGGCACGCGCCGAGCGCCTGGTGGCCGAACGCGCGATTGCGCAGCGCGACGTCGATGAGCGTGCCGCAGCCAAGCGCGATCTCGACGCAAGCATCCTGGCGGCGGAGGCAGCCGTCAAGACCGCCCGCCTCGATCTCGAGTACGCGTCGATCCGAGCGCCGATCAGTGGGCGCATCAGCAAGGAGGAGGTGACTGTCGGCAATCTGATTCAGGGCGACGGCCCGAGCCCGACGCTGCTGACCTCCCTCGTTTCGGTCGACCCGATCTACGCGGAGTTCGAGGGCGACGAGCAGATCTACCTCAAGTACATGCAGATGGCGCGCAGCGGCGAGCGCCCGTCGTCCCGTTCGGCACGCAATCCGGTACTACTCGGCCTGGCCAACGAACAGGGCTTCCCGCGCCGCGGATACATGGTTTTCCTGGACAACCGCATCGATCCCAAATCGGGCACGATCCGGGCACGCGCCGAATTTGACAACAAGGACGGCGCATTGACGCCCGGACTCTTTGCGCGTGTCCGCTTGCTCGGTGGAGATAGTTACAAGGCCGTGATGACGCCGGAGCGCGCCATAGGCACGGACCAATCCAAGCGGTTCGTGCTGGTCGTCGGCGCCGATGGTATTGCGCAATTCCGCGAAGTGAAACTCGGCGCGCTGGTCGACGGCATGCGCGTGGTACGCGACGGACTCAAACCCGGTGAGCTGGTTGTGGTGAATGGGCTTCAGCGGGTTCGCCCCGGCGCGCCGGTGACGCCCGAGAAGATGGAGGTTGACGAAAACGGCATGCCGATTGCCAAACCGGCGCCGACCCCTGCGCAGGGCAAGGCAGGCGCCTGAGCGGGACCATCGACATGAACATTTCACACTTCTTCATCGAACGGCCGCGCTTCGCCGCCGTGCTGTCCATCCTGATCTTCCTGCTCGGCCTGATCGCGATCAATCGCCTGCCGATTTCGGAGTATCCCGAGGTCACGCCGCCGCAGATCGTCGTGCGCGCGCAGTTTCCCGGCGCCAACCCGCGCGTGATTGCCGAAACCGTCGCCTCGCCGCTCGAGGAGCAGATCAACGGCATCGACAACATGCTCTACCTGAGCAGCCAGGCCACCTCGGACGGCGTGATGACATTGACCGTCACGTTCAAGATCGGCACCGATCCAGACGTTGCCGAAACCGCCGTGCAGAACCGCATCAACCGCGCACTGCCGCGACTGCCGGACATCGTGCGGCAGATCGGCCTGACCACCGAGAAATCCGCGCCCAACCTGACCATGGTGGTGCATCTGGTTTCGCCGGACAACCGCTACGATGCGCTGTACCTGCGCAACTATGCGGTGCTGAACGTGCGCGACGCGCTGCTGCGCATCCCGGGCATGGGCCAGGTGATCACCTTCGGCGCCGGCGATTATGCGATGCGGATATGGCTCGATCCGCAGAAGCTCGTTGCGCGCGGGCTGACATCCGGCGACGTCGTTGCGGCATTACGCGAGCAGAACGCGCAGGTCGCGGCCGGCGTGATCGGCGCGCCGCCCTCGCGCAACGGTACCGAATTCCAGCTATCGGTGAACACGCAGGGGCGATTGCAGACCGAGGAGGAGTTCGCCAACGTCATCGTGCGGGCCGATCCTGCGGACGGCTCCGTGCTGCGCGTGCGGGACGTCGGCCGCGTCGAACTCTCCGCCGGGAGCTACGCCTTGCGCAGCCTGCTCAACAACAAGGAGGCGGTTGCCGTGGCGGTGTTCCAGGCGCCGAACTCGAATGCGCTTCAGCTTTCCGAAGACGTCCGGCGCACGATGGAACAACTCAAGCAGGAGTTCCCGCAGGGCGTGGACTACTCGATCGTGTATGACCCGACGCGCTTCGTGCAGTCCTCGATCAACAAGGTGATCGTGACGCTGATCGAGGCGGTGCTGCTGGTCGTGCTGGTCGTCGTTGTGTTCCTGCAGACCTGGCGCGCATCGTTGATTCCCTTGCTGGCGGTGCCGGTCTCGGTAGTGGGCACCTTCGCCGTGCTGCTGCTGCTTGGCTTTTCGATCAACACGCTGACGCTGTTCGGCCTGGTGCTGGCGATCGGCATCGTGGTCGACGACGCCATCGTGGTGGTCGAGAATGTCGAGCGCAACATCGAGGCCGGCCTGCCGCCGAAGGCCGCCACGGTCCGCGCGATGCAGGAGGTCAGCGGCCCGATCGTTGCCATCGGCCTCACGCTGTGTGCGGTGTTCATTCCGCTCGCCTTCGTATCCGGCCTCAGCGGACAGTTCTATCGCCAGTTTGCGGTGACGATCGCAATCTCCACCGTGATCTCGGCCTTCAACTCGCTGACCCTTTCACCCGCGCTGGCGGCCATCATGCTGCGCAGCCGCGATGCCCCGAAGGACTGGCTGACCCGCGCGATGGAGCGCGTATTCGGCGGCTTCTTCCGCTGGTTCGACCATCTTTTCCATCGCTCCTCCGAGGCTTATGGCCGGCGCGTCACCGGCATCCTCGGACGCAAGGCGCTTGCGCTCGGCATCTACGCCGTGCTGCTCGGTCTGACCTACGTGCTGTTCGTGCGCGTGCCGCCGGGCTTCGTGCCGCAGCAGGACAAGCAATACCTGATTGGCATTGCGCAACTGCCGGAAGGCGCCAGCCTCGACCGGACGGAGCAGGTGATCCGCCGCCTCAGCGACATCGCGCTCGAGGTGCCCGGTGTCAAGGATTCTGTTGCCTTCCCCGGCTTGTCGATTCACGGTTTCACCAACGCGCCGAACGCCGGCATTGTGTTCTTCGGCCTCGACGATTTCGACAAGCGCACCACGCCGGATCGCAGCGCGCAGGCCATCGCCGGTGCCGTGAACCAGCGCATCGGCGCCATCCAGGACGCCTTCATCTTCGTCCTCGCGCCGCCACCGGTCGAAGGGCTCGGCAACGCCGGCGGTTTCAAACTCGAATTGCAGGATCGCGGATCGCTTGGCGAAGGCGCACTGGCCGAGGCCGTGCAGGCCATCATGGGCCGCGTCTATGGCAATCCGCAATCCGGCCTGACCCAGGTGTTCTCGGGCTACCAGATCAATGTGCCGCAACTATATGCCAACGTCGATCGCACGCGCGCGAAACAGCTCGGGGTCCACCTGAACGATATCTACGAGACGATGCAGGTCAATCTCGGTTCGTTGTACGTGAACGATTTCAACCGGTTCGGCCGCACCTATCAGGTGATCGTGCAGGCCGACCAGCAGTTCCGTTCCACGGCCGATGCGATCTCGCTGCTCAAGACGCGCAATTCGCGCGGCGAGATGGTGCCGCTCGCTTCGCTGATGTCCGTCGAGCCGACCTTCGGCCCGGACCGCGTGGCGCGCTACAACGGCTTCCTCGCCGCCGACATCAATGGTGCCCCGAAGCCGGGCTTCAGTTCCGGCCAGGCCCAGGCGGAGATGGAGCAGATCCTGCGCGAGGTGCTGCCGCGCGGTGTTGGCTACGAATGGACCGACCTCGTCTATCAGGAAAAGCTTGCCGGCAACACGATGGTCTACATTTTCCCGCTATGTGTGCTGCTGGTCTTCCTGGTGCTGACGGCCACCTATGAAAGCTGGACGCTGCCGCTGGCTATCATCCTGATCGTGCCTATGTGCATCCTCTCGGCGGTATTCGGTGTCTGGCTGTCCGGCTTCTTCGGGCTTCCCGCCGACAACAACATCTTCACCCAGATCGCCTTCGTCGTGCTGGTGGGCCTGGCGTGCAAGAACGCGATCCTGATCGTCGAGTTCGCCAAGGATCTCGAGGAGGCCGGCGAACCGATGCGGCGCGCCGTCATTCATGCCTGCCGCATGCGGCTGCGGCCGATCCTGATGACGTCGATCGCATTTTGTGCGGGCGTGATACCGCTCATCGTCGGCAGCGGCGCAGGCGCGGAGATGCGCCAGGCGATGGGCATTGCCGTGTTCAGCGGCATGGTCGGTGTCACCCTGTTCGGCATCTTCCTGACGCCGGTGTTCTACATGTTGTTGCGCGAGTTCGCCGAACGCCGGCGCAATCATGCCAGCGATGCGCCAGGTGGAACCCAGTCGTCCGGCGGCATCGATCCGCATGCCACGTCTCCCGCCGCGAGGATCGAAGAATGAGAACGATGCACGCACGCGCAAAACGCCTGTACCCGCGCATCCCGGCAAGCCTGGCGACGTTCGCGGCAGCCGCGCTGCTCGCCGGCTGCTCGCTGGTGCCGCCGGCACCGGTGCCGGAGATCGAGGTTCCCGCACGCTTTCGCCAGGCCGCGGCGGAGGGCATCGACAACGGATCATGGAAACCCGCCGAGCCTGCGGAGCACGCCGCACGCGGCGAATGGTGGAAGCTGTTCGGCGACGCGCAACTTGATGCGCTCATCGAACAGGCGCGGCGCGACAGCCCGACCCTGGCCTCCGCCGCAGCGCGCGTGCGGCAGGCTCGCGCGCTCGCCGGCGTCGCGCGCGCCGACCGCGTACCGCGTATCGACGCCGGCATCGGCGCGCAACGCGGCCGCTCTTCGCCTGCCTCGCTCGGCCTCAAGGACGGCGCCGACGTCTCGCCGCAGTCGCTGTACCGCGCGCCGTTGAGCATCTCGTGGGAGCTCGACCTGTTCGGCCGCATCGCCGCGAACGTCGAAGCCGCCGGCCAGGACGCGAATGCCGCCCAGGCAGCCTATCGCTCGGTCGATCTGGTGTTGCTGGCAGACATCGCGCAGACCTGGTTCGCGCTGCGTGAAACCGATGCCGAGACCGGCGTGCTGCGCGAGACCGTGGCCCTGCGGAGCGAAAACGTCAGGCTGCTGCAGGCGCGATACGATGCCGGCGACATCGGAGAGATCGATCTGGCGCGCGCGCGTGCGGAACTCGCCGTGACACAGAGCGAGGCGGCCGGACTCGAACGCACGCGCGCCGCGCTCGAACATGCGCTGGCGGTGCTCACCGGCCGCGCGCCGGGCAATGTCGAGATCGCCGCCGCGCCGCTCGCCACCGACCTCGTGCTGCCGGTGGTGCCGCCCGGTCTGCCCTCGGCGCTGCTCGAGCGCCGTCCCGATGTGGTGGCCGCGCAGCATGCGATGCTGGCGGCCAATGCGCGCATCGGTGTGGCAAAGGCCGCGTTCTTCCCCGCGCTGCCGCTGACCGGCGCGCTCGGCTACGAAAGCGGCGAACTCTCCAACCTGTTCCAGTGGTCGACGCGCACCTGGCTGATCGGCGGCCTGCTGTCGATGCCGATCTTCGACGGCGGGCGCAATCGCGCCAATCTCGAACGCAGCGAAGCCGCGCTCGAACAGAGCGTCGCGGACTACCGCAACAGCGTGTTGCAGGCCTTCGCCGAAGTCGAGGACAGCCTGGCGGGGTTGCGGGTGCTTTCCACCCAGGCCGCGCGACAGGCCGAGGCGCGCGCGGCTTCGGAGCGCGCGTTGCAGTTGGCCGACGCGCGCTATCGCAACGGCTACACCAGCTACTTCGAAGTCATCGATGCGCAACGCGCCCTGCTTGCCGCGCAGCGTGCCGAGACGCAGATCCGCGGTGCCCGCGCCGGTGCGACGGTGGCGCTGATCCGCGCGCTCGGTGGCGGCTGGGAAGGCGCCTACTCGCCGGTCGCACAGCGTTAGTTCGCGTAACGCACCACGCCACGACTCGCATGGCATGGCCCTCGCGGGCCGGCCATGCCGGCGAGGCGCATGGAATGGCGCTGTCGGCGCTGTTGCCGCCGAAATGACCGATGGGCGGCTTCTCCCGGTCCGTACGTTTCAGGGCGGTGCAGGCGAACCCAGCGCCTTGCCGACATCGCGCCAGCGCCCCTGCGGCGATCTGGTGCAGCCGTAGCGCGTAATCATCATGCCGGTCTTGACGTCGAGCTTGCGTTCCACGCAACGCGTCGATGGCTTCTGCTTCGCGGGCGGCTTTGCATCCAGGGCATCGGGCAGGGATGCCGACACCGGCGCGGCAGCCGGCATGCAGATCGCAAGTATGGAAAACAGCAGGAGGGGTTTCACGCGACAGGCGTTCCGAACGGTGAGAGAAAACCAAACTGCCATGCTGCAGTGCGATTGAAAAGGGTGGATTTCCCGTCGAAACCGGGAGTTTCTCCCTTGGAAACCGGGATATTCGACCGTTATAATGCGGTGCAAAAATAGCATTTGTTATCAGCAGATCCAAAAGGAGTCAGCCATGAAGTTCGTGAAACCCGTTCTGTTCGCGGCACCCGTCATGCTTGCAGCAGCCGTTCCGGCATTCGCCGACGGCGCGCCGCCGAAAACCAAGGTCAGCCTCGAGCAGTGCGAGAAGACGGTGCTCGACAAGTACCCCGGCAAGGTGGTGAAGGTCGAACTCAAGAAGGAAAAGGGTGTGCCGACCTTCGAATTCGACGTGCAGGGTGCCGACAAGACCTGGGACATCGAGTGCAGCGGCAAGACCGGTGCCATCACCGAGGTTGAGGAAGAAGTCGCCAATGCCGATGCGCCCGCGTTCAAGGCCAAGGTCAAGGTGTCGCTCGAAGCCGCGCAGAAGACCGCGCTGACGAAGTATCCGGGCGAGATCGTCGAGACCGAATACGAAATCGAACCCGACGGCGCCGCCTCGTACGAATTCGACATCAAGACCAAGTCGGGCAAGGAAATTAAGGTCGAGGTCGACGCCACCAGCGGCAAGATCGTCGAGGCCAGCGAGGAAGTCTGGCAGCGCGGCACCGAATAAGCGTTTCCGCAGATTTGCCGGGCCCGCCGCAGTGATGCGGCGGGCCTTTTTGTTTGCGCAGCGGGATTGGAAGCAGGGGAAAAGTTCGCCCCGGGGATTTTGTGGAGGAGGCCCCGGGGCGGTTTGGAGCATATCCGTTCGTCACGCAACGATTGGATGGGCAAATCCTACGCGGCCCGGTGCACCGGTGCGCGGGAATCGGGCGGTCGCACGCAGGGAAAATTTCCCGGAAGCAAACCGCTATGATCGCCCGGTATCTGTTCCGGAAAGCGTCGCATGTCGTTGAAGTCCAGGCTGGTGCTGATCATCGGCGCCGTCATCGTGCTCCTGCTGGTGCTGGCCAACTTGCTGAGCCTGCAGCGCGCCGAGGAAGATTCGCTGCGCGAAATCGAATCCACCTCGAGGCTGCTGGTCGGGCTGCTGCCGGACCGTTTCGCGCCGAACGCCGGGGGCGAATCGGCGCTGCGCGCCGCCGAAACCCTGCTGCAGGATCGTTCGCTCGGCAGCGCGCGCCACGTGTCGGTCGAGATCCGCACGCGCACCGGCGAACGCGTCTGGGCAACAGAGAGTGCCGATGCGCGAGCCGCCGAGCGGCCGCTGCTGTTCCGCAACTCCCCGCTGTGGAGCCTGCAGCCCCTGCGCAAGGACATCTATGCTGGCGAACAACCGGTCGGTTACTACCTGGTGCGGCCGAATCCGTCCGACGAGTTGCGCGAGGTGCAGGCCGACTACCTCGACGAAGCGGTGCTCACGGCCGGCGTCGCGCTGGTGCTCGGCGCAGCGCTTTACTGGGGACTGGGCATGGTCCTGAATCCGCTGGTGGCGGTACGCCAGGCGCTTGCGCGCATCGAAGCCGGCGACCTCGCTGCTCGACTCCCGCGATTCTCGCTGCCCGAAATGCGCGAACTTGCTGCGTCGTTCAATCGCACCATCCTTTCGCTCGAGGAAGCCGTCGCAGAGCGCCAGCAACTGATGCAGAAGCTGGTCGGGCTCGAGGAGGAAACGCGCCGCTCGCTGGCACGCGACCTGCACGACGAACTGAGTCCTTATCTGGTGGCGATGCAGCCCCATGCGAGGCTGATCGACAACGCCTGCGCGCAGCATGCCGTCCTCCTGCCATTGCGCGAAAGCTCGCGCAGCCTGCTCGACCATCTCGCGCACCTGCTGCGCACCCTGCGCAACCTGCTCGAGCGCCTGCGTCCGCCCGAGATCGAGGAACTCGGCCTGCGCGAAGCCCTCGCCGGGTTGGTGCAGCACTGGCGCCAGCACGCAACGCGCCCGGTATCGATCGAGCTGCGCACCGGCGGCAACTGGCCCCCGTTTTCGCCGACGCTCGACGTCAGCATTTACCGCATCGTGCAGGAGTGCCTGACCAACGCCTTCAAGCATTCGGATGCCGCGCACATCGATATACGCATCGAATGCGATGCGACTCCGGCCAGCCGGCATGAAGTGCGCGTGCGCGTGTGCGACAACGGCAGCGGCCAGGGTGCAGGCGGGGCGTCCGGCCTCGGGGTGCTCGGCATGCGCGAACGCGTGCAGGCACTCGGCGGACGCCTGAGCGCCGGGCCCCTCGACGGCGGAGGCTGGCAGGTCGAAGCCCTGCTGCCGATCGGCGCCGACGTGAGGGCTGCGGCATGAGTCCGTCGCCGATCCGCGTATTGCTGGTCGACGACCACGCCGTGGTGCGTTCGGGCTACCGGCTGTTTCTCGAGCATACCCACGAGATCCGCGTCGTGGCCGAAGCCGCGACGGCCGACGAGGCCTATCGCGCCTGGCGCGAACACAGTCCGGACGTGGTGGTGATGGACATCGCGATGCCCGGATCGGGCGGCATCGAGGCGTTGCGCCGGATTCTTGCCGCCGACGCACAGGCGCGCGTGCTGATGTTCACCATGCATGCCAATCCGACCTTCGCCACGCAGGCGCTGAGCAACGGTGCGATCGGTTTCATCACCAAGGACAGTTCGCCCGAATTCCTCGTGCGCGCGGTGATCAGCGCGGCGAGCGGCAAGCGCGTGCTTAGCCCGAAGATCGCCGAGGAACTGGCGTTCTCGGTCACGCAGCCCGAACGCAGCCGCTTCGCCGAACTCACGCCGCGCGAATTCGAGATCTGCCGCCTGCGAGTGAACGGCTACAACGTCAATGACATTTCCGCACAGCTCAAGCTGAGTCCGAAGACCGTCGCCAACCACTTGAGCCTGGCACGTGCCAAGCTCGAGGTCGATTGCGACATCGCGCTGTTCCGCCTTGCCGTGGCGGCCGGCGTCGTGACGCTCAAGTCGCCGCTGGCAGGGCAGGACACGGAAACCTGATCGGTCTGCGGGGCGCGTGGGGGCTGGCCTGCGGGCAATGCCTGCCGGGGATGCGCGAGTCATGCGGCTTTGGCGCATGCCTTGCCTGAGCGCGAATATCCATGCGCCTTGCGCGAGGGCGGTGGGCAGGGTGTCGGCCGCCCCGTCTATCGGCGGCGGTTCGCCCCGAGCAGGCGGTCGAGCACCACGAGCAGGGCGGCGAGCAGCGCGAACAGCGGCCGAACGTCGCGCGGCGCATGGCTTATGTCTGCCGCAGCGGGGCGTGTTGCCGTCGTGGCAAACTCGGACGGCGATCTCGCATGGACGAAATCGAACCCCGCTGCCGTGCCCAGTTCCATGAGGTAACGACCGCGCATTGCCGACAGGTGTTCGTCCACGTCGTCGAGGCCGCCGCCGGGCGATGCAACGCCGGCTTCGAGTCCGGTCAGTGCGGCCACGTTGTTGGGGTGAAAGCCTTCACGAACGGCATCGGCAGCTTGCCAGTAACCGACGATCTGGTTGTCCTCGTCGAGCCTCGGCACCGGCTGCAGGGATTCACCGCCGACACCGACCAGCGTGCCCTTGATACGACCACGCAGGGCTTGCAGCCCCGTCAGCCGCGCGGCGCTGCGACGCGGCGTCTCGTCGCCGTCGGTAACGAAAAGCAGGTTGAGCTTCATCCTGGCGGCCTCTCCGATCGCGTGGGTCAGTCCGTTCTCGATCCGTGAATCGCCGATCCATCCCATGCGCCAGTCGAGCCTCGATACGACCTGTTCCATCGCATCGAAGTGGCTGCAAACCTCCAGCGGTTCGAACAGGTTCAGGGTATCGACGCCGGCAAAAAGGGCGATCGCGACCTGCGATCCGCACGGCAGTGCGCGCAGCGCGGCGACAACCGATTGCTTTGCGGCGTCGAGACGCGAATGTTCCGGGCCGCGACCGGCGATGTCGCGGACATTCATGCTCTCCGTGATGTCGATGACGATCAGCCAGCGATACGTCGGCCCCGGCAGGACGAGCTTCGGCATGAAAAAGCACGGGAGGGTGACGAGGGCCGCGCCAATCAGAAGGGCTGCCCTGCGCCACCTTGCCTTCAACATGCTGGCGGCAGCCTGATGGAACGTGGGATCCATGTGGTCAGGGGAGGCCGCGCTTCGGGTTGTCCTTCATCTGGGCCCACCCGTCGCGCTTGAATGCCTGCAAGGTCACGCCGTCGGTTTCACGGGACCATCCCAGTGTGCGACGTGAAGGGCCGATGCGCTCGAGCAGTTCGAGGTTGTATCGCGCGGGGTAGAAGTCGGGGAAGATCCGAAGTGCCCCGCGGTAGGCTTCGCGCGCGAGTTCCAGCTGCGCGGCTCCTTGTTGATGCGAGCCGCCTTCAGCGACGTTCGCGGCGGCCATCCCCAGTTCGAAGTACAGGTTGCCGAGTGCAAGCTTGGCCTGGGCAGCCAGGCGCGGATCGCCGGCCGATTCAGCTTCCGCGAAGCGTCGGGCCGCTTCGCGGAATTCTCCTTTCTCCGCGTGCAGCCATCCCTGCGCGTAGCGGATACGCGCGTCGTGCGCCGCCGAAGGATCGGCGATCACTGTGCCGTCAGCGATTGCCGCATTCAATCGTCGGATCTCCCGGATCGAGTGGCCCGACAGGACCATTCCGATCAATCCCAGGGCGAGGAGCATCCATGCGAGCGCCGGCGTGGCGCGTCTTAGTGCACCCATGACTGCACCTCGTGGAGCCGCGCAAACACCAGCAGCAGGATGCAGGCGCAGGCTGCGGCATAGATCGGCCCGGCAAGGTCGCGCCGCGGCAGGCGCTCTTCGTAGCGTGTCGGCAGGCTGGTCAATCGCCCGACTTCTGCGACGGCCTGTTGCAGACCGGCGCTACTCGTCACCTCGAATACCTTGTAGCCAACGGGCAGTTCGGAGAAGAAGCGATGCATCTGCAGGCTCTCCGAAACGTCCTTGTCGGGCGGATCGAGCACCGAGGGCTCCCGTTCTCCGCGCGCGTAGATCCAGATCAGCGATGCGCCCTCTTCGGCGAACATGCGCTTGATGCGCGACCTGTCCTCGTCGCGGATCACCGCGCCGCCGTCCGATACCAGAAGCACAACGCGTGCCGCCGTTCGCTCGCGGCCGCGGAAGAACTCGAGCCCGAGACCGAGCGCCCGTCCAAGGGCGGTGTAGCCGGTGCTTCGCGATTGCGCCGCGGCGAGGGCCGATTCGGCGATTCCGCGGTCTTCCGATAGCGGCGCTACCGCAATGGGTGCGGCATTGAACACGACGAGGCCGAACGTGTCGCCCCTTCGGGCCCGCATGAAATCGAGCAGCACGCGGCGCGCTGCGGCGATCTTCGATTCGCCCGGATCAGCCAATCGATCTCCAACCCCGCCAGCATCATTGACGTCGTCCAGCGTCACCGCACCGCCGAGCATGGGTTCGGTCATGCTGCCGCTGCGGTCGAAAACCACGACGATCTCCGCGCCTTCGCCGATCTTGGAAATGGTGCCGCCCTCGACGAACGGCGCGGAAGCGCCCAGTGCCAGCATGGCGACGCACACGCCTGCCAACCCCCTCAGCAGAATCCGTAACCGGTCGGATGGCGGATCCGGCGGCAGGAGCTCGACGTGGGAGTGCTGGAATTCCGGGATGCCATGCCAGAACATCGCGGGCGCCGCGAGCAACAGACCCCACAGCGCCCACGGGTATGCGAACTGGACATTCAACGCGTGCCCCTCTCGCATTCCCGTGCACGCCGAAGCAAGGCCATCAGGTCCTGCACGGGCATGGCGTTGGCGGGGTTGCCGGTGTAGAACAGATTCCACGAGTGGTGGAAGAATTGCTCGATCTCCGTGCGAATCGCCTCGAGATGCGGTGCCCTCTCGAACAGGGATTGCAACGTGGTCGGGTAGAGCGTTGCCCCGGCACATTGGTTGAGCGCCGCGTGGATTTCATGTCTGAGCGTGGTCTCGTCCGCATGGGCGCGACGCCTGAGCTCGCGCAGCAGGCGGGTGAACGGACCCGGGTTGCGACCGAGGAAAGGGAGGCGATCGTGCAGCCAGGCCAGCCAGGTTGCCGCAGCCAGGGATGTCAGGCAAGCCAGAGCAGCCGCGAGCCAGTATGCCTTCTCCTGCAGCGGCGCCGGTGCGGGGGCCTTGTGAGGCGCCCGGTCTGACTCGGCGAGCTGTGGCGGCAGTACGGGTGACAGGACCACCCGGCCGCCAGAAGCGATGTGTTCGCGGGCGCCGCCCGGCCCGCTGACCGCGAGCGTGACATCGGGCATGCGCAAGGGCGTCGCCTGTTCGACCGCTGCGAATATCTGCAGGCTCAGGTCCACGGTGGCACGCCCCTGCGCTTCGTTCAGGCTCGCGCGGCGGACTTCGAGCCAGTGGTTGAGGCGTCCAGAAGGCGGGAGCGATTCCGCATTCACGTGCTCGCCCGGTGCCAGTTCGATAACAATGCGCTGCTCCAGAAGATCGCCCAGCATGTAGCCGGCTTCGCGCATTTCGATGCGAACAGCGCCATCGCCGGCCGCTCCGGACTGGGCGGCGAGCAGCGCCAGAACGGCAAGGGCGATCCGACTCAAGGCGCGACACTCCGCAAGAAGTGATTCGTCAGCTTGCGCGGATCGAAGCGCCCGTCCAGATAGAACGGTGCGCAACCTGCGCGGCCAAAGATCGAATCGAGATGCTCCCGACGCGCGCGACCGGCCTGGCGAATCCGCTCCACCAGGCGCGGGCGCAGCCACACGAAGCGTCGCGTTCCGCGCTCGAGGTCGAGCAGACTTGCAAAGCCCCTGGAAGGCAATTCCGCAAACTCTGCCGGATCCTGCAGAACCATCGGCACCACTTCATGCTGTGCAAGTGATTTCAGCAGGGCGGAAATCTCGCGGTCAGGCCAGTTGAAGTCCGAGATGACGAATACCAGCGCGTGTCTGCGCGGCAGGCGCATGCACACATCGAGCAGGCCGCGCGCACTGGTGCCGGTGGGCGTCGTGGCCCGCAGACGGCGTTCGAGCCAATCCGCAGCGCTGCGGTTGACGCGTGGTGGCAGGCAAAGATCCTGGCACGTTTGTTCGTTGGCGGCGTAGAACCCGAATGCATCGCCATTGCGGAACGCGGAGCGCGCAAGTGCGGTTGCGATGTCACGCAGTTGCACATGGCGATGCTGGTACCCCCGGTACGCCATGGACGCCGAGAAGTCAGCGAGTACGATCACCCTGGTTGCGGTGTTCTGTGCAAAGTCTCGAACCCACAGGCGATGCAAGGGGTCCCGCAGGCTTGCCCGCAGATCGAGCCGGCGGGGATCCGGGTGATCCTTGAGCGGTACGACGGCCCTTACGTTCTGCCCGCTTCCCGGCACCAGTCCCGCGAATGCGCCCGGCAGCACACCGCCCGGCTTGTACCTTATCCGATACTCGACGAGGAACGAGCGGCCGTCTTCCATCGAGCAGAATCAGGGCGCGGGAACCGCGCGAAGAATTGCTTCGCTGAGCGGCCTTGCAATACGGCCGCGCTGCATCTCGTAGATCGGCGTGAAGAAGATCCGATGGGCGATGGTCTCATGAAACACCGCCGCGATGTCCTGCGGCGCGAGGTCGAGCCGGCCGTCGAGCCAGGCGGCGACCTTCGCTGCCCGCACGAGCATGCTCATCCCGCGGGGGCCCGCGCCGCACAGGATCAGTTCATCCATCTCCACGTTGTCGAGCGTTACCCCGAACTCGGTCGGGTCGTGGGTCGCACGGCGCAGCCGCTCGACGAACTGCTGGACTGCCTCTCCCGCGCGTACCGAGCGCTGAATGGCGCAGGCAATCTCCTCGATCGTTCTGTAGTCGACTACGGATTCGCGAACCTCTCCGATCAGCGTATCCGTATCGTGATAGCGCGTGTCGAATGTGAGTTGCCTGTGAACCGTTTCAGAGGATTCCGGCGCGATCTCGAGCTCCATCAGGAAGCGGTCGCGCGCTGCGCCGGGGAGTTCGAACGTTTCCTCCTTCTCCACACGGTTGCGGTCGGCAAAGACCTGCAAGTGCGGAAAGCGGTACTCGGTGTTGAACGCGCTCACGCTGCGTTCGGACATCACCCTCAACAGGAGCGAGTGCACCTGCGGTCTCGCACGGTTGATCTCGTTGAAGAAGAACACCGAAAGGTCGCAACCGTGGGCCAGGATCGGCCCGGGTTCGATGCGCGGCTGGCCGTTGCGATCGACGTGCGTGTGGTAGATGAGATCCTGCGGCATGAGGTCGATGGTGCCCTCGATCCGCTGGTAGGCGCCTCCCAGCGCGCGCGCTGCGGCTCGCAGCAGCGTGGTTTTGCCGACGCCGACATTCCCTTCGAGCAGCGCATGTCCTCGCGCGAACACTGCGACTGTCAGCAAGCGCACTGCGCGTTGCAGGCCGAGAACGACGCCGTCCAGTTGCGATTCGAATTCCAGTGCGTCGGCGCGCCAGTCGGCGAGACGATCTTCCGTTCCCATGGTTCTCCATGCCGGTGACCGGGGTTGAGTCGGCCGAACTATAGCGACCGGGCGGACGGGTGCATCGGCGTCCGAAAAGCGAGGGACAGAATCCCGGGTTGCGTGTGAAGTCTTCCGGCCCCGGTTGTACAGGGGCGCTGTTCCGGCCATGCGCAGCGCGTCCGCCCGAGGCGAGGACGGATTCCTGACCACGAAGGGAAAAGTCCCCCTGTTTGCTGCGCCGCGGTTGTCCGGATAGTTCGACCATCCGGCGAAGCGTCATTCGACACGGATATTGGAGTCAGCAAACAACAACTGGAGGAGCAAATGAGCCTTAGAGAAAGACATCTCCTGACGCGTGTCGTGCATTCTGCGGCGCGTGCCGGAGCCATCGCGGTGTTGGGCTGGTCGATCGGTGCGTCGGCAAACCAGGAGATTCACGAACGCAGCAAGAACCACAACAACTGGGCGGCACCGGGGTCGAATCTCGCGCTTCAACGTCACAGCCAGCTCAAGGACATCAACACCGGCAATGTGAAAAACCTCCAGATGATGTGGTCCCAGTCGTCGGGCGGTCTTCGCGGCCACGAGGGTCAGCCCGTCGTGATCGATGACGTCGGCGGCAAACCGATGATGTTCATGGTCAGCGGCTGGCCCAACATCGTGCAGGCGCTGGACCTTTCGGATCCGGATCATCCCAAGCAGGTCTGGAACTACACGAAAAAGACCGATCGCGACGAGTCGGCCGTGCCGCGTGCATGTTGCGACACGGTTCACCGCGGCCTCAACTATGCCGACGGAAAGGTCGTCGTGCATACCCTCGACGGCTTCATCATTGCGCTCGATGCCAAGACCGGCAAGGAGATCTGGACCGTGAAGCATGCGTTCCCGGACAAGGGCGAAACGCACACCGGGCCGGCCCTGGTTGCCGACAAGCTCGTCATTGCCGGCTTCGGTGGCGACGAGTTCGCGGCGCGCGGCCGCATGGTGGCGTATGACCTGAAGACCGGGAAGGAGGTCTGGAAGTGCCACAGCACCGGGTCGGACAAGGACGTGTGCATGACGCCGGAGACCAACAAGGCGAATCCCCACTACGGTACCTACGGCAAGGATCTGGGCATCACCACCTATCCGAAGGACGAGTGGAAGCTCGGTGGCGGGGCGCCATGGGCCTGGTTCAGCTATGACCCGGAACTGCGCATCGTCTACGCGGGTACGGGGAACCCGGGCCACTGGAGTCCGGCCTACCGTTGCGGCGAGGACACCCACGAGAAGTGCAATACCGGAAAGTGGGACAACAAGTGGTCGATGACCATCTTCGCCCGCAAGGTCGATACCGGCGAGGTCGTCTGGGCCTACCAGAAGACGCCGTTCGATCAGTGGGACTACGACGGTGTCAACGAGAACATCCTCGTCGATAACCTCGATGTCGACGGCAAGAAGCACAAGGCCCTGGTGAACTTCGACCGGAACGGCTTTGTGTATGTGCTCGATCGCGTCGATGGCACGCTGCTGAAGGCGCACAAGTTCGTCACCGTGAACTGGGCGGAGAAGGTCGATCTGAAGACCGGTCGCCCGGTCAAGGTCAAGGAGCATTCTCCGTTCGCGCGTGGGGTCAATACCCAGGCCTGTCCCTCGGCGATGGGCGGCAAGGACCAGCAGCCGGCTTCGGTCGATCCGAAGGATCCGCAGTGGTTCTACGTGCCGACCAACAACTGGTGCATGGAGGACGAACCGCAGGAGCGCACCCACACCCAGCAGGGCACGGTGTACGTGTTTGCGAACGTCTATATGTATCCGGAGAAGCCGGGCGTTACGGGCAAGATCAAGAAGTTCAACGTCGTGACCGGAGAGACGAAGTGGGAGATTCCCGATCCGTATCCGAACTGGTCCGGCACGCTGGTCACCGACGGCGGCCTGATGTTCTACGGCAGCCTCGGCGGCGATTTCCGTGCAGTCGATCGGAATAGCGGCAAGGTGCTTTGGAGCCGCAAGCTCGGCTCGGGAATCATCGGCAACCCGATCACCTACAAGGTGAAGGGCAAGCAGTACGTGTCGGTGTGGTCCGGCATCGGCGGCTGGATCGGCCTGCCGGTGACGGCCGGGCTGGACATGGATGACAAGTACGGCGCCATCGGTGCGACTGCGATGGCCAAGGCAACCGGTCTCGACAAGATTCCTCAAGGCGGCACGCTCTACACGTTCCGCGTCGAGTAATCGAGGAGCTTCTGCAATTGACCCGGCACCTTGCGGTGCCGGGTCGCCTGTTTCTGCGCCCCAACTTCACAGCTCACGGAATCCAGAAAATGACCTTCCTTCGCGCTGCACTCTGCACCGCATTGGCGCTGCCCGTTCCGTTCATCGTCCCGCTCGCGCAGGCGGCGGACGTTGTGCCGCCTTTGCGTGTTTGCGCCGACCCCGGAAACATGCCGCTCTCGAACATCCGTGGAGAGGGCTTCGAGAACAAGATCGCCGAGACGCTCGCTGCTTCGATGGGTACCTACGTCCAGTACTTCTGGCGCCCGTCGATCGAACGGGGTCTGACGCGACAGACGTTCGATACCAACGATTGCGACGTATTCATGAACCTGCCGGCGGGGTATGAACGAACGCTCACTTCGGTTCCCATCTATCGCAGCACCTTTGTTTTCGTCTATCGAAATGACAAAGGAATCAAGATCGACGGGCTCGATGCTGCAGACCTGAAGAGCCGGCGCGTCGGTGTATTCCAGCACTCGGCCATACGAGAAGCGCTCCACAACCACGGCATTCGGGACGTATTCATCCATCACATCAGCCATGACGCCGACCTCCACCCGGAACTTCAGCCCGTGCAGCAAGTGCGCGATGTCGTCGCGGGAAATCTCGACATCGTGGGTGTCTGGGGCCCCTTCGCCGGCTACCTGAAAGTCAAGGAGGGCGCGCCGATCGTCGTTCAGCCGACGAACCTGATGGACGACGAGACACCGATGGAGTTCGAGATGGCCATCGGCATGCGCAGGACCGACCAGGCACGCAAGGCGCGTATCGAAATTGCGCTCGAGAAGGAGAAGGACAAGATCAAGCAGATCCTGATCGAGTACGGCGTGCCGCTGGTCAAGTGCGAAAAGTGTGTCGTTTCGGGTGATCTGCAATCGCACGGACCCTACGACCTGACTCTTGCGCAGAAGCGCCGCGCCGGTCGGGCCCAAGCCGATGCCCTGGACACGCCCGCGGACCAGAAAGTCGATCTCGCACGGCTCGACGAGTGGCTGGCCCAGGGTGGCAACCCGCAGGAGGAGATGAGCAATGCCGTGCTTTCCGGCGATCTCGTTCGCGTCGACTACCTGCTGAAAAAGGGCGCAAAGCTGGACGGCCTGGACGGCCAGGGACTGGGCGCTTTGCACCACGCGGCAAAGGATCGCAAGGTCGCCGTTGTGCGAGAACTGCTGGCGCGCAAGGCAAACGCGAACCTGAAGGATTCCGATGGCTGGCCAGTACTTGCCCACGCCGTGCTGCGTGACGATCCCGATCTCGTTCGCCTGCTCGCGGCTGCAAGTGCCGACCTGGAACTGCGGAATGGCCGCGGGCTGACGCCGCTTGCGCTCGCAATCGAGACGCGGAAATCGCGGGCAGCACTCGCCCTGATCGAAGCAGGCGCAAATGTCCGGGCGACGTACGGTGAGTCGCGGGTGACGCCCCTGATGCTTGCTGCCGCCATGGGGTTGGCAGATGTTCTGCAAAAGATCGTCGAACGCGGTGCAAATGTGAACGCCACAAATGCCCAGGGACTCGACGCGTTGATGGTCGCCGCAGCAAACAACCGTTCCGAATGTGTGCAGATGCTTCTGGGCGCCGGCGCAAGCCGGGACCGCAGAACGGCGGACGGCAAGACCGCACTGTCGATAGCGCGCGACAACGATGCAGGCGACGTGGTCAAGTTGCTCGAGGCAACTTCACCGGCGTCGGCAGCCGTCGGCTTAGACGCCGTTCCACGCGGATCGTAGTCCTTGCCGGCCGGTTGGCTGTCCGCGTGTGCGAGGCATTGGCATGTGCGGAGCGAAACGCCGGCGCGCGGCGCATGGCGCAACACCACGCGACCCCTTGCCCGGGCGATCGGGAAGCGGGACTCGGGCATGGGGCTCGCGGAATGCGGGACATTCTCACGACATGTGCGATTAGCCGTTTGGTCCCGGGCCGCTGCGACAGAATCCGGGGTGGGAGCGACAACGATCGCACGAACCCTGACACCGCGTGTCCAGACGGTTCGAACAAGACAACATCAACGAGGAGACAGATTCGCATGTTCCGTATTGCACGCATTGTTCGTTCTATCGTTCTTGCCGGCCTTTGCGTGATCGCGCATTGCGCCGTTGCCGATGGCGACACGCCGGGGGGAAAGCGACCGATCGAGGTCGCCGCTTCGGCGGAGAAGGGAAGTCTGAAGAATCCGCACACCGACAAGCCCGAGATGATCGAGGCGGGCCGGAAGCTCTACATGAGCTACAGCTGCAACGGCTGCCACGGCGGTGGCGGTGGCGGGGGAATGTGCCCGCCGCTGACCAACGAGGTCTGGGTGTATGGCAGCGAGGATGACACGCTGTTCCGCTTGATTTCCCTTGGAACGGTCGACCTGCAGAAGCAGGGCTTCATGAGGAAGGGCCGCGAAGGTGTCGTGGGGCCCATGCCGCCGCACGGCGAACTGATCAAGACCGATGACGATCTCTGGAAGATCATCACGTTCATCCGCTCCGTTTACAAAGGCGATGTTTCGCGCCGCAACTGGTGAGGTCACACCCCATGAACCGTCTGTTCTACCTGCCCTTGATGAGCCTCTTCGTTTTGAGCGCACGTGCCGAGATGGCCTTTGTTCCCAATGAAGGGGACGGCACCGTCAGTCAGGCCAACTTGGCCACGTTGTCGGTCGAGAACGTGCGGATTCCACGCGAGGGATCACTCGGGAAGAAGCTGCAGGGCATCGCGATTTCTGCTGATGGCGCAACTCTGTTCGCGGCCGATGCGAAAGGAAACGACGTCGCGGTGGTGGACGTCGGTTCCGGTGCGATCCGCAAGCGGATCCCGGCCGGGCAGAGTCCGGAAGGGATCATGCTGTCGCCGGATGGCAGGCAGTTGGCTGTCTGTGCCGAGGAGTCCAATGAAGTCGTGTTCATCGACACCGGCAAGCTGGCCGAGTCCTGGCGGCTCAAGATACGCGGGCGAAATCCGGAGCACTGCGTCTTCAGCCGCGACGGGAAGTGGCTGATGGCGAGCAATGAAGAAAGCAGCGATGTCGACGTCATCGATGTCGCGGCACGCAAGGTCGTTCACCAGATCAAGGGCCTGAGTCACCCACGGGGTATGGGCTTCAGTCCCGACGGAAAGCTGCTTTATGTCGCGAACGAAGGGGCGAACACGCTGGCCTTCGTCAAGGTCGAAGGCTGGACCGTGCAGGGCAGCGTCCAGACCGGGGTGCGGGCGGCGGGCGTACTCGTGCACCCGGTCGACGGGCGGATCTTCGTGGCCAACGGCGGCGAGGGGACCGTGGCCGTCGTGAATCCCGAAACACGCGCCGTGACAGCGCGCATAGGCGTCGGCAAGCGTCCGTGGAACATGGCGCTGTCCGGTGACGGCAAGCGCCTGCTGGTGGCCAATGGCCGTTCGGACAGCGTGTCGGTCATCGACACGGAGCAACTGACCGTGGTTTCCACGCTCGGCGTGGGAAAGCTGCCGTGGGGTGTGGCGATTCCCCGATGACGCTGGGAAACCGTCCCCGTTCGACAGGGATGGCCTCCCTCAACAGCGTGACACCGAGGCGATAGAGTCAGTGCCATGGTGGTCTCGGTGACTGGATCCGAAGCGGTCCGGCCGGGCGCCGGATAAGACCGTGGAGGAGACATGAAAACAAAACACCGCCGGCGACTTCGCTTGCTGGGGAAAGCGTCGTTCCTGGTCCTGACCGCTGGCAACGCCTCCGCGCAGCAGCCCGACTCCGTCGAACTGCCGTCCGTCAAGGTGATCGCCACCAGGCCTCTGCCGGACATCGGCACGCCAGTGGAGCGCATCCCTTCCAACGTCCAGGCCGTCACGGCCACCGAGTTGCGTGCCCATCAAAGTCTCAACCTGCCGGATTTCCTGTCCCAGTCCCTGCCCGGCGTGACGATCAATGAAGCGCAGAACAACCCCTTCCAACCGGACGTCAACTTCCGCGGGTTTACCGCCAGCCCCTTGCTCGGTACGGCCCAGGGGCTATCGGTCTTCGTCGATGGCGTGCGCATCAACGAGCCGTTCGGCGACACGGTGAACTGGGATCTGATTCCAATGAATGCGATATCGTCGATGTCGCTGATTCCCGGATCCAACCCTCTGTTCGGGCTCAACACGCTGGGGGGGGCGCTGTCGATCCAGACCAAGACCGGGGCGCAGTATCCGGGCGTTTCGCTTCAGGCAAGCGGCGGTTCCTGGGGCAGGCGATCGGCGGAATTCGAGTATGGCGGCAAGCGCGGGAATGTCGACTGGTTTCTGTCGGGCAACCTGTTCCGTGAAGACGGCTGGCGCGATTTCTCGCCATCCCGCGTGCGCCAGCTATTCGGAAAACTGGGTTGGGAAACTGCGACGACGGACATCGACCTCAGTTACACGCACGCCGACAACGATCTGACCGGCAATGGTTTCACGCCCGAAAGCATGCTTCGCGCAGATCGCGAAGCGTCCTTCACCTATCCCGACAATACGCGCAATCGGCTCGACTTCTTCAATGGCCGGCTGAGCCACTGGTTCAGTGACAACATGCTCTTCTCGGGGAACGTATACCACCGTCAAAACCGTGTTCGCACATTCAACGGCGACGTCAACGACGAATACGCCGATGAGTTCGAAGAACTGATCGAGGCCGGCGGAGAGTGCGCGCTCGACGCCGACCCCGAAGCCTGTGCCGTCGCCGCAATGGCCGGGGAGACCGGCGTCAACAACCGGACGACTACGCGGCAGCGCGGTTACGGGCTGAGTGCCCAATTGACGGCCATAGGCAAGACCGCGAGCGGCGAAAATCAATTGACTGCGGGTTTTGCGGTCGACAAGAGCCGTACCCGGTTCGAGCAGTCGGAGCAGGAGGCGGTGCTGACGCCGTCGAGAGGGACCGCGTCGGACGAGGAGACGGAACTCGTGACCCGGCTGCGCGGCAGCAGCCGGACCTGGAGCCTCTATGCGACCGACACCTTCTCATGGAACGGGCTGCTGCACTTCACCCTGTCGGGACGCTACAACCACACCAACGTCGAGCTCGACGATCGCTTGGGAACCGAACTGGACGGCCGGCACACGTTCCGGCGCTTCAATCCGGCTGCCGGTATCTCCTACACGCCGTTCGGCTCGCTCACGCTGTTTGCGGGATATAGCGAAGGCAACCGGGCGCCTTCGCCGATCGAGCTCGGTTGTGCCGACCCCGAGATTCCCTGCAAGTTGCCGAACGCGATGGCTGCCGATCCACCGCTCAAGCAGGTGGTGGCCAAGACGAGCGAAATTGGCGCGCGAGGGCGAATCGCCGGCATCGACTGGGCGACCGCGCTGTTCCATACCATCAACCGCGACGATATCCAGTTCATTGCGTCCTCGTCGACCGGCGCCGGCTACTTCGACAACGTCGGCAAGACACGCCGTCGCGGCGTCGAGTTCAATCTCGCCGGGGAACACGGAAGGCTGCGCTGGAACCTCGGCTACGCCTACGTCGACGCCACCTACCGATCGGCGCTGCGCGTGCTCGGCGAGAACAACAGCACTGCCGATGACGATGGTTTCATCGACGTCGAGCCGGGAAGTCGCATACCCGGCATTCCGCGGCACAGCGTCAAGCTCGGCGGGTCGTTCCGCGTAACGGATGCGTGGACGATCGGCGCCACGGCAACCGCCTACTCGGACCAGTACGCGCGCGGAAACGAAAACAACCGCCATCGGGCCGGAACCAACGCCGAGGGCGAGGAGTTCGAGGGCAGCGGACGGATTCCGGGCTATGTCATCGTCAATCTCGACACGAAGTATGCCGTTGCGCCCGGCTGGGAGGTATTTGCCAAGGTCTCGAACATCTTTGACCGGCGCTACAGCTCGGCAGGAATTCTGGGCGAGAACCCGTTCGGTGCCGGCGGCTTCAATCCTGAGCCTGATGAATGGCGCCGGGAGACGGCCCTGGCGCCGGGCGCGCCGAGGGCCGGATGGATCGGAATCCGTGCGAGCTTCAAGTGACGATGGTGGCGAATGCGGAGCATACCGAAGCGCCGGCCGTGCTCGCCCGTGAGCTTCGGGTGCCTGCGGCGGGCTCGCCGATCCGGAGCCGCGGTTCGGGCGGGCTGCGCGCCAACCCGATCCACGCCCGGATCAAGCGAGACGTCGCGACGGTCGTCCTGATCACGATCGGCACGTTCCTACTCTCCAGCACGTTCGAGGTCTACGAAAACTGGTTCGGATGGACGCGCGATTTCGAGTCGATGCAGATCGACGAGTTGCCCTTGACGTTCCTCGTCATGGCGATGGCGATCGGCTGGTTCGCGTGGCGACGTGCCCAGGAATTCGGCAGCGAACTCCGCTTGCGCATGCTGGCCGAAGTCAAGCTGGTCGATAGCGAAGAGCAGTACCGCCGCCTCTCGCGGCGCTATCTCGAAGCCCAGGAGAGCGAGCGTCGCCACCTCGCGCGGGAACTGCACGACGAACTCGGTCAGTATCTGAATGCGATCAAGGTCGATGCGGTTGCGTTGCGCGACTACACGAAATCCTCGGGTGGCGATGCGCGTCGCAGCGCGGCGACCATCGTCGACCTCACGGACCATGTTTATGGCGTCGTCCGCACGCTGATGAGCCAGTTGCGGCCGGTGGCCCTGGACGAACTTGGGCTGATACCGGCCCTGCAGCATTGCATCGAGGGCTGGCGCATGCGTCTCCCGCAACTCGGTTTCGACCTGTTCGCGAACGAGGGCGAATTGGGGATGCTGGACGAACAGGTACGGCTCACCGCGTTTCGCATCGTCCAGGAAAGCCTGACCAATGCCGCCCGGCATGCGCGGGCGACGCGGGTCAGCGTCATGCTCGGCCGGGAGGCGGGCACCATCAGGGCCGTGGTTCAGGACGACGGGATCGGCATGGACGCGAAGACGAGAACGAACGGGCTTGGTCTCGTCGGCATGCGGGACAGGGTGGAGGCGTTGGGCGGAACACTGTCCATCCGCTCCTCGCCGCAGTTCGGGACGCGGATCGAGGCGCGCATACCCTTGGTGGTCAGAGACGATGTGGCGCGACCGGAGGCGATCGATGATCGAGGTCCTGCTGGTTGACGATCACGCGGTCGTGCGTGCCGGCTACAGGCGCATGCTCGAGGCGATGCCGGACATCTCCGTGGTGGAGGCGGAGGACTGTGAAAGCTCGCTCTCGCAGGTGAAGAAGCGGCGGTTCGATGTCTATGTGCTCGACCTCACGCTTCCCGGTGTCAGCGGACTGGAAACCATGCGCCGGATTCTCGCGATCCACGAGGATGCCCGGATACTGATTTTCAGCATGCACGCGGATGTCGTGTTCGCGACCCGCGCGTTGCAGGTGGGTGCGCGCGGCTATCTCTCGAAGTCGAGCTCCCCCGAGGTGATGGTCGAGGCGGTGCGCGAGATTGCGCGAGGCAGGTACTACGTCGGGCGCGACGTGGCCCAATCCATCGTCATCGATACCCTTTCGACCCGCGAGCGCGGGCTGGACTCGCTGACGGACCGCGAGTTCGAGATATTCACGATGCTCGTCGAAGGTCGGACCCTGCCGCAGATATCGGACAGCCTCCGCTTGAACTACAAGACCGTCGCCAACCACCAGTCGAGCATCCGGCACAAGCTCGGCGTGGAGAACCGGCTGCAAATGATACGTGTGGCCGTCGAGCATGGACTGCAACTGCCGGACAGCCTGCTCGGGAATCTCCGACTCCAATAATCGGGGGAAGAAGTCCCGCCCTTGGCGGGAGCCGCTGACTGGGCGCCGTCGATTGCGCCATCTAGACTTTCTTCACGTACACCGTACGTGACATAAGCGTTTCGGGCCGGAATTCTTCCGGCCCGTTTTTTTGAGCGTGTTTCAGTTGTCACCGGCCGTCCGGTTTCGCGGCGGCCGGCAGCCATCGGATCACGTCCGACCGCGACCCGTCGCGTCCCGGTGCCGCGCACGCGCCCGGTCCGAACCTCCTCTGGAACCCGCATCCAGAAAGGCATCCGGCGTGGCATTACTCCGAAACGCCTTCTGGACCGACATCTCCGGCCCTCATGCCTCAGGACGCCCTATCCATGCGGCTCCCGGGCATGCGTGATTCAATGCCACACGCGTGACCCCATCTGCCGCGCGACGCCAACGACCTGTTGCCCTGTTCGGGGAGGGATCGACGGTGGAACGGCGCAAGGAGACGTTCTTGGCCGAGGCAGTCCTTCGCGCACCTCAGGGCGGGAGAAACTCCCGTCATCGGAGGGTGGTGTTCCCTTTCGTTGCCCCGGACCTGTCGTGAAACTGCGACTCTGCCTGCGGAACACCGGCCCCGCCGCACGGCCATGCTGATCGAATGCGGGCCGGTTCGAAGCCAGGATGTCCATGCGATCGGACACAATGAGGAGACAGAAGACATGAAAAAAAATTTGCTGATGGCCGCCGTTCTGGCCCTGTTCGCAACGACCGCGGCAGCAGCCGATGCGCAGAGGAAAGCCGACAAGAAGGGCGCGGAGAAGGCCGGCGCGGGCGGAGTCGAACTTGCCTACGACTACGCGAATCTCGATGCGAACAAGGACGGCTACGTGTCGCCCGACGAGATGAACGAACACGACAAGAAGCGCAACGCCGCGAAGGCCGACAAGAAGTAGGCGGCAGACCGCGGTGAGTCGCCGGGGGTAGAGCGCCCGGCGACCGGATCACGGGTTGGACGGGCCGCCCGGCGCGATGCGCAGGGTGGCCCGTGTGCTGAGTAGCGGTGCCTATCCGGGCTTGCTGGGTATCACCACTGCCTTCCCGGTCGCGACAGCCGTGGTACGCCGCACCCGGACTCCCCAAAAGCATAACGATGGCCGAACTTCTTGCCGACACCTGGCGTTCGTGGATGGGCGCGGGAACGGTCCGGCGCGTCTCGCGCCGGATGCTCTGCAATGCAACGCGGGTATCGTTGCGCCGCCTGCAGGCGGCCTATTCGATCGCCGTCGTATGTCTCGTGCTGATTACCGGCGCGCTCGGCATCGCAGGCGTCAAGCTGTGGGATGACGCCGCTTCCGAAAGCGAGCGTCTCGCCGCCATGACCCAGGTGGTGCAGGCGATACGCGGCACGCAGTACCGGCAGATCAAGGAGGTTTCCGATCACGTGCTGCTCGGCGACGAGCTTGCCCGGCAGGAGTTCGCCGGGTACGGCGCGGAGATCGAGGCGAGTTTCCTGCGTGTCTCGCTGCTCGTGCGCTCGCCCGGCGAAGCCCGGTTCGTCGATGCGCTTCGCACCGCGCACGCGGACATCCGGGCGTTCGGGGAAAGCTACTTCGGCACCGCGCCGGGCGTGCGCATCGCGAATGCATGGCGGCTCGACCGCGATCTTGAGAACGTGTTCAACAGGTACGAAGGCGCCTTCAACCAGACTCAGCAGTTCCTCGACCGGCAGCGGGAGGCCCTGGCGGGGCGGATGGCTTACGTCAAGACCATAGTGCCGGTGATATTCGCCATTCCGGTGGCCCTTGCCGCCTTGATGGTGCTGGCATCGCGACCTTTCCTCCGCCGCGGCATCGTCGATCCGCTCTATGCCGTCACAGAGGCCGCGCAGCGCATCAGCCGCGGCGACCTCGCGCACCGCGTGCCCGAGCGAGGCTTCGACGAAATGGCCGCTTTGGCGCGCGGCGTCAACCGGATGGCGGCCGATCTCGCGCTGCATCGCGAGTCGCTGTTGCGAAGCGAGAAGCAGGCGATGCTCGGTGCGCTCGTGCCCATCGTGGCGCACAACATCCGCAACCCGCTTGCCAGCATTCGGGCAACCGCCCAGGTACTCGCCGACGAACCGATCTCCGCCGAAGTGCGAGAAGGTCTCGAAGGCATACTGCGCGCCTCGGATCGCCTGCAGGCATGGACGCATTCGCTGCTGTCCTATCTCAATCCGCTGCAGCCGCGCTGCACGGTGGTCGATCTGGTGCCATTCGCCGACGTGGTCGCGGGTCTCGTCGAGGCGCGCGCCGCCGCGGCCGGCGTGGCGATCGTTGTGCAATCCGAGTCGCTGTCGATCGAAGCGTGCTTCGATCGCAACCTGATCGAGCAGGCCCTGACCGGGTTGCTCAACAACGCCATCGAAGCATCGCCTGCGGGCTCCTCGGTCAGTGTCCAGATCGCGACCCTGCCCGGCTGGGTGCTGGTCTCGATCCGCGACGCCGGCGCCGGCCTCGCGCGCCAGCCGGTGCCGCGCGGCCTGTCGCCGATTGCCAGTACCAAACCGTACGGCAGCGGACTCGGCATTCCGTTCGCGCTGAAGGTGTGCGAAGTGCATGGCGGAAGACTCGAATTCATCAATCACGACGACGGCACCGAAGTCACCGTCGCACTGCCCCGGGAGAGTCAGAACACATGAGCAGCGTTTCGCAAATGGTCGAGCAGATGTCGCAGCCGCGCCCGGTCGCCACGGCCGAGGCGCGCGTGCTGCTGATCGAGGACGAAGAGATCTTTGCCCGTGCGGTGAAGCGGCGGCTCGAGCGCGCTGGCTACGTTTGCGACATGGCTGGGACACTGGCCGACGCGCGTGCCCGAATCCGCAGTTTCGCACCCGACCTGATCCTGCTCGACCTGCGCCTGCCCGATGGGCTGGGTTTCGACCTGCTCGCCGAACTCGGCCGCGAAGGACGCACCGCGCCGGTCCTCGTGATGACCGCCTTCGGCGAAGTAGAAGATGCGGTGCGCGCGATGAAACTCGGCGCCTTCGACTACCTGAAGAAGCCGGTTGACCTTGATGAGCTGCTGATCAGCGTGGAGAGCGGCCTGAACCATGCCAGCCTGCGCCAGCGCGTCGACTATTCGCGTGAACGCGAAAGCCATGCCGCCGACGGTACCGACCTGCTCGGGGAAAGCCGCCACACACGCGCGGCGCGCGACAAGCTGATGTCGCTCGCAGCCATCGTCGGCACCCCCGGCGTACCGCCGCCGACCGTGCTTATTGTCGGCGAAACCGGCACCGGCAAGGATGTGGCGGCGCGCGTGCTGCATCGTGCCGGCCCGCTGCGCGACCGGCCCTTCGTGCAGGTCGACTGCGCCTCGCTGCCGCGCGAGCTCATCGAAGCGGAGCTGTTCGGCCACGAGAAGGGCGCCTACACCGGCGCGCAGGGCGCGCGCGTGGGGCTGCTCGAAGCTGCCGAGAACGGCACCGTGTTCCTCGACGAAATCGGCGAACTGCCGCTCGAGATGCAGGCCAAGCTGCTCAACGTGATCGAGCGGCGCATGGTGCGCCGCGTCGGCTCGGTGCGCGAGCGCCCGATCGCCGCGCGCTTCGTCGCCGGCACCAACCGCAACCTGCCCGAGATGATCGCCGCAGGCCAGTTCCGCGCCGACCTGTACTACCGGCTCAACGTCGTCACGCTCGCCATGCCGCCGCTGCGCGAGCGTGGAGCCGACATCGAACTGCTCGCACGCCATTTCGCCGGCCTCACGGCAAGCCGCTACGGCCTGCCCGAGCCACGCTTCGAAACCGAAGCCCTGCAGCGCCTGCAGCAGTACCGCTGGCCGGGCAATGTGCGCGAACTGAAGCACCTGATCGAGCGCGCCGTGCTGCTCAGCCAGAACCGGCCGATCGCCGTCGATGACCTTGGCATTCCCGGCCAGACCGCCGCGCCGGGCGAGGGAGAAGGGCCTTGGGCTGCGATGACGCTCGACCAGGCCGAGCGCTGGCTGATCGAGCGCGCGCTCGAGCGCACAGGGGGCAACGTCTCCGAGGCCGCGCGCCGCCTCGGTGTCACCCGCATGGCCCTGCGCTATCGCATCGACAAGCACCAGCTCGCCGCCAGTGCCGATCGCGCCGACCTTGGCCAATAGCGGCTCACGCGTGCGGCTGTATCGCGAACCGACAACGGCGCAGATGATGCGAATGACATGGAACTGCCGTTTGTCGATCGCCCGTGCTGCGATGCAGTGCAGCTTTTCAGCCAGCGCGGGTGGCTGCAAACCGCAAGCGCAATTCTCGGGTGAGGCGGGCCTATTCTCCGTCCTCCATAGCATTCAATCACTTGCGCGCCGTGAAGCAGGTGGCACGCCTCCTGCAAAGGAATGTGTACGCACCGGATGGGGCAAACCGCGCAATGCGGTGGTGCGTCGGACGCAAGTCTCCCCACAGGCGGATATCCGCCGATCCGGTGATGCACCCCCGTAAGTCGCCGGATTCCAGAACAAGCCCCGGGGTAACTGCTATCTGGAGGACTGACAAATGCTGAAGCCCGTTTCCGCCGTACAGAAGTTCCTGAAGGACGAAGAAGGCCAGTCGATGGTCGAGTACGGCATCACCCTCGGCGGCGTCGCTGCCGTTTCCTATCTCGCCATCGTCGTCCTCGGCGACAAGACCGGCGACCTGTACGCGTGGATGGCCAACCACATGCCGGGCGGCGAGTCGGGCGAAACCGCACAGGTCCGCGTCGATCGCGACGGCCTGGTCGGCACCGATACGCTGACCAATGCCGACGGCGTTGCGGAAGAAGTCTTCGCGGCCCGCACCGACAACGGTGCAAACCAGACCGCGGACTGGACGCTCAACGGCACGCTGGGTACGTCCTCGTACTTCTCGTCTGCCGACGGCGGCTGGAACGTCGACTGATCGCCCGCGCCGCGCCGGGTGCCGATCGGCCCCGGCGCGGTGGGTGGTCGAACATCGAAGTGCGGCTCGAACGGCTGCTCGCGCGCTTGCGCGCCGGCAGCCGTTCGGCTGCTTTCTGCATTTCTGCTTCACGGGGCGAATCCTTGCAGGGCGATTGTCATCTCGTCGTCAGTTCCGCAGTCCCGGCGCGTGCCGGGCTGCGGCTTTTCCGGGGGGGCGCATGAACACGTTCGCCCAGTGCTATCTAAGCGGCCTGTGCGTGCTGTCGCTTGCCGTGGCGCTGTCGGACTACCGCCGCCACCGCATTCCGAATCTCTACCTGCTGATTGCGCTGGTCTATGGCCTGGGCGTGTCCGCGTTCTTCGCCTGGCAACTTGGCCTGCGCTTCGCGCTCGGCAACCTCGGTTTCTCGCTGTTCGGCATGTTCATAGGCTGGTTCCTGCTGTTCTTTCCCTACCGTGCGCGGCAGGTCGCCGCGGGCGATGTCAAATTCATGATGGTGATCGGCTTCTTCCTCGGGCCGATCGGCACGGTGTTCGCACTGCTCAACGGCGCCCTGGTCGGGGGGCTGTGGGCGCTGGTGTTGTCGTGGCGCCACGGCGGGCTTGCAAGCGTGTTCCGCAACATCGGCCTGATGTGGCGCACCGGCTGGCTGTCCGGATTCAAGGAAGTCGGCTGGGACCTGCGCAGCGCTGGCGCAGTACGCATGCCCTACGGCGTGGCGCTCGCCGCCGGCGTGTGGATGGTCGCGGCCTGGCAGATTGCGCGCAGCCCGGCAGTGCGCGCCTGGGCAGGATACTGACGCGGCATGGACAACCACTGATGAGGACGGCAGGTGGCAGCGATACTTGAAACCTTCTCGCGCGACGCAAGCCGGCGCGAGGCGCGCGAAGGGCAGGCCCTGCTCGAACGCGGCAAGCTGCCGCAGGCAGTGCGCCGCTTCAACCAGGCGCTGCAGCGCGACCCGCAATGCGTGCCGGCATTGATCGGGCTTGGCGATGCGACCTTCCGCGACGGCCGCTACGATCTTGCCGCAAGCCTCTTCCGCAAGGCGCTCGAACATGCGCCGGACGACCCCACGCTGTGGGGCTGGCTGGGCACCGCGCAACTCGCGCTGGAAGACATCGATGCCGCGGAGGCGAGCCTCGAGCGCGCGCGCGCGCTCGGTCTCGAGATCTGCGACATCCATCGCGGCCTTGGCCGCATCGCCATGACGCGCGGCGATGTCGAAGCCGCACGTGGGCATTGGGAGCGTGCCCTCGAACTCGATCCGGCCTCGATCACCGTCTCGAGCTTTCTCGGCGTGCTGCACCTGTCCTGCGGCAACTGGCTGCAGGGCTGGCGCCACTGGGCCGACCGCCCGCAGCGCGCGCGCGAGAACCTTCCGCAGCCGCGCTGGGCTGCTGCCGACCTGAACGGCCGCGACGTGCTGGTGCTTTACAACCAGGGTTTGGGCGACGAGCTGTTCTTTCTGCGATGGCTACCTCAACTGCGCGCGCGCGGTGCGCGCGTGATCTACCGCAGCAGCCCGAAGCTCGCGCCGCTCCTGGCGCGCCTCGACACCATCGACGAACTGGTGCCCGAAATTGAAGGCGCGGCCGTGCCGGACCATGCGCGCGTCGCGAACCAGCAGTACGCCTGCCTCGTGGACGACTTTCCGCTCGCGCTCGGCGAAGGGGTGGCTGGCGAGGTTGCGCCGTCGCTGCGGATCGACCCCGAGCCAACGCGCGTGGCGGCGCTGCGGGAGCGGCTCGCAGCAGTCGGCCCGGCGCCGTACATCGGCGTCACCTGGCGCGGAGGCACGGCCCCGAGCGCGGACGGCAGGCACGAGAACCTCATCCGCTTCGATTCCGGTTCGGCTGTCCGCACCAAGGCCCTCTACAAGGAAGTGCCGCTTGCCGACTGCGCGCACGTCCTTGGCGGCGTGCGCGGCACGCTGATCGCCCTGCAGCGCAAGCCGGCCGCGGGCGAGCTTGCGGCCTTCGCCGCAGCGGCAGGCCGCGACCTGCATGATTTCACGGCGTGCAACGATGACCTCGAGAACATGCTGGCGCTCGTCTCGCTGCTCGACGATTACGTCTGTGTGTCGAATACCAACGTGCATCTGCGCGCGGCGGCCGGGCTGCCCTCGCGCGTGCTCATTCCCTTCCCGAGTCCCGACTGGCGCTGGATGCGCGAGGGCGACGAGAGTCCGTGGTTTCCCGGCAGCCGTACCTACCGGCAGGACGTCACACGCGGCTGGGAATCCGCCCTCTCGGCATTGGGCAGAGATCTGGCCGGGCGCTGGGGTAGGGTCGAACCCCTTGTGCCCGCGGCTCCGCCGCATCAGGAAGCCGGCTCGGTCGACGGCGCGGCAGGGGACGTGGCGGAACCATTGATGACGGCGCCGCCAGGCGAGGTACTCGACGCGCTGCTTGCAGAGGCCGACGCCTGCATCCGTGCCGCTGACGTTCCCGGCGCCATGCAGGCATTGCAGGCAGTGCTGTCGCGCGACCCCGGGCACGCCGGTGCGCTGCACGGCCTGGCGCGCCTGGCCTTGCGCGACGGACGCCACGACCTCGCGGAAGCCCTCTGCCGCAAGGCGCTCGAGGGCGGGCCGCGTGTCCCCGCAATCGAATCCACGCTGGCGCTCGCACTTGCCGGGCTGGACCGAATGGAGGAGGCACAGGCCGCCATTGCTGCGGCCCGTGTTGCCGGGAACGACAGTGCCGACCTGTGTCGTGCCGCCGGCCGCATCGCCTTCGAACGTGGCGACTGGACGCTGGCGGGTGAGCAGTGGCGCCATGGCCTGCAGCTCGATCCCAACCACCTCGCGTGCGCGGCACTGCTCGGCAATCTACACCTCGCGCTGGGCGAATGGGAGCCCGGGTGGCGGCTGCAGTCCTGCAGCGCGAAGAAGCTTGCGCGCAACCCGGTGCAGCGCCTGTGGGGCGGCATCGACTTCGGCGGTCGCACGGTACTGCTGTTCGCCAACGAAGGCCTGGGCGACGAACTGTTCTCGCTGCGCTGGCTACCCGCGTTGCGCGCGCGCCGCGCCCGCATCGCCTGCCTGGCCTCGCCCAAGCTGGCACCGCTGATCTTGCGGAACGGCCTCATCGACGAGGTGCTGGTCGACACGCGCGATCCGCAGCAGCATGCGGCGCTGCAGACCCGGCAGGGCGAAGACTGGGCGTTGGTGACCGAGTTGCCTTCCGCACTGGGCGCGGCGGAGTGTCCGGCGAGCATCCGGTTGTCGCCGCTGCCGGCGCGCCTGCAGGCGATTGGCCGCCGCCTCGCGTCACTCGGACCCGGCCCTTATGTCGGGCTGACCTGGCGGGCCGGCACCGCAGTCGGCGCAGACCAAGGCGCCGTCCATTACACCCTGAACAACGGCCAGCGCCTGCATGGCAGGCGCCTCGACAAGTCGGTCGACATCGGTGCGCTTGCACCGCTGGCGGCCGCCCTGCCGGGTACCCTGGTTTCCCTCCAGCGCAATCCTGCGGCGGATGAGTTGGCGCGACTCGGCGCTGCGGCTGGGCGCGTGGTGCACGACTTCGCCGATGCCAACGAGGATCTCGAAGACATGCTCGCGCTGCTCGCGCTGCTCGACGAGTATGTCTGCGTCTCCAACACCAACACCCACCTGCGCGAGGCACTCGGCCTCGGCTCGCGCGTGCTGGTGCCGTTTCCGCCGCCGGACTGGCGCTGGGGCCTGCAGGGGTCGCGCAGTCCGTGTTTCCCCGCTTCGCCGGTGTATCGCGAGGATGGCACCGCGGGCTGGGCACCGGCCAGTACCGCACTGGCGGCCGATCTCGAATCCGCATTGGGAAAGAGGGCATCGATGGAGCAGGCAGCCGGGCGGCAGCGCGTGTTCTGGGTCACCCACGGCGCGCTGGCGCTGGCGCAGGGGCGGCCGGTTTCGGCGCTGGCCAGCGCGCGGCTGCGCGTGCTGATGCCGGCGGCCGAACTTGCGCAACAGCTCGACAGCCGCTTCCTCAGCGAGCGCGAGTGCCCCGACGAGTTGTCGGGCAACGAACCGCCTTCGCCCGACGACGTGCTCGTCATTTCCAAGAGTTTCTCTCCCGACACCACGCGCCTGCTGCTGCAGACCAAGAAGCGCGGCACGCGCGTGGTGGTCGACGTTTGCGACAACCATTTCGACCACCCGGAGCACGGACCCCACCTGCGGTTCCTGACGGCAGCGGCCGATGCACTGGTCGTCAACACGCCGGCCATGCAGGCGCTCGTTCGCGAGAAGACAGGCCGCGACGCGACCCTGATCGGCGACCCATTCGAGGGTCCGCAGGGCGCGCCGAGTTTCGAGCCGGGCGATACCCTGCGTCTGCTGTGGTTCGGCCATCCGGCGAATGCCGACACGCTGATTGCGGCTCTCCCGGGGCTGGCGGCGCTCGCGTCACGCCGGCCGCTGCACCTCGCCGTGGTCACCGCGCCGGGACCCCATGTCGATCGTATCCGGGCCGGCGCGCGGGACGCGCTGCAGCTGGACTTCGTTGCCTGGACTCCGGCAGCCACCTGGGCTGCGCTCGCCGAGTGCGACCTGGTCATCGTGCCGACACTCGATGGGCCGACCAAGCTTACGCGCAGCGCCAACCGCCTGGTGGAATCGCTGCGCGCCGGCCGTTTCGCTATCGTCGGTCCCCAGCCTTCGCACGAACCGCTTGCCGCCTTCACCCGCATCGATGGCGACATCGCGGCCGGCATCGAATGGGCGCTGGCGCATGCCGAAGACGTGCGTGGGCGCATTGCGGCCGGCCAGCGCCACGTTGCGGTCGAGTTCGCCCCGGATGCGATCGCTGCCCGCTGGCTCAAGGTGTTGCACGCCGTGCGCGCAGGGCCGGCGCACGAGCCGCACGCCGCCGCGCCGCTGGAGTCTGTCTCGACGCGTCCGGCTTCGCTGCCTGCCTCGCAGCCAGTCTGTGGACCGGTGCGCCTGAATCTCGGCTGCGGCGACAAGATCCTGCCCGGCTACGTCAATGTCGATGTCGTGGCAAGCCGGGCAGGCCGCAAACCCGACGTGCAGTGCGACCTGCACCTGCTCGAACCCTTTGCCGACGACAGCGTCGACGAGATCCTCGCCGTACATGTGGTCGAGCATTTCTGGCGCTGGGAGGTGCTGGACGTCCTGAAGGAATGGGTGCGGGTGCTCAAGCCGGGCGGGCGCATGGTTCTCGAGTGCCCGAACCTGATCTCGGCCTGCGAGGAATTCCTGCGCGATCCGGAGGTCGCGGCGAGCGGCGGCCGCGCGGGCCAGCGCAGCATGTGGGTGTTCTACGGCGACCCGCAGTGGCGCGATCCCTACATGGTGCATCGCTGGGGCTACACACCGAAGAGCCTGGCCGCATTGATGGCCGAGGCCGGACTGGTCGGGGCGCGGCAGGAGCCGGCGCAGTTCAAGCTGCGCGAGCCGCGCGACATGCGCGTGGTCGCCGAGAAGCCGGCGCGAGGACTGCGCCAGGTCGGGCTCGACGCCATGGGCATCCGAATTACGCGATTCAGATAGGCGGACGACGACGTGGGCGACAACAACCAGCTCTTTTTCCTTAAGCGCCATGCTCCGCGTGCGAACGGCCCGGTGCTCGAGATCGGCAGCAAGGACTACGGCAGCACCGCGGACTTCCGGTCGAGTTACCGCGACGTGCCCTATACGGGGCTCGACCTGGCTGCGGGCAACAACGTCGACGTGGTGCAGGATCTGACCGAGGGCATCGGAGCGCTGCCGCCCGGCCATTTCGATCTGGCGATCTGCTGTTCGGTACTGGAGCATGTCGATCGCCCCTGGGAGTTCGCGCGCAACGTCACCCGCCTGGTGCGCACGGGCGGACGGCTCTACATGTCGGTACCGTGGGTGTGGCGCTTCCATGCCTATCCGGACGACTACTTCCGATACTCGTGGCGCGGCATCGAGGCGTTGTTTCCCGATTTCGAATGGTCGCACCGCTACTACTCGACCAACGTCGAGGACGAGTTCATCGCCATCGACGAGTTCCCGGATGCCGACAATCGCATGGCGCTGATGCAGCCGGTCGAAGGCGGCCAGCGCAAGCACTTGCCGTATCTGATGGTGAACATGATCGGCACCAAGCGTGCGGCCGGTGACGCGGTGCCGCGCACATCCGAGTCGCCGGATGCCGACCTGCGGCGCGTGTTCGGCGACAAGCCGGTCGAGCAGCACATCTGGGACGGTTACATGGCCTGGTTCTACCACACCAACGTGTGGAAGCAGATGCGCTGGCACGGGGTGCGCACGCTGAAGCTGCCGAGCGACATGTGGAACTACCAGGAGATCATCCACGAGCGCGGTGTCGATTGGGTCATCGAATGCGGCACGCGCCACGGCGGCAGTGCCCTGTTCTTCGCCGACGCGCTGGCAGGGCGGGATGCGCCCGGTCAGGTCATCAGCATCGAGATCGATGCGCAGGCGCGACAGGTGGAGCAACACCCGCGCATCCGCTTCATGCTCGGCGACAGCGGCGCGCCGGCCATGGCGCGCGAAGTGATGGGCATGCTGCCGGCGACGCGGGGCACCGCATTTCTGATCCTCGACTCCGACCACAGCAAAGCGCATGTGCTGCGCGAACTCGAAGCCTGGGTGCCGTTGATGCGCAAGGGTGACTATCTGGTCGTCGAGGACACGAACGTCAACGGACATCCGGTTCGGCCCGACTTCGGCCCCGGGCCCTGGGAAGCCGTCGAAGCCTTCGTTTCGGCGAATCCCGGCCTGCTGATTCATGACGCGGCGCGCGAGCGAAAGTTCGGCGCGACCGCCGCCCCAAACGGGCACTTCATCCGGAACTGAGATTCTATTTGCCACGACAACGGGAGGGTTCTTAATGATCCGCGTCTTCATCGGCTACGACCCGCGCGAAGCGGTGGCCTTTTCTGTGCTCTCACACAGCATCCATACTCGCTCGAGCGAACCGGTTGCTATCGCGCCGCTGATGCTCTCGCAGCTCAAGCGGGAGATGTGGCGCGAACGCAATCCGCTGCAATCGACCGACTTCTCGTTCTCGCGCTTCCTTACGCCCTCACTGTCCGGCTTCGAGGGCTGGTCGATCTTCATGGACTGCGACATGCTCGTGCTCGACGACATCGCCAAACTGTGGGCGCTGCGCGACGAGCGCTACGCGGTGATGTGCATCAAGCACGACCACCAGCCGCGAGAGGACATCAAGTTCCTCGACGCGGTGCAGACCAAGTATGAGAAGAAGAACTGGTCGAGTGTGATGATGTTCAACAACGCGCGCTGCCGCGCACTGACGCCCGAGTACGTGAACAGCGCAAACGGGCTGGAACTTCACCAATTCAAATGGCTGGAAAGCGACGACTTGATCGGCCCGCTTCCGCAGCGCTGGAACCATCTGGTCGGCTACGATGCGCCGTTGCCTTCGGCCGGCCTCGTGCATTACACCATAGGCGGGCCGTACTTCCGCGAGTACGTCGATTGCGAACACGCCGACGCCTGGCGCAAGGACCGCGACGCCATGCTCTACTGCCAGCAGCGCGAGACGATCAAGGCGGCGGCCTGAGTCCGATGTGTCGCGGCCGGCCGTCGATGCGACGCAGCGTGGTCCTCGTGCCGCGCACTTGCCTCGCCCCGCTCGTGCAGCGCGGGCAGGCCATGATCGAGTTCGCCATCGTCATGTTCGTGCTCCTGATCCTGCTTGCTGGCGGTGTCGAACTCGGCATTGCCGGCATCAACTCGTACAAGAATGCGAGCGCGGCCGAGGAGGCGGCTCGCACCTGGGCCGAACACGTCGGCGCGAACGGCGTATCCGACTACACGATCGGCGGAGGGCGCGGTCTGGGCGACCACAACGACCTCTCCGGGTTCAGTCGGCCCCGCATCGTGGCCGGTTCCCCGGTCGGTTACGATCCGGGCCTGCCGGATTCGGACGTCTACCTGTTTAATCCGAAGCCGATCGACATCACTGTCTGCGTAGACAACACGTCCGGCGCCATCGATTACACGTGCGTCAATCCGCTGTTCGACAACCTGCCGCCCGCGCACAACGCGCTGTACAGCCTGTATCAGGTACGCTGCCTCGACGTGAACGATTTCGAGATGGAATGCAGCGGCGGCAACGTAGTGACAACGTGGCTGATGCGCCTCCCCGGCAAGCTCGCCGATCCGGACGGCCCCAACGAAACCGTCACGCTGGCGGTGCTGGACAGCGATGGCAACCTCGCGCCCGACTCGCCCTGGAACACCTTCCAGCTGCAGTGCGTCGCCGGGGCGGCTGCGGACTTTTCGGGGTGCGACAAGAACGACCCGTCGACCTGCGGATGCGACACCCGTGCCGCGCCCGCCGACATCTGCTGGAGCAGTTCGGCGCCGAATGCACCACTGGCTTGCCGCGTGCGGGTGATGACGCGCTACCGCCACCATTTCTACAGCTTCATCACCAACGGCTTTACCGACGGAACGCCGTTGCCGGCTGCGACCGTTGCGGAACTCGACCTCGGTGTGCGCGACGCGGCTTCGGGCGATTATGTCGGCGGTCTCGGTGCCGATGTGACTGCGCAGGGGGTGGGATCGGGCAATGCGTCCTACTTCCAGGTGTTCTGGCGCACCTTCCAGGGTTGCAGCAGTTCGCGTTCCGTCATCGACGGATCGAGCCTGCGTGCGCCGGTTTCGGCATGCAACTGAACCTTTTCAACGATACGACGAGAACGAGGCACTGAATTGGCTACCGCACCCTCGACCCTGCGCGCGCGGCGCGCGCGCCGCCAGCGCATCCTGCTGATCCTTGCCGCCTTGCTGCTCGTCGGCGGCGCGGCGTACTGGTATTTGTACCTGCGCAAACCCAAGGCGCGCATCGAACCGCAGCCGCCCGGCACCATCGCCGTGCCGGTGGCGGCCAAACAGCTCGCCAAAGGGATCGAGCTTGCCGGCGCGGGACTGATCCGGCCGATGTATTTGCGCCCGGAACTCGTGCCGCCCGCGGCATTGCTCAAGACCAGCCAGGTGCAGGGCCGCGTGACGCGCGAACCGCTGCGTGCCGGGGACTACTTCAGCGAAGAGAACCTCGCCCCGACCGGCGCACCGCCGGGCTTCTCTGGCCTGGCGCGGCCAGGCAAGCGAATCGTGGTCATCGAGAGCACGGCAATCGTCGGCGCGCTTGGATACATCCGCGACGGTGACCATGTGGATGTACTGGCGATCGCGCAGCAGGGGACGCGCGGTGCAGCGCGTCCGGGACAGAGCAACACCACGATTGCGGGCGGCGGCGTGCAGCCGGGCGCGGCGGGTGCCGTGGCCGGGGGGCAGACGGCCGGCGGGGCGTCGGTCGGCGCGATACCTGCGGTGAGCGCGACCTTGGTCGCCGAGGGGGCTCGTGTGATCCTGGTGCCCAAGCCCGGCAAGACGCAATTCACCGTGCTGGAGATGGAACCGCAGGATGCGCACGTGACCACGCTGGCGATGGCTTCGAACCAGTTGCTGCGTTTCGTCTATCGGCCGTTCAACGACGAATCGCGCGTGCCGCGCGACCTGCCGCGGCTCGCAACGGAAACGCGGCCGCCGCGCGATTCGCGGCTGGTCGAAGTGCTCAATGGCACCAGCCGTTCGATCGAGCGCACGACGCTCGATTGACCGTCAGGCCAGGTACGGAGGTCGGGCGATTCCAATGCCCCGTCTTTCGCTGTGTATCGCGCTGATCGGCGCGCTGATCGGGTCGGTTGCCGCAGCGGCTTCTTCTTCGCCCGACGCGAATGCGGTCGGGACGCCCCAATCAGCCTGCCACGTACCAGGGATTCCGGCGGACGTGCGCTGCGGCAGGCTCGCAGCGCGTCTCGATCCGTCGGACGCCAGTTCGGCGGCTTTCGATCTCCACTATGTCGTCATGCCGGCGCGCGCGTTGCGCCCACGCGAAGATGCGGTGTTCGTGCTGGCAGGCGGGCCGGGGCAGAGCGCGGTGGACCGCGCGGCGGCGCTCGCGCCGCTGCTGTCGCGCCTCAACAACCGGCGCGATCTGGTGTTCGTCGGCCTGCGCGGCACCGGCGATTCGGCGCCGCTCGTCTGCCCGCGGCGCAACGAGGCGCCACTCGGCGAACTGCTCGACCCGGACGCCCAGGCGCGTGCGCTTGCCGATTGCCGCGTGCGACTGGCACGCCTGCCCTGGGGCGACCTGCGCCAGTTCGGCACGCCGGCGGCCGCGGCGGATGTCGAGGCGTTGCGCGTTGCACTCGGCTACCCTCAGGTAAACCTGCTCGCGTTCAGCTATGGAACACGCGTGGCGCTCGAATACCGGCGTCGCTTCGCCGGCACGGTGCGGCGCCTCGTGCTCGATGGCGTGCTGCCGCCGGATGCGGTCATGCCGGAGAGCTTCGGCACCGATGCGCAGGCCGCGTTCGACGCATTGCTGGCCGCCTGTCGCTCGGACCTGGCGTGCGACGCCGTGTATCCGGATCTCGCGCTGCTCTGGCGCGAACTGCTCGACGGACTGCCGCGCGAGACGACGCTCCCGCATCCGCTGCGCGGCACCCGTGAGGCGGTGCGCGTGACGCGCGGCATGCTGCTCGGCATGGTGCGCGGCGCGCTGTATTCGCCGGTGCTCTCGGCGGCCCTGCCGCATGCGATCCGCGAGGCGGCGGCGGGCCGCTTCGAGCCGCTGTTCGGTGTCGCGAGCATGACGTGGGCAGCGCGCGCGCGCCGCGGCGAGTTCGCCTGGGGGCTGCATTACGCTGTGGTGTGCGGCGAGGATCTGCCGCGCGCCCTGGCACACCCCGGTGCGCGCGAGTTCGAGGCGCACTTCGATGCGCTCTATCGCACGCATTGCGATGGCTGGCCGCGCCAGGTGCTGCCGCCGGAGTTCGAGCGCGTTACGCCGACAACGACAGCCGCACTGCTGCTGAGCGGCGGGCGCGACCCGGCCACGCCGCCGCGCCACGCGGCACGTGCGGCCGAGGCACTCGGCCCGCTGGCGCGGCACGTCGTCGCGGCGCAGGCTGGCCACGGCGTGCTGCAGTTGGGTTGCGCACGCGACGTGCTGTTCCGTTTCATCGACGTGGCGGATGAGGCTGCCGCGCGCGATGTCGATGCCGGGTGCCTGGCGCGGGTGCCCGCGCCGCCGTTCTATGTGCCGCGTAGCGCAACGCCGCCATGATCGAATTCGAGGGTGTGCGCAAGCAGTATCGCCAGCGATGCGGCTGGCGCAGCCGGCCGCTGCTCGCGGTGGATGGCGTGAGCCTGCGCGCAGGTGATGGCGCAATCACCGCGCTGCTCGGCCCCAATGGCGCGGGCAAGACCACCTGCCTGCGGATGCTGTGCGGTCTCACTTTGCCCGATGCGGGCCGGGTGCTGGTCGACGGCATCGATGCGGCGGGCGATGCGATCGCGGCGCGCCGCCGCGTCGGTTTGCTGAGCGACGCGCGCGGGCTGTATCCGCGCATGACGGCGCGCGAGAACATCGTGTACTTCGGTGCCCTTCACGGCATGTCGCGCGAAGCGGCCGAGGTGCGCTGCGAGGCGCTTGCCCGCCCGCTCGAACTCGGGCCGTTGCTGGACCGGCGCACCGAGGGATTCAGCCAGGGCGAACGAATGAAGACAGCGCTGGCTCGGGCGCTGGTGCACGATCCGGGCAACGTGGTGCTCGACGAGCCCACCAACGGGCTGGACGTGCAATCGACGCGCGCCCTGCGCGAACTGCTGCGCAACCTGCGCGCGCAGGAGTGCAGCGATGGTGATGGGCCGACGCCGCGCCGGATCTGCATCCTGTTCTGCAGCCACCTGATGGACGAGGTGGAGCGCCTGTGCGATCACGTGGTGTTGATTGCGCGCGGGCGCGTGCTGGCGGGCGGCACGGTCGGGCAGATCCGGGACGCGGCGCGTGCCGGCACGCTCGAGGAGGCGTACTTGCGGCTGACCGGTGCCGCCGGCGCCGCCGAATGAGTTGCCGATGAGGCGCTGGATCGCGATAGCGGCGAAGGAGGTCCGCGACGCCCTGCGCGATCGGCGCACGCTGGCGGTCATGATGCTCACCTCGGTGCTGGCCGGCCCGCTGGTGCTGCTTGCGCTGTCCAACATGCTGGCCTCGCTCGAGGCGCGCGCCGAGCGACGCGTGGTGGTGGTGGACGGCATCGAGCATGCGCCGTCGCTGCGCAACCACTTCGAGCGCAACACCTATTCCGTGCAACCCGCACCGGCTCGCTGGCAGCAGTTGTTGCGCGAATCGCGCCTGGGCGATCCGGTGCTGGTGGTGGGCGCGGATTTTTCGCAGAAGCTCCGCGATGGCGAGTTCATCACGCTGCAACTGGTTTCGCACAGTGCCAACCGCCAGGCCGAGAGCGCGGTGCCGCGCGTGCGCCGCCTGGTGAGCAGCTTCGGCGCTGAGCGGGGCAACCTGCAACTGGCGTTGCGCGGCGTGTCGCCGGACAGCCTGTCGGTGCTCGACGTCGACGAGATCGACCTCGCCAGCGCCCGGGCGCGCGCTGCGCGCCTGTTCGGCATCGTCCCGTTGTTCGTGCTGATGGCCATGCTCTACGGCGCGCTCGGCATGGCAATCGACACCACGGCCGGCGAGCGCGAGCGCGGGTCGCTCGAACCGCTGCTAGGCACCCCCGTGCCGCGTTCGGCGATCGTGCTCGGCAAATGGATCGCGGCCGGCGGCGTAAGCCTGCTGATCGCCGCGGCATCGGTGGCGGGCTTCGTGCCGACGCAGGCGCTACTGGGCGAATCGATGCAAGCGATGTTCCGCTTCGGATTGCGCGAGGCCATGCTGTTCATGCTGATCCTGGCGCCGCTCGGGTTGGCGTTTTCGGCCCTGCTGCTGGCGGTGGCGGCCGGCGCGCGCAGCGTGCGCGAGGCTCAGGCTGCATGCGCGGTGCTGATGCTGCTCGCCGGGCTGCTTCCGCTTGCGAGCGTGTTCAGCGACAGCGGCGAGTCCGACGCCGACCTGCGCTGGCCGGTGCTCGCGCAGCAGGTGCTGATGTCGCGCGTGCTGCGCGGCGACACGCTGCAGGGCACCGATTTTGCGCTGCCGCTGCTGGCCTGTACCGCCATCGCCGGCCTCGCGCTGGCCCGCGTGGCGCGGGTTTACCTGCGCCCGGCCGGCTGAGAAATTTACCGGTCTGGAAGCCGCATGGATACTGGGGCGGAGGACGGCATGCCGTGAAAGCAAGCGTCCATGGGCATCCTGGGGGTGCCATTCCGGAAAGGACCGGCCCGCGCCCCTTGCGGGGCAGGCCGTTCGCTGGCTGCGGAACGGTGTGTTGCCGCATTCAAGCACGGCGGCATGCCTGCCGTAACAGCAGGCGTAGGCACCCAAACGCGCGGGTGCGACTGTCTGCGGAGACGACCATGCTGGACACGATGATCTCGGTTTCGATACTCGGCGCCATTGCGCTGCTGGTGATGTATGCGCTGCCGCGCCGCGCCGCGCGCGACGAGACGCCGAGCGCCGATATTCTGGCGCGGCTGGCGCGCATTCGCGCCAGCGATCCGTTCAAGGACTGGAAGTGATCAGGCGCTTCGCCAGCCACGCCGGTTGAACACCCAGGCGGCGAACCCCAGCAACGCCAGGCTGATCAGCGCCAGCCGCCCCATGCCCCAGCCGATGGCGGCCATCGCCTCGCGCGGACTGCCGCCGAGCATGAAGAAGCTGACGAGAAAACTATAGTTCTCGAACATGAATAGTCGCATCCAGCCGAAGGCCGGGAAGCTTTTCGATAGCGCGAACACCATGCCGACACCCATCAGGTAGCAGAAGCCGATCAGGCTCGCCGCGGTTTGCGTGCGAGTGAAACTGACGATCAGCGTGGCGATGCCGAGCAGGCCCGCCGCGGTGAAGCACAGCGACAGCCACAGGCCGGGACGGGCCAATGCGCCGGCATCGAGGATGGCAACCATGGTCGCGCCGGCGATCAGGGAAAGCGCGAGATGGAACACGTATTTCGCGGCGAGGATGTCGGCCGGGCTTGCAGCCGTGAGCGCGAGCGCCTGCAGGATGCCGCGTTCGCGCTCGTGGCTGGCAAACGACACGAACAGGGCGCAGCAGACGAAAAACTGGAGCGAGAACAGCAGCATCGCACCGACCAGCGATTGGGTGCGCGCGGCAGAGAAGTCGAAGCCGGCGAACGGCCCAGCGCGGCGCGCGGCGGCAGGGGTCGGCAGCGGGTGCATCGACTCGCGAAGCGCGCGTTCGCCGTAGAACTCGACGGCGGCGGCGAGCAGCCAGCGCGCCATCGGCGCGAGCAGGGCTTCGTTGCTGCCGGGACGGAAGACTACGTCGCGGCCGCCGCGGCCCGCTGCGCCGTCCGCCAGTCGCCACTCGACGGCGCAGCCCAGGCCGGGGGGATAGCGCAGGCGGTTGTCACTGCCGCGCAGGCGATCGGCCGGAACGAAGCGCACCGGCACGCGCGACAGTGAGCCGTTGTCGGTTGCGGGCTGCGGTGCTGCGGCTGTCGCCGGATCGACACCTGCTTCCGTGCGCGGCGGCGGGAGTGCGTCGGTCGCGTTGCCGCGGCCACGCCGGCGCAACCAGGGGACAAAGCCATCGTCCTCCCAATACACGAGCCAGCAACCGCGGGCCAGTTCCGCCTGGGTGTGCGGGGGCGGCGGATCCCGGCTGAGCGCAACGAGCAGGGCCATCAGCACCATCAGCCCGATTGCCATCAGCGCGGGTGGGTTGCGCAGCAGCCGCGCCGCCTCCTTGCCGACCAGCACGCGAATGCGGCGCAGCCGGGACGGCGCGGCATTCACTGCCAGGCTTGCCCGGTCAGCTTGCGGAACACGTCCGCGAAGCCGAACGCGAGCGACCGCAGGCGCACGTCGCGTTGGTCACGCACGAGGCCGGCGAGCCGGTCGCGTGCGGCGGGCTGATCCATGTCGAACAGTTCGCACAGGCTGCGGCCGTCAAGGTCGTAGCGTGCCTCAACCTGCGGGCGCGCGTGGCGGGCGATGAACGCGGCCGGCGTGTCGCAGTCGAGCAGTCGGCCGCGGGCGATGATCGCGACGCGGTCACAGACCTGCTCGACCTCCTCCATGTCGTGGGTGGTGAGAAAGACCGTGACGCCCTGGCCGGTCAGTTCGCGCAGCAGGCGGCGCACCAGGGCGACCGAGTGCGCGTCGAGGTTCGCCGTCGGTTCGTCAAAGAACACGATGCGTGGCCGGTGCAGGAGTTCGCGCGCAATCAGCAGTTTCTTCCTCATACCGCGCGAATAGGTGCCCACCTTCAGGTCAGCGGCCTCGGCGAGTTCGAGCGTGTCGAGCATCTGCGCGACGCGGGCCGGCGCACAGCCGTAAAGGCGCGCGTAGAGCGCCAGGTTCTGTCGCCCGGTGAAATCCTCGTAATGGTTGTCGGCGTCGGATACGTAGCCGAATAGCGGCTTGAGTTTCCCCAGCTCACGCGGCAGCATGCATCCGGCGACGCACACCGTGCCGCCGTGCGGGCGCAGGGCACCCGTCAAGACGCGGATGGTGGTGGTCTTTCCGGCACCGTTGGGGCCGAGGAAGCCGAACAACTCGCCGGAGCGGACCGACAGCGACAGGCCGTCGACCGCAGTGAAGTTGCCGAAGCGGACGGCCAGTTCGTCGATCTCGATCATGCTTGCCGGATCAGCCTTCCTTCAGGTGGTCGCCCTCGGCAAGGTGACCGGCGCCGCCGGCGGGCAGTTCCAGCACCGAGGAGGCGCCGCGCACCCAGGGCGAAAGCCGCCAGGGGCGCAATTCCGGATAGACCCGCATGATCCTGAGCGTCTTGTCGAGAAACACGACATCGATGGGTTCGCCGAGGAAATGGGTGTGCACCTGCTGGCAGGGGCGGATCCAGATGCCCTCGCCGGGCTGCAGGGCGGGCCGGCCGATGAGGCCGCGCAGGCGCGTGAAGTAGCTGTCGGCCACCCACACGCGATCGATCACGTGCGAGTTTCCGGCGTGGCGGAGTCGGGTCTGACGCATGGGGGCCTCTCTGTCTGCGGAATTGCGGGTCACATGCCCCTGCGCATCAGCGCCTCCATCACGCGCACGATGCGCAGGATGGACGGCAGGCCGGTGACGATGAACATCGCCGGCAGGATGGTCAGGAGCATCGGGAACATCATGCGGATCGGCAGCCGTTCGGCGCGCCGCTGCACCGAGGCTTCGTATTCGCGGAACAGCGTGCGCGCGTGGTGATGCAGCACCGCTGCGAGCGATCCGCCTGTCTGGTCGGCCTGGGTGAGGGCCGCGACCACCTCGGCCACCTCGGCGAGGTTGCAGCGCGCACCCCACAGTTTCAGCGCCTCGTGGCGGCGCCGGCCGCGGCGCATGGCGTCGAGCATCACCGAAAGTTCGAAGTAGAGCGGGTGGCGCGGGTCGGATTCGCGCACCACGTGAGTCAGCGCACCTTCGAAGGCAACGCCGCCTTCCATGATTGCGGCGATGAGTTCGAGCGCATCCGGCAGGGCCTTGCGGATCTTGCGTTCGCGCTCGCGCCGGATGCCGTTGAGGATCATCAACACCGCGAACAGCAGGATCAGACCGAGCGCTGCCGAAAGACTGAGCGAGGCGTAGAGATCCTTCTTCTGCAGATGGGCGACGACGTAGCCCATGCCGGCGCCGAGCAGCGCGATGATGGCGCGCCCCTTCCAGCTTGCGATGAATAGCGATGCCTGATAGTTGAAGCGCCGCAGTCCTTCGAGTCCGTAGTCTCCCGCCGTGAGGTCGGCTTCTTCTTCGGCGTCGCCCTCGGCCATGCCGAAGGCCAGCCGTTCGCGCACTACATCGACCTGCGTGCTGCGCCATGCGGAGAAGCCGATGGCCACGATCGCCAGCAGGATCAGCGGGACGAGGAGTGCGTCCATCTCAGTCGACTCCCTGGTGTCCGATGTTGACCCGACAGACCGCGGAGGTCACCGGGGGCAAGCGTAGTGTGCAAGGGGGCGGTCTCACATCACACTTCCAGCTTGGCGATCCTGCGCAACCACAGGAAGCCGAGCACCAGCAGCGCGAAGCCGACCCATAGCGCCTGCACCCCGATCGGATCCTCGACCATGAACTTGAAGATGCGCGGATTGCGATAGTAGGTGAAGAGCCAGAAGATCAGCGGCAGCGCGGTCAGCACGTAAGTGGCAAGCTGCGCCTGGGCTGTCAGGGTGCGCACGCGCAGGATCATGCGCTCGCGCGATTGCAATGATTCCAGCACGTGTTCGAGCATCGCGCTCATCTGGCCGCCGGCTTCCCACTTGAGGCGAATGCCGGTCGCGAGCAGGTGGCATTGGGCGCTGCCGGTGCGGCTGGCCCAGTCGCGCCAGGCCTGCGCCGGGGCGATGCCGATCTGGATCGTGTCGAGCAGGTTGCGCAGGCTGCCGCCGAGCGGTTCCGGTGTCGAACGGGAGGCGGTTTGCAGCGCCGACAATGGTGTGGCGCCGGAGCGCAGTGCTGTGAGCATCTGCGTCACGAAGGCAGGCAACAGTTTGTCGAGCTTGTTGATGCGCGATTCGGCGTAGGCATTGAGCCCGCCCCAAGCCGCAAGCGGTGCGGCGAACAGACCGACCAGCGGCATCCATGCGCGTGGATAGATCAGGTACGAGAGGCCTGCCAGGGCAAGGCCTATCAAGGCCATGCCAAGCAGTGCCTTGGAGAGCGGCAGCGCAATCTCGGCGCGCGTCAGCGTGGCGGCGAACCGGCGCACCAATGGCGAGCGTTCGACCAGGCGCTGCAGGGCGTCGATCTGCAGCAGGTCGGCGGCATCGCGCCAGAGGCCCACATCCTCGGGCTTCTCGTCGAATACGCCGGCTGCCAGCCGCTCGCGCGTGAGGTCGGCCCGTGCCATGCCGATGTATATGGCAATGCCGATCAGGAGCAGTGCGATCACGACAAGCAGAATGAGCATCTCCAACGCACTGCCTCACTGCTGGAAGAGTTGGTGGTCGATCTCGAAGCCGCGTTCGTGGAATATCTTCTGCGAGGCGGGCACGATGCCGGTACCGCGCATGACCAAGGCATCGCGCTCGCGGCGTGTTACGAACAGATCCTGCATCAGCACGGTGCCGTCGTCGACGCCTTCGATCTCGGTGATGTGCGTGACCCGGCGCGCGCCGTCGGCAAAGCGATTCAGATGGACGATGAAGTTCAGTGCCGATCCGATCTGCTCGCGCAGTACGCGCTGTGGCAGGTCCAGGTCCGCCATCAGCATCATGGTTTCGAGTCGCGAGAGCGTGTCGCGCGGGCTGTTCGAGTGCAAGGTGGCGAGGCTGCCGTCGTGGCCGGTATTCATGGCCTGCAACATGTCGAGCGCTTCGGAGCCGCGGACTTCGCCGACGATGATGCGGTCCGGCCGCATCCGAAGGGAGTTTCGGACCATGTCGCGGATGCTGATGGCTCCGCGACCTTCGGTATTCGGCGGGCGCGCCTCCAGACGGACCATGTGCTGATGATCGAGCTTGAGTTCGGCCGTGTCCTCGATGGTGATAATGCGTTCGCCCTCGGGGATGTGCTGCGAAAGGCAGTTGAGCATGGTGGTCTTGCCGCTGCCGGTGCCGCCGGAAACAACGACGTTCATGCGCGCGCGCACCGCGAGGCGCAGGAACTCGGCTGCTTCCGGAATCAGCGAGCCGGTGCGCACCAGTTCGTCCATGCTGTAGATCTCGCGCATGAAGCGGCGGATCGACATGGTCGGGCCTGTCACTGCAATCGGCGGAATGATCACGTTGACGCGGCTCCCGTCTGGAAGCCGGGCATCGGCCATCGGCGTGGACTCGTCCACGCGGCGGCCGACGCGCGCGAGTATGCGCTCGATGGTGAGCATCAGGTGATCGTTGTCGTGAAAGTGAATGTCGGTCAGTTCGAGCACGCCGTGGCGCTCGACGAAGATCTGGTGCGGCCCGTTCACCAGGATGTCGGCGACGGTAGGGTCTGTCATCAGCGGCGAAAGCGGTCCGAGACCGAGGACTTCGTAGAGCAGGTCTTCCTTGAGTTGCAGCTGCTCGGTGCGCGAGATGGGCGTGCCTTCGCGTTCGAGGCGCGCGTCGACATACTCGTCGATCGCTGCCTGGATCTGCGGCATGGTCGCATTGGCAACCGCCTGCGGGTTGAGGATCTCGATCAATCCGCGGTGCAACTGGTGGCGGATCTGTCCGTAGCCGCTGCTCGGCGCGCGTTCGACGGCGAGCGTAGCCATGGTTTCGCCGATGATGCGGTTCTCGCGATTCGCACTGGCCAGAGCGCGCATCCGGTCGGTGAGCACATCGGTCTGCATGCCGACGCGCCTGCGCAGCGTGTCGCGGATGCTTCCGCCCGGGTGTGTCTCGTCGACGAGGGCGGGTTTGTCCGGATCAATCATGTCGAGCTTCTCAGTAGCCGCGCAGGAAGACCATCAGCCGCTCGCCGAGGGAGGCGCGCGGGCGGCTGGTTGTCGCAGACTCGCCGCTGATCAGTCCGCCGAGTTCGACGATCTGCTGCGAGAGCTTGCTGTCGGGGAACATCTCGACGATGCCCTTGCCATTGTTGGCGGCGATCGTGGCATGGACGTCGTAGGGCAGCACGGTCTCGATTGGCCAGTCGAGGGTTTCCTGTGCCAGCTCGACCGGCACGTTGCCGCGGAAGCGGGTGAAGCGGTTGAGCACCAGCAGGATGCGGCCGGGACCATAGCCGGCCTGGCGCAACACCTGCAGGTTGTAGCGCGCACTGCGCAGCGCGGGAACGACCGCTTCCGTGACGAGCATGATCTGGTCTGACAAATCGAGCAGGGCCAGATTCAGGCTTGAAAGCAGGGGAAACGTGTCGACCAGCACGAAATCGAAGTTCGCCTTGGCGACGAGGAGGATCTTGGACAACTGGTCTTCATCGAAGTCGAGCCCCAGCGGATTGTCGGCGGAGTGCGCGAGCACCATGAGTCCGCTCGGATGGGGCGTCATGATCTGGCTCAGCATTTCGCCATCGAGGCGGCGGTATTCCTCGACCGCATCGCGCAGCCAGCGCTCGGGACGCAGGTCGAGCATCGGCGCGACGTTCGGTGCCTGGGTGTTGGCATCGATCAGGGCCACGCGTCCGGCGCCGTATTTCTGCGCGAGCAGCAGGGCGAGGTTGCACGTCAACGTGGTCTTGCCGACGCCGCCCTTGCTGGAAAAGGCGACGACGATCCGTCCGCGCCGGTTCTCCGGCATCTCGACCGGCGAGAGCATGCGCTGCGCCTTGCGCAGGACGGCGTGGATTTCGTCCTCCTGCGGGGGCTGGGCAATGAATTCGCCTGCGCCTGCGCGGATTGCCCGCGTCATGAGGTCGGTGGTCGACTTGTCGATGCTGGCGACGACAAGGCGCGTCATCTTTGCCGCGGCAAGATCGCCGATGGCGATCAGTCCTGCCTCGACGTTGCGCGTGAGGTCGACGATGACGACCTCGGCTTCGAACTGGTGCGCAAGTTCCAGACCCTGCCCAAGCGAGTCGGCAAGGCGCAAGCTGACCAGCGATTCCGTGAAGCGGAGGCAGGCGGCTTGCGCCGGCTGCCGAAACGCATCGTTCGGACTGATGACGAGAATGCGCATCGGCGATCAGTATGGAACGCGAGCGTTGTAGTCCTTGACGGCCTCGAACAGCGACCGGTGCTTGCGACGGTCGGTGGCGCTGTCGCCTGCCGCGCCGGCCCGGTGCAGCGTCTCGGTGATAGGCAGGAAGTAGTCGGACGCGGCGAGGACGCGCGCATCGTCTAGCCGCACCAGCTTGATGCTGACCCAGGTGCCGTTCTCGGTCGGCGAGTAGAGGCCGATCACCGCGGCCTGCGCCTCGTGGCTGCGCGCGATCTCGGCGATCTCGCGCGAGAGGATCAATTCTCCTGTTTCACGCCGGATGTAGAGGTCGCCGCGCAAGCGGACCTCCTTGACCGCGATGCCATGATTGGCGAGCCGCCCGCCGACCTGTTCGGCAACGAGTCGCCCGAGCGAAGAGGAGCGTGTCAGATCGTCCTGGCGTACGGCGCTCGTGATGATGACGGCCTCACCAACAGCGAGTAGCGAAGCGGATTTGGCGTGAATTTCATCCGCGGCGTCGTGGTTGGCGCGGACCACCGGGTCGAGCTCGCTCGAGTCAGGGCGAGCGAATCCGTTGGGATGGGTGCAACCGGCCATCGCCAGGAGTCCGACCAGGAGCAGGGCCCTCATCGCGCGCCTCCACGCGTCGGCCCGACGACGTTCAGCGTTTTCGCGCGGGAAACGGTACTGCGGTAGAGTCCGGCTTCGGCATCATCGATGTAATGGATGGCCTGACGCTGCGCGCGATAGTTGCTGCCGTCGACTACGGCGAGAGTGGTCAGCACTTCGTGGGCGGGTGTGCCGCCAGTGGCCTGAAGATGGCCGCTGTCGGGCGCGACGCGTGCGCCGCTGCGTCCTTCCCGGAAGGCGACAAGGCGCGTCTGGAGGCTGAGGCGGCGCGCGCCATCGGCACGTGTGGCCACGACCAGGCCGTTTCGCGCCAGCCGCGCCTGGAGCATCTCGCGCAGGCTGGCGGCATAAGTGGAGTTTTCGCGCGTTTCGATGAACACCGGGAGTCGCGTTGCATCGCTGCCGAGATCCTGCGCGATGCCGTCGGCCAGATCGTTGGAAAGGCTTTCCCAATGCACGAGCGCCTGCGTCTTGGTCTGTACGGTCAGTGCAGGCACGACCGGCACCGGCGCGTCGGGCGAGCTGGTGCAGCCCGCAAGCATCAGACTGCCCACGGTGATTGCGATACCGCGGTTTCGAGTGATCATCGGACTTCCTCCTTGCGCGCCGACTCGTGCTTTTCCTTGAACTGGTTGATCTCGTCCTGCAGTTTGCGGATCTGCTCCGGCGGCGCCAGCTTCAGTGCTTCCTCGTAGGACGCTTCGGCCTGCGCAAGCTGTCTCGCAGCCGCCGATACGCGGGCCAACTGGCGGTGCGCGATCCACACCTGCGGATCGAGCTGCACCGCGAGGCGGGCGGAACGCTGCGCCGGCATATGCTGGCCCATGCGCGAGTAAAGGAGAGCAATCTCGCCGTGCAGGTAGCTCGTCTCCGCTGTGAGCGCGATAGCCTTGCGGTACGCGGCAACGGCATCTTCGAGCCTGTTCATGTGTGCGAGGCATTGCCCGAGCGAGCGATGCCCTCTGGTTGCGAGCGGGATCTTCTTGTCATCGCCCTCCAAGTTGTCCAGCGCCTCTTTCAGCGCGCCGATGATGGCCGTGCAGGCTTGCTGGGCCTCCGCGCCGCCCTTTGCGCCCGCCTGCTCGGAGGCCGAGAGAACCTGCTCGACGCGTTTGGCCTTGCGATCCAGCGTCCACATCCCGAATCCAGCCAGCGCGAGGAGCGCAACGGCGGCGAGCAGCAGCACGCTGCGCGGCAGGCGAATCATTGCGGCGCCTCTGCAGCGCGCTCCGGTGCGGGCTTCGCGCCTGCAAGTGCTGGCGGCAGGGGGCCGCTGTCGGGTACCCGGCGGGCGTTGACGGTGATGATCAGTTCCGACCGAATCTTGCGGTCGTCCGTCTTCTTGAACAGGTTGCCGAGGATGGGCACCTTGCTGATGTAGGGCACGTCCTGCATCTGCTTGCTTTCTTCCTCGGTCAGCAATCCGGCAACCGCCCAGATTTCGCCGTCCTCGGATTCCGTCACCGTTCGCACCGCGCGCTTCGAGAATGCCGGCACCGCGTTGCCCCCGAGCGTGATTGCGCGGCCGTAGTCAGGTTGCGTGATGAACTGGTCGAGTACGATACTGATCCTGCCGTTCTCGAGCACTGTCGGACGAAGCAGGAGCTGGATGCCGAACTGGCGGAAGACAATGATTGTCTGGGTCGTCGTCGTACTTCCGCCAACGGCGCTGTTTGTCCCAATGGAGGTTGTCGTGCCCGGTATTGGCAGTTCGCCCCCAACGAGGAAACTGACCGATTCGCCACTAACTGCGGTGAGCAGTGGCTCGGAGAGGGCGCTTGCCGCACCCTTGCCCTCGATCGCCTGCAGGAATGCCGCAATCGAGTATTTACCCGGCGTGAACAGGCCGACCAGATTTGCGACGCCCACGTCGATTTTCGATGTACCGCTGTTTCCGCTTGAGTTGCCGGTGCTACTGGTGGAGCCTTCGCCGAGCGAACGGCCGCTTCCAATGGTCGGGAGTTCGGGCACGATCTCGCCGGTGAGGCTTCCGATCGTGATTTTCGGCCCATCGAGCCGCCAGTTGATGCCGAGCTGGTCGGTCGCGTTGCGGTCCACTGCGACTATGCGCAACTGAACCTCTACGCGCGGCATGTCGCGCACCTTGATCATGCTCAGCGCCTTGCCGCCGGCAATCGAGATGGCGTCGGCGCGCGCCAAATTCTGGGTAATGTTTCCCTTGGGCGGAGAAGGCTCAAGGGTGGAAGACAGATCCTCGATTCCGATGGGGATAACCATGCCGCTCGAATCCTGAATCGACGTGCGGCGGGTTCCGCGGGTGTCGTTCGCATTCTCCGTACTGCGAAGGAGGACGCCGCCGCGGTCCGCGACGACGCGGAAGTCGCCGGTGCCCTTGCCGTTGACGCTCACGAAGCTGTCGATCAGCGTCAATGCCCGCGTGAGCTTGGCCGGATCACCGACGGTGCCGGTCACGTGGAACACGCTATTGACCATCTTGACCCGCAGGCTCGAGTCGACGCTCGCGAGCAGTTCTTCGAGCCGCGATGCCGGCGCGGCAAGCTGCTCTTCCGTGGTGAGCAGGTCGATGATGCGCGGCGCGCCATCGCCCGTGGTTCGCGTGCTGCTGATCGTGGAGCGCGCATCGACCGGTATCTCGCGATAGTTCGTGACCGAAGCGCTGCCGTCGCGGCGGATCGCTTGCGCCGGCGCTGCCGCTGGTGCGGATGCCAGGCCGCCCGAAGTGGTTGCTTCGATCGAGGGCTGTCCGTTGCCGGGCAGCGAAACCGTGCGGCTCGTCTGCTGCGCCGAGACGTTCATGGATTCTGGGGTGCCGATGACCTCGCCGGTATTGTTGACGATGACCGGCACGTCCATGCTCTTGCGCTCGATCTCGCCGACGTAGCTCAGGGCGGCGTCGACGGCGCGGGTCCTGACTTGCTCCGACCTGACGACCCCGGTCAGCACGATCGCGTCACGGTTGGTGTCGGTTTCGACCCGGATGCGGGTATCGAGCCCTTCGAGTTGCTTGCGCAGCACGCGCAGGTCATGGATGACGTGCACGCGATACTCGAGGAAGTCCTCCGGCTTCTTGCCGAACAACATCATCGAGGTCGCGCCGATCCGGCCGCCGTTGATCAGGATGCGTCGCGGGGTGACGGCCGTGCCGCGAACGATGTCGCTGTTGCCCATCGCGATTGTCGCCACTTCGAACGGCGCCTCGACGACGCGCGAGTGCGAGCGAAGAATCTCGATGTTGGCAGTCTCGGCGCTTGCGCCGGTCGACAATGCCAGCCCGAGGACCAGGGCCGAAAGCAGCGCGGTATGTCGTGTGAAAGGTTGGGGCATCGGTACGCGAGCGGTCTCGGGTCTCTTTTCTTGGCGCCGGGTTGGACAGCGATGATTCGTACCGCCTCAGCAAGATCACTGCCATTTGTACGGAAGCCTGCGTGGTGCGGCGCGGAAGGATCTCATCACATGCTGATTGCAGAGGAAAAGCTTCATGGAGCGGGCAGGCTGCCCGTCCCTTGGCCGCGAGAGGATCGTGGCGTTTCCTGCAGTGTGCGGTGGCTGAATTCAGCCAGAGTGAAGAAAAACAGCCGGCCGGCGTCCTACGGAGGTACGGCATGCCGCGCCGTGCCGACGTGGTTGAGTACAGTGAACTTTACCCGCCGATCGCGGGAGCGTCGCCCTCGCGTCAGTCCTGACTGGGCTGCATGATTCGCGCCGGTACGCCAACTTCGGGTATCGATTCAAACAGGATTGAGCGGCCGGGCGACGCCCGGCCGTCTTTTTTCCCGGATATTCCGGGAGCGGCTCCCGATCTTCCGGTTCGATGTCGATGTTGGCGGCGGATGCGCCTATCATCGCGCCCTTCGCACATATCGGGTGTCTGCCGTGTCGCTGCGGTTTCGACTGATTCTGCTGCTCTCGATCCTGTTTCTCGGCGTCATCCTGGCGGCTGCGGTCGCGCTGCTGTCGAACACGCAGGCCAACGTTGGCGCAGAAGCGCGCGCGGCGCTAGGTCTGGTCGGCGCCTTCGCTGCCGAGGTCGATGCCGCCGACGGTGTTTCGCCGGCGACGGTGGAAGCGATCAGCGGCACGCGACACCTGCGCGTGGAATCGGGCCTGCCCCGATCGGCGGCGTCCGGAGAGGCTGCGCCCGGGAGCGTTCCCGGATGGTTCGCACGCATGGTGTCGCCGGTCGAGCTTCCGGCGCCGGTTCAAATGAAACTGGCGGCGGACGCGTCCACGATCGTTCCGATCGAAGTCCGCGCCGCACCCGGCGACGAGATTGCCGAGGCCTGGGACGATCTCGCCGCGTCGGCCACCTATGCGATGGTTCTGTTTCTGGTGCTGTGCGCCGGTACCAGTCTTGTCGTGACACGGGAGCTGGCGCCGCTTGCGCTACTCGGCGCAGCACTGAGGCATGTCGAGGATGGTGCCCTGGACACGCGCATGCCCCATGCCGCACTGCCGGAAATCGAACGATTGAGCATCGGCTTCAACCGTATGGCCATGGCGCTCGGCGAGGCGCAGCGAACCAACCGCGAACTCACGCGACGCATCATCGGTGTCCAGGAGTCGGAGCGCCGCGCGCTGGCGCGTGAACTGCACGACGAGTTCGGCCAGCACCTGACGGCGATCCGCGCGGATGCCGCGGCCCTGCTGGCGCCGAACGCGACGGTCGAAACCTCGCGGGTCAGCGGACGCGCAATCGAGGACACGGCGGCAACGCTGATGCACCTGTTGCGCTCGATGCTGGAACGCCTGCGGCCCGAAGCCCTGGATGCCCTCGGGCTGTGCGCGGCGCTGGAAGACCTGGCCGGCGCATTCCGCTCGCGGAACTGCGATGTCGTGGTGACGACCGACCTGCCGGCGTCGGTCGATCTGGAAGAGGAACGCGCGATCGCACTCTACCGTGTCGCCCAGGAGGCGTTGACCAATATCGCGCGCCATGCCAATGCCGGGCGTGTGTCGATCGGCCTGACCAGCGGCGAACGGCTCGCACTGCGCATCGAGGACGACGGACGCGGCATGCCGGGCGGCGCGTGCGCGGAGGGGTTCGGGCTGCTCGGCATGCGCGAGCGCATCGACAGTTGCGGCGGAGTGCTCGAGATCAGGCGCGGCGTTGGCGGCCGAGGAACCTCGGTCTGTGCGTGGTTTCCTGAGAATCCGGTGTGAGCGGCGACGTCATCCGCATCCTGCTGGCCGACGACCACGAGGTGGTGCGTTCGGGACTGCGCAGGATGTTCGAGCGGGAGCCCGGCTTCGAGATCGTCGCGGAAGCGGACAGTGGCGAAGAGGCCTATCGCAGGCTGGCGGCTCTCAACGTCGATGTCGCGGTGATCGATCTGTCGATGCCCGGCATGGGCGGTATCGAGGCGATACGCCGCATCCGCGCACGCCGGCCGGAAGTGAAAATTCTCGTATTCAGCATCCACGAGTCGGCGGGCTTTGCACAGCGCGCCTTGGGTGCCGGCGCCGAAGGCTATCTGACCAAGACCAGCCCTGCGTCGGCAATGATCGAGGCGGTTCGCGCCGTGGCCGAAGGGCGCCATTGGCTGGCGCGGGAGGTGGCGCAGAACCTCGCGCTGCAGTCACTTGGGCAGCAGGGCAATCCGATGTCTGAACTGACAGCGCGTGAGTTCGAGGTCCTGCGGTTGTTCGCCTTCGGGCGCCAGCCGGAGGAAATTGCCGTCGCCCTGCACCTGAGCGCAAAGACGGTTGCCAATCACCTTTCGATCATCAAGCAGAAGGTCGGGGTCCGGTCCTCGGCCGAGCTCATGCGGCGGGCGCTCGCATGGGATCTCGTATCCGACTGACGGGCATCCCGTTTTCCGGTACATCCGGCCGGCCCGCCGGCCTGGCCAATCGTGCTTGCACGTGCCCGCTCACGCTTCGACTTTCCGGGTTCCGTTCGATTCTGCGGCGCCCTGCGTAGTGCGGGAGCATTCTGCAACAGTTTGTACCAACTCGGGAGGCGGGCCTGATGCGAGCGGGAGGAATGCCCGATGCAGCCGGGATCGTACATCAAGACGCGCACACCGCTCCTGCCTAGCATTCGCCTCCACGTTTGCCCTACGCATTGTGGTCCGCAAACGACCGGGGCCGGTTTCGCCGGCACGGTGACAACTTCACCAAGGAGGCAAGGAGAGCCATGACAAGGAGTATCGGTATGCGCCGCACATCCATCGCGATCGCCACTGCGCTGGCATGCGGAATCAGCGGCGGAGCCATTGCTGCCGGCAAGAAGGTGAGCTGGGAAGACATCGTCAACGACGACAAGACTGGCGGCGACGTGCTGACGTATGGCCTGGGCATGAAGGCGCAGCGCCATTCCCCGCTCAAGCAGATCAACACGAAGTCGGTTGCCGGCCTGGTGCCTGCCTGGACATATTCGTTCGGCGGCGAAAAGCAGCGCGGCCAGGAAGGCCAGTCGCTGGTGCACGATGGTGTCATCTACGTGACGGCCTCCTACTCGCGCATGTATGCGCTCGATGCGAAGACCGGTCAGCGCCTGTGGACCTACGAGCACAAACTGCCCGACGACATCCGGCCCTGCTGCGACGTGGTCAATCGCGGCCCGGCGATCTACGGCGACAAGGTCTTCTTCGGAACCCTGGACGCGGCCATCGTCGCGCTCAACAAGGACACCGGAAAAGTCGTCTGGAAGGAAAAGTTCGCCGATCACGGCGTCGGTTACACGATGACAGGCGCACCGTTCATCGTAAAGGATCAGAGGTCGGGCCGCGTGCTGCTGGTGCACGGCTCGTCCGGCGACGAGTTCGGTGTCGTCGGCTGGCTGTTCGCTCGCGATCCGGATACTGGCAAGGAAGTATGGGCACGCCCGATGGTCGAGGGCCACATGGGTCGGCTCGACGGCAAGGAGAGCACGGCCACCGGCGACAAGAACGCGCCTTCCTGGCCGCGCGACAAGGACGGCAAGCTGGTCGAGGCCTGGAACCATGGTGGTGGAGCCCCCTGGCAGACCGCGAGCTTCGACGTCGAGAAGAACATGGTGGTGATCGGCACGGGCAACCCTGCACCGTGGAACACCTGGAAGCGCACCAAGGAAGGCGACGACCCGCGCAACTGGGACAGCCTCTTCACCTCGGGCCAGGCGTATGTTGATGCGAGCACCGGCGAACTCAAGGGCTTTTTCCAGCATACGCCGAACGATGCCTGGGACTTCTCCGGCAATAATTCGGTGCTGCTGTTCGAGTACAAGGATCCCAAGAGCGGCAAGTTGGTCAAGGCTTCCGCGCATGCCGACCGCAATGGCTTCTTCTTTGTCACCGATCGCGAGAAGTTGTCCGATGGCGCGGGCTATCCCAACAAGCCGACCGCGCTGATCGGCGCCTGGCCGTTCGTCGACAAGATTACCTGGGCGACCGGTTGGGACTTGAAGACCGGCAAGCCGAAGATCGTCAATGGCCAGCATCCTCCACAGCCCAAGGAAGGGGCCGACAAGGGCGACAGCATCTTCGTCTCACCGCCGTTCCTCGGCGGCACCAACTGGATGCCCATGTCCTACAGCCCGGATACGGAGCTGTTCTACATCCCGGCCAACCACTGGGCGATGGATTACTGGACCGAGAAGGTGACTTACAAGGCAGGTTCGGCATACCTCGGCCAGGGCTTTCGCATCAAGAAGCTGTTCGACGACCACGTCGGCGTGCTGCGCGCCATCGACCCGAAGACCGGCAAGATTGCTTGGGAGCACAAGGAAAAGTTCCCACTGTGGGCGGGCACATTGACGACCGCGGGTGGGCTGCTGTTTACCGGCACTTCGGACGGCTTCGTCAAGGCCTTCGACCAGAAGACCGGCAAGGAGCTCTGGAAATTCCAGACCGGCTCGGGTGTCGTCTCGGTGCCGATCACCTGGGAACAGGATGGTGAGCAGTACATTGGCATTTCGTCAGGCTACGGCGGCGCGGTTCCGCTTTGGGGCGGCGACATGGCCGAACTGACCAAGCTGGTCAGCCAGGGTGGCTCGTTCTGGGCGTTCAAGCTGCCGAAGTAGCCATCCACCAACCGGCGGTAACCGTTGCGGATCGCGTGGCCGGCACCTCCTCCAGCCGGTTACGCGCTTCCGCGCATGTCACAAGTGAAACGAGACAACAAGAGAGAAGCGTGATTTCCCACCTCAACAAGGCATTTGCCCGTCTTCTGGCGTGCGTCGCCTGCGCATGCTTCGTCGCGCCGGTTGTCCATGCCGAGGCACAAGACGATGGCAGCGACCCGCTCGTCATCAACGGCTGCAACATCTGGCCCCGAACGCGCTGCCCCGGTGCAGACCTGCGTCATGCGAACCTGTCGGCGAGGAATCTTGCCGGCGCGGATTTTTCCGGGGCGAACCTGGCGCGGGTTGACCTCAGGCTGGCGAATGTCGCAGGCGCAAATTTCGATGGTGCAAACCTGACTGGTGCGAGGCTCGGACGGGTGCACGCGCCCGCGGCAACCTTTCGCGGTGCGAAACTGGTCGGTGCGGACCTCGAAATGGCACGGCTGTTCCGCACCGACTTCAGCAACGCTGACTTGACGGGTGCCAATCTCGAGGCAGCACGAATGACTTTTGCGTGGGTTGTCGGTGCGCGGCTGGTTGACGCCAATTTGCAGGAAACCAAGTTCAATGCGGTTAACCTGACGAATGCCGACCTCAGCGGCAGCTTCCTGCGCTACACCATTTTTCCGGATTCGACATTCGACGGCTGCACAGGCTGCCCGAAGGGTTGGGAATGAAAGAGAACGACAAGAAGGCGACGGCCAAGCGCGCAGGACGCGCCCTTGCGGCGGCCGTGCTGCTGTTGTACGGATTCGCAGCGGGTGGCGCGCCTGCCGGCGAACAGGCATTCCGAGTGAACGTGGACACCCGAGCATTGCCGGCGCTTGGCAGCGCATTGCGCGAGGAGAATCCCTATCGCGGCAACGCGACGGCCGTTACGGTTGGTGCACAGGTGTTCGAGCAGGCCTGCTCTCGCTGTCATGTGCTGGCAACTTCGGGCGGCATCGGTCCGGACCTGCGCATGCTCGACGTCTCTTGCCGCAAGATTGCCGACGAAGCGCGGCGCGCGGCCTGCCTGCGCGACCAGGATCATTACTTTCTCAAGACCGTGCGCGATGGCAAGACCATCGTCGGCGTGACGCACATGCCCGGCTGGCGCGACTTCATGTCCCAGGAAGCGATCTGGGCGATTCGCAGCTACATCGAATCGCACAACCGGTAGCGCTGTCACGGCAACCGGCCTGAAAGGCGCATCAGGTGGCCATTGCAGAGCATGCCGGCCGGCGAGCGCCATTCCACGAGACAGCCGGCGATGGCACCCTGAAGAGCGCCATTGCGTGCGCCTCCCGGCATGGGTGCGGCGCGTTCTCGCCGGCCCGATTCAACGTATCTCGATCGTCGCGCGCATGCCGGCCTCTGCATGCGAACGGGTTGACATCACGTCGTCGAACTTGCCGGTGCGAACCGGCACGAACCACCATTCGACAACCGCACCGGGCTTGAGCTCGATCCGCCTGACCGGTCCGTAGATCTCCGCAAGCGGCTTGTTGTCGGCGCCGAGCGCGACCACCTTGCGCGAGTAGATCGAATCCGCCAGACCCTGCGATCCGAAGTAGTAGGCATTGGGACTCGGGTTTTCCAGCCTGAGAACATGGAGCTTCCCGGTCTCGAATCCAAGCTTGTCCGGCTGGAAGCGATGGTCGCCGCTGGTGCTGCCGACGAGCAAAGTCACGGTTACCGGATCCTGCCGCGTCAAGTCGCCGGCAGCGGATGCCGCACCGGACGACAAGGCGAATACCGTGATGAGGGCAAGCGCAAACGGGTGCATGGGCGCGTTCTCCTGGTTGTGGCAGACGTGACCGCTTCGACCGGAAACGCCATTGCAGGTTCGCTGCGATGTCAGCGGACGAGCATTCCCACGCGACAGGACTGGACCCGCACGGAGGCCAGGGTCGAGGGCGGCCCGGCCTTGGACTTCGCTCTGCCGGCTTGCGGTGCGATGCGCCGCACCTGGCTGCAGCGCTGCCGCGAGCGATGACGACACCGCGATAACACAAGACGATGCGGGCCAACGGGAGACGGCGCCTAGCCCGGCGCAAAGCTGGCGGCCTCGTTCGGCGCGCGTCACGCAGATTCTGCAACGGCAGCGTGCACGGCCGGGTGTTGGCCGGGATTCAGCTTCGCGCTTGCGCCAGCCTCTCCCTGTAGGTCGTCGGCGCGATGCCGGTCCAGCTCATGAAGGCGCGATAGAACGTGGAAGGGTCGGCGTAGCCCAGATTCGTCGCGATGTCGGCAATCGCTTCGTCGGACTTTGCCAGTCGCGCCAGTGCGAGATCGCGGCGCAGCGCATCCTTGATCGCGCGCAGCGACGAGCCTTCCTCGTGCAGGCGGCGATGGACGCTGCGCGAGGACAGGTTGAGGCGCCGCGCAACATCCTCGAGCGAAGTCGGCGCGGGCAGGGCGGCGGCAACGATGTCCTTGACGCGGCGAACCATCTCCCGGTCGCGCCGGTAGAGCGCGGCGATCTTGCCCGGCGCGCCGTCGAGGAACGCGCGCAGGGCCTCCTCGTCGCGCCTGATGGGCAGGTCGAGCAGGTTTGCATTCAGTAAGGCGACGAGCGCCGTCCCGCCGAACTGCGAGTGGGCGGTGTAGATCAGCGCGTAGTCGGTCGCATGGGCCGGTCGGCTGTACGGGAAGCGCACCGCGTTCAGGGCCAGGTCGCGGCCGACCAGCCAGCACGACAGTCCGTGCAGCAGGCGCAGGATCCACTCGAATGCGAATACGCGGCGCGGATCGTCCGGGTCCGGTTGCAGTGCGACGGTCTCGGAAATTCGCAGTTCCGCTGTCACCGGGCCGCGGCGAATCTCGACTGCGAGGTCGGGCAACACGATGCGCAGGAAGCGGCCCGCCCGCTCGAGCGCTTCTTCCAGCGAGCGGCTGCCGATCATGCTCCTGCACAGGAACTCGAACGTGCCGAAGCGCAGTGGATTTAAGAAGAGCCCGAAGCCCTCGTCGTCGAACCGGCGCACGACGCGGTTGTAGAGATCCGAGTAGATCCCCACCGGTACGCGCCGGGTGCCGTCGCGCAGCCGCGCCGGGTCGATTGACGATTCCGCGAGCAGGCGTTCGCAATCGACGCCGCGGGACGCGAGGCCGGACAGCATGCCGGAGACGAATCCCGCTGCGACGCTTGCGCGGTGGCGCTGCGGCGGGCTGGCTTCAGCGCCACCGATGCGTTTTGACATCGGTCTTTTCACCGATCTTGCCCGAATGGGCGGGTTACGAATTAGTTTGGCGGATTATGCATGATGGCCGTCCGTTGCGGCAATGGAAGCGGGGCCGAAGCGGGCATACCATGGCGACTGCAACCAGCGCCCGAGGGCGCGCGATGCCCGCCCCGGGCGGCCCGCAATACGCAAACACTGTCTATGAACAGGAAGTCCTGATGACGATCCCGACGCTACCGAAAGCCGGCAAGGCGGCCAACAGGCTGCGTTTCGTGACCGCCGCGGCCTTGTTCGACGGCCACGATGCCTCGATCAACATCATGAGGCGGATTCTGCAATCCAGTGGTGCGGAGGTCATCCACCTCGGGCACAACCGCTCGGTGGGGGAGATCGTCAATGCCGCGCTCCAGGAGGACGTGCAGGCCATCGCGGTCACCAGCTACCAGGGTGGCCATGTCGAATACTTCAAGTACATGATCGACCTGCTGCGCAGCCACGGCGGCGAGAACATCAAGGTGTTCGGTGGTGGCGGCGGCGTCATCGTGCCGCGCGAGATCGCCGAGTTGCACGAGTACGGCGTGGCACGTCTCTACTCGCCCGAAGACGGCGCCGCGCTCGGGCTGCAGGGCATGATCGACGACGTGATCCGCCAGGCCGATTGCGACAACGCCGCCCGGGCGCCGCAACCCGGCGACGTTCTGGGCGCCCTGCGCAGCGGCGACCGGCGCAGCCTGTCGCGCGTGATCACCGCGCTGGAAAACGGCCGCTACGACGATACACTCACGGCCGCCCTGCGCGACGCCGCCGGCAGCATTGCCACGCCGACCCTCGGCATCACCGGCACCGGCGGTGCCGGCAAGAGCTCACTCACCGACGAACTCGTGCTGCGCCTGCGCCTCGACCAGGAAGACCGGCTGCGCATCGCCATCATCTCGATCGATCCGTCACGCAAGCGTACCGGGGGCGCACTGCTGGGCGACCGCATCCGCATGAACGCGATCGAGCACGAACACATCTTCATGCGTTCGATGGCTACCCGCGATACAGGATCCGAGATCTCTGCCGCGCTCCCCGAAGTCATCGCGGCCTGCAAGCTATCGGGTTTCGACCTCATCATCGTCGAGACCTCGGGCATCGGGCAGGGCGATGCCGCGATCGTCCCGCTCGTCGGCACCGCGCTCTACGTCATGACCCCCGAGTTTGGCGCGGCCAGCCAGCTCGAGAAGATTGACATGCTGGACTTCGCCGACTTCGTTGCGATCAACAAGTACGACCGCAAGGGCGCCGAGGACGCGCTGCGCGACGTGCGCAAGCAATACCAGCGCAACCGCGAACTGTTCACGCGCCCGACCGACGAGATGCCGGTGTACGGCACCCAGGCCAGCCGCTTCAACGACGACGGCGTGACCGCGCTCTACCAGGCCATCCTGCCGCGGCTGATCGAGCAGGGCCTAGATCGCAGCCGCATCGTGCAACCGGGCCAGCTGCCGGCAGTGGCCGTCAAGGCATCCTCGCGCGGGCGCGCCATCGTCCCGGCCGAGCGCGTACGCTACCTCGCCGACATCGCCGACACGGTGCGCGCCTACCACACGCATGCCGCGCAGCAGGCACGCATCGCACGCGAACGCCAGTCGTTGCGTACCGCGAAGGCCCTGTTCGAGCAATGCGGCAAGGCGGCGGCGCACTTCGACGAACTGATCGACTGGAAGAACGGCGAACTCACACCGGCCGCGTGCAGGCTGCTCGACCAGTGGCCGACGACCAGGGCGCTGTACGCTGCCGATGACTACGTCGTGAAGATCCGTGACAAAGAAATACGCACCAAGCTGACCAGTGAGTCGCTGTCGGGCAGCAGGATACGCAAGGTCGCGCTGCCCGCGTATGAAGACGAGGGCGAGATCCTGCGCTTCCTGATGAAGGAGAACGTGCCGGGCTCGTTCCCCTACACGGCAGGCGTGTTCGCCTTCAAGCGCGAGAATGAAGATCCGACGCGCATGTTCGCCGGCGAAGGCGATGCCTTCCGCACCAACCGGCGCTTCAGGAAGGTCTCGGAGGGGATGCCTGCGCACCGGCTCAGCACCGCCTTCGACTCGGTCACGCTCTATGGCTGCGACCCCGATCCGCGCCCGGACATCTACGGCAAGGTCGGCAACTCGGGTGTGTCGATCGCCACGCTCGACGACATGAAGGTGCTCTACGACGGCTTCGACCTGTGCGCGCAGACGACCAGCGTCTCGATGACGATCAACGGCCCGGCGCCGATGATCCTGGCGATGTTCTTCAACACAGCAATTGACCAGCAGGTGGCGAAGTTTCAGGCTGACAACGGCCGCGAGCCGACCGGGGACGAGGCCGGGAAGATCCGCGAATGGACGCTGGCCACGGTGCGCGGCACCGTGCAGGCCGACATCCTAAAGGAAGACCAGGGCCAGAATACCTGCATCTTCTCCACCGAGTTCGCACTCAAGATGATGGGCGACATTCAGGAGTACTTCGTCCATCACGACGTGAAGAACTTCTATTCGGTGTCGATCTCCGGCTACCACATCGCGGAGGCCGGCGCGAACCCGATCAGCCAGCTCGCCTTCACGCTCGCCAACGGCTTCACCTACGTCGAGAGCTACCTCGCGCGCGGAATGCACATAGACGATTTCGCGCCGAACCTGAGCTTCTTCTTCAGCAATGGCATGGACCCGGAATACACCGTGATCGGCCGTGTGGCGCGGCGCATCTGGGCGGTGGCGATGAAGAACCGCTACGGCGCCAACGAGCGCAGCCAAAAGCTCAAGTACCACGTGCAGACCTCCGGCCGCAGCCTGCATGCGCAGGAGATGGCGTTCAACGACATCCGCACCACGCTGCAGGCGCTGATCGCGATCTACGACAACTGCAACAGCCTGCACACCAACGCCTACGACGAGGCAATCACCACGCCGACCGACGAATCGGTACGCCGGGCGATGGCGATCCAGCTTGTCATCAACCGCGAATGGGGCTTGGCGAAGAACGAGAATCCCAACCAGGGCAGCTTCATCATCGACGAGCTGACCGACCTCGTCGAGGAAGCGGTGCTCCGGGAATTCGAGGCGATCAGCAGCCGCGGCGGCGTGCTCGGCGCGATGGAGACCGGTTATCAGCGCGGCAAGATCCAGGAAGAGAGCCTGCATTACGAGCACAAGAAGCATGACGGCTCGTATCCGATCATCGGCGTGAATACCTTCCGCAATCCGCAGGCCGAGGCGGCTGCCCGCGAGATCGAGTTGGCGCGTTCTTCCGAGGAGGAAAAGCAGAGCCAGCTTCAGCGTTTGGCCGACTTCCATGCGCGCAACAGGGGCGAAGCACCGGTGTGGCTGGCCAGGCTCCGCCAGACCGTGATTGAGAACGGCAACGTGTTCGCGGTGCTCGTAGACGGGGTGCGCCATTGTTCGCTGGGGCAGATCAGCAGCGCACTTTACGAAGTCGGCGGGAAGTATCGGCGCGTTATGTAGGAAATGCCGCGCCGGCCAGGCGGGCCGCGATCGGCGTTCGCCGGATGGCACAACGTTTAAAGGGATGCACCCGCAAAGGCCGCGTGGATAGGGGCTTTCGGGCATGCCGGCCGCGAAATCGCCTGCCCATGGGCCAGCGGGGCCATGGGTGCCGGGAGGGCTCGATTTCATGCGCCTTCCAGGCAAGAGCCAATCGGAATCCCCTCAGTCCTCGCGCAGGCCCTCGGCGAGAGAATCGATCAGCTTGCGAGTGCGGTGGGGCATGTAGCGATTGTCCGGAAGCATGGCGTAAATGCCCAGTTCCGGCGCGGGGAATTTGTCCAGCACCGGCGCGAGGGTTCCCTGTTCGATCGCGTCGTCGACGATGAAATCCGGTTGCAGGGTGATGCCCATGCCGAGTGCTGCGGCATGCGCCAGCACGTCGCCATTGTTGGCGTTCAGACGGCAGCGCACCGGAAAGCGCTCGACCGCGCCACGCACCGCAAACTGCCATGTGCTGCTGCCATCGCCGGCAGAGTAGCCGAGGCACTCGTGGTTGATCAGTTCCGACGGATGACGCGGCTGCCCATGCAGGGCGAGGTACTGCGGCGACGCAACCGCGCGCAGCCGCGCCGAGCCGATGCGCCGCGCAATGTCGCCCGGATCGAGCCGTTGCGTGATACGGATCGAAACGTCGACGCCTTCCTCGATCAGGTTGACGCGACGATCAGTGAAATCCATGGTGAGTGCGATCTCGGGGTAACGTCCGGAAAAGTCCAGCAGCATCGGCGCGAGGCGCCGGACGCCGAAACTCAGCGGGACACTGATGCGGATGTTGCCGCGCGGCGTCTGCTGTCCGTCGGCGACGTCGGATTCCGCCGCGTCGACGAGGTTCAGGATCACGCGACAGCGTTCCAGATAGGTCGTGCCCGCTGCAGTCAGCGCGACGCGGCGGGTGGTGCGCACCAGCAGCTTCACGCCGAGCCGCCGTTCGAGCGCGGCGATCTGTCGGGTCACGACGGAGGGTGCAACCCCGGCGCGCTGCGAGGCGGCGGCAAAACTGCCGAGTTCGCACACGCGAACGAAAGTCTGCATTGAATCCAGCGTATCCATTGTTGTCAAAAGTAGAATGGTGTTTTCCAGATTATCCTCTTTTCGGTAACTATCGTCCGATGTATCGTTTGTCGCATTCGCTGACTGCTTACCGGAAATCCGATGTCGACACTGCCTTCACTCTTCGTTCCTCATGGCGCACCGACGTTCGCCCTTCGACCTGGCGCAGCAGGCCGCGCGCTGCAAGCAATGGCTGGCGCGCTGCCGCAGCCACGCGCCATCGTCATGGTCAGTGCGCATTGGAGTACCACCGTCGCTACCGTGGGCAGCGCCGAGCGCTTCGAGACGATCCATGACTTCTGGGGCTTCCCGGAAGCCCTGTATGCAATCCGCTACCCGGCGACGGGTTGTCCCGAGATCGCAAACGAGGTGGCGCGTGCACTGGGAGAGGCGGGTTTCGATGCGCGTCTCGACGCCAAGCGCGGACTCGACCATGGGGCCTGGGTGCCGTTGCGGCTGATGTTTCCGCATGCGGACATACCCGTGGTTCCGCTCTCCATTCAGGCGCATCTGGACGCAGCGCATCACTACCGTCTGGGCGAAGCGCTGGCGCCGCTGGCAAGTCGCGGCGTGATGGTGATCGGCTCGGGCAGCATCACCCACAACCTTCACGACTTTCAGCTTGCGCATGCCAACGGCGGGCGCACGCCTGCGTACGTGCGCGAGTTCGCCGACTGGATCGGCGACAGGCTCGAAGCACGCGACCTCGCGGCATTGTTCGACTACCGGCGGCAGGCGCCCCACGCCGTCCGCGCTCATCCGAGCGACGAGCATCTGCTGCCGCTGTTCGTCGCGCTCGGCGCAGGCGGGGCCGGCGCCTCGTCGCGGCGCGTGCATGCGGGCGTGGACGACTACGTGATCGCCATGGATGGCTACGCCTTTGGTGCAAGCGACGCGCAACCGGCAGGTCGGTATGCGCCGTGACGCGAATGCGGATCGGATACGAGTTTCAGCAACAACCAACAGAAGGGAATGCACCATGAAAGCCAATGCAAGAATCCTCGCAACCCTCGGTCTGCTCGCCATCGCGGCGACACCCGTGATGGCGGGGCCGCAGACCTACACGATCGACGGCACGCACACCTTTCCGCGCTTCTCGTACAGCCATTTCGGCATGTCGACGCAGTTGAGCCGCTTCAACAAGACGAGCGGCAAGATCGTTCTGGATGCCGAGAACAGGAAAGGGTCAGTGAATGTCGTCATCGACACGAAGTCGGTCGACACCGGCTACGCGACCTTTGACGAGCACATCCAGGGTGAGGATTTCCTCGACACGGCGCGCTTCCCGACCGCAACCTTCACCTCGACCGCCGTGCGATTCGAGGGTGACAAGCCGGTTGCGATCGATGGTTCGCTGACCCTGAAGGGCGTGACCAAGCCGGTCACGCTGACCATCACGTCGTTCAAGTCGATGCCGCACCCGATCCTGAAGAAGGACGCCATCGGCGCCAATGCCAGCGTGACGGTCAAGCGCACCGAGTTCAATGCCGGCAAGTACGCGCCCAATGTCAGCGATGACGTCACGATCGACATCGCGCTGGAGGCGATCAAGGACTGAGCGGTGCAACCGGGTGGATGTGCGGGCGGTGGCCCGGGTTGCGGTTATCGCGCCCGCGCCACCGCCTATCGATCATCCACCGCGCGCGAGGAAAGACGGATTCGCGAAGCCGGGCTTGCCGTATCGCATCGGGTCGCCGACAAGGTCGACGACCGATCCGCCTGCGGCGCGCAGCACGGCGTGGCCGGCGGCGGTATCCCATTCCATGGTGCGGCCCACGCGCGGATAGATGTCGGCCTGCCCGGCCGCGATCAGACAGAACTTGAGCGACGAACCGGCCAGCCGCCGTTCCGCGATGCGACAGCCCGAGAGCAGCAAGTCGATCGCCGCCGGATCGTCGTGGTGCCGGCTGGTGAGTACGGTCAGTCCTCGCCGTGGAACCGGTCTTACCGCGAGCGGTCGCCGCGCACCGCCTTCGACGATAAATGCGCTGCCTTGCTGCGCGCCGCAGTAGATCAGCCCGAGCGCAGGCGCGAACACGACGCCGAGCGTCGGTTCGCCCTGTTCGACCAGCCCGACGTTGACGGTGAATTCGTCATTGCGATCGATGAACTCGCGAGTGCCGTCGAGCGGATCGATCAGCCAGAATGCCGGCGCCGCGGCGATCGTCTGCCCTGTTCCTGCCGTGCGCGCCATTGCCTCTTCTGCGATTAACGGAATGTCAGGCGTGATGCGTTTCAAGTGCGTGCCCAGAATCTGTTCCGATACCTCGTCGGCCGTCGTCACCGGCGATTTGTCATACTTTTGTCGTACAGGGATTTCGCCTCGATAGACGTCGAGAATCGCCTCGCCGGCAGCAAGCACTGCAGGGATCAGTGCAGACAGAATCGAATCGTGGTCCATCATCGGCGTTCTGGTTGGTTCGACAGGTGATCATTGTCCTTGCGGACATCATGGTGCGCCATGCGTTCCGGCCTGCAGACATCGATTCAGTCTCGGCGGGATGCGGCCAGCGTCTTTGCGTTTGAGCGCCGACGGGCTAGACTTTCGCGTTTAAGGCGGCAGCAATACACAACACAACGATAAACCGACGACCGAAACGGAATGCCGTCGTTCCGAAGCGGCAAGAGAACTTGATTCCCCATGAAGATCGAACGCGAGGTAATGGATTTTGACGTCCTGATCGTGGGAGGCGGGCCGGCCGGCCTGTCTGCCGCGATCCGGCTCAAGCAGCGCGCGCTGGAGGCAGGGCGCGAGGTGTCGGTATGCCTGATCGAGAAGGCGGCCGAGATCGGTGCGCACATCCTGTCGGGTGCGGTGATGGATCCGCGAGCCCTCAACGAACTCATTCCCGATTGGCAGTCGCAGGGCGCGCCACTCGACACCCCGGTCGTCGAAGACCGCGTGCTGTTCCTCACGCGCAACGGCGCGCGGCAAGCGCCCACCAAGCTGTTGCCGAGCTGTTTTCTCAATCATGGCAATTACATTGTGCGCCTCGGCCACGTCGTCAAGTGGCTGGGCGAACAGGCCGAAGCCTTGGGTGTCGAGGTCTATCCCGGCTTTGCCGGCGCGGACGTGCTGTATGACGAGCAGGGTCGCGTCGCGGGCGTCGTCACCGGCGATGTCGGCCTTGGCCGAGACGGCAAGCCCGGGCACAACTATCAGCCCGGAATGGAACTGCGCGCCAGATACACGCTGTTCGCCGAAGGCTGCCGCGGCCATCTCGGCAAACAACTGGAAGCAAAGTTCACGCTGCGCCAGCACGTCGACCCGCAGACCTATGGCATCGGTTTCAAGGAACTGTGGGAGGTGCCGGACACCCATCACTTGCCGGGGCTGGTCGTTCACACCGCCGGCTGGCCGATGGATCAGGCCACCTACGGCGGCGGTTTTGCCTACCACCTCAAGGGCAACCTGATTGCCGTGGGCTACGTGGTCGGGCTCAACTACACCAATCCCTACCTTGCGCCGTTCGAAGAGTTCCAACGCTACAAAACCCATCCGGCGATCCGGCCCTTCTTCGAAGGCGGCAAGCGGCTTTCCTACGGTGCGCGCGCGATCGCCGCTGGCGGGCTGCAGAGCCAGCCGAAACTTGTCTTCCCCGGCGGCGCACTGATCGGCGACGACGCCGGCTTCCTCAATGCCGCACGCATCAAGGGCAGTCATGCGGCGATCAAGAGCGGCATGCTCGCGGCCGACGCCGCCTACGACGCCGTGCAGGCGGGTCGGGCGCAGGACGAACTCGGCGCGTTCCCCGAAGCCTTCAGGTCGAGCTGGCTGTACGAGGAGTTGCACCAGACGCGCAACTTCAAGCCCTACATGAAGCAGGGCCTGTGGCTGGGTTCGCTGCTGTTCGGCGCCGAACAGCTGCTCGCCAAGGGCAAGGTGCCATGGACGCTGCACAACCGTGCCGACCACGACCAGCTCAAGGATGCCGCCGAGTCCAAGCCGATCGACTATCCGAAGCCGGACGGACAGATCACGTTCGATCGCCTCTCCTCGGTGTTCCTGTCGAACACCAACCATGAGGAAAGCCAGCCCTGCCACCTGAAGCTGGCCAATGTGGCGACGCCGATCATGGTCAATCTGGCTCGGTACGACGGGCCGGAGGCGCGTTATTGCCCGGCGGGCGTGTATGAGTTCGTGCGCAACGCCGACGGTACCAATCCGCACCTGCAGATCAACGCGCAGAACTGCATCCACTGCAAGACCTGCGACATCAAGGATCCGACGCAGAACATCACCTGGGTCACGCCGCAGGGCGGTGAGGGGCCCATCTACCAAGGCATGTAGGCGGCAGCTTCGGCTGGACGATCAGACGGGATGCCCGATCGTCCAGCGGTGACCCCGCTACCGCGGCGGCGCTTCGATGCCTTCTGGTTTGCCGTACCATCCGCCGCCGAGCGCGGCATACAGGCTGACTGCTGCACTCAGTTGCGCCTGGCGGCTGCGCAGGTAACCGAGGCGCGCGTCGTTTGCATTGCGCTGGGCATCCAGCACTTCGAGGTAGGGCGAATAGCCAGACTGGTAACGCTTCCGCGCCAATTCGAGCGTGCGTTCCGCAGCGGCGGTCTGTTCCTGCAGTGCCCGTGCGCTGCGCGCGTATTGCTCCGAGGCTGTCAGGGCGTCGCGCACTTCCGAGAATCCGTTGCGAATGCTTTGCACATAGTTCGCCAAGGCCTGCTTCTGCTGGGCGGTGGCCTGCTCGACGCGCGCTACGCGCTTGCCGGCGTCGAAGATCGGCAAATCGAGTGCCAGACCGAACGACCAGATCGTCGCTGCGCTGCCGAACAGATCCGAGAGTTCCTTGCTCTGGCTGCCGAAGTTGCCGGTCAGCGAGATCGACGGGAACAACTGTGCCTTGGCGACGCCGATCTGCGCGTTCGCCGCGGCAAGCTGGGCCTCCGCCTGCATGATGTCTGGGCGGCCGTCCAGGAGCGCCGACGGCAAGCCCGCAGGCGGGAGCGGCGGCATGGGCAGGCTGTCGACGCCGCTGGCCGGAATCGACATTTCGAGATCGCCGGTCAGGACGCCAAGTTGGTGTTCGGCGATGGCGCGCTGGCGTTCGAGATCGGCGATCTGCGCGCGCATGCCGGATACGGCGCTCGTCGACTGCTGAATGTCGAGATCCGACGCGAGCCCGCTTGATGCGCGGCTGCGCACGATGCCGAGCGCTTCCTCGCGTGACGCAAGCGTCTGGCGCGAAACGGCGATCTGGGCGTCCAGCGAGCGCAGGTTCAGATAGGTATTCGTCACCTGGCTGACCAGTGTCAGCGCAACCGTATCGTGGGCGTGCCGCGTGGCCAGCGCCTGGGCGCGTGCCGCCTCGGAAGCGCGCCGCAGCTTGCCCCAGAAATCGAGCTCGAAGGCGGTCGACAGGCCGACCTGGAAGTTGTTGCGGATCGGATCCGCGGTGGATGGCAATGGCGTGCCGGCAACGCTGCTGATCTTCGAGCGGCTGGCGCCGGCGCCGAGATCGACTTGCGGGAACAGCGCGGAACCGGCCTCGCGCAGTACGGCATCGGCCTGTTCGATGCGGGCGACGGCGGCCTGCAGGTTGGCGTTGTCGGCAAGCGCGCGATCGACCAGCCGGTTCAGTGCTTCGTCGGAGAACAGCTTCCACCAGTTCCGATCGATTGCGGCTGACGCGGTTGCTGCCGAAGACTCGCTGAAAGCAGCCGGCAGGCCCACGTCGGGACGATGGAAATCCGGTCCGACGGCACAGCCAGCAAGCGCAGCAGAGAGCGCGAGCGCAGAAACGAGGAGGGGCCGGATCATGATCATGACGCTTGCTCCCCGGCCGGCGTTGCCCGGGGGGCCGATTCGGGCCGGTTCTTCCTGCCTGACAGCCACTTGAAGAACATCGGCACGAATATGGTTGCGACGAATGTTGCCGCCAGCATGCCGCCAACCACGCCGGTTCCCATCGACCGGCGTGCCGCAGCCCCGGCGCCCGTCGAGATGGCAAGCGGCAGCACACCGAGCACGAAAGCCAGTGACGTCATCACGATGGGACGGAAGCGCAGGCGTGCGGCCTCGAGCGCGGCATCGAAGGGTGACATGCCTTCGGACTGCTTCTGCGACGCAAACTCGACGATCAGGATGGCGTTCTTGGCCGCTAGGCCGACCAGCACCACAAGGCCGATCTGGAAGTAAATGTCGTTTGGCATGCCGCGGATCAGCACGGCAATCAGCGCACCGCACATCGCAAAAGGCACAGCGAGGATCACCGCCAGCGGCAGTGACCATTTCTCGAACTGTGCCGCGAGAATGAGGAACACCATGACGATGCCGAACGCGAATGCAATGATCGACGCCTTGCCGGTGCGCTTCTCCTGGAAGCTCTGGCCTGACCATTCAAGGCGGTAGCCTTCCGGCAGTACCTCGGTGGCGACCGATTCGACGGCGCGGATCGCGTCGCCCGAACTGAAACCGGTCGCGGCATTTCCCAGCACCTTGGCTGATACGAAGCCGTTGAAGCGTTCGATCATCTCGGGCCCGACAATGGATTTCACGCTGATGATCGCCGACAGCGGAATCATCGCGCCGCTCGCCGCGCGGACGTAGGGTTTGCCGAGATCCTCGGGGCGCATGCGGTACGGCGCGTCGGCCTGGAGTTCGACCTTGTAGGTCTTGCCGCCGCGGTTGAAGTCATTGACATAGAGCGTGCCCATCGTCGCCTGAAGCGTTGCGTAGATCGCATCGAGCGGTATGCCGAGGGACATTGCCTTGAACTCGTCGACCTCGACATAGAGTTGCGGCGCGGTGACGCGGAAGAAGCTGTTGAGGCCCGTCAGTTCCGGGCGCTTCCTGAGCGCTTCGAGGAACTGCGCATTGACTTGTGCAAGTCGCTTCGGGTCGGCGTCGGCGCGGTTTTGCACGTAGGCCTCGAAGCCGCCCGCCGTGCCAAGACCCTGGATCGCGGGTGGATTGAAGACGATGCCCATGCCGGCCGGCTGTTGCATGCCGATGCCGACGAACTTCTTCGCCAACTGGTCGGCCACCGCGGCGCGTTGCTCCCAGGGCTTGAACACGATGAAGGTCGTCGCCACGCTCGCGCGGTTGTTGCCGGTGATGAAGTCGACACCCCGCACCATGAACATGTACTCGACCGCTTCATCCTGCCTGACGGTGTCGCGGAAACGGTTGAACGCTTCGACCGTGCGATCTGACGACGCGCCGTCGGGCAGCGTCACGAACCCGAATACGTAGCCCTGGTCCTCCGGCGGCACGAAACTGCCGGGCACGGCACGAACCAGCAACACGGCGGCCACGGTCACCAGCACGAACACCACCGTGCCGATGATGCCGTGGCGCAGGGTCAGTCCGACCGTGCGGGTGAAGCCGCGGGTCGCGCTTTCGAACAGCCGGTTGAATGGCCGGAACAGACGCGATTCCTGGTGCTGGGGCTTGAGCAACAGGGCGCACAGCGCGGGCGTCAGCGTCAGCGCAACGATTCCGGAGATCACCACGGCGACGGCCACGGTGACTGCGAACTGCTGATAGAGCTTGCCCGCTATGCCGCCGAGGAAGGCGACCGGGATGAACACTGCGCAGAGTACCAGCACGATCGCCACCACCGCGCTCGAGACCTCGCGCATCGCCTCGACCGCTGCGTCCTTTGGCGACATTTTCTGTTCGCTCATCAGGCGCTCGACGTTTTCGAGCACCACGATCGCATCATCGACCACGATACCGATCGCCAGCACCATGGCGAACAGGGTCAGGGTGTTGATCGAGAAGCCGAACAGCCACAAGCCGGCAAAGGCCCCGATGAGCGAAACCGGTACCGCGATGATGGGGATCAGCGTAGCGCGCCAGCTTTGCAGGAACAGGTAGACGACTGCGATCACCAGCAGTGCGGCCTCGATCAGCGTGATCAAGACTTCGCGTGCCGATGCCCTGATGAAGCGAGTCGTGTCGAGTGGCACGAGGTACTCGAGACCGGTCGGGAACCGATTTTTCAATTCGTCCATCTTGGCCCGCACCGCATTCGCCGTATCGAGCGCGTTTGCACCCGATTGCAGGTAGATGCCCATGCCGGAAACTGGCACGCCGTTGACCGTGACGTTACGGTCATAGTTTTCGGCCCCAAGTTCCAGCCGGGCCACGTCCTTCAGGCGCACCAGGCCGGCCGGCCCTTCGGCGCGCAATACGATGTTCCCGAAATCCTCGGGTGTGAGCAGGCGACCCTTGGCGCTGACGGTGTAGGTCAATTGCTGTCCCGCTACGATCGGATCCTGACCGATCTTGCCCGCTGCGTTCTGCGCGTTCTGCACACGGATCGCCGCGGCGATGTCGCTCGTCGTGATGCCGAGCTTGGCCATCACATCCGGCTTCAGCCATACACGCATCGCATACTGGGCGTCGAACTGCAGTGCATCGCCAACGCCGGGCACGCGGCGGATTTCCTCGATCACGTTGGTCGAGATGTAGTTGGCGATATACAGCGTGTCGTAATTGCCCTCGTTGGCCTTGAGCGCGACGAACATGAGCAGGTTGTTCGAACGTTTTTGCACCAGTACGCCGGTGCGGCGTACGTCGTCGGGCAGGCGCGGTTCGGCGACCTTGACGCGGTTGTTCACCGCGATCAGCGCGGTGTCCGGGTTGGTGCCGACTTCGAAGGTCGCGGTGATCGAAACGGTGCCGTTCGATGTCGACGTCGAATTGAAATAGAGCAGCCCTTCGACGCCGGACAACTGTTCCTCGATCGGCGCCGCGACGGTTTTGGCCAGCGTCTCGGCGTTGGCGCCGGGGTAGGTGGCGCTGATGATCACCGTAGGCGGCGTGATCTCGGGATACTGCGACACCGGCAGCGTGAGCGATGACATGATGCCGGCGATCACGATGATGATCGAGATGACCGACGCGAAGATCGGCCGGCTGATGAAGAAGCGCGACATGGCCGCTCCCTCAGTTCTTCGGCTTGTCGGCCGGGGCGGCAGCCGCCGGCGCGCCTGCGCCGGGCTGCGCCGGCGGCGGCAGCGTTGCCTTGTCCACGACCGGTGCGCCTGGGCGCAGCTTGAGCAGGTTGTCGGTGATCACCTCGTCACCCGGCTTGAGGCCACCGGTGATGATCCAGTCCTTGCCCAGCCATTCGCCTGCGCTGATCGGGCGCGGCTCGACAGTGCCGTTAGCCCCGCGCAGGAACACCATGCGCCCCTGGTCGCTGCTCACCACTGCAGACTGCGGCACGAGGAAAACGTTGTCCTGTTCGCCGGCGACCAGGCGCACCTTGACGAACTGTCCCGGCAGCACGCGGCTTTCGTCGTTCGGGAACTCGGCACGAAGTTCCTGCGTACCCAGGCGCGCGTCAAGCCGGCTTGCGGAAAAGTTGATGCGTCCCTTGTGCGGGTAGAGGCTGCCATCGGGCAACACCAGTTCGACGGCTTTGATCGACGCCGTGGAAACCCGCTTGCCGGGCAGGCGTGCGATATCGCTTTCCGGGAGGCTGAAGCGCACCCAGATCGGGTCGAGTTGCACGATGGTGGTGAGCAGGCTGTCCGTGACGCTGTTGACGAGCGTGCCTTCGGAGCGCTGCGATCGGCCGGTCATGCCGGAAACCGGTGCCGTGACGCTGGTGTAGGAGAGGTTCAGCTCGGCCTGGCTGACTGCGGCTTCCGCCGATTGCAGCGCGGCTTTTGCCACCGCGTTGGTCGACGATGCGTCGTCGTACTCTTTCTGGCTGATCGCCTTTTCCGAGAGCAGGCCTTTGAGTCGCTCGGCCTCGCGGCTGGCTTGTTCAAGGCGCGCGCGCTGTTCCGAGAGCTGCGCTTTGGCCTGGGACAGCGCGATTTCATACGGCGCGCGTTCGATGCGATACAGCACCTGGCCGGCCTTGACCGGCGCGCCTTCCTCGTAAAGCCGCTTCTCCAGGATGCCGGAGACGCGGGCGCGGACTTCAACCTCGCGCGCGCCTTCGGTTTGCGCAACGGCTTCGATTGCCAGCGGCGCGCGCGTCGGCGCGACTTTGAGGAGCGTAACAGGCAGGGCCGGTGGCGCCGCACCGGGCGTGCCCTGCGCGTTCGGCGCGCCGGGCTTGTCCGAACACGCGGCCATGCACAGGCCGAATGCCGCCGCCAGGATGGCACGGCGACGGGTGGAACGAGGCTCCCCGGGGCGGGCAGAAGACGCATCGCGCAACGACGGCATGATCGAATTTTCCTGAATTTTTCTTGCGATTATTATATACATACACAACTGTATGTATCACGTGAGCAGGGTGGTTCCGTAATGGTTCGACGTACCAAGGCAGAAGCAGAGCAGACGCGCCGGGAGATCGTGGCTGCGGCAAGGCGTGTGTTTCATGAGCGCGGCGTGCGCTGCAGCAGCCTCGAGCAGATCGCGCTTGCGGCGGGCGTGACTCGCGGCGCCGTTTATTGGCACTTCAAGGACAAGTCCGCGCTGTTCTTCGCGGTGCGCAGCGAAGGGTACGAATCGTTCACGCGGCAGATTGGCGAAGCGCTCGCTGTCGACCGCCAGCCCGATCCGCTGACTGCGATTGCCGAGGCGCTGAAGGCGGTGTTCGACATGCTGGCGCACGACGATATGGCGCGACAGACGCTCGAGATCCTCCTGCTTCGCTGCGAATACACGGGCGAACTGGCCGATGCGCTACAGCTGGTTTTCGAATCGCACCGACATCTTCAGGATGCACTGCGAGTTGTCTATGAGCGCGCGGCCGCGCAGAGTTTGTTGCGTCCCGGTCTGACGCCGGATCTGCTTGCCATGGAAACGCTGACGTTTCTCACCGGCTTGCTCGAACGCTGGATCGTCGATCGCGGCGGCCGGATTGCCAATTCGGTGGCGGCTCTGGTCGATTGCCACGTCGAACTGCGCCGCGCGGCCTGAGCACCCTGGCGCGGGTCAGGAATCGTCGAGGTCGTGCCGGGAGGCACGCGCTTCATTGAGCAGCCAGTCGCGAAAGTGCGTGACGGCAGGGTTGTCGGCGCAGCGCTCCGGGCAGGCGAGGTAATAGGCATTCTTGCGCGCCAGTACGTGCGGATTGGCGACTACCAGCTTGCCTTCGCGCAGTTCCTCCTCCAACAGGAAACGTGGAATCAGCGCAACGCCCATGTGACAGCGCGCTGCCTGCGCGAGCATGGAGAAGAGTTCGTAACGCGGCCCCGCCATCGCGTGTGATACCTGCAGACCGAGCGATTCGAACCATTCTCGCCAGATGGTCGGGCGGGTCGTCTGCTGGAGCAGGGGCAGAGCCGCAAGGTGATGCGGCGTCAGATGTTCGTGCCCGTCGAGCAGTGTCGGACTTGCTACCGCCATCAGATCTTCGCGCAGGAGGAAGTGGGTTTCGGCGCCGGCCCACTGGCCGTCGCCGTTGTAGATGGCAGCGTCGAATTCCTCGTCGTCGAACAGGAAAGGCCGCGTGCGGGTGGTCAGGTTAACCGTGATGTCAGGGCGCTGTCGGGCGAGTTCCGCCAAGCGCGGCAGCAGCCAGCGCGTCGCGAAAGTCGGCGCAACCGCCAGCTCGATGGTGCCGCCGGCGCCCCGTCCGGCCATCAGGTCGAGCGTATCCCGCTCGATCCCCGTCAGGTGCTGCGCGACCTGGCGCGCGTAGGCCTGCCCGGCTTCGGTGAGCATGACGCCGCGGCGGTTGCGCCGAAACAGTGCCACGTCGAGCTGCGCCTCTAGGCCGTTGATCTGCCGGCATACGGCACTTTGCGTCAGCGACAGTTCCGCCGCGGCCTTGGTGAAGCTCTGGTGGCGCGCCGCTGCCTCGAAGGTGAGCAGGACGGCGGTGGCGGGGATCTGGCGTCGCATGGTGTCGGTCGAGATTATTTGTGCAATTCTTGCACAAATATGTGCCGATTGATCGTTTGCCAATTTGGCTGAACAGCAAGTAGCATGTGGGATCTGGCTGGAATGGTTTTTTTTGACCCTTGGGACGAAGTGGCCTTCGGAGTGATATGGCGGAATAATTAAACCGCGATTCCGATGCGACCTGGCGCGGCGTCGAAAAAGGCTGGCGCGGTTGCGATGGTGGAAGCAGGAGGGGAAATGGGCGAAACGAACACTGCGTTCAACTGGGCTGATCCGCTGTTGCTCGAGGCGCAGTTGAGCGCCGAGGAGCGCATGGTGCGCGATGCAGCGCACGCGTATGCCCAGGGAAGTCTGGCGCCGCGTGTGCTGGAAGCATTCCGCAACGAGTCGACCGATGCGGCGGTCTTTCGCGAAATGGGCGAGCTCGGGCTGCTCGGCGCGACGATTCCGGCCGAGTATGGCGGCGCCGGCCTTGGCTACGTGAGCTACGGCCTCATCGCACGCGAAATCGAGCGTGTCGATTCGGGGTTCCGCTCGATGATGAGCGTGCAGTCGTCGCTGGTGATGCTGCCGATCTTCGAATTCGGCAGCGAGGCGCAGCGACGGAAATACCTGCCCAAACTGGCTGGCGGTGAATGGATAGGGTGCTTCGGACTGACCGAACCGAACCATGGTTCCGACCCGGGCTCGATGGTGACGCGGGCGAAGAAGGTGGCAGGGGGCTACAGCCTTTCCGGCAGCAAGATGTGGATTACAAACAGTCCCATCGCCGACGTGTTCGTGGTCTGGGCCAAGCTCGACGAGAACGGCCGCGACGCGATTCGCGGCTTCGTGCTGGAGAAGGGCTGGAGGGGCTTGAGTGCACCGGCGATCCACGGCAAGGTCGGACTGCGCGCCTCGATCACCGGCGAGATCGTGATGCACGAGGTGTTCGTGCCGGAAGAGAACATCTTTCCCGATGTGCGTGGCCTCAAGGGACCGTTCACCTGCCTCGATTCGGCACGCTACGGCATCGGCTGGGGGGCGCTCGGTGCCGCCGAGGACTGTTGGCTGCGCGCGCGCCAGTATGTTCTGGATCGCAAGCAGTTCGGGCGTCCGCTTGCCGCGAACCAGCTGATCCAGAAGAAGCTCGCCGACATGCAAACCGAGATCGTGCTCGGTCTGCAAGGCTGCCTGCGCCTCGGCCGCATGAAGGACGAGGGCACCGCCGCCGTCGAAATCACGTCGCTCATCAAGCGCAACTCCTGCGGCAAGGCGCTCGACATCGCGCGCATGGCGCGCGACATGATGGGTGGCAACGGCATTTCGGACGAATTCGGCGTGGCGCGACACCTGGTGAACCTCGAAGTCGTGAATACCTACGAAGGCACCCACGACATCCATGCCCTGATCCTCGGTCGCGCACAGACCGGCATCCAGGCCTTCTTTTAAGCATGGCCGGGGCGCTGTCACATCTCAAGGTGCTCGACCTGTCGCGTATCCTGGCCGGGCCTTGGGCGAGCCAGTTGCTCGGCGACCTCGGCGCCGACGTGCTGAAGATCGAACGGCCCGGCATCGGTGACGACACCCGCCACTGGGGGCCGCCGAACCTTTGCGATTCCGATGGCAGGGACACCGGGATCGCCGCTTACTACTTGTGCGCCAATCGCAACAAGCGCTCGGTGGCAATCGACATTACGCAGCCGGCCGGGCAGGTGCTGGTGCGCGAACTGGCACAACGGGCGGACGTGGTGCTGGAGAACTACAAGGTCGGCGGGCTGGCGAAATACGGCCTCGACTACCCGGCGCTGGCCGAGTTGAACCCGCGGCTTGTTTACTGCTCGATCACCGGCTTCGGGCAGGATGGGCCGTACGCCAATCGCGCAGGCTACGACTTCCTGATCCAGGGCATGGGCGGACTGATGAGCGTGACGGGTGCCAAGGACGGAGAACCCGGCGCAGGCCCGCAGAAGGTCGGCGTAGCGCTGACCGACATTCTCACGGGCCTCTATGCAACGGCGGCGGTTCTGGGCGCGCTCTCGCATCGTGACCGGACGGGCGAAGGCCAGCATATCGATCTGGCGCTGCTTGATGTGCAGGTGGCGTGCCTGGCCAATCAAGCCATGAACTTCCTGACTACCGGCATTGCACCGAAGCGCATGGGCAATGCGCACCCGAACATCGTGCCGTACCAGGATTTTCCAACGGCAGACGGTGACATGATCCTGGCCATCGGCAACGACAGTCAGTTTGCGAAATTCTGCGAACTCGCGGGACGGCCGGAATGGGCGAACGATCCGCGATTCGCGACGAATGCGCAGCGTGTGGCAAACCGCGACAGCTTGATTCCGCTGATGCGCCAAGTAACCGTGATGCGAACGACGAAGACTTGGATCGGAGTGTTCGAGGCGGGAGGTGTGCCCTGCGGACCGATCAATGATCTGGCCCGGGTTTTCGCTGACCCTCACGTCGTTGCGCGCGGACTGTGCGTCGAGGTGCCGCATGAGGTAGCGGGGCGGATACCGTTGGTCGCCAATCCGATCCGCTATTCCGCAACGCCGGTAGAGTATCGCTCGGCCCCGCCCGGACTCGGACGCGATACGGTATCGGCGTTGCAGGACTGGCTCGACTGCGATGCCGTGCGGATTACAGAACTTTTGGAACAGGGTGCAATAGCGGTGTGACGCCTTGGCTGCGTCGATTTTCAGCGACGCGGTGGTCGCATGCGGATGGTTGCTGTGCTGCTCGCTTCGGTGACTCCGAGCAGTCGATCCACTGTCTGGATGATGGGCGTAAGGTCACTGGTCTTCAGCACCATCGCCTGCGCACCTGCTTCGATCGCGCGGTCCCAACCTTCCGGACTGCGCGCGCCCGTGATGATCACGATCGGCATGTCGGATGTCGGAAAGCGTGCGCGCAACCGCCTTGCCAGATCGTGGCCGCTGGCTCCGGGCAGATTGATATCCGTTACGACGAGAGAGGGGCGGTGCGCACTACAGAAATCGAGTGCCTCCTCGGCGTTGTTGCACTCCTCGACCACGTAGTTGCGAGCTTCGAAAGCGCCTCGCAGCACGAAGCGCTCGACGACATCGTCGTCGACAATGAGAATCCGCTTGTCGGCAATTGCCATGGTGTCACGCGATGCTCGATGCCGCCCGTGGTCAGCGGGGAACTGAGATTATGGAGTCCCGATCATACGTCCAGTCGAAGCTGAATGCGCGCCGTGATTGACGGCGCAGCAGCCTTCGCTGGACGATCTCCTTCTGACGATGAACAGCTTGGGAGAGGAGTCGGTGCATTCAATTGCGGCGATGATTGCTACGGGCAGGACTTTGTTTGGCGCTGCCGGGATGGCGGAAAAGTGCAAGGGGTGTTTACACAAGCCAAAAAGCCCCATATAATTCCGCTTCTCTGCTGGTCGCGGAGCCGCAAACAAGCGGAACGATCTTTAACAGTTAGAACAGCCGATAGGTGTGGGTGCTGTGGTGGGTTGAGTTGGTTGATGTAGTCGTGAGCTGAGTTCTTATCGGGGCGAGGTTCATGGATGTCTGGCGAGAGTTGGGCATTTGGCTGGA
>JAEUNL010000040.1 GCA_016791115.1 Rhodocyclaceae bacterium
AATCGTCGTGCTCAGCGTGTTGCCGACATCGAGGTGCGTGCCGTAGCTGCCGCTCGCGGTGCCGTAGTGAACCTTGTAACCGGTCACTCCAGTCGAGGCCGATGCGTTCCACGCCAGGCTGGCCTGGCCGGCGAAAGCGGGCATCGACAGCACGCCGAGGAGCAGCGACAGAACGACTGCCGCGAGAATTCTGATGGAGTCCAACGTCCGGAACATGACGCCCCCGAAAGCAACACGATTTCAACTTGCCGCTGGGGGCGGCCGGGATGACGATGGCGCAAGATCATCCGTTGCGCGCATAAAGTAGCTGCGCGCCGGTGATTCGCATCACTGGCAACCGGGCTGCCCTGCCGACCGAATTCGCGATCGGTTTAGGCCAACGGCTTTGCGTCTCACCCTTTCGGGTGATTTGCCTTTTTCAGCGTGTGCGAGCTGCCTCTGACCTGGCCACTCGCGATTGCTCCGCTAAATGCTTTACGACGTATTTCACGCTCGGCTTGAAATTCTTCTGCCCAACCCCGCGCGCCGTCGAAAAGGCACTTGACAAGCCAATCTCTTGTTAGCAACGACCATGCCAATAAGCACTTCGCCCTCGTGTGGCACGCCTGGCAAGGGATTCCAGCCATTTGCCCCCCGCGCCACCAGCGAACGGCGTAGCCACCCAAGCCACCGCAGCAACCGGAACGGCGCGAGCCAGGCTTCGTAGCAAACTGATTAAAAGAGGATTTTGCGAAACGAAAAGAAAGGTTGCGTACGCGATGGGGCTGAATTGCGAATGCGATCACCCGCAAAAAACGTCTTGGGATCCCGACACTGTCGGGCAGTGAATGCCGAAAATCGGCATGAAAGCGTGACTTGCGCTGTCTACGAGAACCGACACTTCAAGCACACCAGCCGGGAACCCGCATGGATGAATGCACTACGAGCCATCGCCCCCAGGAACAAGCAAACGTGGGGCTTGCCAGCCATGCCGGGCCAAATCGCCCATTCCGCCTGCCTTCGCAAGCAGTGCTCAGTCGAACAGACCGCGAAGCACTGCACAAAACGCGGCAGCGCCATCTTCGCCTTCGCGCGGAGCCCAGGGCGCGGTTTCGTCGGCAGACAGCGCCAGATAAGGCCCGGCCTTGGCCTCGAAGAACACCGTCCCCGATTCGAGGGCGACGATGCCATGCCAGGTGCCATGCGGAATATCCACGCCCACCGTGTCGTTTGGCGAAAGCAGGCACTTACGTTCGACATTTCCCGCAGCGTCGAAGAAGACGCAGCCGAGCCGGCCGCGCAGGATGAGGATGCTCTCGTCCTTGGCCGGATCAAGGTGTCGGTGCGGCGCAACATACGAACCCGGCTCGATCGCGTTGAGCAGGCGGTGGCAGGGAGCCTCGTTGGCCGCATGGAAGTTGCGGTTGCGCCGGCCGCGCGGCGATTCGCGTGCAGCGTCGCTCGCCGCGTCGAGCATGGTCTGGTCGATGATCAGCGGTTCGCTCACGGGTAGGTCACCTCGACGTTTTCCGGCTTCAGCCAATCGCGCAAATCGTCGATCAGTCGATTATCGAGACGCACACGCCAGCTTTCGCCGAAGCGCATCTCGGCTTCGGCATCCCGGTTGCGATAGCGCAGGACCACGGGGGTCTGGCCGTCGCGATAGGGTGACATCAGGCTTTGCAGCTTCTTCGCCGCGGCGGCCCCGCCGCCGGCCTCCCTCACCTCGCCGTTCATGCGCAGCGTCAACTGCTTGGCGAAACGTGCGCGCGCCTCGGCGAGCGTCATCAGGCGTTCGGCCACGACGCGATAACCGCCGCTGAAATCGTCCTTCTGCACCTTGCCTTCGACGATCAGCGCATCGTCGACAACGATCTTTGCCCGCTCCGCGTCATAGACCTCGTTGAACACCGACACCTCCTGCGCGGCCGACCCGTCGTCGAGGGTGACGAAAGCCATCTTGCCGCGGCGGGTCATCTGGGTGCGGGTGCCGACGACCATGCCGGCGAGCAGCACCAGCTCCTTGCCCGGCTCGATGTCCGCCAGCCTGCGGCGCACGAAACGCGAGACTTCGCCGCGCACCTCGTTGAACGGATGGCCGGAGAGGAAGAAGCCGACTGCCTGCTTTTCCTCCAGCAGCCGCTGGCGCTCCGTCCAGTGCTTGGCCTTGACGTAACCGGGGCGCACCACCTCCGCCTGCCCGCCCATGTCGAACAGGCCGCCCTGATGCGCGTTCGCCGCGGCCTGCTCGGCGGCTTCCATCGCCACACCGACGCTTGCCAGCAGTTCGGCGCGATCGCATTGCGAATCGAGCGTGTCGAACGCGCCCGCGCGCACCAGCGCCTCGATGGTGCGGCGATTGACCAGCCGCTTGTCGACGCGCGTACAGAAGTCGAACAGATCCTTGAACGGCCCGCCGCGCTGGCGCGCGTCGAGGATCACGTTCACCGCCTGCTCCCCGGTGCCCTTGATGGCGCCGAGACCGTAGCGCACCTCGCTGCGCGACACCGGCGCGAAGCGGTATTCCGACGCATTGACGTCCGGCGGCAGGATGGTCAGGCCGTTGGCGCGCGCATCGTCGTAGAAGATCTTGACGGTGTCGGTGTTGTCCATGTCGCTGGACAGGGTCGCCGCCATGAAGGCCGCGCAGTGATGCGCCTTGAGCCACGCCGTCTGGTAGGTGACAACCGCATAGGCCGCGGTGTGCGACTTGTTGAAGCCGTATTCGGCGAACTTCGCCATCAGCTCGAACAGGTAATCGGCCAGTTCGCGCTCGTAGCCCTTCTTCACCGCGCCCTCGACGAAGATGTCCTTGTGCTTGGCCATCTCCTCGGGCTTCTTCTTGCCCATCGCCCGGCGCAGCATGTCGGCGCCGCCCAGCGTGTAGCCGCCGATGATCTGCGCGATCTGCATCACCTGTTCCTGGTACACGATGACCCCGTAGGTCGGCGTCAGACAGGCTTCCAGGTCCGGGTGGAAGTAGTCGATCTTCTGCTGGCCCTTCTTGCGCAGGATGAAGTCATCCACCATGCCCGAGCCGAGCGGGCCCGGACGATACAGCGCGAGTACGGCGATGATGTCCTCGAAACGGTCCGGCGCCAGCTTGGCGAGCAGCTTCTTCATGCCCGCGCTTTCCACCTGGAAGATCGCCGTGGTATTGGCGTCCTTCAGGATCTTGTACGCCGCCGGGTCGTCGAAGCTCAGCGACTCCAGCCGCGTGTCGAACGACGGATCAAGGCGCCTGATGTACTGCAGCGCCAGGTCGATGATGGTCAGGTTGCGCAGGCCGAGGAAGTCGAACTTCACCAGCCCGATCGCCTCGACGTCGTCCTTGTCGAACTGCGACACCGGCATCGCGTCGTCGCCGTCGGCCTGGTAGAGCGGGCAGAAATCGGTGAGCCTGCCCGGCGCGATCAGCACGCCGCCGGCATGCATGCCGACGTTGCGCGACAGGCCTTCCAGCGGCTCGGCCAGCGCGAGCAGTTCGCGCACCTCTTCCTCGTTGTTCTCGCGCTCGGCGAGCAGCGGCTCGGCCTCGCGCGCTTCGCGCAGGCCCACCGGCTTGTTCTGCACCACGGGGATCAGTTTCGAAAGCTGGTCGCAGAAGTTGTATGGCATGTCGAGCACGCGGCCGACGTCGCGGATCACCGCCTTCGAGGCCATCGTGCCGTAGGTGGCGATCTGGCTCACCGCATCGGCGCCGTAGGTGGCGCGCACGTACTCGATCACCTGGTAGCGCTTGTCCTGGCAGAAGTCGACGTCGAAGTCGGGCATCGACACCCGTTCGGGATTGAGGAAGCGCTCGAACAGCAGCGCATAGCGCAGCGGATCGAGGTCGGTGATGCCGAGCGAATAGGCGACCAGCGAGCCCGCGCCCGAGCCGCGCCCCGGCCCCACCGGCACGCCATTGTGCTTGGCCCAGTTGATGAAGTCGGCCACGATCAGGAAGTAACCGGGGAAGCCCATCTGCACGATGGTGTGCGTCTCGAACGCGAGCCGCGCCTCGTAAGTTGCACGCTGCTCCTCGCGTACGGCGACGTCGGGATACAGCTCGGCAAGCCGGACTTCGAGCCCTTCCTTCGCGCGCACGACGAGGAAGTCGTCCAGCGTCATGCCATCCGGCGTCGGGAACTGCGGCAGATAGTTCTTGCCCAGCGTGACCGAGAGGTTGCAGCGCTTGGCGATCTCCACCGAGTTGGCCAGCGCCTCGGGAATGTCGGCGAACAAGGCGGCCATCTCGGCCTGCGTCTTGAAGTACTGCTGCTCGGTGAATTCGCGCGGGCGGCGCTTGTCGCTCAGGATGTAACCCTGCGCGATGCAGATGCGCGCCTCGTGCGCACGATACTCGCCCGGCTCGATGAACTGCACCGGGTGCGTGGCCACCACCGGCAGGTCGAGGCGGCCGGCCAGCGCGCAAGCCTGTGCGATGTAGCGCTCGGTCTGCGCATGGCCGGCGCGTTGCAGCTCGAGGTAATAGGCATCCGGAAACAGCGCCGCCCAGCCGCGCGCGGCCTTCTCCGCCGCGTCGGCGTTGCCATTGAGCAGCGCCTGGCCGACATCGCCGGCCATCGCACCGGAGAGTGCGATCAGCCCATCGGTCGCGCCCGGCAGCGCCAGCCACTCGCGCTTCAGTTCGGCACGGCCGCGAAACTTGTTGGTCAGGTACGCCTGCGTCAGCAGCTCGCACAGCCGGCCGTAGCCGGCACGGCTCTTCACCAGCAGCAGCAAGCGCGCCGGCTTGTCGCGGTCGGACGGATTCTCGATCCACACATCGCAGCCGACCACCGGCTTGACGCCCTTGCCGCGCGCCGCCTTGTAGAACTTGACCATGCCGAACAGATTGGCGAGGTCGGTCAGCGCCAGCGCCGGCTGGCCATCCTTGGCGGCACGCGCCACCGCATCGTCGATGCGCGCGATGCCATCGACGATCGAAAACTCGCTGTGCAGACGGAGATGGACGAAGGCGGGCGCGGCGGACGAAGTCATGGGCGCGATTTTACCGGTTCGACCTCCGCAGACCAACGCGCCACACCCCGCACCGATAGGCGGCCTGCAGGCAGGCGGGCCGGAGAGGCGCGTGGATGCTGGCTTTGCGGGCAGCCACCTTGCGCGACATTGTGGATCCCCTATGCAGCGGCAGACGAAACAGCGGGATCTGAAACCGGGAAACACCACCCCGACGTTACTGTAACGCAGGGGGCTTGCACAACAAAAATTTGCATCTGCACACTGCGCGCCGTGGCATCGATCCGATGCCGGAATCATGGAGGCGCCAATGCAGCAAACCTTCTCAACGATCGACGATGCAGGACTCTCGACACGCGTGCGCAACGCCCTGGTCGGCCTGCAAGTCACTGACATCAAACAGCTTGCCTCCTTGACGGAGCACGACCTCCTGCGCTCGCCCAACATCGGGCGCAAAAGCCTCGACGAAATCTGCGATCTGCTCGGCCGGCATGGCCTGGTCCTCGGCATGGTCTTCCCGCCGGCGCCGGAACCGGACGCCGAAACGCCACGCCCCCCGCGCGCGCCGTTCGACCTGCGCGCGTGCCTTGCGCGGCGGCTTGCCCAATTGGAGCAATGGGCTGCCGAAGGCTGCCCGAGCGCGGCCAACGTCGTCGGCGCCTGCAGCCTTGGCGCCCACGGCAACACCACCGAACCCGGCAAGGCGCGTCGCTTTCTGGTGCAAGCCGCACGCGGCGGTTCCGGCCTCGGCGCCTACAACCTCGGCCTGCTGCACCTCGACGGAATCGGCGTCCCGGCCAGCCGCCGCGTTGCCGAGCGCTGGTTCCGCCGCGCCCGAAGGCTGGGCTGCGGCGTCGCGGCCGGCGCCCTCGCCTCGCTCTCGCCGGCAGGCAACGCGGGCTCCCATCACCAACTCGACAAGCGAGGGCAACAGCAATGAGCACAATCAGGGTCACGGGCAGTGCAACCGCCACCGCCACACCGGACGCCGTCGACATCCGGTTTGAGGTCAAGACGCGCAACAAGGACTACGCGACCACGATCGGCCAGCTCGATTCGCGTGTGGCCGCACTCAAGGATGCGCTCGTTCGGGCCGATGTGCCGCGAGACGACATCCACACGATCCACTTCGACATCGCCACCGAAATGGACTACATCGAAAGCCGGCGCATCTTCGTCGGCTACGAAGGGACACACCGGCTCGAAGTCCGCATCGACTTTGACCGCAAGCTGTTAAATGCGATCGTTGCCGCTGCAGCCGAAAGCGGCGCGGAACCCGGTGCGCAACTGGCGTTCGTCGTTCGCGATGAATCGGCCCTGCGCGATGAAGCGTTACGCAATGCTGTCGCCTCTGCAACTCGAACCGCGAACCTGCTTGCGATCGCAGCCGGCACGTCACTCGGGCCTCTATGCGAAATCGTCTATGGCGACATACAACGCCACGAAACCCGCTTAAACATGTTCCTGGATCGGGTGCCGCAGGTAGACTTCTCCCGTTCAATAGCCGTTGCCGATGTGATCGCACCATCGGAAGTCAAGGTTTCGGAGAGCGTTGAGATCAGTTGGACGTCAAAGATTTCAGATTCATGCAGGAATCAATAGATTCGTATGCGTTTTCTCGAGCAAACATGTTGGCCAAAGTAAACCGCAGGAATGATAGGGGAATGAATCATGGAGGAACTTGCGCAACAGATCGCTCAAAAGGTAATTTCGGACACGCAGTATTTCTCCGCAACTATCGGCTTGATCGGAGGCATAGTTGGGTCGGTCCTGACGCTCAGCGGAAATGTCTTTTTGCATTGGCTTAAAGAAAAGCCATCCCGTGATTCCGACAAACAGCGGAAAAGGCTCCTCAAGAAGATGCTGTCTGATCGGCGCTTCGAGGACCGATGGCGCAATCTGACCACACTGTCGCGGGTCATCGGCGCGGACGATTTCACAACCAAGCGACTCCTGATTGAAGTTGATGCACGGGGCTCAGAGATCGACAATTGCCTCTGGGGGCTTATCGAACATCATCCGTTTGATGAAATAGCCAAATAGGAACGACCCAGATGCGAACAGATCTATCACACACGAAAAGATTGTTGGACTTGACCTCCCATGATGGTATTCATATTGATACCCAACTTATCATGGTAATAACGTGAGCACTGAGGCATTCAATAACGACCCAACGCGGGGCTACTCATCGTTTGAGGAATTTCGGCGGTCAATGAATGGAATGTCACATCACCAAGCGGAAGCTCTGTGGGCGTACTACCGACCACAACGGCAGAACGCAAGACCAACGGAACCGAAGTTGCCGGAATCATTGAATCTCCAGATTCTGCGCGCTGTAAGAACGCCAACGAATGCCGTGCCGCTCATCACGGCTTTCTGCCTACTTGCAGCGTTGCTATTCCCCCCTTTCTATGCGCCCCTCCCCGAGGGACTCTCCAACAACCTTGGCTTTAGCTTCTTCTTGAATCCTCCGCGTCACGGATTCCTTTTTGGACGCGTGGACGTACCTTTGCTGATCACAGAACTTGTCGTGATTCTTTTATGCGGTAGTGCTTGTTGGTTTGTCGCAAAAAAGCTGTAGGCATTTGAGAAGCAGCATGGCCCTCAAGGCAACCATCTTCAAGGCCGACCTGCAGATCAGCGACATGGACCGCGGCTACTACGCGAGCCATGCGCTGACGATCGCGCGCCATCCGTCCGAGACCGACGAACGGATGATGGTGCGGGTGCTCGCGTTCGCACTGAATGCGGAGGAGCGGCTGGAGTTCGGCAAGGGATTGTCGAGCGACGACGAGCCGGCACTGTGGTTGAAGGACCTGACCGGCGCGATCGAGTGCTGGATCGAGGTCGGCCTGCCGGACGAGCGCATCCTGCGCCGCGCCTGCGGGCGCGCGTCGCGCGTGATCGTCTATCTGTACGGCGGGCGCACCGCCGACATGTGGTGGGAGGCCAACCGCGACAAGCTGGCGCGGCTCGACAACCTCGCGGTGTTCAAGCTGCCCGCGGAAACCACCCGGGCGCTCGGCGCGCTGGCAGCGCGCACGATGCAGTTGCAGGCCACCATCGACGGCGGCAGCGTGTGGCTGCTGGCCGGTGACACGACACTGCAGGTCGACCCCGAGCCTCTCAAGCGCCCCCCGGACGACTGACGCGTTACCTCACCCGCTGCCAGAGCATGCCGTGCGTGACGATGAACTGGTACTTGCGCGCATGCTCGCGAATCACCAGCGGCACCGGTTCCTCGCGGCGCAGTTCGAACCCTTCGTGCGTCAGGAACTCGCGCAGCGCGTCGGCGCTTTTGACCGGCTTGCCGTCGCGCACCAGGCCGCCGAGCCAGGCGCCGCGCGGCGTGAATTGCTCGAGCCAGGTATAGGGCGAGAACAACGCCACCAGCCCGCCGACCTTGACCAGCCCGCGCGGCCCGCCGAGGCGGCCGAGCAGTGACTTGGGGCTCGGCAGGCGACACAGCAGGTTGGCCATCAGTACAGCGTCGAACTCCAGCCAGTCGGCGGGCAGTGAGGTCGCATCGGCCTGGCGGAAGCTCACCCGCGCGCGCTCGATCGCCGGATCGATAGTCGCGCTCAGGTCGGTGCCGAGTTCCCCTTCGTCCTTGCGGAAATAGGGCATCTCGCCGTCGCGCTGCAGGCGGCTCGCCGCATCGATGAAGGCCCGCGACAGATCGACGCCGGTCACGTCGCGGTAGCCGCGCGCCAGTTCGAAACTCGCCCGCCCGACCGCGCAGCCGATATCCAGCGCACTGCCGGTGCCGGCACCGAAGGCTTGCGCACCTTCGATCAGCCATTGCGCGCAGCGCTGCGGAAAACCGGTCGCGCCCTGCGGGCCGAATGCCCACGGCATCTGCTGTTCCGGCGCGCCGTAGTGCAGCAGCAGATAGTCGTTGAGCATCTGCGCATCTTCGTACACCTGGCTCGCCGAGCCGGCCGTGTCGAGGCGCACCGCGCCGCCGTCGTGCGCCGCCTGCACGATGCGGAAGCCGGCGTGCTGGAAGAAGTGCGGCCGGAAGTGGAAGCGCGACCACACGCTCGCCTCGTCGCCGGTCGACACCCATGCGCCGCCGAGGATCATCTGGTGCTGGCCGTCGTAACACGGGCTGGAGAAATCGTCGTAATACGGATGCACTTCGGCGCCGGGCAGCGGATTGAAGTGGTCTTCCATCCATTGCCAGACGTTGCCGAACACGTCGTGGAAACCCGCCGAACTCGGCGTGCCCGCGTCGACCGGGCTCGACGAACCAAACGCGAGGTTGAGGTTCCAGCCGCGTTGTTTCGACATCGCCGCGCCGTCGAACGTCATCACCGGGTCGTCGGCCACCGCGCGCACCGGATCGCGCAACGCATTGTGCTCGGCTTCCGACGGCAGGCGGCAAGGCACGCCGTCGCGCTCGCTCTTCCATGCGCAGTAGGCGCGCGCCTCGTGGTAATTCACCTCGGCAGGCCAGTTCCACGGCATCTCGACGCATTCGAACAGCGTACGCAGCGTGTAGCGATGCAGCCCGGCCGGACCGTCGGGCACCCAGAAGGTCGGCCACTTGACGTTGCGGAAGGTGCGCCACGACCAGCCGGTTTCGCTCCAGTATTTCTGCTCGCGATAGCCGCCGGCCATGACGAACTCGTAGAACTCGCCGTTGCTGACCAGCTGCCGTCCGGCGCGGAACGCCTGCACGGCGACCTCGCGGCGGCCGTATTCGTTGTCCCAGCCGTAGGACGGCCAGTCGCGCGGCTTGCCGAGGGCGACGCGCCGTGCCGGCACCTCGGCGAGTTCCGCAATCGGATAGTCGATGCCGGAACGCGGCGGAAACACCGCCGCCTCGCCGCGCAGCGCGGACGCATGCAGCGCCGGCCATTCGCGCGGGCGCTGCAGCAGATGCAACGGCAGTTCGTGGATCAGCACCGACGAGGTTTCGATATGGATGCGCTCGTGCTCGAAGCCCATGAACAGCGACCACAGCGGATGGTCCATGCCGATCGGCGCATGGCCGTCGGCCAGGTCCGGGTGCGTGTCGATGACGCGGCAGACAATCTCGTACACCGCCTTGCGGTAGGCGTGCGCCTCCTTCAGGCTCGGCCACTGCATCTCGTTCTTCGACATGTCGTCCCAGCGCATCTCGTCCACGCCGGTTTCGAACAGCCGCTCGTAATACGGATTGAGCGGCGCGTCGATCAGCCCTGCCACGCGCATCTTGTTGATGTAGAGCGCGGGCGGATGGCAGTAATAGAACACCATTGGATGGCGCAGATGGTGATACGGCGGCCGGTAGAACGACTCTTCGGAATTCAGCGAGGCGAACAGCACCTCGGTCAGCGTCCACGTGTTGTCGAAGTAGGCGCGCACAGACGCCCGCGTGCAGGTTGCGAGGTTCGGCAAGGGCAGCGAGCTCAGCGTGCCATCGGGCTGGCGACCGGGGCAATCCTGCGGCGGCAGGCCGGTCCACCACCAGGCCGCGCGCGGACCGCGCAGCTCGGCATCGAGTTCGCCGCGCAGATTGACATGCCAGGGTTCCGCGGTTTCGTGGACTTCCATTCTTTTCGCATTCATGGGCAGGCTCGCTTTGCTCGCTTATCGACCGGGACGGCTTGGCCGGGCCGGTATAATCGCACGATCTTCGAGTAGACCGATCATGTCCCGAATTGCCAACATCGCCGCCTACCGCTTCGTCACGCTCGACGACCGCGAAACGCTCAAGTCATCTTTGCATGCCGCCGCCGCGGAGCGCGGCCTGCTGGGCACCGTCCTGCTCGCCCCGGAAGGCATCAACCTGTTCCTCGCCGGGCCCGAAGCCGGCGTGCGCGGCTTCCTCGACTGGCTGCGCAGCGACGCGCGATTCGCCCCGATCGAGGCCAAATGGAGTTGGTCCGACACAGTGCCATTCCAGCGCCTGCGCGTGCGCCTGAAGCGCGAGATCGTCACGCTGCGCACGCCGGGTCTCGACCCGGCCGCAACGCCCGCGCCGTATCTGCCAGCCGAAGAACTCAAACGCTGGTACGACGAGGGGCGCGACTTCCTGATCCTCGACACGCGCAACGAGTGGGAGGTGCAGGAAGGCAGCTTCGAGAACGCCATCGACCCACACATTGCGCGATTCGGCGAATTTCCGCGTTACCTGGAAAGCATCGAATCGCTCAAGGACAAAACCATCGTCACCTTCTGCACCGGCGGCATCCGCTGCGAGAAGGCGGCGCCGCTGATGAAGCGCGCCGGCTTCGGGCACGTCTATCAGCTCGAGGGCGGCATTCTCAAGTATTTCGAGCAGGTCGGCGGCGCGCACTGGCGCGGCAACTGCGTCGTATTCGACGACCGCGGCGCGCTGCGCCCCGATCTCAGCCCGGCATCCGGCAAGGTCTGACCGCGGCGTGGCGCACCGCCGCGCCGGTCACTCGTCCCGCAGGCCCTCGATCAGGTCGTCGGCCTGGCGCTGCAGATCGTTTGCCTCGTGCAGCCGCGCTTCGTCTTGCCGGCTGATCGCGTCCGCGGTGGCAATCAGCGCATCGCGGCGCAGTTCCGTGTAGCGGACCAGCAGCCGGCGCCGCTTCTCATAGGCGCCCTCGGGCACCGTGATGCGACTCAGGGCATCCACCTGCACCTGCCAGCGCGGCACGAGTTCGTTGCGCATCTCGGCAACCGCCTGCTCCGCGCCCAGCTTTTCCTTGCGCAGGTTGTCGAGCAGGCCGTTGGTACGCGCGACCAGCGTGGCCTCCTCGAACGTGAGTTGTGCCAGCGCGCGGCCGAGACCCCCGTCTGCCGGCACGCGAACGATGCGCGCACCCTGCTGCGTCGCCGGCACGCGGTGCCACATCCAGGCACACGCCACAACCACCACGGCGATCGCTACCAGCGCACGCGCCGAATGCAGTTCGAGCGCGCGAACGGCCGACAACGGCCGCGCGAAACCGTAACCCAGGGCGATGCCGCCGAGCAGCCCGCCAAGGTGCGCCGCATTGTCGATGCCGGGAATCGCCACCCCGGCGAAGAGCGAATAACCGATGAAGGCCAGCGTCGACGAGCGGATGCGATTGAACACCGACAGCGGAATCGAGCCGGGTTCGGCACGCAGGTAGGCGAGCAGGGCGCCATAAATGCCGAACACCGCACCCGACGCGCCGACACTGATGCCGTTCGGGTTCCACCAGACGCTGGCGACATTGCCGGCAAGCCCGGCGCCAAGATAGAGCAGCAGAAACCCGGTCGCACCGTAGAGCCGCTCGACGATCTGACCGGCCTGGTAAAGCGCGAACATGTTCAGGCCAATGTGCAAAAGCCCGCCATGCAGGAACATCGCGGTGACCAGGCGCCACGCCTCGCCATGCATGACCAGCGGCGAATGGTTGGCACCGAGGTTCAGCAACACCGCACTGCCGATCTGCATGACGTTGCCGGCCATGCCGGCGCTGACGACGAATGCCAGTGCATTCAGCACGATAAGCGCAGTCGTCACGTGCACGCGGCGCGCACGGCCGTAGAGCAGGTCGATGAAACGATTGTGTTCCATGCAGGCGGGACCGGACGAAGCCGCGCGCGGCGGCAGCCGGTGCGAAGGCTCAGCCGGCGAGCTTGCCGCTGACGTCGAGCAGTCGTCGCACCACGCCGGCCACGCCGGCAGCCTGCCGCGCATCGGCCAGGTTGCCGTCGGCATCGAACGCAGCGCCGGCATTGCCGAGCGCGAACTGTTCGGTGATCACGAGACAACCGACGTTCTGCAGGATCTGGCGCAAATGCACAAGTCCGCGCAGTCCGCCGAGCGCGCCGGGCGAGGACGACAGCAGTGCGGCAATCTTGTCACGATAAGCGGAAACGCCCGGCTCCGGCGCGTGGGGTCGCGATACCCAGTCGATCGCATTCTTGAGCACGGCAGGAATCGACGCGTTGTATTCGGGGGTGGCAATCAGCAGCGCCTGGTGGCGCAACGCCAGTTCGCGCAAGCGCAGCGCCTGTTCCGGCAGTCCGATCGAGGCCTCGAGATCCCCGTCGTAGAGAGGCAAGGGGTAATCGCGCAGATCGACCAGGGTGGCGGTCCCGCCTGCCTGGTCGACGCTGCGCGCCGCCGCGCGCGCGAGCTGCTTGGAAAAGGCATCGGTCCGGGTCGAACCGGCAATGACGAGAACGCTCGCGCTCATGAAGGCTCCGTGTGGCTCAGGGGTCGGAGCCCGCATTCTAACCGCAGCGCCGACCCGGTCAGCGGCACACGATCGATGTCAGGCCTTGCGCAGCTTAGCCGCGAGCTGGGCGACCCGCTCGCCGTAGAGCCGCGCGGTTTCGAGGTCGCCCTCGGGCGGCGCCACGTCCGCGCCAACGTCGGAGTCGGATTGCGCCATGGCGCCGGTGAACGCCCCCATGCGATTGATGTCGTTGCGCTGCGCCTTGCTCGAATTGGACGGCAGCAGCCCGGTGCCGACCCAGATCATGCCGTGCTGCATGGCGAGGGTGACAAAGTAGGCCAGCGTCGAATGCTTGTCGCCGTTGAGCGAGGCGGAATTGGTGAAGCCGCCAGCCACCTTGTCTTTCCATGCCTGCGTGAACCACGCCTTCGAGGTCTTGTCGGCAAACACCTTGAACTCTCCCGACGGGCCGCCCATGTAGGTCGGCGCGCCGAATACGATGGCATCGGCGGCGTCGAGCGCAGCCCAGTTCGCCTCGGCCTCCGCGACCGGGATCAGCGTGACGTGCGCGCCAGGAACACGCCCCGCGCCCTCCGCGACGGCCTGCGCCTGGCGTGCCGTGTGGCCGTAACCGCTGTGATAGACGACTGCAACCGTGGTCATGCTGTTCTCCTCTCTTGCGGGTTGAAATTGCATCTGTGAAACTCGGCCCGATCAGGCCGGCAGGTCGAACAACAGTACCTCGCCGTCACCGCCGATGCCTTCGAGGCGTATCGCCTGCGCCCCGATGCGCGCGCCATCACCGGCCTCGAGCGACAGGCCGTCGAGGCTCACCCGGCCGCGCGCCACATGCAGATAGCCGACGCGAGATGGCGCGATCTCGCAAGCCACCTTTTCGCCGACGCCGAGCAGCGCAGCATGCACCGTCGCATCCTGATGGATCGTCACGCTGCCGTCGCGGCCGTCGTTCGATGCGATCAGGCGCAGGCGGCCGCGCTTGTCCGCGTCGGCAAAGCGCGTCTGCTCGTAGCTCGGCCGGATGCCGATCACATTCGGCACGATCCAGATCTGCAGCAGGTGCACCGGCTTGTCGTTCGACGGGTTGAACTCGCTGTGCATCACGCCCTTGCCGGCGCTCATGCGCTGGACGTCCCCCGTCTCGATGATGGTGCCGTTGCCCATGCTGTCCCTGTGCTGCAGCGAACCGTCGAGCACGTAGGTGATGATCTCCATGTCGCGATGGCCGTGCATGCCGAAACCCATGCCGGGCGCGACGCGGTCGTCGTTGATCACGCGCAGGGCGCCCCACCCCATCTGCGCCGGATCGTAATAATCGGCAAACGAGAACGTGTGGTAGGTGTCCAGCCAGCCATGGTTGGCATGGCCCCGTTCGCTCGACTTGCGTACCTGGATCATGGCTTTGCTCCGTTTCCGGCGGCCGCAGATGGCGGCGCCCTTCGCTGTGGCGAGTGATGAATTTCTCTCAACCACAGAACGAATATAGGACGTACCCGATGTCGTGACCAGCGACCATTTTTCAACGTAATATTCAGTTTAATTCAACCAACTTCGCGATTACCGGGTCATGCGCATCACGCTAGAAGCCCTGCAGATCCTCGACGCCATCGACACGCGCGGCAGTTTCGCGGCCGCGGCCGAGTCACTTCATCGCGTGCCGTCGGCTCTGACCCACGCGATCCGCAAGCTGGAAGACGACCTCGCGGTGACGCTGTACGTGCGCGATGGCCGGCGCGCCGTGCTGACACCGGCCGGCCGAACCCTGCTCGACGAAGGGCGCCACCTGCTTCGCGCCGCCGGCGAACTCGAATGCCGCGTCAAGCGCGTCGCCACGGGCTGGGAGAACGAACTGCGCATCGCGCTCGACGCCGTGATCGATCCGCGCGACTTTCTGCCGCTTGTCGAGCTTTTCTACCGCGAGACAAGCAGCATCAGCAGCACCCGGTTGCGCCTGACAACCGAAGTGCTCGGCGGCACCTGGGACGCGCTGCTGACCAATCGCACCGACCTCGCGGTGGGCGCCTTGGGCGACGCGCCCTCCGGCGGCGGCTTGCGCACGCAGCCTTTCGGCCAGGCAGCGTTCTGCTTCGCGGTGGCGCCGCATCACCCGCTCGCGAGCGCAACCGAACCGCTGACCGAGCGCGAGATCGTCGCGCATCGCGCCATCGTCATTGCCGACACGTCGCGCCAGTTGCTCGCGCGCGAGGCCGGCCTGATCGGCGGACAGGACACCCTGACCGTGCCCGACATCGCTTCGAAGGTTGCTGCCCAGGTGGCCGGGCTGGGCGTCGGTTACCTGTTGCGCAGGACGGCAGAGGAAGAAGCGGCGGCGGGACGGTTGGTGATCAAGCGCGTGGCGAGCGCCCGTCCGGCGACGCCCGCGCATCTGGCATGGCGCAGCCAGCACGAAGGTCGCGCGATCGAATGGTTTCTCGAACACCTGACGGATCCGCGCGCTTCCGCGGCCCTGCTGCGCAACCCCGCAGGCGCGTAGAATCCCGATGGTATGAGTAATCGAGGTGACATCAAGGGCGAGCTGCGCATCGATGCGCCGCACGTGAAGCTGGCCGGCCTGCGGCTGAAGCAGCTCGCGCGCGAGATCGACGACGGGCTCGCGAATTCGAGCGATGACGTGACGGTGTCAACCCAGGCGTTCTCGACGGCCCTGACCTTCGCCGCGATCCAGATCCGCAATTCGCTAGCGCTGCTTGCGGCGGATGTGCAGCGACTGGGCGACCACATCCTGCTTGCGTCGGACAGCGTCAAGGTAGCCGACGTCGACCGCGCCTGCGGCGATCTGCGGCTGCGCGTGCGCGATCTGTTCGCGCTGCGCAATGCCTGCCACCCGCATCGCTTCGCGGACTGGGAAACCCCGCTGGTGCTTGACGCGCGCACGCGCATCGCGGGCTGCCTGCGCAATTTTGCGCGCTACTGCACGCTGGTGTCGGCGATGATCCTTCACGCGGATCGCATGCAGGCCGACGGCAGTGCGGACATCGGCGTCAGCCTCGACCTCGATCTCGCGCACCAGCTCGCCGCGATAGCGGCGCGTGCGCGCAGGCCGATTCCCTTGTGGAGGTACCAGTGAGCGTGCACATCCGGAAGATCACACTCGTTGCCGCATTCGCCGCCGTGCTGCTGTGCGCTGCGTGCTCCCGAGAGGCGCCTCCGCCGCCGCCCGCCACGCGGCCGGGCGTGTTCGATCCGCAAATCAAGGCAATGGAAGCGGCACGCAACATCGAAGGCGCACTCAAGGAAGGCGAGGAAGCGCGGCGGCGCCAGCTCGACGCCGCGGAGAAGTGAGCGCGGTTCGCCCGGCCCTGCCGGGCCGGCCGGATCAATCCGGCGCCAGCTCCGTGCCACGGCCGGCGCGACGCGCGGCGATGCGGCCGACGTTGCCGCACACCAGGTCGCACAACTGCAGCGTCTCTTCGTCGGCAACGCGATAGATGGTGGATGTGCCGCGCCTCTCGCGTGCCAGCAGGCCGGCGTCGAACAGCACCTCGAGGTGTTTCGACACGTTGGACTGCGTTGCATCGAGCGCCTCGACCAGCTGCCCCACGCTGCGCTCGCCCAGACGCAGTTCGGACAACAGCCGCAGCCGCTGCGGCTCGGCCAACGCGCGGAAGTAGTGCGCCACCTGATCCAGCGCATCCGGGTTCAGCTTTTTCATGCGTCCTCCACCCGCGTGGGCACGAAGGTTCGGGCAATTGCGGGCCGGATGAGCGCCCGTTCATCTCGGGCCGGAAGCGGCGCGCCCTTGCAATTAATCTGTTTATCACTATATACTGATAAACAGATTCAATCAAGATGGCTGGCTGCAGGGTCTGCGGCCTTCCCGGGAGATCGCATGTCGCGCCGCATTTCACACCACGCCCTGCTTGTCGCACTGTCGCTTTGCGGCGCCCTGCCGGCGCAGGCCGCCGACACGCCGCCGGCGACCGCGACCGTGTCCTGGCGCGATGTACCGACATCTTTCGCGGCGGAATCGACGGTTGAGGCAGTTCGTCAGGCAACTGTCGCGGCCCAGGTGCAGGGCCGCGTGATCGAGGTGCGTGTGGATGCCGGCGACCGCGTCAAGCAGGGCGAAGTGCTGATGCGCATCGACGAGAGGGAATCGAACCAGGCTGTGGCCGGTGCCGACGCCAGCGTCGCGCAGGCCCAGGCGCAGCTCATCAACGCGCGCGCCACCTGGGAGCGGACCAAGAATCTGTTCGCGCAGAAGTTCGTCAGCCAGGCCGCGCTGGACCAGGCGGAGGCGACGTACCGCGCCGCCGAGGCACAAATGAAGGCCGCCAGCGCCGGCCGCGGCCAGGCAACGACGACGCGCAGCTTCACGGTGATCAACGCGCCGATCGGCGGCGTGGTCGCGGAGCGCCAGACCGAACTCGGCGAGATGGCGAGCCCCGGCAAGCCGCTGCTCACGCTCTATGATCCGAAAGGTCTGCGCGTGGTCGCAAGCATCCCGCAGTATCGCCTCGGCGAGCTGCGCGGCAGGGTGCGGGCAAAGGTCGAATTTCCGGAAAGCGGGCGCTGGGTCGATGCCACCGAAGTCGAACTGCTGCCGGTGGCCGACGCGCGCACCCACGTCGTGCGCGCACGCGTGCAATTGCCCGACAACCTCGACGGCGTGGTGCCCGGCATGTTCGCACGCGCCCACTTCATCGTCGGCCAGTCGAAGAAACTCGTGATGCCACAGCAGGCGGTGGTCCGCCGCGGCGAATTGACCGGCGCCTATGTGAGCGACGCCAGGGGCGGCTTCCAGCTGCGCCAGTTGCGCCTTGGCGAGCCGCTCGCCGACGGACAGGTCGAAGTGCTCGCCGGCCTCGCCGCCGGCGACAAGGTCGCGATCGAACCGATCAAGGCCGGCCTCCCGAAATCTGCCGCAGGCAACCCATGACGCGCGAACCGACGCGAACCGACGCGCCCCCCCCTTCTCCGATGGGCGTCTCCGGCAAGATCACCGCGTACTTCCAGCGCAATGCGCTGACCCCGCTGATGGCGCTCGTCGCCCTGCTGCTGGGCGCGTTCGCCGTGCTGATCACGCCGCGCGAGGAGGAGCCGCAGATCAACGTGACCATGGCCAACGTCATGATCCCGTTTCCGGGCGCCTCGGCGAAGGACGTCGAATCGCTGGTCTCGCGACCGGCCGAGCAGGTGCTGTCGCGCATCTCGGGTATCGAGCACGTGTTCTCGGTCTCGCGCCCCGGCATGTCGGTCGTCACCGTGCAGTACGAGGTCGGGCAGGATCCGATCCAGGCGCTGGTGCGCCTCTACGACACCATCAACTCCAATCGCGACTGGCTGTCGTCCAACCTCGGTGTGGGCGAACCGATCATCAAGCCCAAAGGCATCGACGACGTGCCGATCGTCACCCTGACGTTCTGGACTGCCGATCCGAAGCGCGCCTCGTTCGAACTGCAGCAGGTGGCGCGCGCCGCCGAGACCGAGATCAAGCGCCTGCCGGGCACGCGCGACGTCACCACCATCGGCGGGCCGGGCCACGTGATTCGCGTGCTGATGGATACCGAGCGCATGACCGCGCACGGCATCACCGCACAGGACATCCGCGCCGCGTTGCAGGTTTCCAACGCCTCGCAACCTTCGGGGGAGATCGTCTCGAACAATCGCGAGGTGCTGGTGCAGACCGGCACCTATCTCGAATCGGCAAAGGACGTGAAGCAGCTCGTCGTCGGCGTGGCCGACGGCAAACCGGTTTTCATGTCCGACGTGGCGACGATCGAGGACGGCCCGGACCATCCGACGCGCTATGTGTGGCACGGCGTCGGGCCGGGCGCCGCGGCCGGCGAGGCCGGCACCGAATATCCGGGGGTGACGCTGTCGGTTTCCAAGAAGCCCGGCGTCAATGCGGCCGACGTTGCCGAGTCGGTGATCCGCCGCGCCGAAACGCTCAAGGGCACGATCATCCCGGAAGGCGTCGAATTCACCGTCACGCGCAACTATGGCGCGACCGCAACCGAAAAGGCACAGAAGCTCATCGGCAAGCTGATCTTCGCCACGCTCGCGGTGATCGCGCTGGTGTGGCTCGCGCTCGGCCGGCGCGAGGCGCTGATCGTCGGCGTCGCGGTGACGCTGACGCTCGCCGCCACCTTGTTCGCCTCCTGGGCATGGGGCTTCACGCTCAACCGCGTTTCGCTGTTCGCGCTGATCTTCTCGATCGGCATCCTGGTGGACGATGCGATCGTGGTGGTCGAGAACATCCACCGCTGGCAGGCCCTCGAACCCGGCAAGCCGCTGTGGGAGATCATTCCGCGCGCGGTGGACGAAGTCGGCAGCCCGACCATCCTCGCCACCTTCACCGTGATCGCCGCACTGCTGCCGATGGCCTTCGTCAGCGGCCTGATGGGGCCGTACATGAGCCCGATCCCGATCAACTCGTCGATGGGCATGCTGCTCTCGCTCGCCATCGCCTTCGTCGTCACGCCCTGGCTCGCGCAGAAGTTCCTGCCGCAATCCGCGCACGGCGAAGCGCATGGCGGCGGCCGGCTCGCCGGCAGGCTCGACGCCCTGTTCCGGCGCATCATGGGGCCGATGCTAGATCCGCAGACCGGCGGTCGTGCGCGGCTGAAGCTGTGGATCGCGGTGTTCACGCTGATCGGACTTTCGGTCTTGCTGCCGGTGTTCAAACTGGTGGCGCTGAAAATGTTGCCGTTCGACAACAAGAGCGAATTCCAGGTGGTGCTCGACATGCCGGTCGGCACGCCGGTCGAAAAGACCTCGGCGGTGCTGCACGAGATCGGCGCCTATCTGGCGACCGCGCCGGAGGTGACGGACTACCAGGCCTACGCCGGCACATCGGCGCCGATCAACTTCAACGGCCTGGTGCGCCAGTACTACCTGCGCAGCGCGCCGGAAATGGGCGACATCCAGGTCAACCTGGTCGACAAGCATCACCGCGACCGGCAGAGCCACCAGATCGCCACCTCGCTGCGCCATCGCATCATGGAGATCGCGCGCGCACATGGCGGCAATGCCAAGGTGGTCGAAGTGCCGCCCGGCCCGCCGGTGCTCTCGCCGATCGTCGCGGAGGTCTATGGCCCCGACTACGCAGGCCAGATGGCGGTGGCGGCGAAGGTGCGCGACATCTTCGAGATCACGCCCGACATCGTCGGCGTTGACGACACGGTGGACGAGGACGCGCCGAAATCGGTGCTACGCGTCTCGCAGAGCAAGGCCGCGCTGCTCGGCGTGGCGCAGAAGGACGTGGTGGAGGTCGTGCGCCTCGGCCTCGCCGGCGAGAACGTCACGCCGGTGCACGGTGGCGGCAACAAGTACGAGATTCCGGTACGTATCACCCTGCCGCCGTCGCAGCAGAACTCGCTCGACACGCTGCTCAAGTTGCGCGTGCGAGCCCAGCAGGGCAGCGGCCAGTCCGCGCAACTGGTGCCGGTATCCGAACTGGTGGAAACCGGCCAGACGCTGCGCGACAAGGCGATCTACCACAAGGATCTGCTGCCCGTGGTCTACGTGACCGGCGACATGGGCGGACGGCTCGATTCGCCGCTCTACGGCATGTTCGACATCCGCGCCCAGGTCAAGGACATGCCGCTGGACGACGTCGACAACGGGGCGGGCACGCTCGGCGAATGGTTCATACGCGCGCCGAAGGATCCGTATGCCGGTTACAGCATCAAGTGGGACGGCGAATGGCAGGTGACCTACGAAACCTTCCGCGACATGGGCGCCGCCTACGCCGTCGGTCTGGTGTTGATCTACCTTCTGGTGGTCGCCCAGTTCAAGAGCTACCTGACGCCGCTGATCATCATGGCGCCGATCCCGCTCACCATCATCGGCGTGATGCCGGGCCACGCGCTGCTCGGCGCGCACTTCACTGCGACATCGATGATCGGCATGATCGCGCTTGCCGGCATCATCGTGCGCAACTCGATCCTGCTGGTGGACTTCATCAACCTCGAGGTGGAAAAAGGCACACCTCTGGCCGAAGCCACCGTCCGCGCCGCTGCCGTGCGCGCACAGCCAATCGCGCTGACCGCACTGGCAGCGATGCTGGGCGCCTTGTTCATCCTCGACGACCCGATTTTCAACGGTCTGGCGATCTCGCTGATCTTCGGCATCCTGATATCGACGCTGCTCACGCTGGTCGTGATTCCCCTTTTGTACTACGTCGCCAACCGGCGCCGCCAGGCAACCCCATCCGTCATCGCAACCTGAAGGAGAACCCTCATGTCCATCGAACGCATCGTGCGCATCGTCGCCGGCCTCTTCGTCCTGCTCTCGCTCGGCCTCGGCGTCGAAGGCAGCCCGCTGTTCGTCAACCACAACTTCCTGTGGTTCACCGCCTTCGTCGGCGCCAACCTGTTCCAGAGCGGATTCACCAATCTCTGCCCGCTGGTAAACATCCTGAAGATGATGGGCTTCAAGGAAGCCGGCAGTGCCTGCACGCCGGCCAAGGGCTGAGCCGGGAACCCTGTCGCCCCCCGCCGACGTCGACCGGCGGGCGGCCGATTCGGGTACCCTTCCCGTTTGGAATATCCGGCTTCACGCGCCGTCATGCCGTCACTTGCCATCGTCGTTCCCTGCTACAACGAGCAGGAGGTTCTGCCGGAAACCATCAAGCGGCTTTCCGCGCTGCTCGAGCGCCTCGCCGCCACGCACAAGATCGACGGCAACAGCCGCATCTATCTTGTCGATGACGGCAGCCGCGACCGCACCTGGTTGTTGGTCGAGGACCATGCCGCGCAGGGATGGCCCATCGTCGGCATCAAGCTCAGCCGCAACCGCGGCCATCAGAATGCGCTGCTGGCGGGCCTTTTCGCGGCGCGCGGCGACGCGATCGTCAGCATCGACGCCGACCTGCAGGACGACGTCGACGCGATCGAGGCCATGCTCGATCACCATGTCGCCGGCTGCGACGTGGTCTACGGCGTGCGCAGGGCACGCACCACCGACACCGCCTTCAAGCGCCTGACGGCGGTCGGCTTCTATCGCCTGATGCGCCTGCTGGGTGCAAAAACGATCGACAACCATGCCGATTTCCGCCTGCTTAGCCGCCGTGCGGTCGAGTCGCTGAAAGCCTTCGGCGAGGTCAATCTCTATCTGCGCGGCATCGTCCCGATGCTGGGCTACCCTTCGGCCATCGTCGAATACGATCGCGCCGAGCGATTTGCCGGCGAGACGAAGTATCCGCTGCGCCGCATGCTCTCGCTCGCGCTGAACGCGGTCACGTCCTTCTCGGTCGTGCCCCTGCGTCTGATCAGCCTGCTCGGACTGCTGCTCTCGCTGGGCACCATGGCGGTTTCGGCCTGGGTGCTGGCGGTTTCGCTGCACCCTGAGCGCGTCGTGCCCGGCTGGGCATCGACCGTGTTGCCGATCTATTTCCTCGGTGGCGTCCAGTTGCTCTCGCTCGGTGTGATCGGCGAATACGTCGGCAAGCTCTACCTCGAATCGAAGGCACGTCCGCGCTATTTCATCGAGCGCATCGTCGGCGCCCTTCCTGCGGACGAAGTCACCCGCTGAGGGCAATTACGCCGGACGGCGCGGCGCGAACACCAGCAAGCGACTCGCGGCAAAGAAAACCAGCGTGTAGGGCACGACACCAATCGCCTGCGCCAGATAGCTGTTGACCGCCGACACGCGGATCAGCACGAGCACGGTCGCCAGGTTGACCGCATAGGCCAGCAGGAACGCGCCGAGGAACCGCACCAGCGCCGGCAGCACGGCGTCGCGATGGGCGAACGACCAGTTGCGGTTCAACACGAAGCTCACTGCAAGGCCGACGCCGTAGCCGAGCATGTTCGCCGCCACGTCGCCCCATCCGAGCAACGCCTTGGCGGCAAAGATCACCGAAAGGCCAAGCCCCGTATTGAGCACGCCGACGATCAGGAAACGCGTGAAGCTGCGAGCGAGCGAAATCGTCATCGCACGGCACAAACCGAATACTGCGCGCCGAGCGGCAGCCACGCCAGCCAGGGTTCGAGCGGGCGCAGCGCACGCAACGCACGCGGGAAGAAGATGCGGAAGCGCACCCGCGGATGCGCGAAACCGGCCTGAGCAAATCGGTCGCGCAGCGTAGCCGCACGCATGAGGACCGCGTTCTCATCGAACGGGCAGGTGTTCACCGCGCGCACCGTCAGCGGATTGAGCGGGTTGTGTTCGAATATCGTGATCAGGCCGCCCGGCCGCAATACCCGGCGCAATTCCGCAAGCAAGCCGACATGCTCCGCGGCGTCGATATGGTGAAACACGCAGGCCGAAAACACGCAGTCGAACGTGCCGTCGGCAAACGGCAGGCGCTTGCCGTCGAAGGCGGCAAAGCCGGCCTCGCCATGGACGTGCGCACCGATGGCGAGCGACTGCAGCGAGACATCGACGCAGGCCAGGCTGCTGTCGGGAAAGTAACGCCTGAAATGGCTCGCCGACGATCCGATGCCGGCGCCGAAATCGAGGATGCGCCGCACCTCGGGCAGCCCGGCGCATTCGACCAGCGCCTTCAGGTCGCGCACCTTGTACTCGGCAAAGTAGGCCGGCTCCTCGCCCGATGCCGCGATGTTGCCGGCATGGACGCTGGTGTATTCCTGCGCGAACTTGTCGAACTCGGATCGGTTCATGTAACGAGTATACCGGGCGCGCCCTCAGCGACTGCCGGCCATGCCGGCGCGTCGATAGACCGACAACCGGTCGCCTTCGAGGTCCGCCACCCAGCCCGGCAGCCCTGCCTCCGGCGGCTCGCCGATCAGCAGCAGCAGATCGGCATCGGTACGTTGCACGTCGATCGGCGCGAACCACATGAACTCGAGCAGCTTGTACGAGCGATTGCAGTTCGGGCAGACATGGCCCCGCGACATTGCCATCGACCATGCCTGCCCCGCCAATACCTGATCCGCATCGGCCGGTTTCGCAGTGCGGACGATCGATTCGTGAAACACGTAGCGCAAGCCGTGGCGGCCATCGCGTTCCAGCCAGGACTCGAAGGCGGCAAGGTCGGCGGCCAGCGCCGTGTAGGCCCGCGCATAGGCAAGCGGATTGGCGAACCACTGCGCCGGCGCCGCGATGCGCGCGACCGCACTCCCGCAAAGCAGCACGAGCAAAGCCGCCCAGGCCAGTCCCCTTGCGGCGTCGGGCCGCTTCGGATGGACCTGCGTTCCACCGCGCGAGGAAATCGCCACCGCAAGCGCGGGAACCAGCATCACCGGCAGCAGCGTTGCCAGCGTCCACGCCAGCTTGCAGAACGCATAGAGGCCGCTGAGCTTCCAGGCGACGAGCAGCATCAGCAGGTACCCGAGCAGGGAGGCCGGCAGCACGCCACCGTAGCGGTCGCACAGTCGCGCACGATGGCGCCACAGTGCAAGCACATAGGCAAGCACGATCACCGCGACCAGCAACAGGACGCGATAGCGGCCGAACGATGCCGTGTAACCCGCGAAAAAGCCGGCAAGCGGATGGCCGGCCGATTGCGCCGCCAGACTGCCGACCAGCTCCGGATTCGCATGGAACGGCACCAGGCCGAAGAGAAAGGCCGGAAAGCGCGGCGTCGCGTAGAAGGGAAACACCACGAAGCGGGCGATGTCGTTGAGTGCATCGACGAACTGCCCGGTATCGCCGTGGTTGAGCATGAACACATAGCCGACATTACCCGCGACCAGCGCGAACGTGCCCAGCATGCCGACATGCCGTCGCAGTGCCCCACGGTCGCGGCGCAGATGCCAGGCCGCGAGCAGCACCGTGGCGACCGGCACGACGGCGAAGTACGGATAGAGCAGCACAGCCAGGGCGCTGCTCGCCGCATGCGCGAACACGACATGGGCATCGGGCCGCACACGGTCGAGCGAACGCAGGAACGGCAGCGCGGTCAGCAGGTTTATGTACAACGCGGGCGTCGTCACGTACTGCACGAGATACGATTCGAGATACAGGCCCGCGATCGGTGCAGACAGCGCCACGGCGAGCGAAGTCAGCCACGCGGCACGCCGGTCGTTCAACCAGTCGCGCACCAGGCACCAGGCAACCAGCGGCGGCAGCAGCATCAGGGCCATGCAAAGCACCTGCCAGGCACGGCCGGTCGACAGCGACGACATGGTGGACAGGCTGGCAACCAGCGCGAGGTCGATCGAGCGCATGCCGAATCCGATCAATGCCCCGGTTTCGATTGCCGAACGCAGCGACACGACCTGGATCATGTTCGATGCCGAAGCGTAGAACGAGGAATCCGGCTGCAGCGTGCCGAGGTAGCCGGGCCCGACGCTGCCGAGCGGCCAGAAGCACAGCCACACCCCGAGGAAAGCGAACAGCGGCACGGCAAGCGGCATGCGTTGCGCCGCCGGCGCGCCGGCCCATACCGCCCTCGCCCGCGCGAGTCGCGCAGCACCGGCGAATGCAGCCAGCCCCCACAGCAGCGCAAACGGCAACGCCGACGTGCGCGCCGGAACAAGATATGCCGTCGTGTTCGCCGCCAGCGCAACGAGCGCGAAGCCCACTGCGCACGCGGCGATCCACGCCGAAGCGCCATCCTGTGCAAAGCGCGTGAGCGGCAGTGCGAGCGACCCGGCGAGCGTCAGGCCGATCAACAGCAAGGCCGACCAGCCGGCGATGCGCACGAAGTCCAGCAGCGCATCGAACGCGAAGCCGGCAAGTCTGGCCGGCGGCATTTCGATGGCATGCATGCCGCCGGCGGACAGCGCGAAGCGCTCGATCACCCTGCCGGCACCCAATTGGACGCGCCCCTTTGCAGCGCCGCTGCCAGCCGCTTCCGTGGCGATCGCCGTGATCGCCACGCGCGCCCCGAAAGGTCCCGGTGCCAGGGTCGTCGTGCTGAGCTGCCGCTGCGGCGCAAGCCCGACGCGCTGCCAGTCAATGCCCGATGCGCGCAGATCGAACTCGCGCACGGTGCCCGCGCTGCTCACCCGCACACGTCCGCCGTCCGGCCGTTTGACGAACGGCAGTTCGGGCTCGGCACCCACGATTTCGAAACTGAATGCGCTGCCCGGCTGCGTCGATTCGACGCGTTCGCCATGGGACGTCGACACCCATTGCCCGCTCTCGATCGACAGGCCGGCAAAAGGCAGCCGGGCACTGCCATCGGGAACCGGGAGCGCGAGCTCCACCGTGGCGCCATCGGTCGACACGTTGGTAATCGTTACCCGGTGCAAGGTCAGCAAGGGCTTGACGGCGAGCTGGCGAACCTGGCCGTCGACACGCAGCACCGGCTGCAACGTGGCTTCGTGTTCCAGCGTCACATGCAGCGGCGTCCAGAACAGTAGCCAGGCAAAACAGGACAAAGCGGCCAGCGCCAAGGCGCCGATGGCCCGCAAGGCAGGGAAAAGGAAGGATCGAGGCATGCGGAAGGCCGCATCGCGTCGGCGCGACGCGTTACGGCTCGATTATGTCAAACGCAATGATAGCGTGATTGCGGCGGGCCGGGCCGGCGCCCGCATGGATCGGCAACCCCGGCGCACCCTGCCCCGCAAGGCGCATGGATGCCAGGTTCCGGCCCTGCCCGGCCTGCGAGGCAGTCGGGGTGCGGCTTTCAGCTCAGGGGCGATTCACCCATTCGAGCAGCGGCTGCCACTGTTCGAGGTCCTTCTCGGCGCGCGAGGGCGCGAGGTCGAACAGCGTGAGCCCGTGCGCGGCGGCCTGCACGTACACCTGCGTATCGCGCAGGTAGCCGATCACCGGCAGTTTTTCGCTTTCTAGAAAGCGGTGCAGCTCACCGGCGGCACGGGTGCGCGGATCGACGCGCATGCCGACGATGCCGACTTCGATGCCCTGGCGCATCTCCTTCGCCTCGCGCAGCGCGGCGAGAAAATCGCGCGTGGCAAGGATGTCGAACAGAGAGGGCTGCAGCGGCACGATCACGCGGTCGACGATGGCCAGCACGTGATGCAGCTTCTTGCCGTGCAGGCCGGCCGGTGTGTCGAGCACGACGTGGGTGGTGCCCTTGGGCGGACGCGCCGGCTTGTCGGGATGGACGTCCCACGATTCGATGCGCGGCGCGCCGGGAGGCCGGATCTTCAGCCATTCGCACGAGGATTGCTGGCGGTCGATGTCGCCCAGCATCACGCGATGGCCGGCCCTCGCGAAATAGCCGGCAAGGTTGGTCGCCAGCGTGCTCTTGCCCACGCCGCCTTTCGGATTCGCCACGAGGAAGGATCGCATGCCGCAAGATTATCATGGCAAAAACCGGCCCGCATCCGCGAATCGGCAGCGATGCGGATCGCCGGGCGGGCCGCGCGAGGAGACGCCGGATTCCGGGCATCCCGTGCTGCGCCGCACACGGGATCGGCAGCGCCGCCGGACTCGCCTTCGGGCAGGACCGCGAACCGGCACGCCGGCGGTGCGACGTGATGCCTCGTCATGCCCTGCATCAGCGCCGCAGGCACCGGCGGATTCACCGGCACGTGCGGTGGCGAACGCTTCCGATTTCCCGATTCCATCCGAATCCGTTTTGCGCAGATCGGCGTATCGGCAATGCAGTTCGCCACATCCGGCGCTTTCCGATCCCCACGACAACGGAGCAGATCATGAACACGAAAGACCTCGTCCTTCCGGCCACCCGCCGCGGCTTTCTCGGCGGCGCCGGCAAACTCACCCTGTCCGCCGCGGCGGTCGCGCTGCTCGGCGGCAAGCCGGTCGCAGAAAGGAAACCCGACGAGTATGCAAAGGCGCTCAAGGCCGACACGCTCAAGTCGCATAAGGACGTGCTCGATCTGGCTGCCCGGCTCGAACTGGGTGCGACCAACGCCTATCTGGGCGTGATCCCTGCGTTCAAGGACGCCGCGCTGTCGAAGGTCGCGGCGCGCCTGGCCGCCGACGAAACGATGCACTGGACGGTGCTCTCCAGCGCGCTGGGCCGCCCGCTGCCGCCGCTCGCGCTGTCCTTCGGCGCGTGAGCGCAACCGCCTCGCGCATCGCCGCGCTCGCGCTCTGGCTCGCCCTGCCCGGCGCCGCTACCGTCCGGGACGGCGAAGCCGGGCGCGGCGATGCGCTCTACGAAGCGCGCTGTGGCGGCTGCCATTCGCTCGATGCCAACCGCATCGGGCCGATGCACCGCGGCGTGTTCGGCCGCCGCGCTGGCAGCGTTGCCGATTTCGACTATTCCGACGCACTGCGAAACGCGCGCGTCCAATGGAACGCGCAGACGCTCGATGCCTGGCTGCGCGATCCGCAGGCGCTGATCCCGGGCCAGCGCATGGGCTACAGCCTGCAGTCGGCCGAAGAACGCGCCGCGATCATCGACTGGCTGCGGCAAAGCGCGGCACGCTGAGCGGCAATTGCGGGACGGCGTCCGCCGTACTGCCGCCAAAGTGTTCTGGATCACTGCGCGAGACCCCGGTGGCCCGCAAACCGGCTGGCCAAAGCCATTTATCATTGCAAAATAGGGAATGCAACTCCGTAATTGCAGCCATGAAACGCAGCCTGGCCCCGCGTTTGACAGACGCGCTCGACCATTCGCCGGCCGTGGCGCTGCTCGGGCCGCGCCAGTCCGGCAAAACCACGCTGGCACTGGAAATCGCCCGCGAACGGCCGGCCGATCTACCTCGATCTCGAATCGGAACAGGATCGCGCCAAGCTGGCGCAGCCCGAGCTGTATCTGTCCGACCACCTCGACAAGCTCGTCATCCTCGACGAGGTGCATCGCACGCCGGGACTGTTTCCGGTACTGCGCAGCCTCATCGACCACGCACGCCGTGCCGGGCGCCGGGCGAGGCAATACCTGCTGCTCGGTTCGGCCTCGCTCGACCTGCTCAAGCAATCCGGCGAAACGCTCGCAGGACGCATCACCAACCTGGAACTGACACCCTTCACGTGCTCGAAGTGCCCGACCGGCCGCTCGACACGCTCTGGCTCCGCGGCGGCTTTCCCGAAAGCCTGCTGGCGCGGGACGACGCGCGCAGCCTGCGCTGGCGGCGTGACTTCATCCGCAGCTACCTCGAACGCGACATTCCCCAGTTCGGCCCGCGCATCGCCGCCGAGACGCTGCGGCGGTTCTGGACGATGCTCGCCCACCATCAGGGCGGCCTGCTCAATACCGCACAGTTCGCAGGCAATCTCGGCGTCGATGTGAAAACCGCCGGCAGCTACCTCGGCCTGCTGGTCGACCTGCTACTGGTGCGACGACTCCCGCCCTGGCACACCAACCTCGGCAAACGCCTGGTGAAGTCACCGAAGGTCTACATCCGCGACAGCGGCCTTGCGCATGCACTGCTCAACGTCGCCGACAAGGAAACGCTGCTCGCCCACCCGGTGCTGGGCGCCAGTTGGCAAGGTTTCGCCATCGAAAACCTGATCGCCAATGCCGGCGACATGGCTCAGGCGCATTTCTACCGCAGCAGCAGCGGCGCCGAAATCGATCTGCTGCTCGCCTGGCCGGACGGCCGCCTGTGGGCGATCGAAATCAAGCGCAGCCTGACGCCGAAACCCGAGCGCGGTTTCCACGCCGCCTGCAGCGACCTCGCCCCCGAGCGGCGCTTCATCGTCTATCCCGGCGACGAACGCTACCGCCTGGCCGAAGACATCGAAGCCATCCCCCTGCCCGCGCTGGCGCAGGCACTGCGGGAAGCGTGAGCGCTGCCGCCTCGCGCATCGCCGCGATCGAGCCGATAACAGGCATGACCCGAGGCCGGGGTCGCGGCCCTCGAACGCTTGACATTGCGCCCGACATCGATGCACGCCGCACGCTTCCGAACGCAAACGCCACGCCGCGCAGTACCCGCCCTGCATCTAGCCGCGCAGCGATTCGAGCACGCCGATCTCGGCGAGCATCGGGCGTAGCGTGCCGACGATGTCCCAGCCGCCCCGCTCGCCCCCGGGGCCGACGTGCGGCAGGGGCCATGGCGTCCAGTCGGCATGAAAAGCGATCATGCGGCTCTCCGGCGGCGCCTCCGGCAGCGGTTTCTCGAAAACCCGGTCCGCGACCGCCTTGAAGTGCCGGTAGTCGGCGTTCCGCGCAGGGCAAAGCAGCAGCAGGCGGCCGGGCCGCTTCAGCTTCACAAGTCGTTCGAGTTCCCAGTTGAATCCGCCTTCGCTTGGCGGCAGTCTGGCCCACACCACGGTCAGCACCGCGTCGTTGATCCAGCGCTCGATGGTCTCCTGCCATTCGCTGTCCGACACCTGAAGCCGCGATGCGCCAAAGCCGGGCAACGCCGCCCCCGGCGGCTCGAGTGCCACAAACGGGCCGATCCGGTTCATCGCCGCCGCGAAACCCATCTGCATCTCGTCCGGCGTAAGGAACCCGAAATGGTCGTGCAGCAGCTCGCGTGCGCTGACCAGATAGTCGCCGACATCCTTTGGATCGGACGCAAAGGCGCGCAGAAAGACCACCGGCGGCCGATGGTCCGCCTCCAACGTTTCCGTTGCCGTACGCTGGCCCGTGCGCCGTCCGCGGACGAGCAGGACCATGCCGGCGACGGCTGTCACACACGCCGCGACCGCCCACACGATGCCGCCGGACGGATCGGTCGATGCGACCGCCAGCACGCCCAACAGTCCACCCACCCCCAATGCGGTACCCCAGGCGCGCTGCCGGCGTCCGCGGGCTGTCCATTGGACGTCCTGCCACACCGCCGGACCCAGTTTGCGATTGTCGCGGTTCATGCGATTAACATTCCAGACACGGGTTCATCATCGACGGCGATGCGCGTTTCACGTTGGCAATGAATTGGCAGGCCGAACTCCGGCTGTCGAGTACAGCACAAACGCGCGCCTCGTGCAGCCCGGGGATCGATCCCGCAGCGCGTGGCCCCCGACCTCTGCGCGACCCACCGGCACGCAAACACTGACGCATGCCGTTTCCGGCAACCCGATTGTCGATCGGGGTCGGCGATTTTGGAAATGGGAGTGCGACGGTCGTCGGGCAAGGATACGGCCCATGCACCCGCCGCTCGCCGACTTCCGTGTCCGGCCAACGGCGTTCATGCCACGCACGCCCCGGGCACTGCCGCCCCCGGCGACACCGTACAATCGGGCCCGGACCAACAACCAGTGATTCCGTTGCGGAATGGAACCATGATCGAACTGGAGAACATCGACCTGACGGCAGACCCTGCCGCTGCGCGCTACGTCAAGACGGAAGTCGTGACCGTGTCGTTCGCTCGCGTTGACGGCGAGCTGCTCAGCCTCGAGGGCCCGAATCGCTATCAGGCCGGCGACGCCTTGATTACCGGCATCACGGGCAGCCGGTGGAGCGTGTCGCGCCAACGCTTCGACGCGAAGTACGAGGCCGTGCCCCCCACCGCGATGGGCAGCGACGGCCGCTACAAGGCGAAACCGATACCGGTTCTCGCCAGGCAGATTCCGGAGGCATTTACCGCACGTCGCTCGACGGGCGGCGACATCCTGCGTGGGAATGCGGGCGACTGGCTCCTGCAATATGCGCCCGGCGACTTCGGCATCGCCGAACAATCCCGGTTTGCGCAGGTGTACAGAAGGCTAGGCTGAATCTTGCCCGCCGCTTGTCTGCTTGTGATTGGGCAGGATATCGTGAGCGCTCCTGCCTGGGTGTGCGAACTCGCTTGATCGGCAAGTAGCCGCTCGGCTCCTCAGTTCTCCAAACGGCAGCTGACCGGCGCATTCCTCCCCAATTTGACGAACAACCCTACGGTCGTCTTTGGCCGAACATCGTCCGTCGGCAACTTCACTGACTGACGTCTTTATCCCCTATCCGGGCATTGGACGACCAAGCACTCGATCTGGCTATGCGGGTCCAGCAGCAGCCGTCCCGTACAGCAGAAACTGGCGTCAGTTGATACCGCCCCGAAACCCGCATGGTTGCTTGAGATCCAAGCCGGCCTGACCACAGGCCGCATGGGATCTGAATCCTGGACATGCCATGCCCGGGATCGAACAACGATGCGCCTTGCAGGGCAAGGGTTCTCGCCATTCGAGGGGATTGTCCGACGCCGAAAGCCGGCGACGCGACGATGCGCTACGCTCAGCCGAACAGCGTCACGCGCAGTTTCTGTAATGCGCCGAGGCCGACCCACCAGCGGGTGCCTTCGTCGCGGAAGCGCGCGCCGGTGTCGGTGAGTGCGAGCGTGCGGGCACCGAACTCGGTGCGGCCCGACTCGGCGAGGAAGCCCGATTCCATCAGGTAGCGTGCGATGGCCGGTTGCACCTGCTGGCCGTGGAGCGTCCAGCGCGTGCCATAGCCGTCTTCCGATCCGCTCAGCATGAGGATCGGCGCCCGCTCGCCCATGAGCCGGAGCACGCGCAGCGTGTCGGCGCGGTTGGGGATGGATTCACGATCCTTGCGGCGAACCATTGCGGCATCTTGCATAGTTTGTGGATATCCGCCCCAGCATACCGCCGATTCGTGTGTTGGCGCGCTCGCGCAGAGGCTACAGGCATTCGGGGGAAGACCCATTGCTCGACGCAATACGGATGTTTTTGGAAGGCATGCTTGGAATGATGTTCGCCAAACTGTTTTTCTGGGGCCTGCTGGCCCTTCCTCTGCTCGCTGTTGCAGGTGGTTTCGGGATGCTGGGCCGACGGCGGAATACGCGCTCACAAGACCCCGGTCCGACTCACGACGCGGAGGACGGTCGGTAGCGCGTTCGCAGTCCGTGCTTTGATACGCAGCCGTTCGTGTAGTGCGGCAGTTCGGGGTCGAGAGCGACGTTCACCGGCAGCCGCTAGCGCCGCACGTGTGCGCATCGCAATTCGAATACGTCGTCCGGAAATGTCTCACCCGGCTGCGCAGGCAATCAGCGGCGCGGCGAGGTGGCGCGACAGTCCGTGCGCACCGGCGCGCATCACGGCGTGGTGGTTCCACGCGAACACCGGCCGCAGCAGCGGCAGCAGGCGACGCATCCAGGGCCGGCGCAGGTTCACCGCCCAGCGATAGGTGGCGCGGGTGGCGTCGCCGTCCGCTTCGACGCGCCAGAAGCCGACGCCTTCGAGGTCGCCCACGGCATGGCCTTCGATTTCGCGCGGCTTGACGATGCGCATGGTCGTGACGTCGAGCGTGATGCCGTAGCCCAGCGCGGAGCCCCACTCGATGCGCCGCAGGCTGCCGATGTCGTCCGCATTGCCGTGGCGGAGCAGCCGCACGCGGCGCACGTACGGCCACCACAGCGGCCAGCCCTGCGGGTCGGCCAGCGCGCCCCACACGGCCTGGACGGGCGCGCCGATGTGCCAGCGGCTAACGAGGACGAAATCGGGTTGCATGTTCACAGCCGCGCCGCGGGCGCGTAGTCCGCTGCGCCGTGGACGTACATCAGCGCGCCGACGTCGCTGGTGAGTTCGCGGTGCAGCGAGCCGGCGGGCGCATGCTGGTATTCGCCGGAGCGGAACAGGGTGTCGCCGATCCAGGCTTCGCCTTCGAGCAGCAGGCAGTCTTCGGCCTGCGGATGCGGGTGGCCCGGCACGCGCGCGCCGGCCTGCATGCGCAGCAGCATCGAACGCTCGCCGCCTTCGCACCACAGTTCCTTGGTCTGCACGCCGGGCACGAGGTCGCGCCAGTCGCCCTCGTCGGCGCGTACCGTGATCGGCGCCGCGCCCTTGCCGGGCAGCAGGGCCTTGACCAGGTCGCGCGCCACTTCGAGGCCGTGACCGATGGGCACGCCGCGCAGGTAGAGCAGCGCGCCGCTGCGCGAGCTGACACGGCCGTGCCGGCTGCCGGCGAGCGCGATGTGGTAGTCGCCTTCGCGCACGACCAGGTCGCCGAGCTGCGCCTCGCCGCGCAGCACGACGCATTCCTCGTGCTCGTTGTGGCGGTGGATCGGCAGCACGCCGCCGGGTTCAATGTCGACGAGTACGGAGCGTGCGGCGGCGCCGTCGTTGAGCATCTTCACGCGCACGCCGTCGACCAAAGGGCGCCATTCTCCTTCGTCGCGCCGCACGGTGATGAAGCGGCCCGATTCCTCGCGGCTGGCACGCGCGCGTTCGAGCAGGCGGCTGCGCAGGGCGGCGCCGCGCGCGGACGCCGGCGGCAGCGGTTCGAGGGCGCCGGCAAGCGCCCCGGCGAGCGCGTCCGACAGGTGCGGATCGTCGGGATCGATTGGCGTCGGGTTCGTGGAAGGCGGCTTTTTCATGATGTCGTTTCCGTTGCTGCGATGTCGGGGGCGAGTACGCCGCGCAGGGCGGTCAGCGCACGCCGGATATGGGATTTCACGGTGCCGAGCGGCAGCGCGGTCTGCGCCGCGATTTCCTCGTGCGTGAGGCCGCGGAAGAAGGCGAGCGCGAGCAGCTGGCGCGGCAGCGCATCCAGGGTTTCGAGCGCCGCGTGCAGGGCGCGATTGCGCTGCGAGGCCGCGAGCAGATCCTGCGGATCGCCCTCCTGCGCGACCTCGGCGCCGGCCAGCGTCTCGGGCTCGGGGTGGGCATCGGCCTCGTCCTCGCGGCGCAGGCTGTCAAGCGCACGGCTGCGCGCGATGGTCAGCAGCCAGGTCATCGCGCTGCCGCGAGCCGGGTCGAAACGCAGCGCCTGGCGCCACACCTGCCAATACACGTCTTCCGCCACTTCCTCGGCCGCCTGCGCGTTGCGCGTGATGCGCAGCGCGAGGCCGTAGACGCGGCCGAGGGTGGCATCGTAGAGATGGCCGAGCGCCTGCTCGTCGCCACGTCCGACGGCGGCGATCCGGCCGCGCAAGGTCGCCTCGTCGGAGGCGACAACCGGCCGGCCCGCCGCGCCCCCGATGGCAGAGGCGCAGGACGCATCTGCCTCGTCTGCCGATTCCGGATCCATGGCAGCCAGTATAGGGGCCACCTCCACGCCGCGCCGGGCCGCCAGGCCAGGTTCCTCGCACATGATCACCCCGCTGTTGTTGCTTGTGCCTCGGTGTACGCCGCTGGCGGCAGGACGGATGCAGGCCCGATGGCGCAAAATACGGCTCCCGACGCAGGACCCGACCCGACACGCCCGACAAACCATGACAGCACGCGATGCTTCCGCCCCACTGCTGCCTGCCGCAATCGACGCCGGCTGGCGCGCGGAAGGCGGCTGCCTGCTGGCCGGCGAGGCGCGCATCGACGCGCTTGCGCAACGCATGGGCACGCCGCTGTTCGTGTACTCGCGGGCCGTCATCGACGCGCGGATCGGGGCACTGCGCGGCGCGTTGCCGCCCGGCATCCGGGTGCTCTACGCGGTGAAGGCGAATCCGCTGCCGGCGCTGCTCGAACACATCGCCGGGGCGGTGGACGGCTTCGACATCGCCTCCGGCGGCGAACTCGCCCGCGCGCTGGCGGCCGGCATGGCGGGCGCGCGCCTGAGTTTCGCCGGGCCAGGCAAGGCCGACGACGAACTCGTGCAGGCGGCCGCCGCGGATGCCCTGGTCGTGCTGGAGTCGGCGGACGAGGCGCGCCGGCTCGCCCGGCTCGGCGGCGGACGCCGTCCGCGCGTCGCGCTGCGCATCAACCCGCCGTTCGAACTGGCGCCGGCAGCGGCACGAATGGGCGGCGGGCCGCGCAAGTTCGGCGTGGACAGCGAGCAGGCGCCGCAGGCGCTAGCCGCGATCGCGGCGTTGCCGCTCGAATTCGTCGGCTTCCATTGCTATGCCGGCTCGCAATGCCTGGACGCGAACGCCATCATCGCGACGCAGCGCATGACGCTGGACCTGATGGCGGAACTCGCGCGCCTCGCGCCGGCGCCGGTGCGCCTGCTGAACTTCGGCGGCGGTTTCGGGATTCCGCAGCACGCGGGCGAATCGCCGCTCGACCTCGCGCGCATCGGCAGCGCCATGGCGGCCCTGGCGCGCGATGCCGCGACATGCTTGCCGCAGGCGGCGCTGACGCTGGAACTGGGACGGTACCTCGTCGGCGAGGCGGGGCTTTACGTCTGCCGCGTGATCGAGCGCAAGGTCTCGCGCGGGCGAACCTTCCTCGTGCTCGACGGCGGGCTGCACCACCACTGGCACGCAACCGGCGCGCTCGAAGGGCGCCGGCACCTGCACTTTCCGCTTGCGTTGGCGAACCGGCTCGACGCCGCACCGACCGAGACGGTCACGGTTGCTGGCCCGCTATGCGCACCGCATGACATTTTCGCGCACGACGTGCCGCTCGCGCGTGCCGAGCCGGGCGACCTGATCGCGGTGTTCCAGTCGGGGGCTTACGGGCCTTCGGCCAGCCCGGGCGGATTCCTCGGCCGGCCAGGTGCCGTGGAGATGCTGGTCTGAGGAACGCTACTTGTTTGGCGCCTGCTCGCGCGCCGACGCGATCATCTGGCGGCGATCTTCTTCGGCCGAGCGGATCGCGACCTTCTGCTCGTCGCTGAGCGGCTTGCCGCCGAATTTCTCGATTGCCGACACGGTCCGTGCTGCGGGATCGGTGATGCGGCCTTCCGGCGGGATCGCCTGGCGCACGGTATCGGACGGCATGCTGGTGATGGCGACGACGCGTTTCACGAACAGGTCGTTGGCGCGGCGCACCTCGGCACCGACCCACGCCGACTGGGCGGGCGTCAGTCTCGCGCCGTTGGTCGCGGACGGCACCAGGGATTGCGCAACGGCGCTCAGGCAGAAGCCGCTCAGGATGACGGCGAGCAGGTGGACGGAAGTGCGCGGCATGTGAGAAGACCCGGGATCGTTGTTCTTTCCAACGCTCAGGGTAGCAGAATGGTTGATCCGGTTGTCCTGCGCCCTTCGAGGTCGCGGTGCGCCTGGGCCGCATCGGCCAGCGCGTAACGCTGGTTGATGTCGATCTTCACCTTGCCAGACGACACGACGTCGAACAGCTCGCCCGCCATCGCGAGCAGGTCGCTGCGCTTTGCGGCGTATGTGAACAATGTCGGCCGGGTCAGGAACAGCGAGCCCATGCGCGCGAGTGCGCCAATGTCGAACGGCGGCACCGGCCCGGAGGCGCTGCCGAAATTGACCATCATGCCCAGCGGGCGCAGGCAGGCGAGCGAGTCCATGAAGGTGTCCTTGCCGATCGAGTCGTAGACCACTGGCAGGCCTGCGCCGCCGGTGATCTCGCGCACGCGGTCGGCAAATTTCTCGCGCGTGTACACGATCGTGTGGTCGCAGCCGTGGGCGCGCGCCAGCTCCGCCTTGGCATCCGAGCCGACGGTGCCGATCACCGTCGCGCCGAGCGCCTTGGCCCACTGGCAGACGATCAGTCCAACGCCGCCGGCCGCGGCATGGATCAGGATGGTGTCGCCCGGCTGCACGCGATAGGTGCGGCGGAGCAGGTATTGCGAGGTCATGCCCTGCAGCATCATGGCGGCACCCTGCTCGAAGCTGATCGCATCGGGAAGCCGCACCAGGCGATCGGCCGGCATCACGCGCGCCTGCGCATACGCGCCGACCGGCCCGCCCGAATACGCCACGCGGTCGCCGACCGCGATGTCGGCCACGCCCGGCCCGATCGCCTCGACGACGCCCGCCGCCTCGAGGCCCAGCCCGCTCGGCAGCGGCAGCGGGTACAGACCGCTGCGGTGGTAGGTGTCGATATAGTTGAGCCCGACCGCCTTGTGCACGACGCGTGCCTCGCCGGGGCCAGGGTCACCAACCTCGACCGCCTGCCACTGCAGAACCTCGGGGCCGCCGGCGTGTGCGAACCGGATTGCGTGGACACTGGACATGTTGCTTACCTCACGATGGACACGCCGACGCGGAACTGCGGCCGGCGGCGCTGATTGTAGTCGAGCAGGCTCTCGCCATAGCCGTTGAAGTACTGGAAATGCAGGAAGCCGCCGGCATCGGAGAACAGCACGCGCTTCATGCGATAAGACAGGTCGAGCTGCAGCGAACCCTTGCTGCGCGGATAAAGGTCGGCGTTGAGCAGCCAGCCGTCATCGTTGCCGTAGCGCAGGTTGAGCAGCGCATGGCCGCGGTAATCCGCGATGTCAGGATTGTCCTCGCGATCGATGTAGCCGAACAGCTTCAGGCCGGTCGAGAAATGGGTGACGGCGTCGACGTCCCAGCGCCAGTTCGGGCGGACGAACAGCGTGTCGATCGAGCGCGAAGAGGCGCCGTCCTTGCCGTTGGACTGATGCTCGTAGCCCGCCTGCAGCGATAGCGCATGCGGCGAACCGATCTGGCGGTACGGTCCCCACTGGTAGAAGAAACTCGGCTTGTAGGTCGTGTCGCGAAATGGCTTGGAGTTCTCGGTGAAGTCCCAGATCGAGTTCTGCGTGTAACCGAAATGCAGCCCGGTCAGCAACCCGACCCAGGGGAAATCGGCCGCCCAGCCGTCGGGATCGAACAGCCGGTACTTGAACGACAACTGGAAACGCGCCGTGGTGTTGCCGCGCGAGCCCAGCACGAAATACATCGGTTCGTGCGAGGACAGCGCCGTCTCGCGCTTCGAGAGATCGACGACGCCGGCGATCTCCGCATCGCGGCCCTGCATGCGGGCGAGCGTGTCGATCTGCGGCGCGGCGCGCTGCGCCGGCCGGAACTGCACCAGCAGGCGTGTCGACGTGCGGTCGGTCAGCTCCAGCGTGCCGAGCCCCTCGAGTTCCGGCGGCAGCGCCGCGGTGTAGGCACGCCGCCCGTCCTGCGCCGGACCGTCGGCGCGCAACGTCACCGGCACGCTGCGCGCGGCAATCAGCAGGCGCGCCGCCGACTCGTCGGGCAGCGCTTCGGCGTCGGTTGCAACCAGCACGACGCGCAGCGGTTCGCCTCCGCTGACCAGGGTTTGCGGACTGGCAATCAGGACATCGGCAGACGCAGCCGACGGCAGCAGCCCGAGTGCCAACACGAACAGCAGGACCATGCGCGTCTGCATGCGAACCTCTCCCAGTTTGCGCGAACCCTCGACGAAGCACGATCCGCGCCGCCCCGCCAGACGCCTACTGCGCACGGGCCTCGAGCGCGTCGGCCACCGCGAGCGCGGTGATGTTCACCAGACGTCGCACTGTGGCCGATGGCGTGAGTATGCCGACCGGCTTGGCCGCGCCGAGCAGCACCGGCCCCACCGTGACCCCTTCGCCGCCCGCGACCTTGAGTAGGTTGAAGCTGATGTTGGCGGCATCGAGATTGGGCATCACCAGCAGGTTGGCCTCGCCCGACAGCAGCGAATCGGGATGCATGCGGTTGCGAATCTCGGCCGACAGCGCGGCATCGCCGTGCATCTCGCCGTCGAGTTCGAGGTGCGGCGCCTGCGCGGCGATGATGTCGCGCGCCTCGCGCATCTTCTTCGCCGAGCCGGACTTCGAACTGCCGAAATTCGAATGCGACAGCAGGGCGATCTTGGGCGCGAGGCCGAAACGCTTGAGTTCCTCGGCGGCCATCATGGCGATGCCGGCGATCTCCGCGGCGTTCGGGCTGTCATTCACGTAGGTGTCGCATATCGCCAGCGTGCGGTTGGGCAGCAGCAGCATGTTCATCGCGGCGAACAGTTGCGCGCCGGGACGCAGGCCGATGACGTCGGCGATGTGCTTGAGGTGGTTCTCGTACAAGCCGTAGGTGCCGCACACCATGCCATCCGCATCACCCCGGCGCAGCAGCATGGCGCCGATCAACGTCGTGTCGCGGCGCAGCTCGGCCCTGGCGATGTCGGGCGTCACGCCTTCGCGCGACATCAGCTTGTAGTAGTCGCTCCACAGCTCGCGGTAGCGCGGGTCCGACTCGGGGTTGATGATGTCGAAATCCCGCTCCGGCACCAGGTTGAGGCCGTAGCGCTGGATGCGCATGCCGATCACCGACGGCCGCCCGATCAGGTGCGGACGCGCCAGCCCCTCGTCCACCACCACGCGCACCGCGCGCAGCACGCGCTCGTCCTCGCCTTCGGCGTAGATCACCCGCTTCTGCGCGGCCGGCGCGGCCTTCGCCTTGGCGAACACCGGCTTCATGATGATGCCGGATTGATAGACGAAGTTGGTCAGCTGCTGGCGATAGGCGTCGAAATCGGCGATCGGCCGCTTGGCCACACCGGAGTCCATCGCCGCTCTGGCCACCGCGGGCGCAATCTTGACGATCAGGCGCGGGTCGAACGGTTTCGGGATGATGTAGTCCGGGCCGAAGGCGAGGTTCTCGCCGCCGTACGCCAGGGCGACGATGTCGCTCTGCTCCGCCTGGGCCAGTTCGGCGATCGCCTGCACGCAGGCGAGCTTCATCTCGTCGGTGATGCGCGTGGCGCCGACGTCGAGCGCGCCGCGGAAGATGAACGGGAAGCACAGCACGTTGTTCACCTGGTTCGGAAAGTCCGAGCGCCCGGTGGCAATGATGCAGTCGGGCCGCGCCGCCTTGGCTTCCGAGGGCAGGATCTCGGGCACCGGGTTGGCAAGCGCGAGGATGATCGGGCGCTCCGCCATGCGCGCCACCATCTCGCCGGTCAGCACGCCGGCGGTGGAACAGCCGAGAAACACGTCGGCGCCCTCGATTACGTCGGCGAGCGAGCGTGCGTGCGTGTTCTGCGCATAGCGCGCCTTGTTCGGCTCCATGTTCGGCTCGCGCTCCTTCCAGATCACGCCCTTGGAGTCGCACACAAAAATGTTCTCGCGCGTCACGCCGAGCCGCACCATCAGGTCGAGGCAGGCGATGGCCGCCGCTCCCGCGCCGGAGCACACCAGCTTGACGGCGCCGATGTCCTTGTCCACCACCTTGAGCGCATTGAGCAGCGCGGCGGTCGAGATGATCGCGGTGCCGTGCTGGTCGTCGTGGAATACCGGGATGTTGAGCCGCTCGCGCAACGCGCGCTCGATGGTGAAGCACTCGGGCGCCTTGATGTCCTCGAGGTTGATGCCGCCGAGCGTGGGCTCCAGCGCGGCAATGATGTCGATCAGCTTGCCGGTGTCGTTTTCGTTGAGTTCGATGTCGAACACGTCGATGCCGGCAAACTTCTTGAACAGGCAGCCCTTGCCTTCCATCACCGGCTTGCCGGCGAGCGGACCGATGTTGCCGAGCCCGAGAACCGCCGTGCCGTTGGTGACCACGCCAACCAGGTTGCCGCGCGAGGTGAGTTCGTAGGCCTGCGCCGGATCGGCGACGATCGCATTGCAGGCGGCAGCGACGCCGGGCGAATAGGCCAGTGCCAGGTCGCGCTGGTTGGTCAGGCCCTTGGTCGGGCGAATGGAAATCTTGCCGGGCACCGGCATGCGGTGATATTCGAGCGCGGCAGCATTGAGTTCGGCGTCGAGTGGTTCTTCCATTTGGATCCCTCCGGGCATTGCGGCAGTCCCGCTTGTTGTTCGATGGCAATCCGGTTCGGACGATTGCCGGCAACGCAGATGATAATCCGCGCCGCACGCGGCTGCCCCGGGCCGCCGTATTGCGGGCCGGCCACCGCAGTGCAGCACGCCCGGGAAATCGGTGGCAGAATCGCGCAAGGTCAATCAGCATGAGGAATCCGCAATGCGCAGGGTTGTCTTCAATCAGAAGGGCGGCGTCGGCAAATCCACCATCACCTGCAACCTTGCGGCGATCAGCGCATCGCGCGGGCGGCGCACCTTGGTGATCGACCTCGACCCGCAGGGCAACTCGACGCAATACCTGCTCGGCCGCAGCGGCACCGAGTGCGAGGACAACGCGGCGCAGTTCTTCGACCAGATGCTGAACTTCAAGCTGCGGCCGAAGAAGACCGCGGATTTCGCCCAGGCCACGCCGTTCGGGAACCTCAGCGTGCTGCCCTCGCATCCGGACCTGGACGAGCTGATGGGCAAGCTCGAATCGCGCTACAAGATCTACAAGCTGCGCGACGCACTGGCCGACCTCGACGCTTTCGACGAAATCTGGATCGACACGCCGCCGGCGCTCAACTTCTTCACCCGCTCGGCGCTCATCGCGGCCGAGGGCTGCGTGATTCCCTTCGACTGCGACGACTTCTCGCGCCGCGCGCTGTATTCGCTGCTGGAAAGCGTCGAGGAGATCCGCGCCGACCACAACGCCGCGCTGGAAGTCGAGGGCATCGTGGTCAACCAGTTCCAGGCGCGCGCCAGTCTGCCGCAGAAGCTGGTGGACGAACTGCGTGCCGAAGAGCTGCCGGTGCTCGACAGCCACCTGTCGTCGTCGGTCAAGGTGCGCGAATCGCACCAGCTCGCGCGGCCGATGATCCACCTCGCACCGAGCCACAAACTGACGCTGGAATTCGTCGCGCTGTCCGACGAGCTGGCCGCCCGGCGCAAGGCCGCCGAGCGCATGGCGCAGAAGCGTCGCGCCTGACCGCCCCGTGGCGCTGACCGGCTCGCTGATTCCCGCCGCAGCCGTCGCGGCCGTGGCCGGCGTTCCCGCGCTGATCGTCTGGCGCCGCTATCGCGACCTCAAGCGCGAACGCTTCATCCGCGACGCCCCGCTGCCTGCCGGGCTGCTCGATCGTCTCGCAAAGCGCCGGCCGCAGTTCGACCTCAAGCAGCGCGCGCTGGTCGCGCATGCGCTGCGCCAGTACTTCGTCGTCTACCTGCGTGCGCGCGGCAAGTACGTGTCGATGCCCTCTCAGGCGGTGGACGACCTGTGGCACGAGTTCATCCTGTTCACCAGGGCCTACCGCGAATACTGCGACAAGGCCTTCGGCCGCTTTTTCGACCACACGCCCGCGGTCGCGCTATCGCCCGACAAGCGCAGCAACGCCGGCCTGCGGCGCACCTGGTGGCATGCCTGCAAGGAAGAGCACATCGACCCGCGCCACCCGAGCCGCCTGCCGCTGCTGTTCGCCATCGACCAGAAGCTGGGCATCGCCGACGGCTTCGTCTATTCGCCCGACTGCCGCGAAGCCCGCACCCGCGGCGACAACACGGTCAATTGCGCCGGCGACTTCGGCGATTCCGGCGTGGACGGCTCGACCGACGGATTCGGCGATTCGGGCGGCGACAGTGGCAGCGATGGCGGCGGTGGCTGCGGCGGCGGCGGTTGCGGCGGCGGGGGCGACTGAGCCACCGCGCCAGAAGGCGCATTCACAGGCTTTTTCAGGCATGGCACCGCCAGGAGCCTCATGCAGCCTTGCTCCCGGGCGGACATGCCTGAAGGCCGAATGTCCATGCGCCCCCCAGGGCGGTCCGTTTTCGAGATTCCCGCCGTTCCGGGGGCACGAAATCTTTTCCGGCAATCGGCGTCAAAACGCGGACGGGCACCGAAGAACTGACCTGAACAGTCGACCGCCCATGCCCCGATCACGCCACCGGGAGAGGGCAGCATGAAAATCCGTATCGCCCTCGTGGCATCCACTGCCCTCGTTGCATCCCTCGCGCTTGCCCGGCCGACCGCCGAGCGCAACGGCATCCTGACCGACACGGGCGGCAAGACGCTCTACAACTTCGACAAGGACGGCGGCGGCAAGAGCGCCTGCTACGGCCAATGCGCGACCGCCTGGCCGCCGGCGATCGCCGCCAGCGGCGCCGAGGCAAGCGGCGACCACGGCCTGATCAAGCGCGACGACGGTTCGATGCAATGGACCTACAAGGGCAAGCCGCTTTACTACTTCGCCGGCGACAAGCAGCCCGGCCAGCGCCTCGGCGACGGACAGGGCGGCGTCTGGCACGCGATCGCGGCCGGCGCGGCGGCGGGCGGCAGCACGACCTCCGGCGCGACCAGCGCTGGCTATTCGAACTACGGTTACTGAAGGAAGCGATCGCAGCGCCCGGCCCCGGGCGCCCGATCAAACCGGCTGCGCTTCGCGCTGCCGGCGCAGGTCGCGCACCTGCAGGTGCACCCACGCGGCTTCGAGCAGCGGCGCGACGCCGCCGGCAGCCACCACCCGGTGCAGCATGTCGCCGACGATGTGCGAGGATTCGATGCGCGCGCCCGACTCGAGGTCGCGCAGCATCGATGCGGTGGAGGGCGAACCCGGCAGGGTCAGCGCCTTGAGCGTGGCTTCCCAGGCGCGCTGGCGCGAAGGCTTGCCGGCCGAGGCGGCCGCGAACTCGCATTCGTCCAGCATGCGCAGCACAAGTGCCGGCCCGCCTTCGGCCGCCACGATGTCGCCGACCGAGCCGCGCATCAGCGTGGTCATGCCGGCCAGCGTGGCGAGGAACACGTACTTCTCCCAGATTTCCTGGTCGATATCCTCGGCCAGGCGCGCGTCGACCGGGGTCTGCGCAAAACCGGCGTGCAGCGCTTCGAGCCATGGCAAGGCCGCGGCATCATTGTTCGGCCGCAGGCCGTAGGTGATGCGATGCACCTGCGTCATCTGGCGGATGGTGCCGTCGGGCGCCATGGTGCCGGCAATGTGGCAGCAACCGCCGAGCACGCGCGCCTCGCCGAATTCGCGGTCGAGGCGGTCGTAGTGCGCCAGGCCGTTGAGCAGCGGCAGGATCAGCGTGTCGGGCCGCAGCGCCGGGCGGATCGCGTCGATCGCCGATTCGAGGTCGTAAGCCTTGCAGGTGAGCAGCACCAGGTCGTAGTCGGCGCGCAGTTCCTCCTGCAACACGGTACGCACCGGAATGGAAAAGCTGCCGTGGGGGCTGTCGACGCACAAGCCCTTCTCGGCCAGCGCGGTGGCGCGCCCCGGCCTCACCAGGAAACGGACATCGACGGTTGCCTTGCCGACGTGCGCAGCCTGCGCGAGACGGCCTGCAAAATAACCGCCGGTCGCACCGGCACCGAGCACGAGCAGCTTCATGGCATCTCTCCCGACAGACGGCCGCAGCTCAGGCGGGTGTCAGCTTGGCAACCGACAGCGCCAACCACTTGATGCCTTCGCGGCCGAAATTCACCTGCACGCGCGCGTCCGAGCCCGAGCCTTCGGCACTCACGATGACCCCTTGGCCGAACTTGGCGTGCTGCACCTGCTGGCCGATGCGGAAGCCGCCGCCGCTGTTCTCGGTCTCGTAACGCGTACGCACCGGCGGGGCCGACGGATAGGCCGGCTTCGGCTCATAGTAGCGGTTGCCCCACGTGGGTTCCGCCACGCGCTGCGGCCGGACCTTGGGCGTCAGCCACTTCGTTAGCAGCTCCGGTATTTCTTCGAGGAAACGCGACTTCATGTTGTAGCGCGTCTGCCCGTGCAGCATGCGCGTCTGCGCGAACGAGAGGTAGAGCCGCTCGCGCGCCCGCGTCACCGCGACGTACATAAGGCGACGTTCCTCTTCGAGGCCCTTGTCCTCGAGGATGCTGTTCTCGTGCGGAAAGAGGCCCTCTTCGAGTCCGCTGATGAAGACGATGTTGAACTCGAGCCCCTTGGCCGAGTGCACCGTCATCAGTTGCACCGCGTCGTCCGAATCGCCGGCCTGGTGCTCGCCGGCTTCGAGCGATGCGTGGGCAAGGAACGACGCCAGCGGATCGGGCGGCACGACCGGCGCGTCGGTCACCGCGTCGCCGGGCGGCTGCTCGACCGGGAATCCTTCCTCGCTGACGAAATTGACCGCGGCGTTGACCAGTTCGTCGAGGTTGGCGAGGCGGTCCTGGCCTTCCTTCTCGGTCTTGTAGTGCGCGACCAGGCCGGACAGCTCGATCGCCTGCTCCACCATCTCGGGCAGGGAAAGGCCTTCGCAGGCCGCACGCAGCCTGTCGATCAGCGCGACGAACACGCCGACCGACTGCCCGGCCTTGCCACCCAGGTTTTTCGCGGCCGCCCACAGGCTCGCCGCGCCCTCGCCCATCACCGGCCTGGCGGCATCCTGCAACTGTTCGAGCGAACGTGCGCCGATGCCGCGCGTCGGGAAATTCACCACGCGGGCGAACGCGGTGTCGTCATCCGGGTTGGCGATAAGCCGCAGGTAGGCGAGCGCATGCTTGATTTCCTGGCGCTCGAAGAAGCGCAGGCCGCCATAGACCCGGTAAGGCAGGTTGGCGGTAAACAAGGCATGTTCGAGCACGCGCGACTGCGCGTTGCTGCGGTAAAGCAGCGCTATTTCGCGCCGCGCCGTGCCTTCCATCACCAGCGAGCGGATTTCCTCCACCACCCAGCGAGCCTCTTCGGTGTCGCTCATCGCCTCGTAGACGCGGATCGGCTCGCCCGAGCCGCGGTCGGTCCACAGGTTCTTGCCGAGACGGCCGGCGTTGTTCTTGATGATGGCGTTGGCGGCGTCGAGGATGTTGCCGTGCGAGCGGTAGTTCTGCTCGAGGCGGATCACGTTCGGCACCCTGAACTCGCGCTCGAAATCGCGCATGTTGCCAACCTCGGCGCCGCGGAACGCGTAGATGCTCTGGTCGTCGTCACCGACCGCCATCACGCAGGCGCCGCCGCCGGCCAGCAGCTTGAGCCAGCGGTACTGCAGCACGTTGGTGTCCTGGAACTCGTCGACCAGGATGTGGCGGAAGCGCGCCTGATAGTGCGCGCGGATCGGCTCGACGCGTTCCAGCAGCTCGTAGGTGCGCAACAGCAGTTCGGCGAAATCCACCACGCCCTCGCGCTGGCACTGGTTCTCGTATTCCTGGTAGATCTCGACGCGGCGGCGGGTGAAGTCGTCCCACGCCTCGACCGCGTGCGCACGCAGTCCGGCTTCTTTCGAGGCGTTGATGAAATGCATCAGGTCTCGCGGCGGGTATTTCTCGTCGTCGATATTGAGCGCCTTGAGCAGGCGCTTGATCGCCGAGAGTTGGTCGGCACTGTCGAGGATCTGGAAAGTCTGCGGCAACGCCGCCTCACGCCAGTGCGCGCGCAGCAGCCGGTTGCACAGGCCATGGAAGGTGCCGATCCACATGCCGCGCGTGTTGATCGGCAGCATCGCCGACAGCCGCGCCAACATTTCCTTGGCGGCCTTGTTGGTGAAGGTGACCGCCAACACGCCATGCGGCCCGACCTGCCCGGTCTGGATCAGCCACGCGATGCGGGTGGTGAGTACCCGCGTCTTGCCGGATCCGGCACCGGCGAGGATCAAGGCGTGCTGGGCCGGCAGGGTGACGGCCGCGAGTTGTTCGGGGTTGAGGTTGTCGAGCAGGCTGGGCATGGATCGATTGTACGCGAGCCCGCCGGGTAGCCTGGATCGCAAGGATCTGTTGCATCGACACAACAGGGCGCGAGCCAAATCCGGCCATTTTCCCCATATCTTTCAGACAATTGAAAAACAGGGCCGGTATGTCAAACCGTTAGTTTAGGCCTTGGCCTCTATTCTTGTGCAATGCAGCACAAACGTGTGTTTTTTCACCTATACTCCGGGATAACCCGGATCATAATTTAGTCGGGTATTAAAGTTGTTGCAGCGCAGAACCGTTGTAGACCGTGCCCACAAGGCATCGAGCGAACCGGCAAGCGCCATTTCGTAAGGAGAACTGCAGATGAAATCGCCGAAAATCCTCCCCTGGCTGGCCAAGACCTCCGGCCTGCCCCTGGCCCGCGTGGAAGAACTGTGGGCCGACGCCCTGCGCCATGCGACCCTGAAGACCGGCTGGGTGAATACCTCCGATTACTGGAAGGTCGCCAACGAGAAGTTGCGTGAGCTGATCGAGGCCGAAGCGCTGGCCTACCACCCGCCGGAAGTCACGCCGTGGGTGCTGTTCAACATGCGCCTCGGCGCAATGCCGATCATGGCCGCCAACCAGGTTGCGCTGATCTGGTCCGCCGCGGTGGGCCGTTTGGCAAAGCCTCGCCGCCATCTGACGACAACGCGCCACGCCGCCTGAGCGGCAAGGGCGGATCGGCCGCACCAGACGGACCGACCGCATCCTCCCCGCAGGACCGATCGCAGAGGGCACGCGCAGGCGTGCCTTTTTTCTTGTCCGGCCCGCTTGCATTGCGCCCGACAGACGGCTCACATTCCCCTGAAACCGCCCTGAGAAGGGGCCATGGCCGGGTATAATTTGCGGTTTCGCCGCACTCGCGGCCACCCGACAAGCCGATACCCGCCACTCGCGCCGCCTCATGCAGGAAAAATACAACCCGTCCGAAGTCGAACGCGCCGCCCAGTCTCACTGGGATGCCGCGCAATCCTTCCGCGCCGCACCGCAGGCCGGCAAGCCCAAGTACTACTGCCTGTCGATGTTCCCCTACCCGTCCGGCAAGTTGCACATGGGCCATGTGCGCAACTACACGATTGGCGACGTGCTCTCGCGCTGGCACATCATGCGCGGCTACAACGTGCTGCAGCCGATGGGCTGGGACGCCTTCGGCCTGCCCGCGGAGAACGCGGCGATCCAGAACAGCGTGCCGCCGGCGCAGTGGACGTACGAGAACATCGCCTACATGAAAAAGCAGCTCCAGTCGCTCGGCTTCGCCATCGACTGGACGCGCGAACTCGCCACCTGCCAGCCCGCGTACTACAAGTGGAACCAGTGGCTGTTCCTGCGCATGCTGGAAAAGGGCATCGCCTACAAGAAGACGCAGGTGGTGAACTGGGATCCGGTCGACCAGACCGTG
>JAEUNL010000059.1 GCA_016791115.1 Rhodocyclaceae bacterium
TTCCTCGCGCTTGACGGCGAGGATGCGATTCAGGATGTCGGACACGGATTCGTCACTCGTATTCTGTGTTCAGTCTGTCGCCCGGGTTGCGACAACGTATTCTTCGACCTTCGCGCGCGCGGCGCCGCTGGCGATCACTTCCCGCGCGAGATCGACGCCCTCCTCGAGGGAACTCGCCCGCCCGGAAACATAGAGGCTCGCGCCGGCGTTGAGCGACACAATGTCGCGCGCCGCGGCATGCTTGCCGGTCAGCGCGGCCAGTAGCATGACGCGCGACTCGTCGACGTTCGCCACCTTCAGGTGAGCGATGTCGTGGCGCGCAAGCCCGAAATGCTCGGGCGCGACGACGTACTCGCGCACCGTTCCGTCCCGCAACTCGCCGATCTGCGTTTCGCCGCCGATCGAGATTTCGTCGAGGTTTTCGAGCCCGTACACGGTCATCGCGTGGCGAGACCCCAGTCTTTGCAGCACGCGCACCTGGATGCCGACCAGGTCGCGGTGGAAAACGCCCATCACCTGGTTCGGCGCGCCGGCCGGGTTGGTCAGCGGGCCGAGGATGTTGAAGATGGTGCGCACGCCGAGTTCGCGCCGCACCGGTGCGGCGTGCTTCATCGCGCTGTGGTGGTTGGGTGCGAACATGAACCCCATGCCGCAGCGCTCGATGCAGTCGGCCACGCGTTGCGGCGGCAGGTTGATCTCCGCCCCCAGCGCCTCGAGCACGTCGGCACTGCCCGATTGCGAGGAGACAGAACGCCCGCCATGCTTGGCCACGCGTGCGCCGGCAGCGGCAGCAACGAACATGGCGGCGGTGGAGATGTTGAAGGTATGCGCCCCGTCGCCGCCCGTGCCGCAGGTATCGACCAGGTGATCGACATTGCCGACCGGCACCTTGGTAGACAGCTCGCGCATCACCTGCGCTGCCGCCGCAATCTCGCCGATGGTCTCTTTTTTGACGCGCAACCCGATCGCGAGTCCGGCGATCAGCACCGGCGACATATCGCCGCCCATGATGGCGCGCATCAACGAGAGCATCTCGTCGTGGAAGATCTCGCGATGCTCGATGATGCGCGTCAGCGCTTCCTGTGGCGTGATTGACATGATCGATGCTCCAGAACGCTTTTGTTCAGGCCTTCTCCAACCTGCCATTCCTGAAAGGCAGGCAGGGTGCGGGGTTCAAGGCCATATACTCCGAAACCGAATATCCATGCCCCTTTCCGGCCACCCGGTTAACGCACGTCCTGCAGGAAGTTCTTCAGCAGTTCGTGCCCGCACTGGGTCAGGATCGATTCGGGGTGAAACTGCACGCCCTCGACCGCGAGGGTCTTGTGCCGCGCGCCCATGATCTCGCCATCTTCCGTCCAGGCTGTGATCTCGAGGCAATCCGGCAGGGTATCGCGCGAAATCGCCAGCGAATGATAGCGGGTCGCCGTCAGCGGGTTGGGCAGGCCGGTGAACACGCCGACATTCGCGTGGTGGATCTGCGACGTCTTTCCATGCATCAACGCCCTGGCATGCACGATGTCACCCCCGAACGCCGCACCCATGCTCTGATGGCCGAGGCAGACGCCGAGGATGGGAATCCTGCCGGCGAAAGCCTTGATCAGGGGCACCGAAATGCCCGCCTCCGCAGGCGAACACGGGCCGGGCGAAACCACGATGCGCGCCGGCGCCATGGCTTCGACTTCAGCCAGCGTGATGGCGTCGTTGCGGATCACGCGCACGTCCTCCCCCAATTCACCGAGGTACTGGACCAGGTTGTAGGTGAATGAGTCGTAGTTGTCTATCATCAG
>JAEUNL010000060.1 GCA_016791115.1 Rhodocyclaceae bacterium
TCGGCCTGAGTTGCCGTTCAGTACTTGTAACCTGAGAGGCGGGTGTTCTGCCGTCACCGGAGGTTCGGACCAATGCCGCGGCGAAGGTCAGCTTCTGTCGCGGGCGGATGCGAAGTCGCGACCCATTGCAGACCCCGCCAACAAGACGAGCACACCTTCAGCGAACAGTGATGACACGCCAGAGCGCCCTTCCTCAAAGCCGCCAATCGCCCCGCGATCCACAATCAGGTTCCCATCAACAGCCAAAGAGACCATCATGGAATCTTGCGAGCACCGGGAATCCTGGAACAAGGGCAAGCTGGTTGGCCAGAAGGCTCCGCTCAAGCCCAAGGACGTCTGGGCGATTCGCATCCATCTGTGGGGCGCTGATCACGTGCGAGAACTAGCCACGTTCAAGCTCGCAATCGACAGCAAGCTGCGAGGCCGCGACCTGGTCAATCTGCCCGTCCGCGACATCACACACGGGAGTCAGACGCTGTTGCGCGCGATGGTCGTCCAGCGCAAGACGCAGCGCCCGGTTCAGTTCGAATTGACCGAGCCGACGCGAACGACTGTGGCGGCTTGTATCGTCAAGGCCGGTTTGAAGTCCGATGACTTTCTGTTCCCGAACCGGTTGCACAGCTCGCCCCACCTCTCCACCCGACAGTACGCCCGAATCGTTGAGCCTTGGATTTCGGCGGCCGGGTTGAATACGTCGGCCTACGGAATGCACTCGATGCGGCGAACCAAGGCAACGCTGATCTACAAGCGGACCAAGAACCTGCGGGCCGTCCAGTTGCTGCTTGGCCATTTCAAGCTGGAGAGCACGGTCCGGTACCTCGGAATCAAAGGGGATGGTGCCTTGGAAATTTCCGAGCAAACGGAACTCTGACAGGCCGGCGGCCGCAAGTCGCGAACAACCATAAGGGACGGGCGGCCGCCGTCTGACCTCGCGCCCTCGGTGGGCCGCGCAGACAAGAAACGCATCCGCCCGTGACACCATACATCCTCACCCTCACGATGCCTCTTGCATCGACCGAGAAATCCCGATAGGCTTTTGTCAAGTCGTGCGATAGACGCACGATGTTCACACCATTCTGGGGAGTCCAGGATATGCACAGCGCCAAGTCGGCGGCCTCGACCGCCAAGTTCGATTTCATCGTCTACGTCGGCCGCTTCACCCCGCTGCATAACGGCCACCTCGCGACCATCCGCCGCGCGCTCGAGCTCGCCGACGAAGTCGTCATCGTGCTCGGCTCGGCCGATCGCCCGCGCACGATCCGCGATCCGTGGACCGTCGCCGAGCGCAAGGTGATGATCAAGCACAGTCTCGCGCCGGCCCAGCAGGGACGCGTCCACATCACCTCGGCGGTCGACCGGATGTACAACGACACCCAGTGGGTGAGCGAGGTCCAGGAAGCGGTTGGCGACGTCATCGCGGCCCGCGGCCAGGATCCCGCCAAAGCGCGCATCGGGCTGATCGGCTTCAGCAAGGACCATTCGTCGGACTACCTCGACATGTTCCCGCAATGGGAGCGCGTGCGCGTCGGCTTCGTCGACGGCCTCTCGGCGACGGACGTGCGCGACATCTACTTCGGCCTCGCAGACGAACGCGACAATGGCCGCGGCCGCTGGATGAAGATCGAATCCTCGGTGCCCGAGCCGGTCGTCGACTGGATGGAGACTTTCGCCGCGTCGGCCGAATACCGGCAGCTGGCGAAGGAATGGGCGTTCATCCGCGACTACAAGGCGGCCTGGGCCGACGCACCGTATCCGCCGACCTTCGTCACCACGGACGCGGTCGTCGTCCATTCGGGGCATGTGCTGCTGATTCGCCGCCGCGCCGAGCCCGGCAAGGGCCTCTGGGCGCTGCCGGGCGGGTTCGTCGATCAGACCGAGCGCGTCCAGGACGCCGCGATCCGCGAGCTCCTCGAGGAGACGGCGCTGAAGCTCCCCGAGAAGGTACTGCGCGGTTCGATCGCCGCCTCGCATGTGTTCGATCACCCGGATCGCAGCCTGCGCGGTCGCACGATCACCCACGCCTTCCACTTCGCATTCCCCGCCGGCGAGCTGCCGCGGGTCAAGGGCGGCGACGATGCCGACAAGGCGCAGTGGTTTCCGCTCGCCATGCTGCGCACGATGCGCTCGTCGATGTACGAGGACCATCCGGACATCATCAATTATTTCATCGGAGGGGCCTGACGGCCGCTCCGTGTCGCGGCGGCGCGACAGACGCGCCGCCTTTCATCAACGTTTGAGGGAGTCTCAAACCATGTTCTACAGCGACGAAACCCGCGCCGTTCTGGAAAACCCCATCCTCGCCACCGACAGCTACAAGCTCTCGCACTGGCTGCAATACCCGCCCGGTACGGACGGCATGTTCTCCTACATCGAATCGCGCGGCGGCAAGTACGACCGCGTGCTGTTGTTCGGCCTGCAGATGATCCTGATGGATTTCCTCGCTCGGCCGATCGCGCGCGAGGACGTCATGGTCGCCAAGGAGATCGCGGCGGCGCACGGCGAGCCGTGCAACGAGGCCGGCTTCCTGCGCATCGTCGAGGCGCACAACGGGTACTGGCCGGTGCGCATCCGTGCGCTGCCGGAAGGCTCGATCGTGCCCTCGCTAATTCCCTTGGTGACGATCGAGTCCACCGACCCGCAATTGCCTTGGGTGGTCTCCTTCATCGAGACGCTGGTGCTGCAGGTCTGGTACCCGATCACCGTGGCCACGCAATCGTGGCACGTGCGGGAGATCATCAAGGGCTACCTCGAGGAGACTTCGACCGACCCCGCAGGGCAGCTGCCGTTCAAGCTGCACGACTTCGGCTATCGCGGCGTGTCGAGCCCGCAGTCGGCCGCGCGCGGCGGCCTGGCGCACCTGGTCTCGTTCAAGGGGACGGATACGCTGGCGGCGATCCTGGCGGGCCGCGCGTACTACGCCGAGCCCATGGCCGGCTACTCGATCCCCGCTGCTGAGCACTCCACCATTACATCGTGGGGACGCGACGGTGAGCTCAAGGCCTATCGGAACATGCTGAGACAGTACGGCAAGCCCAATGCCCTGTTCGCCTGCGTCTCGGACTCCTACGACATCTACAACACGGTCGAGCACCTGTGGGGTGGCGTGTTGCGTCAAGAAGTCATCGATTCAGGCGCCGTGCTGGTGGTGCGGCCCGATTCGGGCAATCCGGCCGACGTCGTGCTGAAGTGCGTGACCCTGCTCGATCAGAAGTTCGGCTCGGCACTCAATGCCAAGGGCTACAAGGTGCTCGAGCGCGTACGGGTCATCCAGGGTGACGGTATCAACGAGCGCACGATCCGCGAGATCCTCGCCACGCTGAAGATCAACGGCTACAGCGCGGACAACATCGCGTTCGGGATGGGTGGCGCGCTGCTGCAGCAGGTGAACCGCGACACGCTGAAATTTGCGATGAAGTGCTCGGCGATCCGGGTGGACGGAGAGTGGCGCGAGGTCTACAAGGATCCTGTCACCGACCCGGGCAAGGCGTCCAAGCGCGGCCGCATGACGGTCCGGCGCCATCGCGAGACCGGCGAATACATGACGGCCGCGCTGCCAAGCCACGCGGGGTGGGAAGATCGCGTGATCGCGCCCGGCGAGGCGTGGGAGGACGCCATGGAGACGGTGTGGGAGAACGGCGCGTTCAAGCGCAAGGTGACGTTGGCGGAAGTGCGCACTCGAGCGCTCGGCTGAGCGCATGGAAACGGCAAGGCTGCCGCGGTGATGCAATACGGGTCTGCGGCAGCCTTCACTTCATTGGCTGGGCACACTCATCGTCACTTGTGAGCCACCAGCCGGCGAAGGCGGCGAGATCGGCATGGCAGGAGCTGATCTTACTCAGAGTCGGACCGGCATTCGGCGTCCCATTGGGCTCACGCATGACAAGTGCCGTGTGTACCTCCCCCCTCACGCCGATCAGGAAGGGCAAGTAGTCGTCAACCAGCGCGACGGCTCCGATCGCTACCATCGCCTCGGCTTTCGGGCTGTGAACCCGGCTATCCCTTCCGGTCGCGATCACCCGCTCGATCGGGAACCCCAGGTCACGCAAATTGCATCGACGCGCCTCGGTGAAACGCGGCTGCATGGCCGTCACACACACCAGTTCATAGCCCGCCTCGCATAGTGCGTTACAGGCCGCGACGGCACCGTCGATGGCGGGAAGGGTCGACCAGAATTCGTTATCGAAGCATGCGCGAAAGCGTTCCAGGCAATCTCCGGACAAGCGCTCGACATCCCAACGATCGTAGGGCCAGTACGCTTGCGGGTCGCGCTCCTGCGGGTATGTGCCGAAAGCTCGCGCCCAGACGAGCGCGTAGGCCCGGTTATAGTCGAGCAGTACACCATCACCATCGAGAGTGATCACAGGTCGCATCGCGATCGTCCGTTCTCCGCCTGCAAACGCTCACGGGAAATGGCCTTGCCGGCCGAGGCCGCTCTGGCAAGCAGATCGTCCACGGATGCCCAGTCCGCCTCGTCGAGGTGCAGGCCGATCAACTGCGGCTCTTGCCGCAGCGCCAGGCTCACGAATCTGCTGATCGATTTCAGCTCACTTCCCTCGATCATGTCGTTTTCTTCTTCCAATGTATCTGGTTGGCTCTTAATGGGCGATTGGCTCAGGTAACCAGTCGGCCACGGCTTTGCGCAAGCGTGATCGTAGCCTCCATGCCGGCGGTAAAGCGCAGGTAGTCTGCTTCCATTCCGTCGGAAAAAATCACGCCATTGTCGGGCATGCGCGAGCGCAGCTTCAAAGGCCGCGCTCGGGTCACCGCGCCGAACACCAGGCTCGCCGTCGAAGAGCGGCTGGGATACGGTTCTCGCACTGCAAAGGTCAGCCGTTCGGCATCCCATGCCAGGGCTTGATATGGCGGCTGCTCGCTTGCGACGTGCATGGCGCGGGCGATCCCCAGCGAGCCGGTCACGATGCTCTTGAGCCATGCCGTCGAACCCAAGCCGGTCGAAACGATGACCCCAGAGGACGACTGCGACTCGCGTCTGCCATCGAGTTCGATCTCATACAGGGCCGAGGTGTGGGTGCGCGGACCGATGAACAAGTCGTTGACGCCGAGCAGACTCTGCCCGTCGGACAAGCGTGCTTCGGCCATCGTCACCGACTGGGTCGGCCGCCGATCCTTCGCGACATCATTGAGCACGTGCCCCACATCGTCGGCCGCAAAAGGCAGCAGCACGCCATCCCATCGGCTGGGCTCCGGATTCAGGCCCACGAGCGGCTGCCCTTCCAGGTACTTCATCGTATTGGCGACCAAGCCATCCTGACCGAGCGCAACCACGATATCGTCGGCGGCAAAGACGAAGTTCGGCAGGTAGCTTCGATCGACGATCTGGTAACGCCCCCAGGACTGCAAGGCCTGCACCGTCCGCTGCAGGCTCTGTGCATAGGCAGCGTCCTCCTTCAGGTAGTCGGAGAAATCGGCCCCGAGGTGCTCGATATAGAACCGCGCCTGAGCGAGGGTGTGGTAGCGCGCAACCAGCTCCTGCAGCCGGGTATGGCGCGTCACCAGCACGACCTTGCGCTCACTTGCCGCGCTCACGACCGGCCTTTCCCGTTTCCTCGCGTGTTGCTTGGGCAAGCAAGCCTTGCAGCAGATCCGGCGAGACGTTGAGCTGGCCGATGCGCTCGGCCCGTTCGGCGATACCCCCGAAGGCCTGCGCGATCAGCTGTCCGGGCTGCATGTCCACTGCGGCCAGTGCCTGCACAATGCGCGGATCGGCCCTCTCCAGCGCCTGCATGACTGCGGCAACCCGATGCGCCTCGGCTTCGGCGAGCGTCCGGCTGTTCTTCGCCTGCCCATTGACGAAATCCTTGCGCTGGGTCTCGAGCGCGATGTCGGCGAGCATCTGCTCGTTGCGCAAGGCGTTTTCCTTGCGCATCAGCGTCGCCCTGGCTTCCATCTGGGTTTCGCGGATTTCGCGCTTCTTCTGCTCCACGGCGATATCCGTGTCGAGTTCGTTCTGGCGGATTGCACGCTCGTTCTCGACCGCCGACATGCGACGCAAGTAGATGGCGTCGTCGGCTGCCTTGAGGTTGGATTCGCGGGCCTCCGCCTCGAGTGCGCGCGCAATGTCGGGCGTCGGCTTCACAGCCATGATCGAGACACCGAGGATCTCGAGCCCCAGCGCCTCGATCTCGGGCTGCGCCGCAAGTTCGCTGCGGGCGGTGCGTGCGATTTGCGCCGATGCGCGCAGCGCCTGCTTGAGCTCCAGAGCCTGTACGGCTTGCTGAACAATGACTTCGACCTGCATCGCCACACGATCGCCCAATCGCTGCGGATCCTCGGAAACGTAGGTCTCGCCGTCCCTATCTAGGGAAAAGTCCATGAGGGTGGCCGTGCGTCTGGGATCTCCAATGCGATAGGTGACCTGCCCCTGGACCGTGACGCTCTGAAAATCGGCGGTCACGAGTTCGAGAATGAAAGGACGGTCTTGGCTTGCCACGGGGACTGCGACCAGTGTCGTCGTCGGGGCGTAGTAGAAGAAGGACTGGCCTGCGCCCTCGCGGACGACCTTGCCTCCACGGAAATGCAGCAGATGAACCGTGGGCTGGGACTTGATGAAGCGGATTCCGAACATGATCTCGTCCTCTTGTTAGTTGTACAGAACAACTTGTATGAGTTGCACACTACAACTTAAAATCGGCGACGTCAAGGAGGTCAATGGGATGGCATCAAGAAGACAGCGCGGTGCAAGTGAAGCGGGCCTGGCTACTCAGGCGCCGAGCTTCCCCTTGCCCTATACGACGGTTGACGTGGTGATCTTCTCGGTCATCGACGATGCGCTCATGGTCCTGCTCGTGCAGCGACCGGGCGACGCCAGCGAACCGTTTCCCGGACGCTGGGCGCTACCGGGTGGCTTCGTGGACGTGGTTTTGGATACCGATCTCACCGCTTGCGCACGACGCAAGCTTCAGGAGAAGACCAGCGTCGTGAGCCCGTATCTGGAGCAGTTGGGCAGTTGGGGGAGTGCGACCCGCGATCCACGCGGTTGGTCGGCAACCCACGTCTACTTTGCCTTGATCCCGGTGCACGACGTATTGCCTGCTAAGGGCGCGAACGCCGCGGACGTCGCCTGGTTCAAGGTCGACAGCGTGCTGCGTCGCCCCAAGCTTGCATTCGATCATGCCGAGATCTTGCGGTCCGCGCTCGAGCGGCTACGCAGCAAGGTGGAATACACCTCTTTGCCGGCCTTCCTGCTGCCCGAGCCATTCACGCTACCGCAGTTGCAGCGTGCCTACGAGGTCGTGCTCGGCCGGCCAGTGGACAAGAGCGGGTTTCGGACGCGAATGCTAGCGGCACGCTTTCTTGAGGAAACCGGCTATTTGCC
>JAEUNL010000044.1 GCA_016791115.1 Rhodocyclaceae bacterium
GGTGTCGTCGACCAACCGCAAACCCGACGCCATGACCTACACGCGCGAGGGCTTCGTGCCGGTGTCCACGCCGCGCGCACTGCGCGACGACGAGATTCCCGGCCTGATCAACGATTATCGTCACGCCGCACGTTGCGCCATCGAGGCCGGTTTCGACGGGGTGGAAGTCCATGCCGCCAACTGCTACCTGCTCGACCAGTTCCTCCGCGACAGCGTCAACGACCGCAGCGGACCCTACGGCGGCAGCATTGCCAATCGCGCCCGGCTGCTGATCGAGGTGATGACCGCGGTGGCCGGCGAGATCGGCGCCGGACGCACCGGCGTGCGGCTGAGCCCGATGACCACCTTCAACGACACGCCCCTCGACAGCGACCCGCAGGCGCTCCACAACCATGTCGTGGAACAGCTCGCGCCGCTTGGGCTAGCCTACCTGCACGTCATCGAAGGCGAAACCGGCGGTGACCGCGCGCCTGCCGGTGCAAAACCCTTTGACTACGACGCGCTGCGCCGCCGCTCCACCGCTGCCTGGATGCTCAACAACGGCTACTCGCGCGATCAGGCGATGCAGGCGGTCGCGGCAGGCCAGGCCGATCTGGTCGCGTTCGGCCGCCCCTTCATCAGCAACCCCGATCTCGTGCGCCGTCTGCGCGAAGGCGCGCCCCTGAACGAATTGCGTGCCGACAAGCTATATGGCGGCGGCGCGGAAGGCTACACCGACTACCCGGCACTCGCCGCCTGAGCAATGTTCGACCGCCGCCGCCCGCCCGCCTGAGCAATGTTCGACCGCCGCCGCCCGCCCGCCTGCGTGCAGCGCCGGTGCGGTCGGGCAGGTTCACTTCGAGCGTGAAGGAATATCGCCGCCTCTTGCCAGCGCTGGCGCTGGTCGCCCTTTCGTTGATCTGGGGCTACACCTGGGTGCTCGGCAAGCAGGGGCTCGAATACGCCCCGCCCTTTGCCTTCGCCGCACAACGCTGCGCCGGCGGCGCGCTAGCACTGCTGCTCGCGCTCCGACTGTCGGGCCGCTCGCTCGCCCTTCCGCCGGCCGGCCCGATGCTCGCCATCGCCCTGGTGCAGGGAACCGGGTTCCTTGCGCTGCAGACCTGGGCGCTGGTCGAAGGCGGCCCGGGCAAGACGGCCGTGCTCATCTTCACCATGCCGATCTGGACCCTGCTGCTGGCCTGGCCGCTGCTTGGCGAACGCGTGCGCGGCCGCCAATGGCTGGCCGCAGCCAGCACGCTGGGTGGACTGGTGCTGATCATCGAACCCTGGAGCATGCACGGCAGCCAGCTCAGCAAGCTGCTCGGCATCCTCGCGGCGCTGTGCTGGGCGGTCGGCACGATACTCGTCAAGCGCCTGCGTGCCGCGCGTCCAATCGACCTGCTCAACCTGACGGCGTGGCAGCTCGCCATCGGCGCCGTGCCGCTGGTCGTGCTCGCCGTACTGGTGCCGGAGCGCCCCACGCACTGGACGGCGCATTTCGCCGTCATCCTGTTCGTCATGTCGGTAGTCAGCACCGCGTTCTGCTGGTGGCTCTGGATCTGGATTCTCGACCGCGTGCCGGCGTGGGAGGCCAGCCTTTCGGTGCTCGGCACGCCGGTGGTGGCGATCGTCGCTTCGCGACTGACGTTTGGCGAGGCGTTCAGCACGCTCGAGATCGCCGGCATCCTGTTGATCGGCGCTGGCCTTGCCTTTCTTGCACTGCTCGGCTGGGCGTCAGCACAACGCAGCCTGCCCTGAAGTCCGTCCCCGCCGCAGTGCGGAGCTGCAGGCCGCTTGGCGCGGGCCTCGCCAGGCATGCATGCCGCCGACCCCGGATCCACGCGCCTCGTGCGAGGGCAAGCTCTGGAGACGCGCGGCCTATTGCCCAGGAAGCCACCTCAGGAGGGCCTCGTAGAGCATTTCCGGCACCACGGGCTTGGACAGAAAATCGTTCATGCCCGCAGCCATGCACTGCGCCCGGTCCTCGACGAACGCATTCGCCGTCATCGCGATGATCGGCACGGCAGCGCGGCCGGCAAGCAGGCGGATCTGCCGCGTCGCTTCGAGGCCGTCCAAGCGCGGCATCTGCACGTCCATCAGGATCAGGTCGTAGTCCCCGTCCCGTGCCATGCTCACCGCCTCGGCACCGTCCGCAGCAACGTCGATCTCGAGCCGCGTGCCCGACAGCAGTTCCAGCGCGACTTCCTGGTTGATCAGATCGTCCTCCACCAGCAGCACGCGACGGCCCGCGTGGAGCCGGGCGACGTCCTGCTCCGTGGCTGCGCTCGCAGCCGGAACATCTGCCTGCGCCGCGTGAAGGTCCCTGCCAAGCCAGCACGTGAACCAGAAGTTGCTGCCCTTGCCCGGCTCGCTCGACACGCCGGTTTCGCCGCCCATCGACTGGGCCAGATGGCGCGTGATCGCAAGTCCCAGACCGGTGCCGCCGAACTCGCGCGTGGTCGAAGTGTCGGCCTGTTCGAACGCACCGAAGATCCGCTCGTGCAGTTCGGGTGCGAGGCCCCTGCCTGTGTCCTGCACCTCGAAGCGCAGCAGGATCCGCCCGGGGGTTTCGCCGGCGACTCGCACGCGGATCGCGACGCCGCCGTGCTCGGTGAACTTGACCGCGTTGTTGGCGTAGTTGAGTAGCGCCTGCAGCAGGCGGGTGCGATCGCCGCGCAGTTGGTCGGGCACGCCCTCGCTCTGCATCGCCAGCGTCAAGCCCTTTGCATTGACCCGCGGCGCGAGGATGGTGCCGAGGTTCTCCAGCAGCGCGCCGATCGAGACCGCCTCGTCGGCCAGCGTGAGCTTGCCCGCCTCGATCTTGGACAGGTCGAGGATGTCGTTGATGATGTTCAGCAGGTGCTCGGAAGCCGCGCTGATGCGTTCGAGCTGCGCCATGTGCCGCGGCGCACCGCCTTCGCGGCCCATCAGGTGCACGGTGCCGAGGATCGCGTTCATCGGCGTGCGGATCTCGTGGCTCATGTTGGCGAGAAAGCTGCTTTTGGCGACGGAAGCCGCCTCGGCCGCCTCGCCGCGCGCCCGCGTGCGCAGCGTCTCGATGCCAAATGACAGGTTGCGCGCGAGTTCTTCCAGCAGCCGCACTTCGTCGATGTTGAAGGCATCGGATTCTGCGGCATAGATGCTCAGCACACCGACCACCTGGCGGTCGCAGGTCAGTACCAGGCCGATGCTGGAGCGGTAGCCACGGGCGAGCGCCGCCTCGCGCCAGGGCGCCATGCTTTGGTTGTCGAGATAATTCTGGTTGATCTGGGTCGCACCACTGCGGATCGCGCGCCCGACCGGTCCCCGGCCCTGCTCGCTCGTCTCGTCCCAGGAGACGCGCGCGCGGGCGACGTAGCCGTCGTCCTTGCCGAACACCGCCACCGGGTTCACGCTCTTCGCGCCGTCATGCTCGACCATGCCGATCCATGCCAGCAGGTAGCCACCAGATTCCACCACCAGCCGGCAGATGTCGCCGAGCAACGTTCGCTCCTGCTGCGCGCGGAACAGCGCGAGGTTGCAGTCGCCGAGAAGGCGCTGGGCGCGATTGAGGCGCTGCTGCTCGCGCTGCGCCCGCCTCTCTTGCGTGATGTCGAGCATGCACCAGATGGATTCGCCGCTTGTCCGGTCCATCGCCGCGCCGCTGACGTCGACCCATATCTCTCCGCCATCGCGCCGTTGCAGTGCCGCCTGCGTGCGGAAGCTGCGCCCTTCCGCGAGCGCTGCGTAGGCCATCTCGCCAACGGCCGCATACGACGCGTCGCTCGGGTAGAACCGCCGCGTTTCCATGCCGACCGACTCGCCGGCTTCGTAGCCGAATATTCTTTCGATGGCCGGGTTGGCCCAGGTGATCCGGCGATCCCGCGTCTTGAAGATGCCGACCACCTCGTTCTCGAGCATGGCGCGCTGTTCTGCCAGCAGGTTCTCCCGTTGCGCCTCGGCGTCGCGTCGCCGGCCGTCGATCGCGGCGAGGTTGCGCTGCGTTTCGGAAAGCCAGGCCAGCACGCTGCCATCGTCGCGCGGTGCTGCCGGCGGCGCCGAAAAATCGCCGCTGCCGAGCCGCGCGATCACCTCGTAGACGTCCGCCACCCGCCCGCCGAGCACCCTACGCAGCTTGCGGTGCACGTTCCACAGCAGCGCCAGCAGCATGGCGCCGAGGGCGATGAACGCGATGCGGAATTCGAGCGCACGCCGCTTCGCGATGTGCACGGTCTGCTGCATGCGCCGTTCGGCCATGCCGTTGAACTCGTCGACCAACTGCATGATCTCGGCCTTGGCGCGAAAGTAGGCGTCGTCGTGCAGCACGGCGATGGCGGCAAGGCGCGTGAACTCGTCCCGGCCGCCGGTGGCCTCGACGCGCGCCATCGCGTCGAGTTCGATGCGCGCCAACGCGTCCGAGGCGGCCTTGGCCGCGTCGAGCCGTGCGAGTTCGGCCTCCGTAAGCCCAGCCTTCCGGAAGCGGTCAGCCAGCGATTGCCGGGCCGGTGGCGCGGCGGGCTGCCCATCCGCCTGCCGCGGGCGCTCCCAGTAGAGGCTCGCGCCACGCGGGTGCGGCGCACGTCGGCCGTCGCGGATTTCGAGGATCTCGCGGTACAACTCGCGATAGACCGGGTCGCCGGTCACCACGTAGCTGCGCGCCATGTTGGTCAGGTCTTCGGACGACTGCCGCATGTCCGCGCCAAGGTGCAGAGACTCGACGAGGACCTCATTGGCCCGGTCGATGTCCTTCTCGGAATACACGTAGACGACAAAGCTGGCGGCGAACGCGACAAAGGTCGCGAGCGCGATCCAGATGGTCCAGGAGAACCGCGACAGCTCGCGGGTGGCGATATTCATCGTCTTGATCCGTCTTTGCGACCCGCTCTACATGCCTCGGGAATGGGCGGCGGTTCGGCATCGTACTGCGGATCGGGCGCCGCCCGGCATCCGCGCACCCGAGTATTAACGAACCGGGGACCGCGAACCTGAGGCCGTCAGGCCGTTTCGGCCTGACTCATGCGCAACGGGTGGAATTCGGACCGGCCTGAAGCGCGCACGGGAAGGACCTCGCAGGCCGTACCCTGCCAGGACCGCCGATCCATGCGGATTACCGGCAATGGCGCCTGAAGATCCCCTGTTCATGCGCCTTTCCGGCGCGTCATTCTTCTGGTACCCGGGCCGAGTGTGTGCCGCCGATCCGGCAGGCACGGGAGGCGGGGCGGCAGGTGCGCCGCCCCGGCGGTGAGGCGTTCCGGGTCGTATGGTCGAAGCGGGAGGCGTTCGGGCTTGCGCTAGATGCCCGCACCGCCCAGCCCGTCGAGGCCCGGCGTGCGGAAGCGCAGCCAGGTCTTGTGCACCAGCCCGTTCCCGGCCACGGAGCGGTCGAAATCGGGCTGCCAGGGCTGGTCACCCTGCGCCCCGCCCCGTTCCCACGTGGTCTTGCGCCAGTCGATGTGTGCCGCATCCGGATGCGGCGCGATGACGGGCGCAACGAGCTGCGTCAGGATGTCTCCGAATTTCATGTCGGGCGGCACGGCGAAAATGAAGGGCGCCGCGAACATGAGGTGCCGGTCCCAGCAGACGTAGAGCAGCTGGTTGCCGTGATAGTTGGCCACGACGTCGCGCGGCTCCCCGATGTATTCCCCGATTGCAGTGACGGACATGATCTCCTCCGTTGAGCGGCGTCTATTTGTTCGAACTCGCAAGGCCCTTCCACAGCGCGAAATTGCGCTGGTCCTGCGAGCCTTCGAAATCCATGTTGTCCTGGCCGGGCACGAGGTGCACCCAGTCCATCCATTCCTGCACGCCGCCGCCACCGCAATTGCCCTGGAACAGTTGCGGCATCGGCAGCCAGGACTGCACGTACTTCTCCGGCTCGTGCTCGAAGATCGCCTTGCAGTGGTCGGAACAGAAGTGGTACTTCTCGCCCTTGTAGTCGAGTTCGCGATGGCACAGCGTCGACGGGTCGCCCGGCTCGGTGAAGATGGTCGGGTACTGGCACACCTGGCAGTTCATCGCCAGACCGGTGTTCGCGAAGCGCTTGCCTTCCTTCGCCATCCCGCGCCACGCCTCGAGGCGCGGGCGGTAGTACCTGTCGAACGAGTTGGGGTACTTGGCCGACAGCCAGTCGAGTTCGTCGTCGCCCGGAATCCAGGCGTGCAGCGCGGTGCCGAAATTCCACTGGTAGATGCCGGCCCACAGCTGGTGCGAGATGTGCTCCTTCTCCAGCGTGGCCTGCTCGACGCACTTGGGAATCGTGATTCCGTAGCGCGCGAGGTCCTTGAACAGCGCGCCGCCGTTCTGCTCGAAATAGATCTCCCACGCCTCCTGCCAGCTCATGATGCGCTTGGGCAGCATGTAGTCCATCATCATGCCGACCAGCGCCAGCACGCGCACGCCGCGCCAGGTCCACTTG
>JAEUNL010000048.1 GCA_016791115.1 Rhodocyclaceae bacterium
AAGACCGTCCATTGATCCATTGAGTTTCCCGGACTATCGTGCGCCGCCCTGGCTTGCCGGCGCGCACGCCCAGACGATCTGGCCGCGCTTCCATCCCGGCCCGCTGCCCGCCTATCGGCGCGAACGCTGGGACACGCCGGACGGCGACTTCATCGACCTCGACTGGGTCGACGGCCCGCCCGGCGCACCGCTGCTGGTGCTGTTCCACGGGCTCGAGGGCAGTTCGCGCAGCCACTATGCGCGCGCCGTCATGCGCGCCGTGCACGCGCACGGATGGCGCGGCGTCGTGCCGCACTTTCGCGGCTGCTCGGGCGAGCCCAACCGCCTGCCGCGCGCCTACCATTCCGGCGACGCTGACGAAATCGACTGGGTGCTGCGCCGCCTGCATGCGCTGCACCCGCAGCGCCCGCTCTACGCCGCCGGCATTTCTCTCGGCGGTAACGCGCTCGCCAAGTGGGCCGGCGAGCGCGGCGAGGACGCAGGTCGCGTGGTGCGTGCGATCGCCGCGATCTGTGCGCCGCTCGACCTCGCCGTCGCCGGCCGCGCACTCGAGCGCGGCTTCAACCGCGTCTATACCGAATACTTCCTGCGCACGCTGCGCCCCAACGCACTCGCGAAGCTTGCACGATTCCCCGGCATCGCCGACCGCGGGCGCATCCTGCGCGCACGCACGCTGTACGAATTCGATGACGCCGTCACCGCGCCGCTGCACGGCTTTCGCAGCGCCGACGACTACTGGCAGCGCGCCAGCAGCAAGCCCCATCTGCACGGCATACGCGTGCCGGCACTGCTGCTCAACGCGCAGAACGACCCCTTCCTGCCCGGACACGCGCTTCCCGACGCACACCAGGTCGCGTCGCAGGTGCTGCGCGAGTATCCGTCGCAGGGCGGCCACGTCGGCTTCGTCAGTGGCCGCCCCCCGGGCCACCTCGACTGGCTGCCGGCGCGGCTGATCGCATTCTTCTTGTCATCGTAGCGCCTTTATATATAATGACTCCCGTCTAGTCATGCAGCATTTCCAGTGACGGGTTACCCCGACAGTCAGACTGCTGTCGCAGGCGTCTCACCGATATCGACTATATCTTGCAGCACTGTCCGGCGATGACGCCCCCGTCGCGCCGGCAGCCCAGTTCGGGAGTCAATTCGATGCAATCCATTCTTGTCCGCTCCGTCGCCGCGCTCGCCGTCGCCGGTTCGCTTGCCGGCGCCGCACAAGCGGCCAGCGTCCCGGTCACTTTCGAACGCCTTTCGGGCCTCTCGGGCTTCAGCGGCACCTCGGTGTTCCGCGCCGATCTCTCGGGGCTCGGGCTGACCGACATCGCCAGCATCACGCTGTTCGACAGCAACAGCAAGCAGGGCGGGTCGCCCGGCGCCTTCTCGGGATTCGATCTCGATGCCATCATGCTGTCCACGACGCGGGCGACCGCGGCAAGCCAGATGTCCGGCCTGGTCACGCTTCCGGCATTCGATTTCACGACGGCCGGTACGGCCTTCACCGCGGGCACCCAGCGCGCGCCGGTGGCGCCGAAGCTTTCCGGCACCGATGCAACCGGACTCAACGTCGATCCGGCGGCTGCCACGCTCGGCCAATTCGATGCCGTCAGTTTCACCTCGGGTTCGGTAAGCCTGGGCGACGGCGGCAGCATCACTTTCCACCTCAACGCGCCGGTTTCGACCGCCGGGCTGTATCTCTACGTCGGCGAAGTCGGCAACACGCCGGGCGAGAATCTCGGCGGTGTCTTCGTCGCGTCGGCGCCGGTGCCCGAGCCGAGCACCTGGGCGCTCACCCTGGCCGGCCTCGGTCTTTGTTCAGTCTTCCTGCGCCGCCGCCGTCAGGCGTGATCGTGCGCGCGCCTGCGCGCTTCGAGCCTGCAGGCGCCGCCGCGGAACCCGCATGGGATGGCGTTCCGCAGCCACCCTCCCCTGCGGTCGCCGTACCTCGCCTTCCCGCACGATGCCTGACCTGCGGGCCAATGTCCGCCTGCCCCGCGGGCCGGCCGTTGCCAAGCGGCTGCAACTTCAACCCTCTACCAGCCGCAGCTTGATCGCGAGCTTCACCAGTTCGATATCGCTCTTCACGCCGAGTTTTGCCTTGATCTGGTAGTGGCAGTTCTGCGCCGTCTTCGGACTGATGTGGAGCGCAGCGCCGATCTCCTCGGCGCCTCGTCCGTCGAGCAGCATGCGCAGTACTTCGAACTCGCGCGGCGTCAGCCCCTGCACCGGGTTCTCGTCGCCGTCGAGCAGTTGCAGCGCCATCTCGGGGGCGATGTCCGGGCTCAGCACGCGATTGCGCGCGGCGACGCGGTATACCGCCTGGATCAGCACGTCGGGCGGCGAACTCTTGGTGACATAGCCGAGTGCGCCGGCGCGCAGCGCCTGCCCGGCAAACAGCGGATCGCGGTGCATGCTGAATGCGAGCACGCGCGCGCCGGCATCGCGCTGGATCAGGCGGCGAATCAGTTCGATGCCGCCCATGTCGGGCAATGCGATGTCGACGATCGCCACGTCGGGCGACAGCTCGCGGTAGAGCTGTATCGCTTCGGCGGCAGTCGACGCCTCGCCCTCGATGCGCAGATCCGGCCGGCGTTCCAGCAGGCGCCGATAGCCTTCACGAACCACCGCGTGGTCGTCGACCAGCATCAGGCGGATCATGCCGCGGCCTCCATGGTGAATTCGTCAAGCTGCGGCGACGGCAGGTGCACCTCGACGCGCACGCCGCACGGCGTGCGCGGCAATACCGCGAGCGTGCCGCCGAGCGCCTGCACGCGCTCGTGCATGCCGATGAGCCCGAAGCCGCCAGCACGGGTGCCGCGCGCCGCACCCGTTTCGGCGCCGTCGTCTTCCACTTCCAGCGACACGGCGCCCGACGGTTCGCGCCGCAATCGCACGTCGATGCGTCTCGCCTGGCCATGCTTGGCGGCATTGGTCAGGCTCTCCTGCACGATGCGATACAGATTGACGTTGAGGTTGTCCGGCAGGTCGCCCACCTCGCCGTCGATGTCGAGCCGATAGCTGCACTGGCCGCGGCTGCGACGTTCCCAGTCGCCGACCATTTGCCCGAGGCTTGCCGCAAGGCCGAATTCGTCGAGCCCGACCGGGCGCAGCCGGTGCAGGATCTGCTGCAGCACCTCCATCATGTGCGCCGTGGTGCGCGCAATGGCCTCGGCGCACGGCTGCAGGGCGGGCAGTCGCTCACGCGCGAGCTCGCCGGCATAGGCTGCCTCGGCATTGATCGAGGCGAGGCACTGGCCCAGCTCGTCGTGCAGTTCGCGCGCAAGATGGCGGCGCTCGTCCTCGCGCACGTCGAGCAGGCGCTGCGCCAGCCGCTGCTGCTCGGCGCGCGTCTGCTGCAGGCGTTCGGCCATGTGGTTGAACACGCCGGCGATGCGCGACAGTTCGACCAGCTCGAAGGCCGGCATGCGCACGCCGAGGTCGCCGGCCTCCATGCGGCCGAGCACCTGCAGGATCTCGTCGGTCGGCGCCAGCGCACGGCGCACCGGGCGATAGACCAGCACGTTGATCAGCAGCACGCCGGCCGTGATAACGAGCAGATTGCGCAACTGGCGCCACACCTGCGCGGCCTCGCTGTCGAAATCCGGCGTCACGCGCAGTTCCGCCACCTTGATGCCCGGCTTGATGCCAACCAGGCCGTGATATGCCGCGTCGCTGCCGACGAGCCGGCGCATCGCCGGCGCCAGCGGATGGGCCTGCGTTTCGCGCCCGCCGTCTTCGCCGAAACAGCGCGCGATGACCGGGTTGCGGTAGGTGCCTTCGATCGTGACGCAGAAGTGGATCAATCCGCCGATGCCGTCGAGGCCCGAGAGGTCCAAGCCCTGCAGGGTGCGGTTGAAGGACGAAGTGTTGTTTCGCGCGACCTCGTCCTGGATCAGTTGCCGGATCGTTGCGCCGGTGCGCTGGATGTCGCTGCGGATGCGCTCGCGCGCCTGCAGCAGGGTGTAGCTGCCCGCCGCCGCGAGCAGCGCGAAGGCGAACAGCGTGACGCGCAGCAGAAGCCTGCGCTTGAGATCGACCGGGCGCGGCGGCGCCGGAGCTGGTGTGCCGTTCATGGCGCAGTCGGAATCCACGAAATCCACGAAACGGCGATGCTACAACGACGCCAGTCCCCGCGCGGCGCTGCACCGGCAAACGCGGGCAATCTGCCCGGCGTCCGGCCACCGGTTCGGCACTGCGGGCAGATAGCTGGCGCGTAGCGGGCGGATTGCCCGCGACCCGCGGCCGCGAGGCACCTACGCTTGCCTCCCGTTCCCGCAACGTACCCATGGAGACCCAATGAACACCACCCTTGTCGCCCGCCTTGCACGCGGGCTGCTCGCCATCTGCACTGGCGCGCTCATGTCCACGGCCTTATCGGCAGAAGCGCGCGACCTCGCGCAGATCCGCAACAGCGGCACGCTGCGCATCGGCGTCTATACGGACTTCGCGCCCTTCTCCGATCGCGGCAACGGCATCGACGTCGATGTCGCGCAGGCGATCGCCGCGCGGCTCGGCCTCGCCGCCGAGGTGCGCGCCTACGATGCCGGCGAGAACATGGAGGACGACCTGCGCAATATCGTCCTGCAGGGGCGCGCCTTCGGCGTCGGCCCGGAAGCGTCGGACGCGATGCTTCACGTGCCGGTCGACGAGGCGTTCAAGCAGCGCAATCCGCGCGTGCGCATCGTTGCGCCCTACTACCGCGAAACCCTCGCGGTGATCCGCTCGACCGCCATGCTGCCCAAGCTCGATGCCAGCATCGACCTCGACGGGCAGCCGGTCGCCGCCGAGGCGGATTCGCTGCTGTCCTACGCGCTGCTCACCGTCGACGGCGGGCGGCTGCGCGACCAGGTGCGTCACTTCCACGACCTGGCCGACAGCCTTGGCGACCTTGTGCAGGGCCGGCTCGCCGCCGTGTTCGGCACGCGCAGCCAGATCGAACCGCTCAAGGCGCGCGCCGGCGCAGGCTACGCGATGGGCCTGCCACCGCCGATGCCGAACCTGCCGCAGGCAGGTTGGGCGCTCGGCCTCGCGGTGCGTGCCGATCAGGCCGCACTGGCGGGCGAACTGGAAAAAGCCGTTGCCGCAATGTCGGCCAGCGGCGAACTGGACGCAATCTTCCGCAAGCACGGCGTGACGCGCCTGACGCCGTAACGTACGCGGGGGGGCGGATTTTCGGGCATGGGGAGGCCCGTGCCATCGGGACAGGCCCGGCAGATGCAGTGCACCACGCACGTACAAAGTGTTACATTTGCCGGCTTGAACGCCTTTTTTGCACAGAGCCTCCAATGAAACAAGAACTTGCCCGGTCAGCGCATGCCAAGCGCACACCCCCGCCTGCGCTCTCGTTTATCTTCGCCTCGATTCTCGCGGCCTTCTCGACGCCGGTGCTCGCCCAGTCGGCGCCGGCAAACCCCGGTGCCGAATCCAGCGCCAACCTGAGCTACGTCGGTGCGCGTTCGCGCGTCGGCGTCGGCTACGACAGCGGCACGCACCTGCGCGGCGAGTTCAGCCACGTGCTGACGGAGGATGCGCTCTCGGCCATCATTGCGCAGGGCTGGCTTTCGCGGCGCAGCGGCGGACTGCGCGCCGACTACAACTGGATCGGCAGCAGCGACGGCAAGCCGGCCGCCGACAGCCTGGTGAAAAAGGTCTTCGGCGCCGTCGACCGCAATCGCGAGAACGATCGCAAGGCCACCCTGGGCTTCGGGCTCGAAACCGAGAACTGGTTCGGCCAGTTGAGCTACAGCCACGGCCTTTCGGACAAGCGCCGCCGCGGCACGCTCGACACGCTCACCGAAACGTCGCAGCAAAGCGGCTTCGACAACGACCGACCCTATGTCGACACCATCACCACGACCACCACGACGCAGTTGTTCGAGCGCGCCTACGAACACGGCATCGGCGTGCGCGCCGGCCACTACTACACGCCGGCG
>JAEUNL010000061.1 GCA_016791115.1 Rhodocyclaceae bacterium
CGGTTCGTGGAGGGGTGCCTCCACACGCTTTGCGAAACCCATGACGCGGATTTCGCTGGCGTTGAGCCTCTCCTTCAGCGCCCCGACAGTGCATGTCGATTGTGAGACTATGCCCTCGCGATCTGCGAGATACGCATTGCCGGCGGAGACAAGCTCCTCGTCGCGGAGCCTGCGCTCCTGTGGGTGTGCCCTGCGGTGCCGGTCGAATAGGCGGCTCATTGGATATCCTTCACGTCGGCAAATGCAAGCCCCTCGGTCGAATACCGGACAAAGCGACCATCACGGGCGCAGCGGAAGTGCCAGCCCTCAGACCCGACACGCTCCACGCTGCGGGCGAGTCCCGAGCGCAGGAGGCGGGTCAGCCGGTCGCGCTGGCAACTACTCAGTTGCGAAACGTCCGAGCGCGAAGCGCCGATTACCTGGTCGGTAATCTCGGAAACAACCATCGGTTCGATCCTCATGGCTGCCTCCCCGCCGGTGCGACAAGGGTCTTGTCGCGCACAAGATCGGCCGCACGCTCCTGCGCCACCGCATCCGGGTCGTCGCCGTTTTGTGCTATCACGCTGCCAACACTGCGGAAACCGGCCTGCACTTCCAATGCCGCGGCTTGGATGTCTTGGGTGGGGTGCATCTTCGGTTGCGCTTGTGGGGACCAAATGCACTTGGATGCCGCGAGCATTTCCTGTTCGGTCGCGATTTGCCCGCCGAGAAACGCGGCTTTCGCCCATGCTGCGCGAATCGGGTTGAGGAAGCGGGGAACAAGCACGGTCCAAATGATCTGTTCGACTCGCCGGTAGAAATTGCCCAATGTCATGCGCATGGCCCGGTCGGAAAGGTCTTTGGTGTCGCCGAGAAGCAATTCGTAAGGCACGCCCACGCCAGCGGCGACCATCAGCATTTGATCGCGCATGAATTCGTGGTACGTGGCGCCTGCGTCGGGCGGTTCCGAGAATTCGACCGATTCACCCGGCAGGAGGGTATGCACAACGCCAGGTTCAAGCCCCACTTCCGCAGCGCCGTTGTTGCCGATCTGTACGGGCATGCCGGCAATGGGATCGGCGCCCGGCGTCGGGGCGGGTTGCGTGATGAACGCGGCGAAAAGGTTCGCGAGTTGCTGCCGGGTCAGTACCGCGTCATCGAAGTCGCCGAGCGTGCGAAGTTTCGCGATAACCGGGCTCAGAACCGGCACGCCACGGATCGCGCCGGGGCGGGTCGGTTCGTACAAGTGCAAGACCGAATCGGCAGGTATGCGGAACAGATTGCCCGCCCATGCGCCAGCCTGATTTGGATAGTCGCCGGGGTGCGTGCGATACATCCAATAGGCGACGCGCCGGCCGATGCGGTCGAACTCGATACCCGATCGGATGATGTTGCCATCGGGCAGGCCGGAGTACGTGTCCGCATCAAGCGACGGGACGAATTCCGATTCCAGCAACTCGATTTGCATCGGGACCGGCAGGCCGTCCGACAGCTTGCGCGGGCGGATGCGGGCGAACACTTCGCCGGACTCAAGGAGCGCCTTGACCGCCGCGACGGTCAGGGAATCGAACGATGAACCGCCGGTGTCGGCAACCTCTGCCCAGGCGGCCCACAGGTCGGAATGCGTGCCGCGCGGGGTGATGCCGTGACCTACCGTGCTATTGGTCCAGCAGCGAACCGCTGAGGCGGCAATCGGGTCGTTGCGCACAAGGTCGCGGGAGCGGGACCGAAGCGCCGGCAAGGATGACGTGACCGATTTCTGCGGCCCAAGGTTTGACGGGCGCCAGGCTTTCAGGCGCCGGCCGTAGGAGCCGCCTGTGTAGGGGGAATTTGCCGCGGTAGTCAGGAAATCAAATGACATGATGGTGGGCCTTCTGTTGTGGCCGGAACGATTCGGCAAGCGCCCGGATATTGGGGTCCGATTCGGCCTCGCCGTTTAGGAGTTTTTGCAGGAGCATCGCGGCACCTTCGCCGGTGGCCAGCATGAACATTGCCGCGTCGGTATCGCCAAGGTCGACGAACCGACCGGCTGCCGTGACCGCGGCCGATCCGCTTGTGTGGACCGCGAAGGCGGTCTCCGCGTGTTGTGGCGCATCGTTCGATACGCGCAGGGCGAGGCGGTCGAGTTTGGCTTGCAGTTCACGCAAGCCCTGCCGGTAGACTTCAGGCGGCAGCATGTTGCACCTCCGCCGGTTCGTCGTTGTCCGCCTCGGTTGCCCCGATTGGCCCAACGCCGTCTAGGTCGCGCAGTATGCGCGCGACATTTTGCCGGGAGCATTTGAGGGCTGCGGCAATGGTCTTGGTTCCCGAGCCGGTCTTGCTCAGGTCATGCACCAGCCCGATACGACGTAGCGGCTCGATTGACCCCAAAACATCGGGGAGTTGAATGTACTCTCCGCCGAACGCTGCAACCAAATCGAGGAAAGCACGCTTGCCGAGCACGCGGGAGAACAGGTGTTTGTCATCCCCCGCCTCCTTCGGCACGTAAACCTGCCCCTTGTGACCGGCGACGGCGCACAGCGTAAGCGCTGCGGCTCCGCCTACCTGGTCGGCAATACGATCGAATTGTTGGCCCAATAACGGTGTCATTTCAGGCCTCCACGAAATATCGATGCCGGGCGGCAACGTCCGCGGGCACCCCGAGCACAGCGCCCGCGTTCGCATCGGGCCGGCGTTCAGTGCCAGCGGTTGCGGTGACGATGGCCTCCTCGGCAATCTCAAGCGCGTAGAGTTGCGCGTGAAGCTCTGCGAGTCGCTCCGCCTTCTCAAGCGGATCAAGGCGAGCCCGGCCGGTGGTCAGGTCGTCGATTTCCGCGGTCTGCCGCGCTTGCTGGATGAGCAGGTCGCCGGCTTTGTCGAGGGCGAGTGCGAGTGCCAGCTTTGCGATGGCTTCGGGTGTCTCAGCGCCGGGGATCGGGCTCGGCACGCGGTCTGTCGAGTGCGCGAAACCGCTTGCCAGTCGGGCGAGCACGTCGTTCTTTGGCGCGATCAGATCGCCGAAAGACCGCCGGAATGCATCCTCGATCATGTCAAGCGGCAGCGGCGCAGCTTCAACTTCGGCGATCTTTGCCTGCAGGTCTGCTATCTGCGCGCGGATGTCGCCAAGGCTGCCGGGGGTGTGTGCGGATTTCACCGCGATTGCATTTTTTGCCATGGTTAGATCGCTCCTACGTGAAGTTGTTCGGCCACTCGGAGGGCGCGGGTCAGCAAGCCGGCATGCCGCTGGTATGCCGCGCGGGCTGTGGTGGCGCGGTCACGGGATTCGGTGATTGCAGAATTCAGCGCGTCGGCCGTGGCGGAGATTTCAACAAGTTTCGCTTCGGCCGCTGCGACGGTCGCTTTGCCGTCGGGGGAGTAGATCGCTTTGGCATAGCCGAGATGTTCGGCATGCAAGCGAATCTCGGATTCAAGCTCGCGGCGGCTCTGCACCAGCGATGCGACTTCGTGATCCGCGCTTTGCCCTGCGCGGCCTGCGCTATCGGCTGCGGATCGCAGGCGGGCGAGTTTGATTTTGACGGCGTTGTGATCGAATGCGGTTTGCATGAGTCTGTCCTTGGTTGGGGGGTAACACAATTGCAGGGTAATTACTATTGGGTTGGATTGGTATCGGTTCGGAATTGCTTTGGCATGTCAGAGAAGGTCGGCTATGTCCTCCTCAATGAGTCGCCGGCCGGTTGCTGCGAATTCCTCAGACGTGCATTTCTTCGCAGCGAGGTATGCGGCTTGCAACTGGTCGCAAAGGTCTTGCAGTGCCGCGTCGACTACGTCGCGGGCGAGCACTACCCCGGCGGGGTTGAGGCCGGCTTTTCGCTCAAGGTTGTCGGGCAGGCTGTCGAGTGCCTCCCTGACCATGGCATGCGCCCTTGCGGCGCCTTGCTCGAATGCCGCGATAGGGAGGAGTTCGGCTCGCTCGCGGCGTAGCGCCAACTCGACCCGGGCGGCTTGGAAGTGGTCTTTCCGGGCACGCGGGCTCATCAATGCCGGATCGGATGGGCTTTGCAATGCGCCGATGATGGCGGGTAGGGCTGATTCTAGGAGGTACCGCGCGTGGCCTGCCTTGCTGTCTGCGGGTTGCACGTTGGCCTCCGCCAGAGCCTCAGAAACACGACTGAAAGGCAATCCGGTTGTTTGGTGTAGCCAGTTGAGGCTTACGGGCTCATGAGTCATTGAATCTCTCCTTGCTGGGTGCAGAGTGGGTTCCCGGGTGCAAAAAAGTGCACATTCCTTGACGTGCGACCGTCTCCGGTCCCGCACGTAGGGTCGAACCTGTAGGGACCCCGGCCTTTCCGCCGTGGACGTTTCGGAAGGTCGAAGCCAGGGACGCGCAGCAAGCCCAATGCGAGGCGCCATGCGGCGGGGTTGAACTCACGCTGAGGGGTAGCGCGCAGGGGCGGCACTTGGGCTAGTTGCGAGGCCGTTGGACGCGCTGCTGTGAGATGGCGCGAACGGTGTGAAACAATCAAACGAGCGTTCACGATGCGCGGCCCAACAGGTCGGAGATGTCGTTGTACTTTGCACGAATCTGGTCGACTGTCTCAGTGACAGAGATTGACAGGTCCACCAAAGCGCCGGATTGAGGGTCGCAGGCAATCCCGACGACAAGCGTTGTGCCGTCGTTGCCGTTGGGGCGCATCAGCAGAACCCGACGCATGTCGACAAAGATGGGGTAAGTCGTGAATTCATGTGTGCGTGAGCGGCCCATCGTTAGCTCCGGTTGGGTGTCCGCATACCACTTTTCTGTCAGTTCAATGAATCGCATTTCACATTCCTTCCAATTGGTAATTTTTTGCGTGTTCAGGGTTGCCGTTGTGGGGCAGCGGTCGACGTAGGGGTTTGTCAGTCGGTGAAGTAGGTGAAGTCAGTGGATTTTCAATTGCGTTCATATTTCCTCCGCGCTCACCTACCTTGACCCATACCCCCCATATCTAATACCCCTTTCTATTACTCAGGTATTTTCGTGCACAATAGAAAATCCACTGACTTCACTTACTCCACCGACGGGTAAGCCCTTCACGTCGGCGCACTTGTGGTTTTCCGCAAGTTGCTTCGCTGCTCGATACCTGTCGTTGTTCGGGAGGGTTGACCTTGCGTAGATCGCGACGCGCTTACCGGCGAGGCGCCACAGCCGGTCGGTCGCGTAGGAATTCGCAACCTGCAAATAGCCCGCTCGCTCGAAAAGGTGCGGCAACCTGCGCCGGTTCCCTCGAATGGCGAGCGTGCCTATCAGGCTGTCCCAATCGTCAGAACCCCCCGTTGACGTGGATACCGTCCGCCAACCGTTAAGCGCCACCAGCACGTCGCCAACCGTCACGGCATCCGGGTTGCCCATTTCGTGAAGTGCCTGCAACAGTTCGCCATCCTCGGGGTCGCGCCCCGCGTTGACAATTGCATAGAACGCTTGCGTTTTCGGCGGGTCCGCCTTTGGATCGAAGTCGTCAAGGGGTAGTGCACGCAGGTACGCGGCGACGTTGCGCCACCCTCCGCCGTTGAGCCATGCCCAATAACCGCGCCAGTAGTCCGCGGGGAATTCCTCCTTGCGCCGCCCACTCCAAGCTACGTAGTGCCGCCGATCTTCCGCCGGCAGGTAAAGCCCATCGACTGCATGATTGGTCGTGTAGACCACGCCAACCACGTTGACGATTGGGTATTCGGAAATGTGCTTTTCGTTGATCCGCAGCACGTCCGGCGGTGCGGCAATGATCGTTTTGAAACGCTCATACAAGCGAAACCTGTCGTTCGCGTTCCCCAGGTCGCGCGCCTCGTTCACCCGCAAGACAACCGCGCGGACGAACGTGTTGAAGTTGCCTAGGGCATGCTCCGGGTCTATCTCATTGAAGTTGCTATGCCCGACGGCACGCTTGAGCGGTTCAAGAATCGAGTCCTTGCCAATCCCCTGCGCGCCACCCAAGACAAGAGCGTGATTCAGCTTCTCGCCAGGGCGCTGCACACGATGCGCGAACCACTTGACAATGTGATCTTGCTCATCGGGATAGATCGTGCGCAAGTGATCGAGCCACGGCCCTATATCGGCCGGATTGCCGGGGAGGATTTGCGGCGGTTGATACAGGTTGTATGCCCTTCGGCCGGGTGCGTCCCTCGACTCGCCAGACGCGATTAGCTCACCTTCGATAAGCTCCGGCTTTCCGGGGTGCCAAGTGAGTTGATGTACGGGACGATTCTTGCCAAGCCATTTGCTCGGCTTCACCCCGTTGATGGGCAAGTAGCCGTTGTCGACTCCCGCGGCGGAGTACAGCACGCCCGTCGGACGAAAGACAAACTTGTTGTCTTGCAGATGCGCAAAGAATTCCTCGCGCGGGTCGCGGGACGCATCGGGCAGTGCTTTCGGCGCAACCGGCGCACCGCCCAACAAATCCGCGATGCCCGAGTCGTCGGCGGGCAAGCGCACTGCTTCGCCCTCGATTATGTCGAACGAATCCAGTACCGGGTCGCCGATTGCGGCGATGAACTCCGCATCCGTGCGATTGGCACAGTGCGCATGTTGGCATTTGAAATGCCCGCGTTCATAGCCCCCGATACCGGCGGGGAAATAGCTTGTCGCCGATTTGCTCGACTCGCCGGAGTGCTCATCCTCGAAAGGGCAGGTAATGTCGAGCCTGCCGGTGCGGCTATCCTCCGTGAGCACTTCCCATTTGTCGAACAGCCAGTCAACGAGCGGGTCTTTCGCGTCCGCCGCTTTGCGCGCGACGAGTGCACCTGTGCTCTTGCGCAGTTCGGCCGACTCGGCGCCGAATAGTTCGGCGAGCAAAAACCAAAGCCCCTCGAATTGTTCCGGTGTGACTTCCGGTATGCCGAGCGGAAGCGCGGGTAACCATTCATACCGGGCGCCGCTTGGGTGCGTGCCGGCGGCGATGAATTGCTGCCCTTCGGCCAGGAACTCGACTATGTGCCGGCGGGGGTTGCCCGCTTTGTCGAATTCGCCCGTTGTCTGCTTGGTGCGGATTATGCGCTTGGTGTATTCGCCGGGGAGGGTTATGGCGAACAGGAATTTGGAACTATTCGGCCGGGTGCGGCAGGGCGGCTCGAAGCCAAGGATGGCAACAATCTCGCGCCGAATCTCGGCGGCTAGGATCGGATCGGAAACGTCGACGTCAATAGCTCTGACGCATCTCGTCTGTACACAGATACCATTGTCGGCTTGATTTGCCCACCGCTCAACGTCGCGGTCAGTCGAGACGCGCTTTGTCCAGTTGGCAAGCCCGGCGACATGCCCGGCCACGTTGTACTGGCTCGGGGTCTTGCCCGGTTCCTTCAGGTCGCTCCCCGGCGAGATGATCGCGCGGGGGTTGCTCACAACCGGCAGCAGGTCCGGTGTGAGCCCAATGACGTAGGCGAAGGTATCCCATTCGTCCGGCGTGGCGCCGTAGCGGGGCTGTGAGTCCGTACCGATACCGTCGACGGGCGACTGGCTGTAGGCTCCGAGTTGCTTGCTGTGATGAGTCTTTGGTTGGCTCGCTCCCGCCCCCTGCCCGCCCGCTGGGGGTTTTCTTTCCGGGCGCACGTCAAATGCCCCCGTCGCGTTCGATCTGCGCAAGCACCGCTTGCACGTCGTAGCGAACCGCCTTACCGATTTTTACGAATGGAATGCGCCGCGCGTTCTGGCGATCTAACCGGAGGAAGTATTCCGAGACGCCAAGGGCTTGCGCCATGACGAACTCGTCGAAATACTTTTGAACTTCGGGGCGAGCCTTCGGGCGTTTGGTGTACTTGCGCTTGGCTCGCGGGGCGTCGACAGGTTGCTGCTGGCTGTGATCGGGCACGATGAAACTCCTATTGCTAGGTTGGTTTCGTCTTGCCTCGCCCGGCACTCGAACCCAGGGCCACGCATTGCATCGTGACCCCGTAGACCCTGTTCACCACTACGACGATTTCGTGGACTGTTCAGGGCCCCCCGGCATATGTGCTTCCCGCCAGGCATCTCGACTATGCACACCGACCAGTAGTAGAGGGCCTCTGGCTAGTATGGACACCGTCAAAACGGTGGCGCATAGGCGGGCGTGAAGGAATCAGGACAATCACACCGTAATTGCGATATTGGGGCAATACGATGTCGTCGTCAATAGATGTTAAACAATGACGCCCGGGTAGTACGATTCTCAGCAGAAACGCCTTATTCTATTTTTTTATCAATCACTTACGGCATCATGTCGCTACCCCCGGCGAATTTTCTTTCACGATCGCTTGGGCGGCGATGAAATCGGCCACAGACTGCAACGCGCCACGCAGTGCCGGCTCGCTCACTCGGACGTAGTGGAACCCGGTCACGTCACCCGCGTCGACGTGGTTCATGACCTTTTTCAAGATCGACGTCGGCAAAATGTCAGCGGCAATCGATGCAAATGTCTTGCGGAGCCCGTGTGGGGCAAGGCCCGAAACCCCTGCCGCACGGTTAATCGCGAGTAGTGTCTTGCCAGGGTCGCCGATTGGGAACAGCGCCGCATCGGCCGTCTTGCCCTTCGCACTGCGCGCAACGATTTCCGCAGCTTGGGTCGACAGGAATATGACATGGTCGTTGCGCGCCTTTGTATCGCGCAGGGTGACCCGCGCGGCGGTCGGATCGTAGTCGCTCAACAGGATCGAGCGAACCTCCGCGCCGCGAGCGCCGGTCAATAGCATGAAGCGCAACAGGTCGGCTGCTAGGCCGTCTACGGCGGTCGCAGCACGCCACCATGCACCTATTAGGTCCGCAGGTATGGGGTCGCCCTTTGCCCGCGGTGGCGCGATCCTGATGCGGTCCTTGCCGGCAGTATCGCGACTCAGGGGGTTGCCCTCGATCTTGGCGCCGTTGAAGTTGAGCACGGCACGTAGCACCTGCAACGCGTAATCGGCGCGTCGCCCTGCCGTCCCGCGCTTGGACAGCGCGGCGTGCAATGTGCGAATTTCCCCGGCGGTGATCGCGAAAATCGATTTGTCCGCAAGCGTGAACAGTTCGCCGTCGAGTGTCGACGTGCCGTCAAGCTTGACCCGGCCGGGTTCGATCATGCGGAGGTAATCATCGCGGGTGCGGTCCTTGAGCGGCAGGCCGTCCTTGCCGCGGCGCTTCTTGGTGACGTAATCCCGCAGGGCATCGCCCAAGGTGATGGCTTCGGCCTTCTTCCGTCGGGCTTCCGCCCGCCGCTCCGCCGCTCGATCCTTGCCCAGGGCGAGTTCGCCCGAAACGACTATCTGCAACTTGCGAGCAGCGTCCGCGGAAATCGCGTTCCGGCCGGATGCCTTTCCGAGTGTGCGGCGAGTCGTCTTGCCGTCGACCCGGCGTTCTGTGACCCATGATCGCGCCCCGGTTGCCGTGATGCGCACTCCGAAGCCGTCGGTTTCCTTGCACCAGTAAAGCTCGTACCCTTCGCCAGGGGTGGGGAGCGAATGGGCTAGGGTGTTGGTCAATCGCTTGCTGAGTTTGGGCACGTCGCCGGTCCTGTTTTACGGGGTAACATCCACGGGGCATATACTGTGTAGGCGCCGGTGAAGGCCGCTTTCGTGATAATTGATGATAACAGGTAGCAACAGATAGCAATAAGTTGCTGATTTAACAGGAAGTGAAAAATTCCCTAGAGGGGCATTTCGCGGACTGTTAATCCGTAGGTCCCTGGTTCGAGCCCAGGTCGGGGAGCCAAGTGCTTCAAGGGTCGCATCATGCGGCCCTTTTGCTTTCCCGCAGCTGGTGTTCACGGTCTGCCGGAATACGAATTTAGGCAAATTGTGAAATAAGTCCTCCCGGCATACTTGCCTTGGTTGGCCGGCAGTCAAACGAAAACGGCCGCGCGTCTCCGCGCGGCCGCCTATCAGGTGTATGGGATTTCGCGGGCGCGTCAGGCGCGCGCGGGCGGGTTCGGATGGCGCGCCTGACCGCCACCATAGCTGGACAGATCGGTCGGCTTGCCGCCTTTGGTCACCCTTACCGCGCAGTACTTGAACTCCGGTATCTTGCCGAACGGATCGAGCGCGGGATTGGTAAGCCGATTGACCGCTGCCTCGTAATAGCAGAACGCGATGAACAGGGCGCCCTCGGGCGTGCCGACGTCGGCACGCGCGTAGAGCACGATCTCGCCGCGACGCGAGCTGACCGTGATCGTGTCGCCGGCCCTGGCGCCGATGCGCTTGAGGTCGACGGGATTGAGCGTCGCGACCGCGTGCGGCTCGATCGCATCAAGCACATGCGAACGGCGCGTCATCGAACCGGTATGCCAGTGCTCGAGCTGTCGTCCGGTGATCAGCACCATCGGGTACTCGTCGTCGGGTTGCTCATCGGCCCACACCAGCTTCGCCGGGACGAACTTGCCACGCCCGTCTGCAGTCGGAAACGTCTCGGTAAACACCACGGGCTCGCCGGGATCGCCTTCCTTCTCGCACGGGTAGGTCACCGCATCCTGCGCCTCGAGCCGCTGCCACGTGATACCAGCAATCGACGGCATCGCGTTGCGCATCTCGTCGAATACGTCCGCCACGCCAGCATAGTTCCAGTCGAGACCGAGGCGCTGCGCCATCTGCTGAATGATCCAGAGATCCTCGCGTGCATCGCCGGGACAGGCAAGTGCCTTGCGTCCAAGCTGGACCGTGCGATCTGTGTTGGTAAAGGTTCCGGTCTTCTCCGGGAAGGCCGACGCGGGAAGCACCACGTCGGCAAGATACGCCGTCTCGGTGAGGAATATATCCTGCACCACGAGGAAATCGAGCTCCGCCATCGCCTGACGCGCGTGATCGGCATCCGGATCCGACATCGCCGGGTTCTCGCCCATGATGTACATGCCCTTGATGATGCCGGCATGGGTCGCATCCATGATCTCGACCACCGTCAGACCCGGCTTCGGGTCGAGTGTCGCGCCCCACAGACTCTCGAACTTTGCGCGCACATCGGCATTGTCCACCCGTTGGTAATCAGGGAAAACCATCGGGATAAGGCCCGCGTCGGAGGCGCCCTGCACGTTGTTCTGCCCGCGCAGCGGATGCAGGCCCGTACCAGGACGCCCGATCTGGCCCGTCATCATTGCCAGCGCGATCAGGCATCGGGCGTTGTCTGTGCCATGTACGTGCTGAGACACACCCATACCCCAAAGGATGATCGAGCCCCTGGACGTTGCATAGAGTCGCGCGACGGTGCGCAGCGTTTCGGCATCGATGCCGCAGACCGGCGCCATCGCTTCCGGCGTGAATGCCTTGACGTTGCGCTTGATCTGGTCGAAACCAGACGTGCGATCCGCAATGAACCTCTTGTCGACCAACCCCTCTTGGATGATCGCATGCATCATCGCATTGAGCATCGCGACGTCGGTATCGGGCTTGAATTGCAGGAAATGCGTTGCCTGCCGGGCCAGTTCGGAACGCCGCGGATCCGCGACAATCAATTTGGCTCCGTCGCGCACCGCATTCTTGATGAACGTCGCCGCAACCGGATGATTGACCGTCGGGTTTGCGCCGATGATGAACACAACCTCGGCCAGTTCCACGTCGCGCACCGGGTTAGACACCGCACCCGACCCCAACCCCTCCAGGAGAGCGACCACGCTCGATGCATGGCAAAGGCGCGTGCAATGGTCTACGTTGTTCGAGCCGAAACCCGTCCTTACCAGTTTCTGAAACAGGTAGGCTTCTTCGTTACTCCCCTTCGCCGATCCGAAGCCCGCCAGCGCCTGCACGCCGATCTCGTCGCGAATGCGCTTCAGCGAGCCACCCGCCAGGTCCAGCGCCTCTTCCCACGTTGCCTCGCGGAACACATCCTGCCAGTTGTTCGGGTCGACGGAAAAATCCTTGAGCTTCGGCACGCCGGGCTTGCGGATCAGCGGCTTGGTGAGTCGGTGCTGGTGGTGCACGTAGTCGAATCCGAATCGCCCTTTGACGCAGAGTCGCGACTGGTTCGCCGGTCCGTCGCGGCCGGTCACCTGCAGGATTCGGTTGTCCTTGACGTGGTAGGTCAACTGGCAGCCCACGCCGCAGTAGGGACAAACCGAGTCGACCAGCTTGTCCGGCACCTGCAATCCGACATTGCCGGATGGCATCAGGGCGCCCGTGGGACAGGCCTGCACGCACTCGCCGCAGGCCACGCAGGTGGACGCTCCCATCGGGTCATCCTGGTCGAAGACGATCTTCGAATGCGCGCCGCGGAACGCGTAGCCGATCACATCGTTGTTCTGCTCCTCACGGCAAGCACGCACGCAGCGGTTGCACTGTATGCACGCATCGAGATTGACTGCCATGGCCGGGTGCGACACGTCTGCCGCCGGCTGCTCGCGCCCAGGGAAACGCGGCGCACGTACCTCCAGTTTGCGCGACCAGTTGTCGAGTTCCGAGTCGAGTTTGTACGAGCCTTCCGGCATGTCGGCGCCGAGCAACTCGAGCACCATCTTCTGCGAATGACGAGCGCGTTCGCTTTCGGCCTTGACCTCCATCCCAGGGGTCGGTGCGCGACAGCAGGACGGTGCAAGGACGCGCTCTCCGGCAATCTCGACGACACAGGCACGGCAGTTTCCATCCGGCCGATAGCCGTCCTTGTAGCAGAGATGCGGAATCTCGACGCCGTGGCGTTTGGCCGTTTGCAGGATGCTCTCGCCGGGCGCCGCAAGCAGCTTGCGTCCATCGAGGGTGAATTCGATTGCCTGGGCCTTCGCTCCGGCGTCAACGGGTGCATTCATGTCCGGTTCCTGTTCCTGCCCGCTCAGGCAATTTCATGCGGGAAATACTTGATCACGCAGCGGATCGGATTCGGAGCCGCCTGCCCCAGACCGCATATCGACGCGTCCGCCATCGCCCGAGAAAGCTCTTCCAGCAGGCCGGCGTCCCACTTGTCCGCCTGCATCAGCATCGCAGCCTTCGACGTACCCACACGGCATGGCGTGCATTGGCCGCACGACTCGTCTGAAAAGAAATGCATGAGATTGCGCGCCGCGTCCTTGACGCTGTCGTGCTGTGACAGCACCACCACCGCCGCCGAACCAATGAAGCAACCATACTGATTCAGGGTGTCGAAGTCGAGCGGGATGTTCGCCATCGAAGCCGGCAGAATGCCGCCGGACGCTCCACCCGGCAGATAGGCGTAGAGTTGATGCCCGTCGAGCATGCCACCGCAATATTCTTCAACGAGTTCACGCAACGTGATGCCCGCGGGCGCAAGATGCACACCGGGGTTGTTCACGCGCCCCGAGACGGAGAACGAACGCAATCCCTTGCGGCCGTTGCGGCCGTGGCTGGCAAACCACTCCGGTCCTTTCTCGACGATGTCACGCACCCAGTAGACGGTTTCCATATTGTGCTCGAGCGTCGGACGGCCGAACAAACCAACCTGCGCTACATAGGGCGGACGCAGTCGCGGCATGCCACGCTTGCCCTCGATAGACTCGATCATCGCCGACTCCTCGCCGCAGATGTAGGCGCCGGCCCCGCGTCGCAATTCGATCGGCGGCAAGGCACACGGCGGATCCGCCACGAGTGCCGCCAGTTCGCGCGTCAGGATGTCACGCACCTGTGCGTACTCGTCGCGCAGGTACACAAACACCTCGCCGATCCCGACACACCAGGCGGCGATCAGCATGCCTTCGAGGAAACGATGCGGGTCGCGTTCGAGATACCAGCGATCCTTGAAGGTGCCGGGTTCACCTTCGTCAATGTTGACCGCCATCAGACGCGGCGCGGGTTCCTTGCGCACGATGCGCCACTTGCGCCCGGCCGGAAATCCTGCTCCGCCTAGACCGCGCAGTCCGGAATGTTCCAGGGCAGCAATCACGGTTTCGGGGTCGCGTTCGCCGCTCACGAGTTGCTGGAACAACTTGTATCCCCCGGCCTTGCGGTACGCCTTGTACCCGATATGCGCCCCCTTTTCCGGTTCACGCTTGCCCGTCGAAACCGCGGTAGAAACGGCATCGAGAGTCGCCACGGGAACCGGATTGCGTCCGACCACAACGACCGGTGCCTGTTCGCAACGGCCCACGCATGGGGCAGGAATCACGCGAACGGCCCGGCCGAGGATTTCCGGAAGGCGATCCAGCAACGCGTCGGACCCCGCCATCTTGCATGAGAGCGTTTCACACACGCGGACGGTCAGCGCCGCAGGAGCCGCCTCGCCCTCCCTGACAACGTCGAAGTGATGATAGAAAGTTGCCACCTCGAACACTTCGGCCTGGGCCATGCGCAGTTCGAGAGCAAGCGCGGCAATGTGCGCCGCCGACAGGTGGCCGAACTTGTCCTGGATCCGATGCAGGTACTCGATGAGAAGGTCGCGACGCCTCGGCGATTCACCGAGCAGTTTGCGGATTCGGTTCAAGGCATCCGGGTCGACGTTGCGTCCCTTTGGCGTTCCGCGCACCTTGGCGCGCATGCGGTCGAGCGAAATGACAGTGGTCGTAGTCATGAATTCCTTGAGTCAGAGCAATATCGAAGGGTCATCGGCCGACATTCCCGTAATGTGAAGCCGACAGCCTAACCTTAAGAGCTTTAGCAACCCGTATGCCACGAGAGCAAGCGCTTTGCTTGCTCCGCAGCAATCCTTGCAGGAGCATCCTTTACCGGGTGCTCGGGCGAAATGTTGCATTTGCGCGTGACGTTCATGTCACGCAAGCGGAACACCCCGGTCGAGGCTAATGGGCCAGATCCCTCGCCTCGGCTTTGAGAAAGGTAAAATGAATGTTGCTTGCGTGCATCGTCGAATATAGCTGCCAGCCTTGATAGTCCGGCAAAGCGGCTTCCCGAGCGGCGTCCTGCATGGCCACACCTCGTTCATAGATCTCTCCCACTTTCCTTGACAGATCCGTCAGATAGCTTGCCAGACACGCCGCGACCCGCGGCGCCGAGACCGCGCCATGCGCCGGAACCACCTGACCATCCGGCAGGGCTGCCAGCCGCTCCAGTACTGCTCGCCATGTTTCGAGATCGGCATTCCGCACATCCGGCACACGATCGACACTCAGCACCTCGCCGGCGAAAACGATGCCGCTACGTCGATCGACCACAACAAGGCTGCCCGGCTGGAACGTGTGCCCATCGTGCCTGATTTCGATATCTACGCCGCCGGCCGATTCAACGACACTGGCGTCGACAATCCGGGTCGGACGAACGATGGAAGCCTTTCCCATGCGCCGGTCGCCGATGGCGCTGCGGGCATTCCGGATGCAGTTGGGGCAGTTGTAGACCATGAATCGATCGGTCTCGCGGTGAGCAAGGATGGGAATACCGCGTCGCGCAAAACTTGCGTTGCCGAGAACATGGTCGGGCGTTGCCTGCAGATTGACCGCCAGCACCACCGGTTTGCGGGTCAGGCGGTGTATCGACTCAAGCATGAGCCGACCCGCCTTTTCGTTCGCGCCCGTGCCGATCGCCACGACACCCGAACGGCCGACGATGAATCCGAGGTTGCTGACGAAGCCCCGGTTGCCCGGTGATGGTGCCTCGTTCGGAGCGATCGCAGCATAGACCCCCGGAGCAATCTGGCGGAAATTTGCATCGTCGGCGAACGCAATGCCCGTCCCAGCGATCCAACCCAGTACCATGGCCCTGGCGACGCGGATGGCGCCAAAGCATGCAAGCGCCGAGACCGGCACGCGCCTTGCTGTACCGTACGCGGCAAGAGCAAACAGAATCACAGAGGAGACTTTGATGCACATGGTGTACAAGGCATTGCTCATGACCACGCTGGCAGCCGGCGGGTCGGCCTTTGCCGAAGAGCAGCGGACCAATGATTTCCCAACTACCGATCGGGTCGAATTCGTACTGGAGTGCATGAACAGAAACGGCGGCGAACAGCAATTCATTTACAAGTGTTCGTGTGCCATCGACGAGATTGCGAAAGCCTACAAGTACGATGACTACGTCGAGGCGTCAATGGTGGCCCGGTACCGGACCATGGGCGGAGAGCGAAACGCGGTTTTTCGCGACCCCGACAGCATGAAGAAACTGAACAAGGACTACAACACCGTCCTGACCGAAGCGCGCAAGACCTGTGGGCTCAAGAACTGAGCGCCTTCCGGCAGGCCCGTTCAGGAGCCTGCCGTTCCCGGCTTGACCTGAATCGAGCTTTCGAACTTGAGCTGGTTTGAATCGACCACCTCGGCCTTCAGTTCCCCCGGGCCGCGCGGTAGGAAGTAGAAGCGCACGTTCGGATTCTCGCTTATGGTGAAATCGACCTCGGCCGACATGACAGGCTTGCCGCCGTAGGTGACTTCGATTTTGCGCACGAAATGCGCCGGTGTGAACAGCCGGGTCATCTGATCCATCGCCATGCCCGACAGATTCGGGTGGCTGATCATCAGTTGCGCCAGCGCGGGCTCGCCTTGCTTGACTTCACCCTCCACACGGAACTTCATCCTGCCCATCCGCGCCATCGATTCGGCCAGATCCTTGCCGGCCGGCGCCGAGCATCCGCCCGACGCCTTCACATAGTTGGTCGTCATGAACAGGCGCCCATCGCTCGTTTCGGCGATCGCCCGTACATTCGTGTATTCCTCGATCCGCACGCGCGTCTCGATGTCGGCCCGGCCGCTCTCCGGCGTGAAAGTGAAAATGGCCCCGACCGGTGACGGATTCCGGTCGATGACCAGGTAGACCTTCTTCACGTATTGCGCTGGATCCTGAGGCATCCGGGTGCGGATGGCGATCGGCACCACCGCCGCATCCTCGGCGCGGACCGGCGTCTCCAGTTCGACCAGTTTGGCACCGTCTTCCTCGATCGTGCGGCCGGCAAACATCGATTGTCGAATCATGTCCCAGTTGCCAGCCCCGGCCTGATCCTGCGCATGTGGCGCACCCGGAACCGCAAGCGCAATTGCCACGGCTATCGAGGCAAGCCCTGACCTGCTGAAAATCAAGTGATTCATCTTTGTCTCCTACTGGCGTTCGTGCTGCACCTGCTGCCGGACACCGCGAATCTATCATTGAAAGCTGATTGACCTAGTCTTCCCATTCGAGTTCCGCATACGCTGCCGTCACATTCCGCTTGTGGTAATCGTCGAACAACAGCCATTTGCCCCGCTGCGTCGCGCCAACCTCGGCGACTGCCGCCTGCATGGTGCGGCGCGCCTTGATCGCGGAACGAGTTTCGTTCCTCACGACTGCAAGGTATTCCTCCAGTCTGTCGATGGCTGCACGCCAGCCCGCGCCTGCGTCGCCATGGCCGGAAACCACGCGTTTCGGTTCGAGTTGGCGCAATTCACCCAAAACCTTGAGCCAGCCTATCAGGCTGCCATCGATTGAAGGGATCCGCTCCACGAACAGGAGGTCGCCCGACCAGAGCGTGCCAGTCTGCGCATCGAGCACGGTCAGATCGTTGTCGGTATGCGCAGTCGGCCAGGCGCGCAGATTGAGAACACGGCCACCCAGATCGAGGTCGCGCGTCGAGGCCACCGTCAGTGTCGGCGCAATCACCCGCGTCCCGGCAGCGGCATCACCAATCTCCTGGTGCAGTCGATCGAGGTAGCCCCGTTCGCGTGCCGCCAGCGCCGCACCGAGTTTGGCATGCCCCACGAACGCCACGCCCGGCTCGTCCGAAAAGGCGGCATTTCCGAACACATGATCCGGATGCATGTGGGTGTTGATCACGAAGCAGACAGGAAGTCTGGTGACGGCCCGCACGGATTCGCGCAACTGCGCACCGAGTGCAGCGCTGCCGCCGGTATCGACCACTGCGACGCATTTCTCGCCGACCACGAAACCGATGTTGGCAATGGAACCAAGATTGTCCCGCGTCGTTTCTTCATGCGCACCGAAATGGACGAATACGCCGGGCGCCACCTCCCGCACCGTCAGCGGAGCGGCAACTGCCGGGGCCTCGACCGCAACGGCGATGAAGATGGCCGCCGCGAGACGCCAGGCAAAGCGGAATTCGGATTCGCGAGTCATGGCTCGGGTTGTCCTTTCGCATCGATCCACACGAATCCGGCGCGATTGGGCATGCGCACCTTTGGCAAGCTCAGGGCATCGAGCGTACGTTGCCCATCGACCACACCATTGAGGAACAGCACGAACGTCGTCACCGAGTAGGTCTCGTCCACCGTCAGCGAGCCGGGCGCATTCATCGGCATGGCGCGATGCACGAAATCGAACAACGTGGTCGCGAACGGCCAGTAGTTTCCTACGGTCTTGTCTGCATCCGGCCCGGTCAGCGGTCCGCGCCCAGCCAGATGTCCGCCTGGTCCGCCCTCGCCTGCCGGTCCATGGCAACTCGCACACTTCTCCCTGAACACCGTACGCCCGCTTTCGACATCGCCTCGCCCCTGCGGTAGCCCACGGCCGTCGGGATACACGCTGCTGCTGCGTGCGGCGACCAGTTCGGCCGAAGCGGACTTGCCGAGCATCGGGCCGACCACGTGATCTGCCGCAACGGCCGGCGTCGCCGAAATCGCAGGGAGCGCCAGCGCGGCGAGGCACAGGCACCTAGCGATAGACATGCGTCACCTCGCCATCGTCCTCCACCTGCCAGGCAGCGATCGCGTTGTAGTGGAAATAACCGTTGCGGCCGCGCTCGGCGATCAGTTTTTCCCGCTCGGGCTGGACGTACCCGGTTTCATCGATGGCTCGGCTCTTCAGCACGGCAGGGGCACCGCTCCAGTTCCAGGGAATGCGGAATCGCGTGAAACAAAGCGGCAGCACCGGCTCCTGCAACTGTGCGGGCGCCCATGACCGTCCAGCATCCGCCGAAACTTCGACCCGGCGAATTTTCCCACGACCGCTCCATGCCAGTCCGCGTATCTCGTACAAACCGCGCCCCGGCAAGGTTTCTCCGGGCGACGGCGAGGTAATCACCGATTTAGCCTCCATGACGAAGGTAAACATCCTTGCGCGCCCGTCCGGCATCAATTCGGTGTAGCGCGCCGTCTCGTTGCGCGCCATCACCGGCTCGCGCGCAAGTTCGAGGCGATGCAGCCACTTGATGTTGAGGATGCCCTCCCAACCGGGAACGATCAACCGCAGCGGATAACCGTTCTCCGGCCTGATGCGCTCGCCATTCTGATACAGCGCGAGCATGCAGTCCTTCATCGCCTTTTCGAGCGGAATGCTGATGTGTATGGCGGCCGCGTCGGCACCCTCCGCGATCAGCCATTTCGCCTGCGGATCGACACCTGCCTCGTCGAGCACGATGGAGAGCGGGACACCCGCCCATTCACTGCAGGAAACCAGCCCGTGCAGATAACCGGCGCGGGACTGCAGTGGCTCCTTGTTCCAGCCGCTGTTGCTGTTGCCGCCGCATTCGAGGAACAGCATCTGCGAACGCATCGGATAGCGTGACAGGTCGGCCATCGAAAAGGCCAGCGGTCGCTTGACCATGCCGTGCACGAGAAGCTGGTGACGCTCGAAAGGTATCTCCGGCACGCCGTTGTGGTGTCGCTCGAAATGCAATCCGGATGGCGTCACGATGCCTTCCAGCGCATGCAGCGGCGTCCACGACACACCATTGCCCGGCACGGTGCGGTTCGCCGAGATCCAGCGAATCGCCCGACGCTCCTGCTCCGATGGCTGGCCGTAATTCGAGAATCCGCGACCCGGCTTGCGCATCCAGGGCAACGCATCGTCGCCGGCGTGCGCATCCGCCGCCAGCACCATCGCACCTGCCCCCGACAGGATCAGTCCGCGCTTCAGGAATAGTCGGCGATCGAGCAGCCCGCCACCTGCCACCGGCTGCAAATCCTCGGTCGACGGCACATCTCGCCGCTCGCGGCTCATCGACGGATCTCCTCGGGTATCGTTGTGATGTTGCGCGCCAATCTAGCATAGCCCCCGGCAAAACCAGCCGGCAGCATGTGAACCGTGACCGGCGAACTTGGGCAAAGCTTTCGTTGCACGAGTGCGACGGGTGACGCTACCATTCGCCGCGGAGGAGTCTTTGCCGATCACAATAACGAAAGCCGGATCCGTCGCATGCCTGATTTGCGCGCTCGGATCGGGTGCCTGCTCGCTGCAGGTTCACGACCCGAAGCCACTGGATCCGTCGCTTGTCCAGTCGCAACTGCTCGCCCGCGACCCTGACGACCCGGCTCTGCGCGACGTGCTCAACCGCCGCGGCGTCAACACCGCCCAATGGCCGCTGCGGGTCTGGGATGTCGCGGCACTCACAGCCCTCGCCTACGAACTGCGCGACGACCTCGCGCAGCTGCGCGCCGAACGCGCCGTGGCCGAGGCCGCGCGCGAAACGGCGCGCGCCCGCCGCGCGCCCGGTGTCGAGTTGGTCACCGAGCACCACAGCGATCGCGGGAGCAACGGCTCGCCCTGGACCCTCGGTCTCGTGCTCGACCTGACGCTCACTGGCAACTCGCGGCGCGGAGCCCGCGTGGCGCAGGCAGACGCCCGCGCACGCGAAGCGGACTGGCTGACTGCCCGGCGCGCGTGGCAGATTCGCGCCGAAGTGCGCGACGCCCATGCCAACTGGGTTGCTGCACTGCGACATCGCAGCATGCTCGCCGAGGAGGCCACACTGCGCCGCGAAGAATATTCCCTGTATGAACGGCGCCTCGAACTCGGCGCCGTTTCCGCCGCCGAGCCGGCGCGTGCGCGAATGCGCGAAGCCGAATCGGCACGCGAACTGTCGGCAGCGGAACAGGCCATCGCACGCAGCCGCATCGAATTGGCATTTGCGGTCGGACTGCCCGCCGAAACCCTCGAGCGCCTGCGCCTGGATGAAGCTTTGTCGCAACCCGAAGGCAGTCCTGCATCCCCTGCGCTGCAACGTGCCGCCCTGAATGACCGCCTCGACGTACGCATGGCCCTCGAAAGCTACGCAGCGATTGACGCGCAACTGCAACTCGAGATCGCGCGCCAGATTCCGGAGTTCTCGATCAAGCCCGGCTACGCCTGGGACCAGGGCGATAATCGCTGGTCGCTCGGCCTATCGGCGTTGTTGCCTCTGCTCGATCGAAACCAGGGGCAGATTGCCGAAGCGCGCGCGCGGCGCGACGCCGAGGCTGCGCGCTTCGCCGCCCTGCAGGCCGCAGCCATCGCCGAACTCGACCGGGCGCGCCAGGTGGCCATGGCTGCCGAAGCAGCACTCGAAGCCGCGGTGAAAGCGCGCGAAAAGGAAGCGGCGCTCGCCGTCCGGGTCGAGCGACGCTTCGCGTCCGGTGACGCAGATCGCCTGGAACGCGTGACGGCGCAGCTCGCGCTGAACGCGGCGGCACGCCGCGAAGCCGACGCCCGGGCGGCGGTCGAACGAAGCCGCGGCACCCTGGAAGACGCGGTGCAGCGCCCGCTCGGCACGATTCCGGCGCCAGAAAGGCCCGAACCCGCAATTGCCGCAAACGCCATGGACGCCCGATGACGCGCAACACCGCAATCCGCCTGCTGCTGCTCCAGACCGCACTGATGATCCTGCTGGGGTGGGCAACCGTTTATCTCGGTCGCGACGAGTTCCGCCTGTTCAGCGGCCGCGAAGAGGAAGAGGTGCCCACCGCCTCGCACGTCGAGGACGAAGGCGGCATGCCCGTGGTGCAATTGTCCTCGGCCGCAATTCGCGAAGTCGGCATCGAGTACGCAAAGGCGTCGGCAACCGAACTGGCCCCGCAATCGACCGTGGGCGTGACCGTTCTCGATCCGCAACCGCTGGTCGAGCTGCGCGGCCGCCTGCAGGCAGCCGCCCTCGACCTGCAGGCCGCGCAGGCCGCCGCCAATGCGAGCCGGGCCGAGGAATCGCGCGTGCGCGCCTTGTTCGAGGATGATCGCAATGCCTCGCAGCGTGCCGCGCAACAGGCTGCCGCCCAGGCGCAGGCGGATGCGGCGCGGCGACAAAGCGCCGAGGCCGCACTCGAATCGCTGCGCGCCCAGGCCCGCACGGCGTGGGGTACGACGATCGCCGGCTGGCTCGACGGCGCCGATGCGACTGGCATCGACCGTCTCGCATCCGGAAAGGACTGCCTGCTGCGTGCCGCAGTGCGTCCGGAAGACATCGCGGGCGCGCCCGGCTTGTTGCGCATTTCGGTGCCTGGCCGCGCGAAACCCGTTGCCACCGTCGCGGTCGGCCCCGCACCGCAAGCGGACGCGCAACTGGGTGGCAGCGGTCTGCTCTACCGCGTTTCTGCCCCCGAACTGCGCCCGGGCATGCGACTGTCGGGCAGCCTAAGCCGCGGCCACCGGCTGCGGGAGGGCGCACTGGTGCCATCCGCCGCCATCGTCTGGCACACGGGCAAGCCGTGGATCTACCTGCGCGAGGCGGACGAGAAGAAAAAGGACGCCAGCGAGTTCCGCCGCCGCGACGTTTCCGGCGGCGAGGCCATCGGGGACGACTGGTTCGTCACCGGCCTGGAGGAAGACGCGGAAATCGTCGTGCGCGGCGCGCAGGTACTGCTCTCCGAGGAGCTCAAGTTCCAGATCAAGAACGAGAACGATGACTGACGAGCGTTTGCGCATTGCGGGGCGTCGCCGATGATCGCGGGCATCGTCAGATTTTCGGTGCGCAATGCGGGGCTGGTGATGGCGATCGCGCTCGCTGTCGTCATCTTCGGCGTCGTGCGCATGCTCGAGGCGAGCCTCGACGTATTTCCCGAGTTCTCACCCACCCAGGTCGTAATCCAGACCGAGTCGCCGGGACTCTCCGCAGATCTGGTCGAAACCCTGGTAACCAACCCGATCGAGCAGTCGATCGGCGGTGTGGCGGGCGTGCAATCCCTGCGCTCACAGTCGATACCGGGACTTTCGGTCGTCACCGTCATCTTTGCCGACCGCTCCGACATTTATCGCAACCGCCAGCTCGTCGCCGAACGGCTGACGCAGGCCGGCAATCAGCTGCCGCGCGGCATCACGCCGACCATCACGCCGCTGACATCCTCCGCCAGCACCGTTCTGGGCGTCGGAGTCACGTCGAAAAGGCACAATGCGCTCGAACTGCGCAGCCTGGTGGATTGGCAGATCCGCCCGCATCTGCTCGCAGTGCCCGGCGTGGCCGACGTCAACATCTTCGGCGGCAAAGTCCGCCAATGGCAGGTGATGGTCGACCCGCTCAAGCTCGCGCAAGCCGGCATGACGCTGCCCGAGCTTGCCAATGCCGCGCGCCAGACCACCGGTGTGCGCGGCGCCGGATTCGTCGAATCCGCCAATCAGCGCATCGGCCTCACCGTCGAGTCGCAGGCGACGAGCGCCGACGAACTGGCGCGTACCGTGATCGGCCAACGGGGCAATCGGCCTCTGTTGCTCGGCGACGTGGCGCGCGTCGCCGAAGGGCCCGCGCCATCGATCAGCGGCGCCCTCATCAATGGCGAACCGGGCGTGTTCCTTTTCATCCAGGGCCAACTCGGCGCCAACACGCGCGACACGACATTCGCGCTCGAGCGTGCGCTTGCCGAACTGGGACCGTTGATAGAACGAGAAGGCATCACGCTGCACCCCAAGCTGTTCCGGCCAGCGGATTTCATCGACACCGCGGTCGGCAACGTGCGTCAGGACGTGATGATCGGTGCGGCGCTGGTGATCACGGTGCTTTTCCTGTTTCTCTACAACGTGCGCACGGCAATTGTCTCGGCGGTCGCAATTCCCCTCTCGCTGATCGCGGCGGTGCTGGTGCTGCAGGCCGCGGGCATGTCGCTCAACATCATGGTGCTGGGCGGTTTGGCCATCGCGCTCGGCGAGGTGGTGGACGACGCGATCATCGACTGCGAGAACATTTTCCGCCGCCTGCGCGAGAACCGCCTGCTCGCACAGCCAAGCCCGGGCTGGAAAGTGGTGTTCGATGCCTCGATGGAAGTGCGCAGCTCGGTCGTTTATGCGACATTCATCGTCGCTCTGGTGTTCGTGCCCCTGCTGGCACTCTCAGGCGTGGCCGGCAAGCTGTTCGCGCCGCTCGGTTTTGCCTACATCTGCGCGATTCTCGCCTCGCTCGTCGTGGCGATCACGGTGACACCTGCGATGTCTTACATCCTGCTGGCGAAGATTCCGCTCAAGAGCGAGGATCCGCCGCTGATCGCCTGGATCAAGCCGGGTTATCACCGCGTATTGAAAACGATCGAGAAGCGACCGCGCGCGATCTTTGCCGCCGTGGCGCTGTCGATCGCGGCCGGCATCGGCGTACTGCCGTTGTTCGGCGGCGAGTTCATCCCGCCGCTCAAGGAAGGCCACTACATCGTTCACATGACGGCGATTCCAGGCACCTCGGAGGGCGAATCGCTTCGTCTGGGCAAGCGGGTCGCGGAAGAGCTGTTGAAGATTCCCGGCGTCAAATCGGTGGCGCAGTGGGTCGGCCGCGCGCAGAACGGCGCGGACACGTTCGGACTGCACTACAGCGAGTTCGAGGTCGAAATCGGCCAGTTGTCCGGCGAGGAGCAGGTCCGCATACTCAAGGACATCCGCCGCACGCTGTCGGGCGACGATGGCGACGAGGACAAGACCGACGAGGCCGCCGCGCAGAAGCCGGGTTTCGCCGGCCTGCACTTCGCCGTCAACACTTTCCTGACCGAGCGCATCGGGGAAACCGTGACCGGCTACCCAGCCGATGTCGTGGTCAGCATCTTCGGGCCGCAACTCGACGCCCTCGACCGGGATGCGCAGGCCGTGGCCCTCGCACTGGCACGCGTGCCCGGTGCGCGCGACGCGCAGGTGCTTGCACCGCCCGGCGCACCCGAGCTGTCGATCCGTCTCAACTACGCCCGGCTCGCACTCCACGGGCTCGCACCGGGCGACGTGCTCGATACGCTCCAGGCCGCATACGAAGGCCTCGCGGTGGGACAGGTGTATCACGGCGCATCTGTTACACCTGTCGCAATCATGCTCGCGCCCGAGCATCGGCGCGACATCAGCCAGGTGGCGAAACTGCCGTTGCGCGCACCCGACGGACGCAATCTCGAGTTACGCGACATTGCCGACATTTCCGTCGGCCAGGGCCGCTACAAGATCCTGCACAGCGGCGGGCGCCGTCTGCAAACTGTCACAGCCAACATCGCGCGCGGACACGATTCACGCGAATTCGTCGAGCGCCTGCGCAAGCGGCTGTCAGAGGACGTCAAACTCGCACCGGGCAACTATATCGTCGTCGACAGTGCGGCTGAAGCACAGCGGCAGGCGCAGCACGACCTGATCTGGAACGCGCTGCTCGCCGGCGTCGGCGTCGCAGCGCTGCTGATGCTGGCATTCCGCTCGGTGCGCAATCTTGCGCTGACCTTCGTCAACCTGCCCTTCGCACTGATCGGCGGCGTGATTGCCGTGCTGGCGACCGGCGGCTGGATGACGCTCGGTTCGGTGGTCGGATTCGTGACGCTGTTCGGCATCACGCTGCGCAACTCGATCATGCTCGTGTCGCACTACCAGCACCTGGTCGAGGAGGACGGTCTGCCATGGGATTTCGACACTGCGCTCAAGGGCGCCCTCGAACGGCTGCCCTCGATCCTGATGACCGCGCTGGTGACCGGCCTCGGCCTCGCACCGCTGGCGCTCGGCAGCGCGGAGCCCGGACGCGAGATCGAAGGCCCGATGGCGACCATCATCATCGGCGGCCTGGTGAGCTCGACCATCCTCAACCTCCTGGTGCTGCCGAGCGTGCTGCTGCATTACGGCCGCTTCAGACGTGAATCCGAAACCGAATTGGAAGGCACGGGATCTGCTTGATGATGCGACGCGATCGCCGCTAACCTTTGTGCCCTTCGGGCCTATCTGGGATCGCGCGCGAAGGGCGATGGATGCTGCAAAGCAAAACAACCACAACCCGAACCCGGGGGAGACTGAATGAACTTGAACGACGCTCTGCTTGCCGACTGGCGTGACAAGGCGCTGCGCCTCGAAACCGAAGTACGCCATGCGGTGGTGGGCCAGGATCATGCGATCCGCCTGATCAACATTGCCGTGTTCGCGCGCGGCCACGTGCTGCTCGAAGGCGATGTCGGGGTCGGCAAGACCACACTGCTGCGCGCCGTGGCACGCGCCATCGGCGGTGCCTACGAGCGCATCGAGGGCACCATCGACCTGATGCCCAACGATCTTGTCTATCACACCTACATCAGCGAGGAAGGCAAGCCGCGCGTGGAACCCGGCCCGCTCCTCAAGAGTGGCGACGCGCTGTCGGTGTTCTTCTTCAACGAGATCAACCGGGCGCGTCCGCAGGTGCAGTCGCTACTGCTGCGTGCGATGGCCGAGCGCAGCGTGAGCGCGTTCAACCGCGAGCACCGCTTTCCGCACATGCTGGTGTTCGCCGACCGCAACCGCGTCGAGAAGGAAGAAACCTTCGAGCTGTCTTCCGCAGCGCGCGACCGCTTCATGCTCGAGATCCCCATGGACACGCCGGCCGAGCGCGAAATCCAGACCGCGTTGATGTTCGACCCGGCGTTCCACGACACCGACCGTTTGATCGAGCGCGTGGCGGAGGCCGTGGTGCCCTACCGCGAACTCAACGATATCGCTGCCGCCATCCAGGCCAGCGTCAAGGCATCGGATGCATTGCAACACTATGCGCTGGATCTGTGGCACGCCACACGCACGCCGGAAAAGTTCGGCGTGAGCCTGAGTGGCGTCGACATGGGTCGGCTGGTTCTCTCCGGCGCCAGCCCGCGCGGCACGGCAATGCTGATGCGCGCAGCGCGCGTCACCGCCTGGCTCGCCGGGCGCGACTACCTGACGCCGGAAGACCTGCAGGGCGTGTTCCGCCAGACAATCTCGCACCGCGTGTTCTTCACGCCGGTCTATGAAATGCGCCGCGCTGACCTGATCGAGCCGCTGATCTCGCAGATCCTCGGGCACGTCGCGGCACCGTGATGCGGCGGCTGATGACGGCGCACCGCCCGGGCTGCAACCCGCATGGATATTGGGCCTTGGGCATGCATGCCCTGGATTGCAACACCCATGCGGCCGAGCGGGCAGCATGCCCCGAGAACGCCTTTGAATGCGCCTTCCGGGGCGATAGGGTTGTCGACCGCTACGCGTCGTTTTGCTGAAGACTGAAGCGTCCATGCAGGAATTCCATTACAAGGTCCACTGGCGCGCGCGCGGGCAGCGCCAGGGCTTCCACGCCGCCACCACCCAGGGCAGCGGCATGGAGTTCGTCGGCCACGCGCCGCTTTCCGGCTACAGCGACCCGCGGCGCATCGACATCCGCGCCAGCCTTGCGAGCCCGACCGGCGACTGGCTGGTCCGTCTGCATCGCACACGTGCTGCGCTGCCGGTGTGCGTGCTGCTCGACCTGTCGGCATCGATGGGATTCGCCGGCGTGCGCCGCAAGTTCGACGTGGTCGAAGCCTTCGTCGCCGCAGCCGGCTTCTCGGCGCGGCGCACCGGCGATGCCTTCGGATTGATTGCCGCCGACGACACGATTCGCGAACAGGTATGGCTGCCGGTGACGCATGCGCGTTCGGCAGTGCAGACCGCGCTGACGCGGCTGGAAGGTGTTACGCCGTCCGGCGGCAGCGCCGGGCTGCTCGAGGCACTGCACTGGCTGCCGCGCACGCGCTCACTGGTGTTCCTGGTGTCCGACTTCCATTTCCCGCTCGACATGCTGTCCTCGCTGCTCGATGGCCTGGCGCACCACGAAGTGGTGCCGATCGTGGTGTGGGACGGCGCCGAGGCCGAGCGCCTGCCGGGCTTCGGCCTGATCGAGCTGGCCGATCCGGAGACCGGCCGCCACCGCACCGTGTTGATGCGCGCCGGCCTGCGGCGACGCTGGATCGAGCGGGTCGCGCAACGCCGCGCCGACCTGTGCAAGTGTTTCGCCACGCATCGGACGCGCCCCTTCTTTGTCGACGGCGCTTTCGAAGCCGACGCGCTGACACGCTACTTCCTCGGAGATGACGAGCATGCGCGCTGAACGCATCGCACTGCTGGCTGCATGGTCGCTGGCAGCCGGCACGGCACACGCCGCGATCGAAGCTGAAACCCAGCCAGCACGGCAGTTCGGCTACACCATCGGCGACGTCATCCACCAGACGGTGCGACTCAGCCCGGGCGCCGGCCAGACCTTGATCGAAGAATCGCTACCCAAGCCTGGCCGCGCCGGCGCCTGGGTAGAACGCCGCGATGTCGAGGCGGTACGCGCCGGCAGCGAGTGGCGGATCGAACTCCGTTACCAGTTCATCAACTCGCCGCCCGACCTGCGCACGGTCGCCCTGCCGGCGCTGCGAGTGCAGTTGCGCGATGGCGATCGCATCGTCGACGACGTGCTGGCCGAAGCGCCCCTCACGGTAGCGCCGCTTACACCCACGGTGGTATTGGCGCGCGCCGGCCTCGAGGAAATGCGTCCCGACACGCCACCGCCGCTGATCGACGTCCAGCCGCGCCGGCAGAGGATCGCCCTCTATGGCGGCATCGCAGGATTGATCGGCCTGCTGTGGGCGGGGTGGTACTTCGGCGTCGACCTGCGCGGGCGACGCACGCGTCCTTTCGCGCGAGCCGAGCGGACCTTGCGCCGCCAGCTTGCAAAGGATAGGTCGCCCGACGCGATGCGAGATGGGATGCGAACCCTGCATCGCGCCTTCGACGCCACGGCAGGCAGCACGCTGTTCGCCCAGGCACTCGACGACTTCTTCGACAAGCGCCCGGCGCTCGCGCCGGCACGAGAGGCCGTGTCGCAATTCTTCGCTGCATCGCGCAACGAGTTCTTCGGCACCCCTGCGCAGGATGGCGATGCGCGCGAGGGCAGCTTCGAGGCGGCGAATCTGCTCGCGCTGGCCCGCAGGCTCAAGGCGCTGGAACGCGAGATGGCCTGATGGCGCCGATCAACCTCGCATTCTCCGAACCAGGCTGGTTGCTGTCCGCACCGCTGGCGCTGCTACCGCTGCTTCGGCGCGACGCCGACACCGTCAATTATTCGTGGCTCGCGCTGGTGCCGCCCGATCCGCTGTCGACGGCCCTCGGCTGGCTTCTGCGCATCGTTGCCGCAGCGGTGATGCTCGCGATCACGCTTGGCCTGGCCGGCCTGCATCGGCCGCAGGTGCCGGTGGAACGCGTCGGCAAGGGCGCCGAGATCGTGCTGCTGCTGGACCGCAGCCGCAGCATGGATGAGCCCCTGCTACCCAAGGGCTCGCAACCTGCCCTTTACTCGGGCCGGCGTGGCGAGTCGGCCGACCTGGAATCGAAGGGGCGCATGGCACGAAGGCTGTTGTCCGAGTTCAGCGCCAACCGGCCCGATGACTTGCTCGCCCTGGTGCTGTTTTCCGCGTCGCCGATTCCGGTCATGTCCTTCACCCAGAAACAGGACATGATCCAGGGCGCGATCACGGCCGGTGGGGTCGGCAAGGGTCTGTCGGAAACCGATATGGGCCGCGGATTGCTCGCAGCGGCCGATTTCTTCGACCAGCGCGCCTACGCGGGCTCGCGCCTGATTCTCCTGGTATCGGATGGCGGCGCGCAACTCGAGCCGGGCATGCGAGAGCGGCTGACGACCGTCCTCAAACGCAACCGCATCGGACTCTACTGGATCTACATCCGCTCTGCGGGTGCGCGCGGCATCAGGGCCGAAGCAGGCGACTCGGAAGCGATGGAGTCCGCGCCCGAGCGTTCCCTGCATCGTTTCTTCGAGGGTCTGGGCATCCCTTACCGCGCCTACGAGGCCGAGGATCCGGAAGCGCTCAAGCGGGCGATAAGTGACGTCAGCCGCCTCGAGAACCTGCCGATCCAGTATCAGGAAATGCTGCCCCGTTTCGATTTCGCAACACGCTGTTACGCCGTTGCGGCAGTTGGCTGTCTGCTGCTGTTTGCCGCGGCACTGATGCGTGTCAGGAGATGGCCATGAAACCACGCGTACGGCGCCTGCTCGGCGTCGCGCTCGCCGGGCTTGCGATCGCTGCCGGCTACGATGCGTTCAGGATTGCCCAGGCGCGCGAGCAGAACGCGCTGATCGCCGCCAATGTTCCCGTGTCGCCCGAGGAGCGCCGCCCTTATCTGGTATTCGCCAGTGCAGCACGGGCCGCAGAAGATGGCGACTATTTGCGCGCCTTGACGCTTTACAGGCAGATCCAGCCGGATGCGCCGGCGCATCTCAGGATCGCGGCTCGATTCAACAGCGCAAACCTTCATTTCCGCGAAGCCGTACGCATGCGTGAATCGGACAACCCCGCGGCAGCAGCGCAGTCGCTACCGCTGCTCGAACTGGCAAAGGTCGGTTACCGCGAGGTGCTGCGCGACAATCCGGCACACTGGGATGCGCGCTACAACCTGGAACGCACGCTGCGCCTCGCGCCGGAAGGCGATCAGCCCGACGACGATGCGGCCCCGCCCCCTCTGAACAACGAGCGTGCCGCGACCACGATGAAGGGCTTCACCATGGGGCTGCCGTGAGCACTCGCCCAATGTCTCTCGCCGACCGGTTTGCGGGACTGCGCGACGCGCTGCGCGGGCTTTCGATGCGATCACGCCTGACCGGGGTCGCGATGCTGCTCCTGCTGATCGCGCTTTTCGAGCCGCATTGGAAAACCACGCGCGATGCCTTTGATTTCGTCGTGACGCTCGACGTGACGCAGAGCATGAACGTGATGGACTACGAGATCGACGGCAAGGAAACCAGCCGCCTCAACTATGCCAAACACACGTTGCGGCAGGTCCTGCCCGCGTTGCCTTGCGGATCACGCATCGGCTGGTCGATCTTCACCGAGTACCGTGTGCTGCTGCTGGTCGCACCCATCGAGGTTTGCGACAACTACCACGAATTGCTGGATACGCTGGACCGAATCGACGGACGCATGGCATGGGCCAACGCCAGCGAGGTGGCAAAAGGCGTGTTCTGGAGCATGCGCAGCGTGAAGGAACTCGGCGGCAGCCATGGCGTGCTATTCATCACCGACGGCCATGAATCCCCGCCGCTCAATCCCGTCCTGAGACCTGTCCTCGACGCCAAGAGCGAAAAGGGCCAAGGCTATACCTACATGGACCAGACCACCTGGCAGAACAAACCTGTCTACGACGGCAAGCCGGGCGACGTGCGCGGCTTGATTGTCGGTGTCGGCGGCGAAACGCTCAAGCCGATTCCGAAACTCGACCCTGAGGGCCACCCGATGGGATATTGGGGCGCCGACGAAGTCATGCAGATCGACGTCATCACCGCCGGACGCACCGGCAGCGCAGCGGGCGAAAAGATGGTCGACGAAGGCGGCAAGGCGGTCGCCACGATGAAGCCGACCATGACGGAACACCTGTCCTCGCTGAAGGACGCCTACCTCGCCGGGTTCGCCCGCGAGGTCGAACTGGGTTATCACCGACTGAGCGACCCGGCAGGCCTGCTGCGCGCCATGACCGCGCCGGAATTCGCACGCCCCGCGCCGTATCAGGCAGACGTGCGCGTGCTGCTCGCGAGCATCGCGTTTATCCTCCTCGTCATCGCGCACGTTCCTGCCCTGCTCCGCATACCGCGGGCCCGCAGCTTGGGGCGTCAAGCCGGCAAGCGTTTCAGTCGTACTTGATGTACCGGAAACGCTGGTCGTCGCGCGGCGTACCCTCCAGCGCGCCGCCCTCAAGACCCGGCTGCCACTGTATGACTTCTTCAATCTTGCGCGCGAGCGCGAAATCGCGATCGGTAATGCCCTTCGACGAATGCGTCTGCAGCTTCACGATCACGAAGGCATAGGATGCGGCGATGTCGGGATGGTGCCAGGCCGCTTCCGCAAGGTGGCCGACCGTGTTGATCACCATCAGGGTTCCCTTCCATCCCTCGGTCCGGTACTTGCGCCGGATCCAACCGTCCTCGTAGTACCAGTGAGGCAGTTCGGCATCCAACCTCGCCTTGACTTCTTCAACCGTACAGGCAGGCAGTTTTTTCTCATCCATGAATGCGTCCTCGCTCTCTCGGGTAAACCCTTACGGCCCTGACCGGATTGATCTTTCCGGCAGCAAAAAGTTCGCGCTGCGGAAAAAGTGTAACGCCCACGTTTGTGACACACGTTGTCAATGCGGTCGCTGGCGCAAGTGACATTTCTGACACACGCGCCGGGCGCAGAACTGCGCGCCGCACCCGCGCTCAGACGGGAATCCGCCTCACTCGCCGGTCGCTGCACTGCACATTGATTCCGGCATGCTATGTGCTAACTTTGTAACGCCTCTCGCACCCCAAGCAGGGATGCACACAAGACGAGGCAGGCGATCGCGGGTCATTCACGTGGTGATCATGCGATTGTTGCGACAAACTCTGGAGGAGCTTATGTCACGCAAATCGATGTTGAAGCAGGGAGCGATTGCCATGGCAGTCGCCGCCGTACCGGGTCTGGCCCTGGCCAACGCGGATCTCGGCAAGCTGATGAAGGACCCGAAGAACTGGGCAGCGCCCGCAGGCGATTTCTCGAACCAGCGCTACAGCGAACTGAAGCAGATCAACAAGAACAACGTCAAGGATCTCAAGGTGGCGTGGACGTTCTCGACCGGCGTGCTGCGCGGCCACGAAGGCGGCCCGCTGGTGATCGGCGATACGCTCTACATCCACTCCGCGTTCCCGAACAAGGTTTTCGCGATCGATCTCGAAACGCAGAAGATCAAGTGGAAGTACGAGCCGAAGCAGGATCCTTCCGTCATTCCCGTCATGTGCTGCGACACGGTTAACCGTGGCTTGGCATACGGCGAAGGCAAGATCTTCCTGCAGCAAGCCGACACGACCCTCGTCGCTCTCGACGCCAAGACCGGCAAGAAGATTTGGGATGTCAAGAATGGCGACCCGAAGGTCGGCGCAACCAACACGAACGCTCCCCACGTCTTCGACAAGTACGTCGTGACCGGCATCTCCGGTGGCGAATTCGGTGTTCGCGGCTACATCGCCGCCTACAACATCGCCGACGGCAAGCTGGCGTGGAAGGGCTACTCGATGGGCCCGGATTCCGACATGATCATGGATCCGGAAAAGTCCATGACCTGGACCGACGGCAAGATGGCGCCGGTCGGCAAGGACAGCTCGCTGAAGACGTGGCAGGGCGACCAATGGAAGATCGGTGGCGGCACGACTTGGGGCTGGTATTCGTACGACCCCGAGCTGCGCCAGATGTTCTACGGCAACGCCAACCCGTCCACCTGGAACCCCGTGCAGCGCCCGGGTGACAACAAGTGGTCGATGAGCCTTTGGTCGCGTGACATCGACACCGGCAAGGTGAAGTGGGTCTATCAGATGACCCCGCACGACGAGTGGGACTACGACGGCATCAATGAAGTGCCGCTGTGGGAAGGCAAGGACAAGACCGGCAAGCAGCGCAAGATGCTGTCGCACTTCGACCGCAACGGATTCGCCTACACGCTCGACCGCGTGACCGGTGAACTTCTCGTCGCCGAGAAGTACGATCCGGCTGTGAACTGGGCCACCCACGTCGACATGAAGACGGGCCGTCCGCAAGTCGTCGCGAAGTACTCGACCCACCAGAACGGTTCCGACGTGAACTCGAAGGGCATCTGCCCGGCGGCACTCGGTACGAAGGACCAACAGCCTGTTACCTTCAACCCGAAGACCGGTCTCTTCTACGTGCCGACGAACCACGTCTGCATGGACTATGAGCCGTTCAAGGTCGAATACACTGCCGGCCAGCCGTATGTCGGTGCAACCCTGTCGATGTACCCGGCGCCGAACAGCCATGGCGGCATGGGTAACTTCATCGCCTGGGATCCGGCCAAGGGCAAGATCGTCTGGTCCAAGCCCGAGAAGTTCTCGGTCTGGTCTGGCGCGCTGGCTACCGCCGGCGACATCGTGTTCTATGGCACGCTCGAAGGCTACCTGAAGGCCGTTGATCTGAACGGCAAGGAACTTTACAAGTTCAAGACGCCGTCAGGCATCATCGGCAACGTCAACACGTGGGAGTTCAAGGGTAAGCAGTACGTCGGCGTACTGTCGGGCATCGGCGGCTGGGCCGGCATCGGCATGGCAGCAGGTCTCGAGAAGGACACCGACGGTCTCGGCGCAGTGGGCGGCTACAAGGAACTGCGGAACTACACCGAACTGGGTGGCGTTCTGACGGTGTTCTCGCTGCCCTGATGATCGGCTCTGAGGACTAATTTACAGTTCTGAAGTCCACCGGCTGGCATCCCAAGCGTTACTGGGATGCCAGCTTTTTTTTAACCCAACCGTCGAGGAGACACCCCTACATGAAAAAAATGCTTGCTGTCGCTGCAATCGCCTTCCTCGGCACCGCTCCACTCGTCGCCGTCGCCGACGCACCGTATACGGTCAATGCTGAAGGCAAGGTCGACAAAGCCACGCGTCAGGGTTTTGAAACCTGGCGCAGTGCTGCCTGCGAGCGCTGCCACGGCCCAAACCAGGAAGGTATGGTTGGCCCCTCTCTGATCGAGAGCCTCAAAGTTCTGACCAAGGATCAATTCAAGACCACGGTGCTGACCGGGCGCCCTGAGAAGGGCATGCCCAACCACCCCCAGCTTGAGCCCAAGATGGACGCCCTGTACGCCTATCTGAAATGCCGCTCGGACGGCGCATGCAAAACAGCCAAGGTCACCGCTGCCGAGTGACGCCCGCGCTCACACGACTGGATTTCCGTTGTGACGACCGGCGAATCGGGCGAGGGAATGGTGTTTGGCTCCCCGCCTGATTCGCGGCGATTGTCCAGAGTCGGCCGCGAACTTTCGCTTGGCAGCAAACTCATAGATTCTGTGCCGCTGTTCCGCTAGAGCTGAACGCGGCGTCTTGCTCCATTGGCCTTTCGCTGAGTCGCTCATTTCTTTCAGGAGTTCAAGTTGCGGACTATCGGTTTCGCTATTGCGCTGACGCTGTCCTGTATCGCGATGTCGGTTGCTGCCGAGGAGGAACCCGAAAAGGTACTCCGCGTTTGTGCCGACCCGAACAACCTGCCGTTGTCGAACCAGAAACAGGAAGGCTACGAGAACAAGATCGCAGAGCTTCTGGCCCAGAAACTCGGCTGGAAACTCGAATACACCTGGTTCCCGCAGCGCCTGGGATTCATCCGCAGCACATTGCGCGCGAAGGCGGCGAACGCCGACCACTACAAGTGCGATCTGGTAATCGGATGGCCAACGGGTGCGGAGCTCGCGTCGACGACAAAGCCGTACCTGCGCTCGACTTTTGCAATGGTCTATGTGCGTGGGAAGGGGCTGGACTCGGTGAAAGCACCGGAGGACATTCTCAATCTGCCCCCCGAACAAGTCGCAAAACTCAGGCTCGGCGCATTTGCACAGTCGTCTCCGGTTGATTGGCTGGTGCGAAACGGACTGACCAATCAGCTCGTGCCTTACCAGACCATGAGCGGCGATCCAGCAAACTATCCGGGCGAGATCGTCGAACGCGATCTGGTCGACGGGAAACTGGACGCGGCATTTGTCTGGGGTCCGATCGCCGGCTATTTCGGCAAGAAAGTCACCGCCGCCGAGGTCGTGGTAGTGCCCTTCAAACCACAGCCGACGTTCCAGTTCGATTATTCAATTTCGATGGGCGTACGCTACGGCGAGAAGGAATGGAAGGACAAGATCGAAAAGCTGATCGACGAGAACCGCGCCCAGATTCAGCAGATTCTGGCGGCCTACGGCGTCCCCCAGCTCGATGAAAGTGGAAACCCATTGCAGTTGTCGCAGTCTGCGACAGGCGGCACGCGTTAGGCCTCGTCTCCCACCGACTCGTGCGCCATGGCCGGTAGCCTGATCTCCCAAGGCAGCAGGATTCTCGTCGTTCTGGCAGGCATGGCGATTCCCGTCGGTGTCGCCTGGGCGCAAGCGCTCGACTTCGAGTTATTCACGCGCCTGACCCACAAGGTACTCAAGGTCGAGGCGATGAACACGGATGGCAGCGTGTCGATGGGCACCGGCGTACTCGTCGGCGATGGCTTTGTCGTAACCAACTGCCATGTCACTGCACGGGCAAGAGCCATCGAACTGGTACGTGGCGAGTTCCGTTGGGAAGTAGAAGCGCAGCGAGCAGACGTCGAGCACGACCTGTGTGTCTTGCGCGCGCCGCATTCAGTCGACCTCGCGCCTGCCGAAATGAGTTTCGACGCACCGCAGATCGGACAGGCGGTCCATGCCGTGGGTTTCATTTTCGGTATCGCGCCACGCTTGAATGTCGGTGTGATCAATGCGCTCCATGACTACGACGGTGCAAAGATCGTTCAGTCAACGACCCCATTCACCTCCGGTGCGAGCGGCGGCGGGCTGTTCGACGACAAGGGCCGCCTTGTCGGCATTGTGACTTTTCGCTACCGTGCAGGCGAGGCGTTTCATTTCTCCCTGCCGGTGAGCTGGGTCGTGGACGCAATCGCCCATTTCGATGGCCAGACGGTCGCGCCGTTGAAGGGAACGCCGTTCTGGGGACGGCCACGGGACCAGCAGCCGCACTTTCTTCGGGCAGCCACCTACGCAGCTGAGGGCGACTGGCAGGGCATGGCGCATGTTGCATCGGAGTGGACCCGCCTCGAACCGGACAGCGCATCGGCCTGGCGAACGCTCGGCGTATCGAAATCCCGTCTCAAGCAGCTGGATGCGGCGGTCCCCGCATTGCGGCGATCCGTATCGCTGGACGGTGGCTACGCGCCAACATGGTACGAGCTCGGGCTTGCGCTCGCGGGTTCGGGTAACCGTTCTGAAGCCACAGCCGTTCAGCACACCTTGCAGGGTCTGAATGAAAAGCTGTCGAAGGATTTGACCTTGGCTCTCGACTGTGCGGAACCCGAGATCCCCCCCTGCTGAGTACCATTCCGATGACGCTTTTGAATCCACATGATTCGTTTCAGGAGAAGATGTTGAGTAATACAGTTCGGCGCTGCTGCAAGACACGAACCTTCAAGGCCATCATCGCTTCGGCATGTCTCGCAACGCCCTTCCCGGCTCTCGCGGAAGATCAACCCATATCGCCGGCAGAAACGGCTTTGTTTGTCACCGACCACCTGAAGGGCATTTCCGGTCAGCAAACCCTGCACTACAGTTTCGACAAGAAAGGTTCGCTCGAGGCGCCGGCGCACGATGACATCTCGATTGTTGTCGGCCCCTCGCCCAACGGCAATGGACACAAAGTGGACACCAAGTGCGCAATGGGCGGTCAGACGATACCGGTCGAGTCGATAGATAGCGCTCTTGGAAATCCTGTCATCCAGTGCTTCCTCGAGCGGGATTTGCTGGAAATGAATCGCTTGACGACAACCCCCAAGGCCAAGGGAGGCTCGACCTATTTCTTCCGGCGCAGGATCCGCCTCGCGCTGGCCGAATCTGCCGAGATAAAGGATATCGAAGCTACGTTCGATGGCAAGAAAATACCGGCAAGGGAAATTCGCATCGCGCCCTACGCCAAGGATCCGGAGCGTGTTCGCGACAACTTCAAGCGTTTTGCCGACAAGATCTACGTCTTTCAGATTTCCGACGCAGTCCCCGGAGGGGTCGTGAAGCTCGGGACCGTCATCCCCGACAGCGAAAAACAGGACGCACCGGCGCTGATCGAAGAAAGTGTCGTCCTCTCGCGATTGGAGCCGAAAGGCAAGGCGAAATGATCGAGCATCGCGCATTCATCGGGCTTGGCAGCAATCTCCGTTCGCCGGAACATCAAATATTGCTGGCGTTCGATGAACTGGCTGTCCTGCGCGACTCACGCCTCACCGCTCGCTCGTCGATTTATCGCACTGCGCCAATCGGCTACGCTGACCAGCCCGATTTTGTGAACGGCGTTGCGGAAGTGATGACGCGCCTGAGTCCCGAACAACTCCTCGACGCACTGCTGGAAATCGAGCGACGCCACGGGCGCGTCCGGGAAATGGTGAACGGTCCGCGAACTCTGGACCTGGATGTGCTTCTTTACGGCGATTTCGAGTTGGAGACCGAGCGACTGCGCCTTCCGCACCCGCGCGCCCATGAGCGCGCGTTCGTTCTTCACCCTCTACTGGAAATCGCCCCAGACATCGCCATCCCGGGTCGAGGGCCGGCGCGAAAGTGGCTCGCTGCCTGTGCAGATCAACCGATCACACGAGTTGCCGACGAACCCACCTTGCGGCGAGCTGTCGGAACGGTGGTCGACGTTTCGTAGCCCCACCACGCGGCGTCAATCCGATCCTGCCGGTCACACCAGCCGTTGCGCGCATGGAATGCTCGTCGCATGTCGAATCAATTCAATTGGCCGAGCCCAAGGTCGTACAGGGTCAGCGGAGAACAAGGATCTCGCCCTTGCCGCCGGCACCGAGATCTCCCATGAGACGCTGAACTCGCGGTGAACGCCCTGATAGCTCTGCGAAAGGCGCGCCGAGTGTGGCCCATTGCTTGAACAACAACGTCAGGAAACCGAGTTCGAACGTGCCGCATTCGTTGAAGGTTGGCAGGATCCTGTCAGGCGCTGTCGCGCACAGAAGCGTACCCCGCGTCATTCCGTACCCTGCCCTTTCGCCGATCGTGCCGAACACCGCAATCGTTCCCGCGATCATCCGGCTTGCGCAGCATTCCCCCGCGTTGCCGCCGATGAGGATTGCTCCCCTGCGCATTCGATCACCAGCGCGGTCACCGGCGTTACCCAGCACGCGCACGAGCCCGCCGCGCATCCCCCGCATCTCGCCTGGCAATGCGCCGCCAAGGAAGTCACCGGCATTGCCGCCGACTGTCAGCGTGCCACCGCGCATCCCGCAGGCCGCAAATATCCCGACGGAGCCGCTGATCACGATCTCGCCGCTACGCATCGCTGTACCGACATAGGCGCCAGCATCGCCCTCGACGCGAATCCGCCCCGTGCTCATGCCTTGTCCGACGTGATCGAGCTGGGAGCAGCCGGAAAACACCAACTCATCCGAAACCCCTCCCGCGACGGCAAATAGCTCGCCAACAGACACTTGACGGTTGCCCTGATGAATCGGCAGTGTCCGAATCTGATCGAGCGACATGCCGGCAACCTTCTCCGGCGTCAGGCAAGACACGTCGATGCGCTGCACCGCCTTTTGCCGGAGAGTGAAAGTCAGCGCACTCACGCGAGTATCTCCCGCAGATGGAAATGGAACTGCCCCAGCTTGCCGCCGTAATTCCCCGCCGATATCCTGCGAACACCTCCAGCCGCGCCAACCCGACAAACGGCTTCCAATCCGCTCTTCATGGCCGCCCGCACGTCGGTATCGGTCAGTCCATCAATCACAATCTCCATCACACTCCCGATGTCTGACGTCAGCTCGCTGCGCGTCGCGCCGCGCAACGTGGGACAGAAGGCATCGTTGGTCGATGCCGGCAACGCCTTGTACTTGGAACCGACCTTGGACCCCGATCGAACCACACCTCCGGGAAACGGCATGATGACATTCGGCAGTTTGCGCATTTCGCCGATCGCGGCTTCGCAGGCCCGCAAAGCAGACACCTGATCCTGCGCCAATACAAGGAAATTGCCTCCGCCGACCGCCTTCACCATCGACGTCGTCTCTTCGGCAAGAAATTCTCCGTCCATCACCGGAACGCGCCAGTATCGACGGCCCGCAACCACCTTGGAATTCTGAAATCCATCGCCAAAGAAGCGCAAGGTTTTGCCCAACGGAAGCTTTTCCGGCGCATCCAGGCCGGCGAACACGGCAGTCGTCGGGCAAGTGAGAACGCACTGCCCCACCCTGCGCTCGAGTTGCTTGCCGAGTTCCTTGGACGACACCGCGAACAGAAGCGCCGACACGCCCGGCCGGCCGTCAGGCGTCTCATCGGGCGATAGCTCTCGCTCGATCCCTGCTTCCGCACCGCATGCAATCACTGAGGTCGCAAACCCGGTAAGCGCAACCGCAGCATGGCGCGCCCATGTGAGATCATGCGCAGTAATGATCAGACGGGTTCCCCGCATGCCGAACGCTTCGGCAAAGGTCTCGTCTATCGAGACTCCATTGATGATCACCTATCGGACCCTCTTGTATCGGCAATCGTGGGGCATGGCTTTGGATCCATGGCCGCACTCGCACAGCTCGTCGTCGTGAATCTTGAAGTTCTCCATGCGTATGGAATGGTAGCGATCGAAGTAAGGTTTGAGCTGTTTTTCGATCGCGGGATCATACTCGGGCCGCACAACATGCGTATTGCCCCAAGTCACCTCCACGATACGCCCGTCACGCGCGACCAAAGTGCCGTCCTTGAACACGAATTCCGGTCGGGCAAACATTTCCTCCACGTCTTCCTGCTCACGGTAGACCACAATGTCGGCAGCGGCGCCCGGCGCCAGATGCCCTCGATCCTTCAATCCCAGCAAACGAGCTGGCGCAGCCCGGGTCATCGTCGCGATCTCGTACATCGTGTATTCGCGATCGATACTTCCGAGCGTACTCATGGCCGCTGCATCGGCATTTATCGTCCCCAGCATTGCGTTGCGGTAGGTCTTGTCCATCAGCAGTTTGATCAAATGCGGATAACTGGTGAACGGCGCACCGTTCGGATGGTCGGTGGTAAGAAAGATCCGCCACGGATCGTTCACGAGCAGAAAGATCTCCAATCCGATTGCCCATTGCAGGGCATTGACGAAGTTCTTGTCGCGATACTTGAACGGGACCACCCCGCAGCCGGCATCGCATTCGATATCCATGACCACGAATTTCTTCGGGCTGGCCAGCCCGCTATTGCGATGCTGCGACATGTTGTCGCCAGACGCAGTGACCGTCTGGCCGAACATGATCTGTCCGACATCTGCAGTGATGTTGCGGTTCGCATTGATCGCCTCGGCGATCTGCGCCGCACCGGAGGAAAACTTGCGGTCGCCCTCCGTACCGTAACTGTGAAACTGGATATGCGTAAGATGCATCGGCAATCCTTCGACAGCCTGGATCGTCGCCAGCGTCGTATCCACATTCCCGGGCACGCCCAGGTTGCATCCATGCACATGCAGCGGATGCGGAACGCCAAGGTCATGAACCGCCTGCGCCAGCACTTTGAGAATCTGCCTGGGCGTAACCGAGTAAAACGGATGCTGCTCGTCGAGATCCAGGCTGCGCTGATTGAACTTGAACGCCGATATCCCGCCTGGATTGACTACCTTGATTCCGATCGCCTGCGCGGCGTTGATGGTCCACGCGACGTAGTCGTCGATGGCGCGCTGATCCTGCTTCGCGGTCATCATGCGCAGCAGAAAATCGTCACTGCCAAGCATTACATATCCGCCCTTGTCGACGATCGGCGTGTCACCCATCTCCATGTGAGCCTGGCGCGCATTGATCGGCAACACCGCCGGCTCGAAGCATGCCGTGTAACCCATTTCGGCATAACGGTATCCAGCTGCAAGCGTTCCGGGAGCGCAATAGCCGCAAGACGCCCTGGTCAGCTCTGTGCGCGCAAGCAGATCCCCTCGATGATCCTCTGGAAGCATCGAGCGCGCGATGTTCACCTTGCCGCCACCGATATGCGTGTGCATGTCGATGGCGCCGGCCATCACCAGCCGTCCCCGACAATCGATCTCTTGTGAAATCGATTCACCGGATACCGGCGCTGGAACGATGCGACCGTCACGAACGAAGATGTCCTGAACCAGACCGTCGACGCCGTTCTCCGGATCGAAAACCTTGCCGCCGGCAAATTTGATCAAACCCATCTCATGCCACCCCGTCGTCAAGCGCAGCTTCGATGGAAGCCACGACATCCGCAACCGAGGGCAGCCCGATTTCGCGCAGCTTGCGCAGCGGCAACGCAACGACCTTGTCGGTTCGCGTGTAGTGCCCGGCGTGATCGACCCCGGGCGTCCCGACGGGAATATAGACATCGGGCTCAGACTCGAAAACGGCGCCCGGCGGCGCAAGCACGATGGTCGGCACCGAAACTTTAGTCGGAAGACGCGCCGGGTTGTAGGCACTGACCCAAAGCAGCGCATCCGCCTCGCCAGAGGTCAATAAGCGTTGCGACGAGTTCATGTAGGGATCGTAGACGGGCGCTCCGGTGGCAAAACTGCAGCGGAACGGGAACCCTGTCTGCCACAGAAGAACGCCGTTGGAAGTGAAATCCCCGTCGCTTCCGCCGAGCGGAAGCCCCACGACTCGGTTGGATAGATTGAGATCCTTGATCAATGCGGAAATCGTCTGTACGGTCAGTTCGGCGTGCTCGAATGCGAAATCGGCTGCAGCCCACACGATGACCGCATACTTCGCACTCCTCAATCGCTCGAGAAGCGAAGTCCATTGCCCGACCGGTACACCGGCAACCGACTCGGCATGCAATGACTGCCCTGCCAGAATCGATCGCATTGCACCCATGCCCTCGCCAATTTCGTCGACCTTGCAGGGTATGACTTCTGGAGGGCGTCCATCGGGAGCATGCCCGGCCCGATCATCGAGCCCGGCACCAACATAGACTATCTGCCGGGCTCCGGAGTCGAGCCCGAACATCGATTCCTGTGACCAGATCAGCCGTTCGAAGAAACGTGGAAAGCGGGACACCGCATCGGTTCCAAGCAATACAACCAGGTCGGCACGGTTCTTGACCTCGGCCAGCGTCGTGGTTATCCAGCCAGCATCCTGTACGCTAAGCAGGTTACGCATCTTGGCGGTCGAATTCATGTGCTCGATAACCGCACCACACCGATCGGCGAGTTGTACGATGCGTCGGGCACCGGAAAGGTCGGCCGCGAATCCATCAAACAGCGGCAAGCTCGCTTTCGCGAGAATGCCTGCCGCCGATTTGACCGCTTCGTCGATCGTTGCTGCTTTGCCCTTGATATGTGGCGATGCACCGGCCACCGGCGCAAGGCGTCGATAATGGTCCAGACTCAGACCGCAAGCATTGTCCGTCGCGCAAACAGAACCCTCTATGACTTCAATCTGAAGGTCGTCGCATGCTAGCCCGCAGAACGGACAGGTCACGTTATCCATACTGATTCCGATGATTCAAGGGAAATACTGGAAAGGTCTGCAGCTGGACCGCAGTCTTCTGCAAAACGGCGGTTCACATTCGCAGGTTGCGTGCCAACCTGCGACATTCTTCCCTGCATGCAACAATGTCCACTGTGTATCTGCCTGTTCGGGTTCGCAGGCTTGTCCGCAGCGCCCATCCGGAATGCCCGAGGATGCGCAGGCTCGGGTGACACAGTGCTACATGCGCGGCACAAATCCAACGACCAATCAAGCAGCTCGCGAGCAGCGCATGGGGCTGCATCATTGGCACACGCCTTGCTAAATTGAAGCGTTCCAAACGAATCAGCAATAAAGGGAGACGCCACATGCCAACTCGCGTTCATTCGAACGCCGCAGTTGCGGTCGCCGTTACGGCGCCGGCGCGCCTCCACATGGGTTTTGTCGACCTCAACGGGTCGCTCGGGCGAAAGTACGGTAGCCTTGGCCTCGCTGTGGACGGGCTCGCCACGCGAGTTGTCGTCAGACGTGGCAGTGCACCATCGATTACCGGCAAGGACGCCGAACGCGCGGGCCGTTATCTCGAACGTCTGCGCGCCGTGATTGATATCCCGGGCGATTTGAGTGTTGTGATCGAGTCCGCGATTCCCTCCCACGCGGGGCTGGGATCAGGTACGCAGTTGGCCTTGGCGTTGGGAACGGCAGTTTCCAGGCTGATGGGCTCGGATCTTTCGGCCAGGGAGATCGCCCATCTCCTCGATCGCGGTGCGCGTTCCGGTATCGGAGTCGCAGTGTTCGAGGACGGCGGATTCGTGGTGGACGGTGGGCGCGGCGCGACCGACACGCCGCCGCCATTGATTTCGCGCATGCCTTTCCCCCAGAACTGGCGTGTGCTTTTGCTGCTCGACCCGCAATCGACCGGATTGCATGGACAAGCAGAGAACTCGGCATTTCGCACTCTCCCCACATTTCCCGAACGAGAGGCGGAACGGCTGTGTCGCGAAGTGATGATGTGTGCACTTCCGGCGCTTGCCGAGGCTGATTTGCCGACCTTCGGCAAGGCCATCTCCGATATCCAGAATTCGATCGGCGATTACTTTTCGCCCGCACAGGGCGGGCGCTACACGAGTCCGCGAATTGCCCGCGCGCTGGACTTCCTCAAGGCACGGGGCGTCCATTGCATCGGGCAAAGTTCTTGGGGGCCCACAGGATTTGCCGTGGTCGACACAGAAATTACTGCGCAAACGTTGCGCAGCGCACTGCTGAGCAACTTCCCCGATGTGGAACCTGTTGTCTGCGTCGCGCGCAATCGCGGTGGAGACGTATGCGCTCCCGGTTCAGTGTATCGCGATGGCAGCGACGCTATCTCGCCAAGGCATCGTGCCCCGGGCAACTGAAATCCTTTCCGAACCATTCGACAAAACGACCCAACATGGAAAAACCTTTCATCCTTCACATGTTCTCGCCTACCCGAAACATGAGCCCGTTCGACGTGAACATGGCCGCAGATGCCGGCTATCAGATCATCGTTCCGTACACGGACGTGACACTCGATCAGGTGGGCCCGCTTACGCAGGACGCAATTTTTTCGCGCGGCCCGAAGGGCGTAAAACGCACCGGCATTTTTATCGGCGGCCGCGAAATCGGGATGGCGGCGGACATGCTGGACATCGCTAGGAATTCGATGGTCCCTCCGTTCGAGGTGTCGGTGTTCGCCGACCCCAGCGGTGCATTCACGACTGCGGCCGCAATGGTGGCGTGTGTCGAACGCCAGCTCAGGGTTGTGCATGAAACAGACCTTCGAGACAAGAATGTGCTCGTGCTTGGCGGGACCGGGCCGGTCGGTGCGGCGGCAGCAGTCCTAGCTTCGGGGGCCGGCGCAAACGTTCAGATCTCCAGCCATTCCAGTGCAAATCGCGCAAGGATGACTTCCGAAGTAGTCAATGCGCGTTACGGTGCATCAACCAAGCCGGTGGAAGCGGGAACCGATGAACAGAAAGCAGACCTTGTCGGACAAACCCACATTGTGCTGGCGACGGCGAAGGCCGGGATTCGCGTTCTCTCTGCGAGCCAGCTACAGCTCGCTCGCAACCTGCTGGTCGCCGCGGACGTCAACGCAGTTCCGCCGGCGGGCATCGAAGGTCTCGGCGTGATGGATGAAGGCTCCGCCATTGAAGCAGCATCCGGCAAGGCAGTCGGCGTCGGCGCGCTAGCGATCGGCAACGTGAAGTATCAGGTGCAACGAGGACTGTTCGAGTCGATGCTGGAGACCGACAAGCCGGTCTATCTGGATTTCCGGGACGCGTTTGCGGCTGCACGAGCCATGACGAGCTGACATGCAGCACATGCTGATCGTCGCCACCAGCGGTCGGGCATTGGCTCAGTGCGCTGCGCGCTCGGGGTTTTCGAGCGTGGTACTCGACTGCTTTGGCGATACGGACACCCGTAAGGTTGCGGCCTCGGCGAACGTGATATCAGACACCTCAGGTATCGGCATTGACGGCGATCGACTGCTTGAAGCAGCCGAAGTTCTCTCGCCGCCCCATGAAACGGACGCGCTGGTGTATGGCGCAGGCTTCGAAAGCGACCCCGAGTTACTGGAACGGTTCTCGCGGCGTTACCCCCTCCGCGGCAACTCGCCGGACGTAGTGCGATCCGTGAAGGATCCGATTTCACTGACCCGTTTGCTGGATCTCGCGGGACTACCCCATCCGGAAACGCGTCTCGATCCGCCGGAAGAAGACGATTGCTGGCTGATCAAGCGAATAGGCGGGGCGGGCGGTCAGCATGTGCGTGCCTGCGCGAACAGCAGTTTCGAGCCGGGCCGTGACTATTTCCAACGTCGGGTGCGAGGCGCTGTTTGTTCTGCCTTGTTTCTGGTCGATCGCCAGGGTGCGCGCATCATCGGATTCAGCGAAGCCTTGCCGACGGGTGATGGCGTCGGCGCGCCATTCGCGTACTCGGGCTCTGTGAGTCATGCAATCGTCCCGCAACGCATTTACGACGAATTGGCATTCAAACTGGATGTTCTCGCGCGCCTTGCGGGTCTGGTCGGACTGAACGGCATTGATTTCGTGATCGACGGCGGCACCTACTCGATTCTGGAAATCAATCCGAGGCCGACGGCAACCCTCGAGCTTTACGATCCGGACGTGATGAACGGACTGCTTGCTGCGCATGTCGCCGCATGCTCCGGCGAGAGTGTGACTATCGAACAATCGTGGGGACCCGTGCGCGCCCACGCCATCGTTTTTGCGCGCAACCAATTGAAGCTTCCGCGCAGTTGGCGGCCTGCGCGTTGGTGCAGTGACATCCCCACGTCGGAAGCCGTCGTGGATCGCGGGATGCCGATCTGCTCGGTACGAGCTGAAGGGCGCACGCATGCTGAAGTCATCGGACAGATACAGCGTTATCGGGCTGCGGTACTGGAGTCTCTCGAGGAGGTTGCGGCATGAATGCCGAGTCGAATGTGGTCAGCCCGCTGAGCGGCGCCCAGGCGAGCGTGAATCAAATGACGCTGCCGCTCGTGGAAGAAATGATTCGCCAGCGAGACGCGCTTCGCGTCTCGATTAACGTGCTTCCATCGGGTGCCCGCATCGTGGATGCCGGGATCGCCGTTCCGGGTGGTCTCGAGGCGGGTCGCCGTGTGGCAGAAATCTGCATGGGTGGGCTCGGCAAGGTGGATCTCGTCGCGACCAATAGTCGTTGGCCGATGCAGGTGTCGGTGTCTGCTCGAAACCCGGTTCTCGCTTGCTTGGGCAGTCAGTATGCGGGCTGGAGTCTGTCGCACGGAGAAGGCAAGGCGGCCTTTCATGCACTTGGTTCCGGCCCCGGCAGAGCCCTGTCCCGCAAGGAGCCCCTGTTCGAAGAACTGGGCTATCAGGACAGTAGCGACGCAACCTGCCTGGTGCTGGAGGTCGACCGTGTTCCACCGCAAGAGATCATCGACAAGGTTTCGCGCGACTGCCGCGTGGCCCCGGATCGTCTGACCTTCATCCTGACGCCGACGCGCAGTCTTGCAGGATGCGTGCAAATTGTCGCCCGCGTGCTCGAGGTCGCCTTGCACAAGTCGCACGCCCTGCACTTTCCACTCGATCGGATTGTCGATGGCGCAGGCTGCGCGCCCGTTCCACCCCCTGCACCGGATTTTGTGCAGGCGATGGGCCGTACCAATGATGCGATTCTGTTCGGCGCAACGGTCCAGCTTTATGTAACCGGCGACGATGATGCCGCGTCGTCGCTTGCGCAGAATCTCCCCTGCACCGCGTCCCGCGACTATGGACGACCTTTTGCCGACATTTTCAAGGGCGTCAAGTACGATTTCTACAAGATCGACCCACAGTTGTTCGCGCCTGCAGAGGTCGTGGTGACCAATATCGACTCGGGACGCACATTCCGCGGGGGCCGTCTGAATCCGGAACTTCTTGCCGCATCGTTCGGAGATTCCGAGTGAGGCGAAGGGTCGCCATCGTCACTGATGACCCGGGCTGGCATGGTGCCGCGCTTGGCCGTGCCTTCAAGGCGCGAAGAATCGATTCACAGTTTGTCAGCCTGACGAACTGCCGATTGGACATTGCAAACGACGGCATGCCTGTCCGCCTGGCGGGCTTCGAGAACGAGTTGCCCGCGGCTGTTTTTGTGCGGGGCGTGCCTGGTGGCACCCTCGAGCAGGTAATTCTTCGACTGGATCTGCTTCATGCCCTGCGCGAGACGGGGATCCCGGTCTACAACGACGCACGCGCCATCGAACGCAGCGTAGACAAGGCGATGACGAGTTTCCTGTTGCGCCAGCGCGGCCTGCCTACGCCTCCGACCTGGGTTTCCGAGAACATTTCCGAGGCGCGCGCGATTGTGCTTCGCGAAACAGCGGCAGGACATCAAGTCGTGTCAAAGCCGCTCTTCGGTTCCCAGGGCGTTGGGTTGATCAGGGTCTCCGGTGGCGAGGACGTTCCGCCAGCTGATTCCGTAAGTGGCGTCTGGTACCTCCAGCGTTATGTCGGCGCGAAAGACAGTGCAGGCGGTTGGCAGGATTGGCGAATTCTGGTCATTGGAGGACGCGCAGTCGCAGCAATGACCCGCCACGGTCGCACGTGGATCAACAACGTGGCTCAAGGTGCACGATGCGAGGCCGCCCCGCTCGATGAGCCGCTGGTACGACTTGCGACCGACGCTGTCCAAGCGCTCGATATGGACTATGCCGGCGTCGATATTATCCGAGACCGCGATGGTCGCCTGCAGATCCTCGAAGTAAACAGCATCCCAGCATGGAAAGGCCTTCAAGGGGTCTGCGAGAAGGATATTGCACAAATGATGGTCGACGATCTGATCGCCCGCAGGTTGCCTGTTGTCCGCTCGCTCGAGGCCGTATGCTGATGTCTGTCCAAGAAGATCTGAACGGCCGCAAGCCGCGCCAGATTTTTCTCGCGGAAATGCTTCGTCGCGCGTGCGAAATTGACGTGCTCGCGATAAAGCCGGGCAACGTCAGTATCCGCAGTAGCGGGCACGGGATGAGCGCGGACGATTTTCTCGCCTCGGCGAATGCAATTCTCGGCCCGATTTCCCGTACCGCCTCGACAGTCGGCGAACGGATATTCGAGTCGATCGCAGCAACTCGTTCAGTCGTAGGATGCAACACGAATCTGGGTATCGTCCTGCTCTGTGCACCATTGACCCACGCAGTACTCGCCATGCGTGCCGGACAGTCCGTCCAGGACGCTCTGCGTGAGTGTCTCGACACGCTGTCGGTGGAGGACGCGAATCGCGCCTACGAAGCGATACGCCTCGCGCAACCTGGCGGCCTCGGCCGTCGCTCCAAACATGATGTCGCCGAGCCAGCCACGGTCGACCTGCGCTCCGCCATGGCTGCTGCTCGAGAGACCGATCTCGTCGCCCGCCAGTACGCAAACGGATTCGAGGATGTGCTCGGCGTTCAGCCGATCATCGAGCAACTGCGTCGTCGCTGGAACGACGAACCTTGGGTCGCCACTGCGGTCTATCTGGAATTGCTTGCCCGCAATCCGGATTCCCACGTTGCCCGTAAGCACGGCATGGAAGAAGCCCTGCGCGTCAGCCATCAGGCCCATGCCCTGGCTCGATCTGTACTGCAAAGTGCCGACCCGAGAGAGTTCGAACGCGAGTTGAGCACTTGGGACGCGTTGCTGAAACAGCAGAACATCAATCCAGGGACGACGGCCGACCTCACGGTGACGTCGTTCTACATGAATGGGATCCTGTCCATTCCTGATCTTGAACTGACTGCCAGCGGGGCATTTTCGCCCCCGATGGCGAATCAACCGTGGGAGCAGTCCCGCATTCTTGCCAACTAACCGGAAAAGGAGAGAGAAGCATGGCAAAAGTAAACGGCTTGTGTGTCGGCGAGTCGCTGGTCGGCGATGGAAACGAAGTTGCCCACATCGATCTGATCATGGGACCGCGCGGCAGTGCAGCTGAAACTGCATTCGCCAATTGCCTCGTCAACAACAAGGATGGCTTCACCTCGCTGCTCGCTGTGGTAGCGCCGAACCTGCTGTGCAAACCCGCCACCGTCATGTTCAACAAGGTGACGATCAAGGGTGCAAAGCAGGCGGTCCAGATGTTCGGACCGGCCCAGCGCGGCGTGGCAATGGCGGTGGCCGACTCTGTTGCAGAAGGCGTTATCCCGGCCGATGAAGCCGACAATCTCTTCATCTGCGTCGGCGTATTCATCCACTGGCTTGCCGACGACGACAAGAAGATTCAGGACTTCAACTACCGTGCTGTCAAGGAGTCGATCGCCCGCGCAGTTTCGGGCACGCCGACGGCACGCGAAGTCACCGAAAAGCGCAACTCGGTTTCGCATCCGTTCGCAGCCAACTAAGCTCTGCGGAGTGTCTCCGTCACGGAGACACTCCGTCTTGCTTAGTTGGTTGTCCTCGCCTCGTGCAGCGACGAGAAATAGCCTGCCAGGCTGCCGTCATGAACGCTCGTGGCAAGTAATGCACCGCACGCTCCCGATCGTGCAGCAGCTTGCAGGTCAGCCTCACTACGCACGCCGCCACAGGCGAAGATGCAATTCGACGGAGCCCTTTCGTGGAACATTCGGATCAGCGACAAATCGGGGCCCATCGCACTACCGACGCGGGCAAGGTTCATTGCAAGCACATTCGCCGGCCACAGATCGGTCCGATCGAGAAGCTCAATCGGACCGAGAAATTCATCGCCCCGGAAGTCGAGGGAAAGCACGAAATCGACCCCATCTCGAACCAGCCTATCGATCAGGCGAACGTCGCTCAGGGATTCGCTGCCCACAACAACGGACACCGTGCCCACCTCAAGAAGTCGTTCGCAATCGGAAATGGATTGCACACCGGCGTCGATCCAAAGCGGTGTTGCTGGTTGTACTTGCGCAATTGCACGGATGCTCGCAAGGTTGTCGCCACGCTTCCGGATTGCATCCAGATCGGCGATATAGAGAGCGTCGAAACAACCGATTTCGAACAGTGCGCTTGCCACGCGCACGGGATCGCTGCCTTCGCACAAGGACGAGCTAAGCGGCTCGTATCGGGCGCGATCGCCGCGCCGGGCATGAACGACCCTGTTCTCCAGCAGGTCTACGACAGCTACCAGTCTCACGGCTCGGGCAGGATGCAATGAAGATCTTCGCTTACGAGTTTATCACCGGTGGGGGTCTCCTCCACGATGCGATTCCCCGTTCGCTCGCGATTGAGGGCGACATGATGCTCAGCGCATTGCTGGGAGATCTTGGCCGCATTCCAGGGGTCGAGATTCTTATCAGCCGAGACCCGCGGCTGACACTGCAAGCGCGTGGTGTCCAATGCATGTCCCCTCACGCTGGTGAAGATCCGTTCGTCGCATTCACACGCGGCGTCCGCCAATGCGATGCCGTGTTGCCGATCGCCCCGGAAACGGGAGGCGTGCTCGAGGAACTGTCGCGAATCGTTCTTGCCGAGGATCGCATCCTGCTCGGCTGTCTGCCCGAAGCAATTTCCGTTGCTGCAAGCAAATCCCGAACAGTTTCCGTGCTATCCGATGCGGGAATCCCCTGCATTCCGACTTTCGACAGCCCGGAGCGCGTCTCTCCTATTCCAGGCCCCTGGGTCATCAAACCGGATGACGGGGCCGGTTGCGTCGACACGTCGGTCGTCGCGACCTGGCAGGATGCCCGAGGATGGCTGGACGCGCGCAGCGGAGAAGGATTCATTGCCCAGCCATGGTGCGAGGGCACGCCGCTCAGCCTCTCGATGATCTGCTATCCGGGTGATGCACTCCTTATGTCCTGCAATCTTCAACACGTCCGAAGAAAGGATGCAAGACTGGATCTCGATGGCATCACGGTAGACGCAATGGCGGACCACCAGGGCATCTATGCCGACCTGGCAGCAAGCGTAGCAGCCGCGCTGCCTGGACTCCGGGGTTATGTCGGCATCGACTTCATTGCGACAGACGGTGGTCCGGTCGTGCTGGAAATCAACCCTCGACTGACGACTTCGTACTGTGGGCTGAGTGCCGCACTCGATACAAATCCGGCGGAATTGATCATTGCGGCTGCTTCCGTGCAGAACAATCGGATGTCGAAGCCCATCGCGACCTGGTCTCGAAAGACGAAACCCGTACTGATCGACCTGCATGGCGCAGAATTCAACTGATTGCGTCATCGGCTGGGATATCGGCGGTGCCCATCTCAAGGCAGCCCGCGTCTTCGCCGACGGACGCATCGACGCTGCGGTTCAGTTGCCCTGCGCGCTCTGGCAAGGCCTGGATCAGCTGACAACGTCTGTTGACGAGGCCAGGCGGCGCCTCGGCCCGACAGATGGCCACGCGATCACGATGACCGGCGAATTGGCAGACCTGTTCGGCAGCCGCGCGGAAGGCGTCGTGAAAATCCTGGATGTAATGACGGAGAAGTTGCGTGGCCAGCGCATCCAGGTTTTTGCCGGAGCAGACGGCTTCGTGGATCCAGCCCATGCTCATCACCACCTTGCAGCCATTTCATCCGCCAACTGGCGCGCGACGGCCGAACTCGTTGCGCTTCACCAGCCGGATGCACTGCTGCTGGACATCGGGAGCACGACAAGCGATCTGGTTCCCATTGCTGAAGGTCATGTCGCAGCCGAGGGGCACGATGATGCGACGAGACTGAAGCACGAAGAACTCCTTTATATGGGTGTCGTGCGCACCCCCCTCATGGCACTTGGCCAGAAGTGGGCACTGGAAGGCCGTGTCACTGCAATCTGCAACGAACTCTTCGCCACCACGGCGGATGTCTATCGCCTGACATCGGATCTGCATGAAGAATGGGATCAGTACCCTCCTGCTGACGGTGGCGCCAAAACGCGTGAGGCATCCGCTCGCAGGATTGCCCGAATGGTTGGTCGCGATCTCGATAGTGCCTCCCTGGAAACATGGATTGGCCTGGCCTTTTGGCTGAAAGCAACGCAAGTCGATATCGTTAGACAAGCAATCCGCCGCATCACGTTGCGCTCCGGCATTGCCGCGAAGGTGCCCATCGTCGGTGCAGGCGCCGGATCCTTCCTGGCCCGGGAAATCGCCAGTGTCGAAGGAAGATCCTACGTTACCTTCGCAGACATCATCGGCCGAAACGAAAGCCCGTCGAGCATATCCACCTGTGCCCCTGCAGTCGCAGTCGGCTGTCTTGCATTGCGTCTTTGACGGCACACACTCATGTGGCTCGTAAAACTTGGTGGCAGCCTGTCGTATGACCCCAGCCTGCGTTCGTGGCTGGATGCCCTGGCTTCGATGGGAGGCGGGCGCGTGATCATCGTTCCCGGCGGCGGACCTTTCGCCGACCTTGTACGCGACGCGCAGCATCACTGGGATTTTGAAGACGACGCAGCCCATCGCATGGCGTTACACGCCATGCAACAGAATGGCTTGCTACTGGCCGCCCTGTGTCCGGCGTTGCTGCCCGCCGAGAGCGAGGAGGATATGCGCGCCGTGCTCTCGAAAGGAAAGACCGCCTTGTGGCTGCCACTTTCGATGACGCAGGGAAACCCCTATCTGGATGCCAATTGGAGCGTTACCTCCGACAGCATCTCGGCGTGGCTCGCCGGACATCTGAATGCCGAACGGCTGATTCTGATCAAGTCGTGCAGACTTCCGGGAACCCCGCTCGATGCGACTGCATTGGCGGCTGCAGGCATCGTCGACCGCGCTTTTCCGAAATTCATCGATGAGGCTTGCTTCGAAACCGTGCTGCTGGAGAAGTCGCAACTTGGTATCCTGCGGGAAATGCTGCTCGGCGAACGGCCCGGTGCGGCACGCTGATTCACAGGGCTGCGCTTAACCGGCCCGCGGTCGATCCGGTCCTCTCCAGTGTTTCGTCCAGGGTACCGCGCAGCGCCCGGACCCGTTCTGCACTCAATTCTGCAACGCGCGCGTGTCCATCGCAGGCCGCTCCACGGAAACCGAGATAATCGGGTCCCAGGTCGGCGAGCGTAGCGATATCCTCGATGCGCAGGGATCCTGCAAGGCCGACCATGATTCGCCGGCACCTTGCCCGGCGCACAAACGCATCAAGTTCCTGGAGCGAAACGTTGTCGCGCAAGCGGCCTCGTGCCTTGTTTGCCGTATCGAGCATGATTCCCTTGAAGCCCGCGTCTGCTGCCATGTCAATTGCGCCATCGGGAATCCCTAAATCCGCAAAGAACACAGCTATCAGCGGCGCCTCCAGGGCAACCGGGGCAAGCCCCTGAAACGTGCGAACAAGCTTGCCACTTTCCGGCCATACGCCCATCTTGACGAAATCGGCACCCGTCGCCGCCATGGTCCGAATCGCGGGACCGAGAATCATCGCATCGAGAGAAAGGTCTCCCACGGTCGCGCTCGTTGCACACCGATCCGCAACCGCCGCCACGACCAGCCGCGCCGTCTCATGCGACACGGCACCGAGCGCACCGGCACCCGGCTCTTTGAGGTCGATCAGATCGGCGCCCTCTTCCAATGCGATTCGCGCCTCGGCCGGATTGCGAACACTGATGAGCAGGCGTGTCATGCTGCGCCTCCGTGTCGGTTCCCCGAACGAAACTGGTCGATCCGATCCCTCAGCCAACTCCAGGCCTCGAGTTCGCGGGGCCCCGCAGTCTTCTCGACAGCTATCGTCAGATAGGCGCGCTCTGCATCGACCTTGTCGGCCGGCAGCATGTGCAGACGACTGACGAGTATCGCCGCCTCTACGACTGCAGCCTGTGCTCGATTGAACCCCCGGAAAGGCGCATGAGATGCCTCCCGAAGCACGCGACAATGGAGGCGTGGCCGCAGAGCGTCTTCGTCGATACGCTCAACTGCCACCTCCAGATGAGTCAAGGCGTTTGCAAGATATGGGGTAATCACCGCCTGCGATGGAGCAAGAGGCCAGTCCCGCCTCCCGGTAAGACAGCCGGCAAAAACCCTCACGTCGTCGGTGAAATTGACTGTCGCATTGCCGTTGGCAATCAAGTTGTCCAGCGTCCGGGAAGGTCGGAACGGCGCCAACACCGCAATTTCGCCGTCCATCTGAATCCCGAGCGGTGTGATGTGCGTGACAGCCATTGAATCCTGTGTGACGACGATCGATTCCAGTATCACTGCGATTGATCCTTCAAGGGGCGCACTCCGAGGGTCGTTCCCGGCGCGCAATGGCCAAGCTTGTCGTCGGGCTGGCGGTCGACCGCGCACCCCCAATCCAGTTCTTCGTCTTGCACATAGCGCTTGCCCAATTGCCACGCTATCTGCGCGCGCGCGGTTTCGACGCCCATGTAAAAGGCGTGCCCGCCATCCGCCTCCAGGCCCAGATTCGGCCACACATCGAAAGGATCGCGGGCGACATGGTGGCCGTCACGGTTATAGACATGGATGCCATCCTGACTGACTTGGACCCGGTAGCTCGGATCCTTGATCGCCTTTGCCGTTTCTTCAATCTCGTCCGGTGCATCCGGGAAGGGTTGGCGCGCGTGAACCGCCATGAGTTCGGACGTATATCCGCGCGGCAGGCTATTGTCCGCTCTCGATGCAAACATCATGCGCCGCGCAATGTCGGCCTCCCTTACGGCACGTCGCGCGTGCGGGCTTACCTCGGTCGTCAGCAGGGCTCCGATGCGCAACTCGGAGATGAGGCCCATGAGTACCGCATTGATTCCAGCGGTATCCGCATCGGTGAGTTCGGTAACGTTGCCCACCCCCATCATGATCGGCACTTCGGGAAACGATCGTCGCAGTTCCACGAAGCGCACGATCGATTCGGCAAACCCGAAATGAATCGGATCCAGTATCGGGTCCGCGAAAAACCGGCGCCCGCTTTCCAGCATGGCGTGCATAGCCCGGATCAAGGAGTTCATGTCTCCCGGCTGTCCGGGAATGAGCACTGGCGTCGCTTCGACCTCTGCCGCGACCCAGAGCGTTTCCTCCTTCAGGCTCAGGAGATAATCCGCACCAGCTTGTCCGCCGCGCAACAACTCTTGCGGATCGACAGAATCGACACTGACGGCGAAACCTTCCTCCTTGAGCGCGCGCACCATATCCTCAAGTGCCGTGAATGGTGTTTCCGGCAGGCAACCCAGGTCTACGACGTCTGCTCCGTCCTTCCTGTAACGCCTCGCCCGCTCGAGAACTTCCGCGACCGACATGCGCGGCGCGTCGACGATCTCGGCGAAAATCAGCGCGTCATACCGCGAAAGATCCGGCCGAGCACCGCCTCGACCGAAGTACTGCGGCAAGTCTTTCAACTCGTCCGGACCACGAACGACGGGAATGCCGTAATGCTGCGACAGCAGGTCGAGATCTCCCCGACACCGACCCGGCACGATGATCCGATCGGCATCGGGCGCAGTCGGCATCCGCCGCCTGATCATCTCGGCCGTCATCAGCCCGGCGACATTGATGCCCATCTCCCGGACCTGATAATCAAACTCGCTTGCGTTCAGGTCTTCCAGAACCCGGTGAAGATTCTTTTCCGCCAGACGCCCGGTCAGGAAAAGGATGCGTTCAGGCATGCAAGTCTTTCGCGAAGCGCCGCTTCCAGTCCGCCGACCGTTCCGACCACCGTCACACGTTCGAAACGCCGCAACCGATCCGCGTGTTCCAGATCAACCTGCCGGGGAAACAGCGTCACCCATTCGCTCGGCGACTCGGTAACCACTTCGGGTTCGGTATCACAAGCAAATACGAAGGCCGGCAGCCGACACTTTCCCGCTTGAGCAAATATGTTCGTCGGCAGGGTATCCGAGATTCCCATCGCGCATTTCGCAACCGTGTTCGAAGTTGCCGGCGCGATGACGACGGAATGATAATGCCCATGATAGAAAAGCCCGACCGGCGCCGCGCTCGCGGTATTGTCCCTGAAGATCCTGAATTGCTTGCGCAAATCCGACAGCTTGTACTCGTACATGTGCAACACCTCTTCTGCTGCCCGCGAGAGGAAAAGGTCAACGTCCGGAAGCGTCATGGCCAAGTCGAGCGACTCTTTGAGAAAGTGCCCCGACCCGGTCAACGCCCAAGCCAGCCTGGGAGCTTCGTCACGCTTCATCATGGATATATGTTACCGCGGGCACCGCGGTCCGGGCGGTACCACACGCAAGCGAAAGGCCAGGAACTCTCAGGCCTCGCCGCGCTCTCGGCTGACGGTACTGATGTTGAGCCGCTTCATCTTTCGGTAGATCGTGTTCCGGCTCGTATCGAGTTCCTGCGCAAGCGACGTGATGTTCCACCGGTGGCGTTCCAGTTCCTGAAGAAGCGCCTCCCGCTCCGCAGACTCAAGACTATTCAGCCCCGCCTCGACGGCTGGACAAACACTTGCCGGCACCGCGGCGGACTCCTCCACGCCCTGCAACAACTCGGGCGGCAGGTCGCGCACCGAAATGACTTCCCCCTCGCACAATGCCAACGCCGTACGCATCACGTTGCGCAGTTGGCGCAAATTCCCGGGCCACGCATAGTTCTCGAGCACACGCATCGCGGCCGCCTCGATCCTCACCAGCCGGCCGGATTCGCTTTCGTCGCTCAATGCACGCTCGATCAACTGTGTTTTGTCCTTGCGCACGCGAAGCGGGGGAAGGGTAATGCTGATTCCCTGCAGGCGATAATAGAGATCCTCGCGAAAATCCCCGCGCGCGACCATATCCTGAAGGTTGCGATGGGTCGCGCTGATCAACTGAACGTCTACCGGCAGAGGGGTTTCGGAGCCCAGCGGCACGACTTCGCGTTCCTCCAGCACCCGCAGCAAGCGCGCCTGAAGATGCAAGGGCATGTCTCCGATCTCATCGAGGAACAGCGTTCCCCCGTTTGCCTGGATGATCTTGCCGCGACGCCCCTCCCGGCTTGCCCCCGTGAAGGCGCCGGATTTGTAGCCGAACAACTCCGATTCGATCAGGGTATCCGGGATAGACGCGCAGTTCACCGCGACAAATGGCCCACCCGCACGCGCGCTCGCCGCGTGCATCGCCTTCGAGAAGACCTCCTTGCCAGACCCCGTCTCGCCGATCAGCAGGATCGGAATGTTCCGGTTGATGACGCGCATCGCGCACCGCACGTTTCCGGCCATCCGTTCGTCGCCAAACTCCAGTTCATGCAACCTGCTGTCGCGCGCTGGAACGTTCGACGCCACGCGCTGGGCTGTATGGCGCTCCACCGCATCGCGGAACGGCTGGACGAGTCGGGCCGGTTGCTGGGCGACAGCGAAGAAGCGGCTCCCTTGGCGCGCGCCGTAGAGCGGCACCGGATGGAACGAGCTCTTGACGCATCGGCTGATGAGGTCGGGCAACGACGTGTTGAACAAGCCGCCGATATCCGCACCGACGATTTCTTCGAGGGTAGAGAAACCCAGCTGAAACAATGCATTGCGATTCGCAGCAATGACTTTCCCCTCTGCCGACATCGCAAGCTCGCCCTCATGCAGGGTGTAGACGAACTCCGGTCGGCTGTGGAATCGGATGATGTAATCCTGCTTGTGGTCAGCCAGAAAGGTGCGGTTTTCGATCATCTGGGCAGCCATGCTGACCAGAACCGTCGAATGCTGCTGTGCGAGGCGCGACTGACTCGACAGGTCGAGCACGGCCGCCAGCCGTCCGTAGCTGTCGAATATCGGCGCTGCAGTGCATGTCAGATTCGTGTTCCGGGCGAGGAAATGTTGTGCCCGATGGATCACGATGGGGCTGCGTTCCTTGAGGCAGGTTCCCATGCCATTGGTACCCTGCTCCTCCTCGCTCCAGATCGCCCCCTCCACCAATCCGTGCCTGGAGGCCGAACGCGTGAAGCTGGGATCGCCAACAAGGCACACCACCACGCCATCGCTGTCGGTCAGGACGACCGCCGACTGTGAGTCCGCGAGCTGCTGGTAGAGATTGGCCATCTCCAGCTTGGCGCAAGGTACAAGTTCGCCGAGCTTCTCTGTCCGCGCGCGCAGGTCGTCTACCGAAACCATTCGCGGCTGAACCGGCTTGGCGGGATCCAGCCCGTAATCGTTGACGCACCGAATCCAGGAACGCGCGTAGAGCTCTTGGGGCGTCGAACCCTGCGCAGCATCGGAAACAGCCGTGTATACGGAGCGCACGTGCTCCGCAATATTGCTGGACATCGGCCCCTCCTCCATGAGATATGCCGAATTTACCTACCGCTCTCGTTGCGTGCTTCGGTTTCGCGCTGCCTTCGGGGAGTGCAGCCTATTGGCGCTGGACGCCAAATGTTTTCGTCACCGCTAACGAAGGATGGGAGTCTATCACCGCAGCCGACCCGTCTCCAAGACATTCGTGACCATGAGTGTAACGATTCCGGAGCAGCCGTGCCGCTCCGGAATCCGGCCTCGATCGGGTCGCAGGATTGACGGTTCGAGAGCTTATTTCTTAGCAGCCGCGGGTGGAGCGGCTGGAGTCGCAGATGCTGTCGGCGCAGGCGCTGCCGGTGCCGGTGCCGGCGGCGCAATAGGCGTCGGCTTGACGTCGATGCCCTTCGCCTTCATTTGGTGGATATAGCGCTCGGCAACCCTGTCTTGCGCCTTGCCGAGCAGCTCCGCATCCCTTTTGGCCGTTTCTGCGGCTTTTGCCTTGGACTCCTCGGCCTTTGCCTTTTGTTCATCCGTCGGCGGCGGAAGCTTCGCGAACGCCAGAGTCGAACAAACCGCAAGCAGTACCACGGTTCCCATCCCCGCAGCCCGCAGCCCGTATTCCTTCCCGTTCATTTTCGCAGTCTCCCTCAGGTTCTAGCCACGCTGCCGCTGGTATCCGGCGAGCGCTGGATTTCATCCGAATGCCGGGCCGTATGCTTCGCCGCGTTGTACCAAAGTTCGTGATGTTCCTTCGCCCAGGTTTCGTCGACATAGCCCGATTTCATGCCGTCGATTGCTCCCTCCATGCCCAGCGTGCCGATGTAAATGTGTCCCAACGAGAGGGTCATGATGATCAGTGCAGACACGACATGGACGATGTTCGCCTGCTGCATCAGCAACCTTCCCTGCTCGAAATTGGGGAAATTGAGCACGAGTCCGCTGGCACTGACGAGCAAGCCGAGGAACACCACGCCCAGCCAGAACCAGGTTTTCTCGCCGAAATTGAAGCGATGCGACGGCACGTGCTCGCCGGAAACAAGCCCCCCAACCTTTCGTATCCACAACGCATCGATCGCCTGCCACACGTTGTCCTTGACGAACATGACGATGAAGAACAGAACCGACATCAGGAACACCGGCCCGACGAAGTTATGGACGTTCTTGCAGAGCTGCGCCAGCAAACCGAACAGCGTGTAGCCGATGACCGGCAGCAGGACATGTTTGCCGAACAGCATGACCAGCCCCGACGCCATGAGGATGCAGAAGCTGATTGCCATGCTCCAGTGCGCAATGCGCTCCGCGCTGTTGAAACGCTCGATCAGGCGCCCTGTCTTTGGCTCGCTCAACATGATCTTGCCGCGGATCTTGTAGAACGCACCAATCGCCAGTGCGAACACACAGAAGATCAATCCTCCATACAGCGTCACAGGCCCGTTGCGCAGCGCACGCCAGGTCTGCCCGCCTGGATTGATCAGCACACCCGCATCGACGCCCCGAACGCTCGTGTAGTTCTGCTGCCCGGATCGCACTTCCTTCCAGACCGGCGCATTGTTGAGCGGCTGCTCCACCTGCCGCCGCGCCTGCTCGGAAGCCAGATCGTCTGCCGCGAGAACAGGTGCGACCGAGCACAGCGCCAGCCAAACGCACATACACAGCCCCGTCATGAAGCGTTTCATATGGCCTCCCGGACTACATCCGCTTGTACTCGTTCTGATTCTGGTTGCGAGCCCGAATCGACGCTTCCCATTTCGCCTTGTCGCCTCCGAAAGCCGTGGCGTCCCAGGGTTTGCTGTCGGGCTTGCCCTGATACTTTCCCTGCTTGTACACGACAACCTGCTCCTTCTCGCCGCAGCCCGACAAGACAATGGCGCCGGCCAGCGCAAGCATGAACGCCAACGCGCGACTCCTCATGACTTCTCTCCCGTCTTGGCCGGTTGTTCCGCCGGCTTCTGTTCCGGCTTGCCATACGCCGTCGCCCAACCCCAAATCTCTGCCCCCTTGCCGCGCTTGAGAACGCGTTCGCGGTAGATGTCAGACAGCACATCCGCGTCGCCACCGAGCAGTGCCTTGGTGGAACACATCTCGGCACAGGCCGGGAGTTTCCCCTCGGCAAGTCGATTGCGGCCGTACTTCCGGAACTCATCCTCCGAATTGTCGGCCTCGGGACCACCGGCGCAAAACGTACACTTGTCCATCTTACCGCGCAGGCCAAAGGCGCCCGACTGCGGAAATTGCGGCGCACCGAACGGGCAGGCGTAGAAACAGTAGCCACATCCGATGCAGAGATCCTTGTCGTGCAGGACTACGCCCTCTTCGGTCTTGTAGAAGCAGTCCACCGGACACACAGCCTGACATGGCGCATCCGAACAATGCATGCACGCAACGGACATCGAGCGCTCGCCCGGCACACCGTCATTGATGGTCACCACGCGCCGCCGATTGACGCCCCACGGCACCTCGTGTTCGTTCTTGCAGGCCGTCACACAACCATTGCATTCGATGCAGCGCTCCGCATCGCAGATGAATTTCATTCGTGCCATTTGATCTCTCTCCTCTGCGGGGCTCAGGCCTTGACGACCTGACAGGCTGTCGTCTTGGTTTCCTGCATCATCGTGACCGAGTCGTATCCGTAGGTCGTCGCCGTGTTGACCGCTTCACCACGCACAATCGGCGCCGCGCCGCTCGGGTAGTACTCGATCATGTCCTTGCCCTGCCACCATCCCGAGAAATGGAACGGGATGAACACGGTGTCCGTACCGACGCGCTCCGTCACCAGCGCCCGAACCTTGAGTTGCGCGCCGGTCGGAGACTTCACCCAGACCATGTCCCGATCGCGTATGCCGCGATCGTTGGCAGTCTTCGGATTGATCTCGACGAAATTCTCCTGCTGCAACTCGGCGAGCCAAGGATTCGATCGCGTTTCTTCGCCACCGCCCTCGAACTCGACCAGACGGCCCGAGGTCAGGATCAGCGGAAAGTCCTTCACGGTCTCCTTGAACTTCTGCTGGACACTCTTGTAGAGCGTCGGCATGCGCCAGAACGCCTTCTTGTCGTCATGCGACGGATACTTGTCCACTAGATCGGGCCGAGTCGAGTAAAGGGCCTCGCGATGTAGCGGTACGGGATCGGGAAAATTCCATACGACCGCCCTTGCCTTTGCATTTCCGAAGGGATGGCATCCGTGGACCTTCATTGCGACGCGAATGATGCCGCCCGAGGGATCGGTCTTCCAGTTCTTCCCCTCGGCCTTCTTCTTCTCGTCGTCGGTAAGCTCGTCCCACCAGCCGAGTTTCTTCAACAGCACATGGTCGAACTCCGGGTAGCCCGTCGTGAGATCGGCACCCACGGAATGCGAGCCGTCGGCCGCAAGCAGGCTCGTCCCGTCGCGCTCGACGCCGAAATTCGCGCGGAAGTTGCCGCCCCCGTCCATCACATGCTTGCTTGTGTCGTAGAGGTTGGGCGTACCGGGATGTTTCATCTCCGGCGTGCCGTAGCACGGCCATGGCAGACCGAAGTACTCGCCGTCGCACGGCCCTCCCTGCGCCTTCAGTGTCTTCGGGTTGAAGGTATGCATGTTCTTCATGTGCAGCTTCAAACGCTCGGGCGACTGCCCCGTGTAGCCGATTGTCCACGTGCCGCGATTGATCTCGCGCAGGATGTCCTCGGGTAGCGGCTCGTTGTTCACCACCTTGATGTTCTTGGTGAACTCCTTGTCGAAGCCGAACTTCTGCGCCAGGAGGTACATGATCGTGTGGTCCGGCTTCGATTCGAACAGCGGCTCGATCACCTTCTCGCGCCACTGGATCGAACGGTTCGACGCCGTGCAGGAACCCGCGCATTCGAACTGCGTCGCCGCAGGCAACAGGTAGACCCCGTCCTTTCTCACCATCGCAGCCATGGCAGCAGTCGCAGACGGATAAGGGTCGATCACGACGAGGGTATCCAGCACCTTCATCGCCTCGACCATCTCCTTGCCCCGAGTCTGCGAGTTGGGCGCATGCCCCCAGAACACGACCGCCTTGAGGTTCGGATCCTGGTCGATCAACTCGTTCTTTTCCGTGACACCGTCGATCCAGCGCGAAACCGTGATGCCGGATTTCTCCATCATCGCCTGGGAAACGTAGCGGCCCTTCAGCCACTCGTAATCGACGCCCCATACGTTTGCCCAGTGCTTCCACGAGCCGGTCGCGATGCCGTAGTAGCCCGGCAGCGAATCGGGATTCGGCCCCACGTCCGTCGCGCCCTGCACGTTGTCGTGGCCGCGGAAGATGTTGGTTCCACCACCGGCAACCCCGACGTTGCCCAGCGCCAGCTGCAGGTTGCACATCATGCGCACGATCGCGTTGCCTGTCGTGTGCTGGGTCTGCCCCATGCACCAGACCACGGTCGATGGCTTGTTCTTCGCCAGCGTCTCGGCAATCAGCTTGACCTGTTCATCCGGCACGTTGGTCACGTCGAGCACCTTGTCGGCCGTCCACTTCATCGACTCGTCGCGAATCTTGTCCATACCCCAGACACGATCCTCGAGATACTTCTTGTCCTCCCATCCGTTCTCGAAGACATGACGCAACACACCGTAGATCAGCGCGATATCCGATCCGGAACGCAGGCGAACGTGATGGTCGGCCTTCGCCGCGGTGCGCGTGAAGCGCGGGTCGGCGACGATTACCTTGGCGCCGAGTTCCTTGGCATGCAGGATGTGCAACATCGACACCGGGTGCGCCTCCGCGGCGTTTGATCCGATGAAGAAGATAGCCTTGGAGTTCTGCATGTCGTTGTAGGAGTTGGTCATCGCACCATACCCCCACGTGTTGGCCACACCCGCGACCGTGGTCGAGTGGCAGATGCGGGCCTGATGGTCGCAGTTGTTGGTGCCCCACATCGACACGAACTTGCGCATGAAATACGCCTGCTCGTTGCTGTGCTTCGATGAACCGACCCAATAGACGCTGTCCGGTCCCGACTCCTTGCGCAGCCTCAGCAATCGCTCGGAGACTTCGTTGAGCGCCTCGTCCCAGGAGATTCGCTTGTACTTGCCATCGACGAGTTTCATCGGGTAGCGCAAGCGATGTTCGCCGTGGCCGTGTTCGCGCACCGACGCGCCCTTTGCGCAATGCGCGCCGAGGTTGATCGGCGAATCGAACACCGGCTCCTGCCCCACCCAGACGCCGTTCTGGACCTCCGCGTCGATCGCACATCCCACCGAACAATGCGTGCAGACCGTTCGCTTTACCTCGACCGCAGTGGCGGCCGATTTGCCTTCGGCTGCCTCTGCCTTGCCGATCATGGAGAACGACAACTGGCCTGCGAAGGCCGAGGTGCCGGCCGCCAAACCCGATCGCTTGAGGAAGCTGCGCCGATCGAGCGTGCCGGGCACAGATGCATCGGCCGCATTCAGGCCGCGAGCAAGTCGCGCACCGGAACGGCGCGCTACAGCATCCGATTTCTTGACGAGCATCTTGTCTCTCCTCCGCGCCTTACACCCGGGTGGTCCGGTAGTAGTTGTCGATGTGTTGCGTCAATCGGTAGCCCTTGGCAGATTGTTCCTCGGCCTGCGGCTGCTGGGCCGTCTCGACTACACGCTGACCGCCAGCGACAACGGCAGCCGCAGCACCGCCGGCACCAACCGCGCGCAGGAAATTGCGCCGCTTCAGATTTGTCTTCTGTTCCATGGGGCTCCTCCTGTGGTTCCTGACATCAACTCAGATTTCGATCTCGAACGCCTGACGGTCCAGATCCAGAAACGCGCGCACGAACCTTGCGACCGTGCGGAAAAAATCTGCTGCCGGATGCGCCTCGATCGCATTACAGAGCGCCGCATACCAGGGCGCAACATGTCGCACGAAGAAGGCGCGCTGACGCGCTTCCCTTTCCGCCTGGGTGAGCGACTCGTCGAGTACCAGATGGCGCATCGATTCGCAGATCGCGGCAATGTGGTCCTCCGTTTCCTTCACGTCCGCCTGCCGCACCAATCCGAGGTCTGCAAGATCCGCCCGCAGTTGCGCCAGCGGCTTCTCGTTCATGAAGCCGGCAAGATAGGACGACGCGTAAGGCAGGATGTCGGGTTTGCCAACGCCGACGAACAGCGCCTCGAATTCCTCGGCGACCAGGTCCGGCTCACACACCGAGGCCGCGCCGCAAAGGCCGCGCCAGGCCACCGGGAATTCTGCGTTGCCGTCGCTCGCAGCGTCTGCAGATGTTCCCAGCGCGCGCAACAGTTCGGCGTCGGCGGGAGCTACGAACAGCCGCGCGATCAGGCCATAGAACGCGGCTCGCGCGGCATCCTCCGGCGTCACCGGGTCGGGCACCGTATCGACCGGCTGGACGATGGAGACGACTGCGTTCATGTATCGAACACCGTCATTTCGGATCCCTTGCCGGAAAGCCCGTCTTCCATCATGTCGACAACGCGGCAGTCGGCGCACATCTGGATGCGGCGCAGTGCCTGCCCACCGGCAAACATGGCATGGCCGCTCAAACGGGCCGTCATGTTGTCGATCATCTGGCGTGTGCCAAACGGCTTTCCGCACTTTATGCAGTGGAAAGGCTCGGCCTCGTTGAGCGTGCGGTCGCGCCGCACCTCTGCAGTCAGCAGCAGACGCGGAATGAGGGACAGCGCCCCTTCCGGACAGGTCTGCACACAGAGCCCGCACTGCACGCAGTTGCGCTCGAGGAAACGCAGTCGCGGCACGTCCGGCGTATCCATCAGGGCCGATTCAGGACATGCGCCGACGCATGAAAGGCAAAGCGTGCATTTATTCTTGTCGAGGCTGACCGCGCCCCAGGCGGCGCCCGATGGCAGGGCGATTTCGTCCACCCTTCGTGGCGCATGGCTCGCAAGATGCTCGAAAACGAACTCCAGCGTCGTCCGCTTCTCGGCCGTCAGTGCAAAGCCAGCCGCATGTGCAACGCTCCGGGCCGGCGCATAGTCCCAGATGGCCCGTTCGAACTGCCGGGCGTCGGCAGCAGCCAGCACCGCGAGATGCTCTCCTTCGTACCCCAAGGCACCGAGGATCGTCTGACCGATCGCAAACTGCGCGCGACTCGCTTCGACATAGGACGTCGGTTGATCATCCGGCGACAAAATGACGCACTGGCTTGCCCCGTAAGCAATCGCGGCCAACGCGACATCGAGACCGATGGCCGCGGTGTTGTGCACACGCAGCGGAATGACCCGCGCCGGCAAACCTCGCCCGATGCGCGCCGTCTCGAGCAGCAACGGTTCCGCCGCTTCGCTGTACAGCAGCATCAGCGCCGCTTGCCCGCCCGCCTGGCGATAGGTCTGAAGTGCAGTCTTGATGCGCACCCCGATTTCCGGAACTTCGGCATAGACATGCCTGATCGCACCGGACGGACAAACTGTCGCACATCCGCCACAACCCATGCAGAGATGTGGTTCGACCTTGATCTTGTCCCCGTCGCCACTGATTGCGCCGGTCGAGCATACGTCGACGCACTTGTTACAGCCGGTGATGGCATTTCGCGCATGCGCGCACAATCGCGATTTGTAGTCGAAGTACTTCGGCTTTTCGAACTCGCCCACCAGCTCGACAAGCTTGCGCGCGGCGTTCGACTGCGCCAAGGCGTCGCTTCCAGGCGCAAGGTAGCCCTGCGGTAGATGGGGCAGCCGAATCAGCGCCTCGCGCGAAAGATCAAGCACCAGATCGAAGCGCTCTTCACGCTCGCGCGCACCCCGCTGGAAATCGATTGCGCCGATGTCTGCACAGGCTGTGACGCAGGCTCGGTGGGACACGCATTTGTCGGCGTTCACCTGGAATGCCGGCCCGATCGCTCCCTCCGGACAGGCTCTGACACAAGCCCCACAGCGCGTGCACAAGTCGGGGTCGACGGGATTCGATTCCTGCCATCTCACATCGAATTCACCTAGGAATCCTTTGACTGAAATGGATTTGCCGAACCACACGACGAACTCTCTGGAGAACGGAAGCGTGCCTTGGGTATCGGTTGCCAGCACGGCGACGTCCAGCCTTCCCTTGAGCTGCTCTGCCCAGGCAACGGCGGCATCAAGAGGCCCGACAATGAGGGTCGCCCCCTCCGATCGGTAGCCGACGGCAGGCACCGGCGCCGGTTCTGGCAGGCGCGCCATTGCCAGCAGCGCGGCAATCTTGGGATGCGCAAGGTCAGCCTCGGCTGACCACCCGGCGAGTTCGCGGATATTCACGAACCCGACCTCGGGCGCGCGCGCAACGTCATCGGCAATTGTCCGGAACAAAGGCGCTTCCTGGGTGCAGGCAACCAGCGCAGCCGTGTCTCCCGAAAGTCCGGCGCGGAAATGTTCGAGCTCGTTGCGGCACAGGGATCGCGAAACGGCGGGCACGCCACCCAACCGCAATACCTCTGCCAGTTTGGCCGCGTCGAGGCGCATCGTCCCGTTGCAGCTGCAGAGCATGATCGACTTGTCGATGGCGGACATGAGCACGGGGTCGAAGTAACCCTATGCGTGACGCAGCTAACACGCCTGACAAGGCGGGAAAAAAATTACAAATCAGGAACGATTGTCTGCTTCTGAAGGAGCCGCGGGCACTTCCGGCAGCGGCACTGCGGCGCCTATCCCGGCCTGCACTTCGATTGCCGGAGCAGCAGGCTCCACAGGTATGTTGCCCCCACCCTCGCTGCCACTGACGTTTGCTGTGCCAACGGCAGGTTCATCTGCCGCATCTCCCGTCGGATTGCCAAACAGAAGATCCTGCGCGTGATTGAGTTCGCGCAACATCGATTCCGGTATCGGTTCGAAGGTGTTGTAGTCGTCGATATAGACGTCGAGGCCATCCATCTGGTTGAAATGCGGCAAGTGGAACAGTTTCTTCAACGCGGCCTGCTTGAGCTTCCCGTCGACCTTGGCCTGCAGGAAGCCGGTGAAATCCGAATCGAAGCCGAGACTGTCGACGGACGGCAACTCCGCCGGAACCGGCACGCCCGCCGCGGCGGTACCCGGCGCCACACCGGCGGCCTCTTGTTTGAGCCGCGACCAGCGCGAAAGGAACTTCTCGTCCTCAGCCATTGCGCGACCCACCATCGCGCACCGACGCAAAGCGCCCGCCCTTCTTGCGTACTTCCGGCCGATAGAACGCATGCGCAAAACCCTCGACCCACTGGCGAATATCCCCCGGCATCGGAACGCCATCGACCTGCTCACCCGAATCGAGCATGCGCGCCGCCTCGCCGAAGCTGACCGTCACCGCGCCGACATGCGGCAGCGTGTCGCCTTCCTCCATACGCCACATCACGAACACGCGAGGTTCCGCCCCGCCGACATTGAGTAGGTAGTTTTCCGCTTCGTCCGTAAACAAGTCGATCCGCGCACCGGGTACCAGCCATTGCTCCCCTTCCGGGGCCGAACGAAGGCAGCGCGGCGCCTTACCCCCGTCGCCAGCCGCGGGAACGACCCCCATCGCCTCCCATTGTTCGCTTACCCAGGCATTCGAGAGCCGCCGGCGTTCGAGTACGATCGACACATCTAGAGACGTTTTGGTCATAATCTGGAAGAATTTTCAAGCATCGCCCGCAAGGAGATGGAACGCTGTTTGCAGTAGCGTGTTCAAACTCAGTGTAGCCCACGTGTCCCCGACCCACCATCATGCAGCGAAACATCATCCCTCTCGTCGATCAGCGCTCTCTGAAAACGGCGCCCGACGTGCCCGCTTCCTTGAGCCCCGCGACCGGGCTGCTGGCCGACACGCGCGGGCGACGTGTCCGGGATTTGCGCATTTCCGTGACAGATCGATGCAACTTCCGGTGCACTTATTGCATGCCGAAGTCGGTGTTCGACCACGAATATCCGTTTTTGACGCGCCACGAACTGCTCTCGTTCGAGGAAATCACCCGCATTGCCCGGCTGTTCGTCGAGCACGGCGTCGAAAAGATCCGCATCACGGGCGGAGAACCGTTGTTGCGCCGGAATATCGAGCGCCTGATCGAAATGCTGGTTCCGCTGGGCGTGGAGCTTACGCTCACCACCAACGGCGCGCTTCTGCCGAAAAAGGCGCGGGCGCTCAGGGATGCGGGCTTGCACCGCGTGACCGTCAGCCTCGATTCACTCGACGACCGTGTCTTCCGGGCCATGAACGACGTCGACTTTCCGGTCGCAAAGGTGCTGGAGGGCATCGCCGCCGCCGCCGAGGCCGGCTTGGGACCGGTGAAGGTCAATATGGTGGTCAAGCGCGGCACCAACGACCATGACATCGTCGCCATGGCTCGCCACTTCAAGGGCAGCGGGCAGATCGTGCGTTTCATCGAATTCATGGACGTCGGCTCGTCCAACGGCTGGCGCATGGACGACGTCGTGCCCTCGGCCGAGGTCGTCCGGCGCATTGATGCCGAAATGCCGCTGCAGGCCGTCGACCCCAACTACGACGGCGAAGTGGCCGAGCGCTGGCGTTTCCGCGACGGCAGCGGCGAAATTGGCGTGATTTCATCCGTCACCCAGGCTTTCTGCGGCACCTGCACGCGCGTCCGGCTATCCACCGAAGGCAAGCTCTACACCTGCCTGTTCGCCACCGAGGGCCACGATCTGCGTTCCTTGATGCGAAGCGGACGCAGCGACGCCGAACTGTCTGCCGTCATCGCCGCAATCTGGCAGGCACGCGGCGATCGCTATTCCGAAATCCGTACCGCCGAAACCGCAAAGGCGCGCAAGATCGAGATGTCCTACATCGGAGGCTGAGTGGGCAAACCCCTGTTGAGCAATGCCGGCCGACCCGCAACCGTCGAAATCGAAGCGATCAACGAGAGCGGCGAAGTCGTGCCAACATCGATCGCCGGCGAGAATCCGCTCACCATTTATCTCGACAAACGCGAGCTGGTCACGTTGATGACGCTCGGGCAGGCGCCCGAGGCGCTGACCATCGGCTACCTGCGCAACCAACGCCTGGTTTCCGGCCTGGACGACATCGAGGCTGTGCAGGTCGATTGGGACACCAATGCCTGCGCGGTCAAGACGCGCCGGCCGCTCGAGGACATCGAGTCGCGCACCGCGCGGCGCACCGTCACCACCGGATGCGGCCAGGGCACGGTGTTCGGCGACCTGATGGACGACATCGAGGCAATCCGCCTCCCCGGCGAGGCCCGGCTCGATGAATCCACGCTGCACGGCCTGCTCGACGCGGTACGCCGGCACGAGACCATCTACAAGGCGGCTGGTGCGGTACATGGCTGTGCGCTGTTCCGCGGCACCGAACTGCTCTACTTCGTCGAAGATGTCGGCCGCCACAATGCGGTGGATGCAATCGCCGGCCTGATGTGGCTCGATGGCATCGAAGGCGGCGACAAGATCTTCTACACCACCGGCAGGCTGACCTCGGAAATGGTGATCAAGGCCGCGCAGATGGGCATCCCGTTCCTCGTCTCGCGCTCCGGCCTGACCCAGATGGGTTACGACATCGCGCGGCGCGTCGGCATCACGATGATCGGCCGCTCGCAGGGCCGGCACTATCTGATCTACGCCGGCGCAGAACGTTTCGTGCGCAACGGCGCAGGGGTGACCGCATGAGCGCGATCACCGGCCTCGTGCTTGCCGGCGGCCTCGGCCGGCGCATGGGCGGCGTCGACAAAGGTCTGGTCGAGCTCGACGGCAAGCCGATGGTGGCGCACGTACTCACGCGCCTTGTACCGCAAGTCGATAGCGTCCTGATCAATGCAAACCAGAACATCGACCGCTATGCGGCCTTCGGCAAGCCTGTGGTGCCCGATCGCATCGAAGGTTTTGCCGGCCCGCTCGCCGGCCTGCACGCCGGGCTGAGCGCAGCATCGACACCGCTGCTGGTGACGGTGCCGTGCGACTCGCCATTCTTGCCGCTCGACCTCGTCGAACGCCTGCGTGCCGCACTAGATGCAGCGCAGGCCCAGCTCGCAGTCCCCAGGACAGGTGATCAGGCACAGCCGGTGTTCAGCATGGTTCGACGCGAGGTGCTCGAGGATCTCGCGCAATTCCTCGCTGGCGGCGGTCGCAAGATCGACGCCTGGTACGCTCGGCTAAAGGTCATCGAAGTCGCGTTCGACGACGAGGCCGAGGCCTTTGCCAACATCAATACGCGGGAAGAACTTTCCGGATTTCAGGGAGCAGCAAGCAAGTGACAACGATATCCCAGGCCGTCTCCTGCATGGACGACTACGACCCGAATGCGTTGCCGGTCGCCACGGCGCAGCAGATCGTCGGCCAGCTCGTCGAGCCCGTGATCGGCACGGAACGCATTTTCGTGCGCAACGCGCTCGGCCGTGTGCTCGCCGCCGACGTGATCTCGCCGATCGACGTGCCGGCACACAACAACTCCGCGATGGACGGTTACGGCGTGCGTGCCGCCGATCTCGCAGCGGGGTCCGCGACGGCCCTGCAAGTGATCGGCACAGCCTACGCGGGCCGGCCCTACCAGGGCGACATTGCGCCCGGCCAGGCGGTGCGCATCATGACGGGCGCCGTGCTTCCGCCCAGCGTCGATACGGTGGTCATTCAGGAAGTGAGTCGTATGGAAGGCGACACCCTGTTCGTACCGCCTGCCCAGCGGCCCGGCCAGAACACCCGCCGCGCCGGCGAAGACCTGCAGGCCGGCAAGGCTGCCCTGCCCGCCGGCCGCCGCCTTGGCCCGGCAGACATCGGCCTGATCGCATCGCTCGGCCTCGCCGAGGTGACGGTGCGGCGGCGCGTGCGGGTGGCCTTCTTCTCCACCGGCGACGAGCTCGTCTCGCTGGGCGACAAGCCGACGGAAGGCCAGATTTACGACAGCAACCGCTACACCATCCACGCGATGCTGTCGCAATTCGGCGTGGAGATCATCGACATGGGCGTGGTGCGCGACGATCCGGCAAGCCTCGAGTCCGCATTCCGCGAAGCCATCGAGCAGGCCGATGCCATCATCACCAGCGGCGGCGTCTCCGTCGGCGAAGCCGATTTCATCAAGCAACTGATGGACCAGCTCGGGGACGTGCTGTTCTGGAAGATCGCCATGAAGCCGGGCCGCCCCTTCGCCTTCGGCCGCATCCACAGCGGCGACCAGTCGGCCTTTCTGTTCGGCCTGCCGGGCAATCCGGTGGCCGTGATGGTGACCTTCTACGAGTTCGTGCGCGATGCCCTGCACCGCATGGCTGGCGTCGACCCGGTGCCGCCGGTGCCGCTGCTGCCGGCGAAATGCATTTCGAGTCTCAAGAAGAACCCGGGCCGCACCGAGTTCCAGCGCGGCGTGCTGTTCCGCGAAGCCGGTGAATGGCAGGTGCGCATCACCGGCGCGCAAGGATCCGGCATCCTGCGCTCGATGTCCGATGCCAACTGCTTCATCGTGCTCGGCCCCGAGCGCGGCAGCGTGAAGCCCGGTGACATGGTCGACGTGCAGTTGATGCAGGGCCTCGCCTGATACCGATGGCAAGCCTCCCGATTGCCGAAGGCCCGACCTACCTGACGGTCAGGCAGGTTGCCGAGTACCTGCAGCTCAATGAAAAGAAGATTTACGCGCTGGTGCAGGAAGGCCGCATTCCGGCCACGCGCGCAACCGGCAAGTGGCTGTTCCCGAAACAGCTCGTGGACGACTGGTTGGTGGAAACCGCGCACGGCGGCGCCCTTTCCGACCGCCTCGTCATCGGCGGCAGCGACGACCCGCTGCTCGCCTATGCCATCGGCCTGCTTGCCGGCGAACTCGGCGCCGAAGCGATCATCGCCTACTGCCCCGGCGGCACGCGGCTCGGGCTCGCGCAGCTCTCGAAGCGCCGTGCCCAGGCGGCAGCGATCCACTGGGGACGCGCGGCCGACGCGACACGTGCCCATCCTCGCCTGATCGAAAGTTTCGCAGGCCACGAGGAATGGACCATCGTGCAAATCGCCCTGCGCGACCAGGGCGTAATCCTGCGCCGCGGCCTTGCCGGCGAGCCGATCGAGCGCCTCACGCGCACGCAGCGCTGGCTGCGCCGCCAGTCGGGCGCCGGCTCGCAACTCTTTCTCGACAGCGTGCTGCGTGACGCCGGCCTGGCGATCACGCCCGCCGGCGAGGCAACCAGCGAACGCCAGGCCGCGGCGATGATCGCCATGGGCGCGGCAGACTGCGCGCCGGGCATCCGCGCTGCGGCAGTCGAATTCGGGCTCGATTTCCTGCCGCTCGGCCAGGAAGCCTTCGACCTCGTGCTCCCGCGCCCGGTGTACTTCCGTGCGCTGTTCCAGCGCCTGATCCGCGCCCTTGGCAGCCCGGAAGCACGCAAGCTCGCCGCACTGCTCGGTGGCTACGACCTCGGACCACTGGGTTCGCTGCGCCTCGAAACGGCCAGATGACGCGCAAATGACACTGCCTTGCGCCGCGGAATCGCCCCATCGAGCACAATGCATGGCCGCACCATCCGCGCGATGACGGCTCGCAGAAGCAAGCGGAATTCAGCGCCGACACGATACGATCGAAAGGAAGAACATGGGTGACAAGCGACTCGCCGGCCCGACCTGCCTGACCATGGTCTGTACGCCGGGAATCGACCAAGGCACGTCGGTGCGAAGCTGGTCTCCGATTCCCGGCCCCGTCGGCACAGCGCTCAACGGGCTGACGTCGCTCGCAGCCGATGGCGGCAAGCTGGTCATAGACCAGCTATTGCTGGCTGCAGAGCTCCGCGACCAGGGATATGGCTTGTTGTTCGACGTCTACGGTCCGAAGAGCCTCGGAGGCGGCAAGCCGGTTGCCGAGGCTTGGGACACACGCATCAACAACATGGGCCGGGCCAGGAATGCGTACAGCCGCGAACACGTCGTGGAGGCCACGCCCGCATTCGGCCTGCTCGCGCAATGGTTCGCAGGCAACGATCCGATGAAGGCGAAACTGCTCCAGCACTATCGCAGCAAACAGGGCGCAAACCGCCCGATGACTCTCGCCGAGCTGAAATCGATGCGCACCTACTTCGATCTGTTCGAGACCGATCATTACTCGACCAATCTTCGGCCGGCGATCGTCCGGGCCATGCAGGGCGAAACCGTGGCGGTGGATACGGACGTGCGTGCGCAGAACGATGCGCTCGGCAACTTCCCCATCCATCTGCGCGGAACCCTCAAGATCGCCGCTGGCACGCCAGCCGGCGGCAAGGAGGCCGATGCCTATTTCGGCAGGCTGTTTCCGGTACAGACGGATCCGGCGCTGCTTTTCGAAGGCACCATGGTCTGGTCGGACAAATGGGATTTCGACTCCAAGATGGCCGAGTTCGTCGCGGCGCGCGCCGAAGGCAAGAGTGCCGGCCGGGATGTCAAGGCAAACCTGCAGGTTGCGGCCGTTGCCGCACTGGTCGACGGCGTTCCATTCGAGGCAGTGAGCGAAGCGGTCAAGATGACCCAGTTATCCGGGCAATGGCCGGTGTACTGACGGCCGGCGCACGCGCCCAAGAGCACCCATTCTCGTAACAATTCGCCACACCGCCCGCCTGGAAGCCGCATCCAGCAGTCTTTTCCGGCCCATCCCCTCCAGACACCGCGCTCAGCCTAGCGTTCAGCTAAGGCATGCCGGAGATCGCCTGTCCATGCGCTCTCCGGCACACCCGTCCGAAGCTATTCCGACGCCCGCTCAAGCGGAATCGACGCGTCGATGTCTTCGAGCTGCGCGTGTTCGATCTTGGTGAAGTGTGCCGTGATCTTGCGGCTCGACACCTGCACGTCCTGCGCATCCTCATGCGCCTGGCGGATGTGCGTAGCGAGTTTCACCATGCGCTCGTCGAAGCGCGCGAAGTCCTTGGCAAGCTTGCCCAGCGCGTCCTTGATGACATGGATCTGCTTGCGCGTCTCCACATCCTTCAGCACCGCCCGTGCGGTATTCAGCACCGCCATCAGCGTGGTCGGGCTGACGATCCAAACTCGCTTGCCTTGCGCGTAGCCAACCACTTCCGGGTGATAGGCATGGATCTCGGCGAACACCGCCTCGGCCGGCACGAACATCACGGCGCCATCCGACGTGTAGTCGGCGACGATGTACTTCGAGGCGATGGCGTCGACGTGTTTCTTCACGTCGCTGCGAAAGGCCGACTGCGCGGCACGCCTTTCCAGCTCGGACAGCGAAGCGTCGAACATGCGGTGGTAATTCTCCAGCGGGAACTTCGAGTCCACCGCCACGCGGCCGGTCGGCTCCGGCAACAGCAGCATGCAGTCCGCGCGCGAACCATTGGGCAGGCCGGCCTGGAATTCGTACCCGCCCGGCGGCAGCACGTTACGTACCAGCGCTTCGAGCTGTACTTCGCCGAAAGCGCCGCGCGACTTCTTGTCGCCAAGCAGTTCCTGCAGGCTGACCACGTTGGTGGTCAGCCCGTCGATCTTCTTCTGCGCCTCGTCGATGGTGGCCAGGCGCGCCATGACGCTGGCAAAGGTTTCGTTGGTCTTCTTAAAGCCTTCGTCCAGGCGTTCGTTCACGCGCCCGCTGATCGCCTCGAGCCGCTCGTTGATGGTGCGCGTGAGCACCTCGATGCTCGCCGACAGTTGCGCCGAGGCCTGCTGCAGACCGTTCTGCATCAGTTCGCGCTCGGCCCGCGACTGTTCCGACAGGCGCTCCAGCGTCCGGCCGAGCAGATCGGTCCTGAGCTGCTCCTGACGCGACTGCATGCCGCTCGCCAGCTCGGCGAGGCGCAGGGACGATTCCTCGCGTTGCGTGCCGAGCAGGCCCTGCAGCGCTACATGGAGCGCGGACATCGCGTCGCGCGTGGCCTTGAGCTCGTCGCCGACCACGCCGCGCAGTCGTTCGGCCGATTCGGTGCCGGCGGCAATCGTGCGGTCGCCTTGTCGCACCAGACCATCATTGAGATCGCGCAGCATCTCGGCATGGCGTGCCGCCAGGGCACCGTCGACCTGCGCCTGCAGATCGGACACGCGCGTCACCAGCCGCATCAGCAACCAGACGATGCCCGCCAGCACGACCAGCGCAAGCAGGAGAAAGACGAAGGTGATTTCGGCGGCAGGCAGCGGCATGACGGCATGTTTCGACGCGGATCTCGGAGTATATCGCCTCGACCTCCACGTCCGTTACTCGCCGCCGTTTCCCTGTCGCTCAGTCCGTGTCGAAATCCCAGAGAAGATGCGCGTCCAGCATCATGCGATAGCGCGCTTCCGAGGCATCGAGTTGTGCGGTATCGGCCGCCATGCGCGCCTCGACCGCCTGCCGCCGCGCGATCAGCACGTCGCCCAGCGGGGTTTCCCCCAGGGCATAGGCACGCGAGAGCAGCGCCGCATTCTGCTCGAACGTCTCCGCCACGCGCTGCAGGCGCAGCCAGTTGTCCCGCGTGACCAGCGCCTGCACGTGCTGGGCGGCAATCTCGGCCTCCAGCTTGCGCAACACCGCGGCCTCGCGATGGGCCGCCGCGCGAGACATGGCCTCCGCCGCCTCGGACTGTGCGGCACGCCCCTGGCCGGGCAAAGGCACGGCCACCGTCAATCCGACGATGCGCTCGCTGCCGCTGCGCTCTGATGCGTAGCGCACGCCCACCGTCGGATCGGGCCTGAGGTCTGCATCGGCGCGACGCGCAGCGAGCTTTGCACGCGCGGTTTCGTGCCTTGCCAGCATCAGTTCGTGGCTTTCCTCCAGGCTGCGCTCCCGCCACCATGCAAAGGGTTGCTCGAGCGGCGGCGGCGCCTGCATGGGATGTACCTGGGGCACTTCGATCCCCGAATTGCGCTGGACGAGCTCCGCCGCGGCAACATCGGCCCGGCCGCGCGCGAGCACGACCTGGGCTTCGGCCTGATCCAGTGCGGCACGCGCCTGGGCAGCTTCGAGCCGCGATGCATCGCCTGCCTTCACACGCTTTTCGACCACCGCGAGTTGCTCCCGCAGGATCGCGGCCTGCCCCTGCCATTGCGCGGACTGCGCCGATTCGCGCAGCCAGCCGAACCAGCCGCGCAGCAGGCCGCGCCCGGCCTCATGCAGCGCATCGCCGTGGGCGGATTGCGCGCGCGCGACGAGCTCGTCCCCCATGCGTCCGTCGATTTCGGCCTTGCCCGGCAACCGGAGCGCCCGCTCCACGCCGACATCCCACTCGCCAAAGCGCGACGAAGGATCATCGGTACGCCGGCGCTGTCCGTTGACGCGCACCGTTGCCTCGTAGCTGCCGGCACGCAGCCTGGCGCGATTCGCTTCGTCAGCCGAAACATCGGCAAGGGCGGCCAGCACGGCAGGCTGGGCCCGCAGCACCTTCCTGACCACATCGGGCGGCGGCAGGTCGGCCATGTCGCCAGCTGCCCGGGCATGCGCCGGCAGCCAGATGGATGCAACGAGAAGGGCGAGGTAAAGATGGTGTCTCATGCAAACCTCCCGAACTCCAGAACCGGCGTGATCCAGTATGCAATTTGAGGATTGGCAAGCCCTTCGCGAAGGTGTGCGACCAGCGCCCGCGCGTCCGCGATGTTCATCACGGTCTGCAATTGCACGCGCCGGGCGCGCCCCCGCACTTCTTCGCGCGCACCATGCAGGCGCACGCCCACACCCTTGCCCTCGACCTGGGTGATGGTGAAGCCGCTCGCCCATTCCGGATGCCGTAACAGGTGATCGACCACCTCCTCCTCGAGCGACTGCGGAAGGATCAGCGTCAGGGCACAATCAAGCGGTTTCAATTCGGACCTCCTCGGGCGGCATCTCGTTCGAGCGCACGCCGAAACGCAGGTAAAGGATGGGCAGCAAGACCAGCGTCAGCACGGTCGAACTGAACAAGCCGCCAATCACCACGATCGCCAGCGGGCGCTGGATCTCCGAGCCGGGGCCGCTGGCAAAGAGCAGGGGCACGAGTCCCCAGGCCGCGATGCTGGCGGTCATCAGGACCGGCCGCAGTCGGCGGCGCGCGCCCTCGATGACCACGTCGCGCAGTGCCATGCCCTGGTCTCGCAACTGGTTGAAGTACGACACCATGACGACACCGTTTAGCACGGCGATGCCGAGCAGTGCGATGAAGCCCACCGATGCGGGCACCGACAGATACTCGGCCGAGATCCAGAGCGCGAACACGCCGCCGATCAGCGCGAACGGGATATTCGCAAACACCAGCGCGGCCTGGCGCAAGGAGGCGAAGGTGGCGAACAGCAAGCCGAAGATCATCAGCATCGCCACCGGCACCACCATCGCGAGCCGCGCCGCCGCCCGTTGCTGATTCTCGAACTGGCCGCCCCACACCGTGCGGTAGCCGGCCGGCAGCTCGACCTCGGCCGCCACCTTCGCCTTGGCCTCCTCCACGAACCCGACCAGATCGCGATCACGCACGTTGGCCTGCACCAGCACCATTCGCTCCGCGTTTTCGCGGTCTACCTTCACCGGCCCGTCGACCCGCTCCAGCCGCGCGATACTCGCGAGCGGCACACTCTGCCCATCCGGCAGGGTCAGGCTCATCGCCGCAAAGCGCGCGGGTGACGCACGCACGGACTCATCGCCGCGCAGAAGCAGCGGCGTGCGCCGCCCCGCCTCGACCACGATGCCGACCGGCTCGCCTTCGAGCTGTGTCCGCAGAGCCGCACCGATCTCTTCGACGTTGAAACCGAGTCGGCCGGCCGCAAGCCGGTCAATCGCAACCCGGTAGTAAAGCACCCCTTCGTTTTTCAGCGTAAGCACGTCTTCCGCACCGTGCAGCGTCTTGAGCGATGCCACCGTACGCTCAGCGAGCGAGTTGAGCGACGCGATGTCGCTGCCGAAGATCTTGATCGCCACGTCGCCGCGCGCACCGGTCAACATCTCGGAGACGCGCATGTCGATCGGCTGCGTGAATGCGTAGGCAACGCCGGGAAAATCGGCCATCACCTTGCGCAGCTCGTCGAGCAGCCAGGCCTTGTCGTTGACGCGCCACTCGCTACGCGGCTTCAGGACGAGAAACGAGTCCGTCTGGTTGAGTCCCATCGGATCGAGACCCAGATCGTCCGAACCGGCACGGGCAACGATCCGTGTCACCTCGGGCACCCGTTCCAATACGGCGCGTTGGACCTGGAGATCGGTAGCCGCCGTCTGCTCGATGCTGATGGACGGAAGCTTTTCGAGTTGCATGATGACGTCGCCCTCGTCCATGCCCGGCATGAAGGTCTTGCCGATCAGTGTATAAAGCGCGACCGTCACGCCGAGCGCCAGCAATGCCAGCGCAATCACGACGCGCGCATGCGCCAGCGACCAGTCGAGAACAGGACGATACAGGCGCAGCGCAACACGCACGAGCCACGGGTCGCCATGGCCCACCTTGCCAAGAAGATAGGAGGCGAGCACCGGAATCACGGTCAGCGAAAGCAGCAGCGAGGTAGCGAGCGCGAACACGATCGACAGCGCAACCGGAATGAACAGCTTGCCCTCGAGTCCCTGCAACGTCAGCAACGGCAGGAAGACCAGGATGATGATCACGATGCCCGACACAACCGGCACGGTCACTTCACGCACCGCGCGATAGACGATATGCAGTCGGGGCAGCTTCGCGCCATCGTGCCCTTGGGCGTGCGCAAGGTGGGTGACGATGTTCTCGACCACCACGACGGCAGCATCGACCAGCATGCCGATCGCGATTGCCAGGCCGCCGAGGCTCATCAGGTTCGCGCTCATGCCGAAGCGCTGCATCAGCACGAAGGTACCGAGCGCCGCGAGCGGCAGGATCAGCGCCACCACCAGTGCCGCCCGCAGGTTGCCGAGAAACAGCACCAGCAACACCAGCACCAGCACGATGGCCTCGCCCAGCGCCTTGGACACCGTGCCCACCGCGCGCTCGACGAGGCTGCCACGATCGTAGAACACCTGCGTGGTGACGCCCGGCGGCAGACTCGGCGCCAGCTCTGCCAGCTTGGCGCGCACGCTATCCACCACCTGGCGCGCGTTGGCGCCGCGCAGTCCAAGCACCAAGCCTTCCACCGCCTCGCCGCGGCCGTCCTGCGTCACCGTGCCGTATCGGGTGAGGCTGCCGATGCGCACCTGCGCCACGTCGCCGACACGCACCGGGCCGCTGTCGCGCCGCTCGATCACGATCTGACGCAGATCCTCCTCGGTGCGGACGCTGCCCTCGGTCCGCACCAGGAGCGTCTCCTCCCCTGCGGTCAACCGGCCGGCGCCGTCGTTGCGGTTGTTGGACTCGAGGGCCGCCCTCAGCTTCGAGATCGCGACGCCGCGCGCCGCGAGCGCCGCCAGATCGGGCACCACTTCGAAGCTGCGCACTTCGCCGCCGAGCGCATTGACATCCGCCACGCCGGGCAGCGTGCGCAGCGCCGGCCGGATCACCCAATCGAGCAGGCTGCGCCGCTCGGCCAGTGACATCGGGCCTTCGACGGTGAACATGAACATTTCGCCCAGCGGCGTCGTGATCGGCGCCAGTCCACCGGTCGCGTTCGGAGGAAGATCGCGCGCGATGCCAGACAGCCTTTCGGCCACCTGCTGGCGCGCCCAGTAGATATCGGTACGGTCCTCGAAATCGATCGTGATGTCGGCGATTGCATACTTCGAAACCGAACGCAGCACGCGCTTGTTCGGAATGCCGAGCATTTCCAGCTCGATCGGCGTGACGATGCGGCTTTCGACCTCCTCGGGCGTCATGCCCGGCGCCTTCATGATGATCTTCACCTGCGTCGTCGACACATCCGGAAAAGCATCGATCGGCAGTTGCCGGAACGCCGCCGCACCTGCTGCAACCAGCAGCACTGTCAGGCCCAGCACCAGCAGTCGGTGCGTCAGCGCAAACTGAACCAGTCGTGCAACCATCATTCGGCTCCAATGCCCGACAGGCGCGCCTTGAGCGCAGCGACGCCGCGTACCGCGATGCGCTCGTCGCCGCGCAGATCACCGGTCACCGTCGCAGACGAGCCGGCGGCGACCTCCCCGGTCACGGTGACCGGCGTCGGCGTGAATCCCCTTGCAGTGCGCACGAATATCAAACTCCTGCCATCGAGGCGCACGATGGCCGCAGACGGAACGGCGAACGCACCGCGCACCGGATCCCCGCCCGTCGCGACAGCAGCCTCGACCATCTGGCCGGGCATCAGCGAGGCGGCTCCCCGCCCGATCTCAGCTCGTACACGCACCGTCTGGTTGGCGTCGACGTTGCGGCCGATCGAGATGATCCGGCCGCTGGCCTGTCCGCCCGGAACGGTTGCCACGGCCCCGACGCGAATGCGTGGCAGCGCTGCCATCGGCACCTGGATCTCGAGCCACAGCGGCTCCAGCTTCGCCAGGCGGAACATCGCCGTGGCAGCATCGACGCGCGCACCGACCGACACCATCTGCTCCAATATCACGCCGTCGGCCGGCGCCCTTACGTCGATCGCGACGCCCGGGCCTTGGCCCGACGCCAGCCGGACGATGCTTGCCTCCGGCACGCCGGCCAGACGCAAGGCCTGCCTGCGCTCGGTGAGGGCCGCGCTCGCCTCGGCATGCTGCCCGCGCGTGGCGCGCAGGCGGCTTTCGGCGATGATGCCGTCGCGGTAAAGCGATTCGTCACGCTGCAGGTTGTCTGCAGCAAGTTGCGCCTGAACCGTAGCCTGGACATAGCCGCGTTGCAGCTCCGCAAGCGCCGGGCTGAGTACTCGTGCGAGCACCTGACCGGCACGGACGCTGCCATTGACGGCCACCGGAATTCGCTCGACGAGACCCGCCACGGGCGCCGCGATCAGATGCAACTGGCTGTTGGGCACGGTGACCTGCGCTGCCAGGCCGCCGATCTCGCCGCCGGAACTCGCGCGCAGCGTCGCCGTTTCGATGCCGAGCGCCTTTTCCTGGGCCGCACTGATTTCCACGACTTGATCGGCCGCACCCGCCGTCAGGGCCGCCTGGCCGAAAATGAGCAGTGCAACGGCTCCGAACAAGTGTCGTCGCCGCAGGGCAGACATCCCGCCCGAGAAGAACTTTTGCATTTCTGTTCCTTGTGCAGGCGTGTTCCTTGTGCAGGCATGAGGCCCGCGTACTCAGAGGATCGCCTGACGGTCAGCAATGAGTGGGACACCCGACGAGAAGGCCCCCATGCAAGGCAGGAAGGATCGCCGGCATTCCGCCGCCCGGCCGCCTCGGCAGCCGGAGAGAGAGTCAGGTCGAAGGGGGCGCCCGCGAGGGCGGTGGCACACAAGGTTCGAGGGGTAGGCATCTCGACGAGACGCACGACGTCGCGCGAGTGGCAGACGACGCACACGCCGCCGGATGCCTGGCATTCTGCGGTAGCACCGCGTCCTCGAACGCGACCAGGGTATCGTCGCGCGACAGGCCTTCCGCCACATCGATGATGGCCTCGCCATGGGCGCGGAGCACCTGCACATCGAGGTGCGTTCCGACGTCACCAACCGCGCCGGCCGTGACATGGAAATGCGGCACCCCGCCGACCGATCCGCCGGCGTGCGCATGCAGCAGCGGCGCAAGCCCTTGCAGGCACGCGAGGAACGCCAGCAGCAACAGTGTCAGGTTGCGTTTCAACATGGTGTGCGCAAATCTAGTCGCCGCAGCTTAAACCATCATGAATCGCCGGCGCAGCAAGCCAGATGAGTGACGCCATGCGCCCGGTGATCCGGTCGCGGCGGAACGAATAGAAGCGTTCCGCATCATGCACAGTGCAGAAGTTACCGCCGCGCGTGCTGTTCACCCCCGCCCTCTCGAGCCGCAGGCGTGCAAGGGCATAGAGGTCGGCGAGCCACTTTTCCGGCGAACATGGCGCGAAGGCGCGCGCAGCAGACGATTGGGCGGCGATGGCCGCATCGCGCACCTCGCCGCCGACCTCGAAGCTTGCCGGTCCGATGGCCGGCCCCAGCCAAGCAAGCACCTCGCCGGGTTCGACCTCCATCGCTGCCAGCGTCGCCTCGATCACGCCGCCTACCAGCCCGCGCCACCCGGCATGCGCGATGCCGACCACCGATCCGGCCCGGTCGCAAAGCAGTACCGGCAGGCAATCTGCCGTCATCACCGCGAGCACCACACCTGGTGTTCGCGCCACGCTGGCATCAGCCTGGGGTACGCCGCGCACCGTCTCCCCGACGGCGACATCGACCCCGTGCACCTGCTCCAGCCAGCACGGGTCGGAAGGCAGGCATCGGCGCAGGATCGAGCGGTTGGCGGCCACCGCCGCCGCATCGTCGCCGACATGCGTGCCGAGGTTCATGCTGGAATAGGGGCCGACGCTGACGCCGCCATGGCGCGTCGTCACCAGCGCCCGCACATTCGATGGCGCCGGCCAGTCCGGTTCGATCCAGCGGTCAGACATCGCACGTCGCCTGCACATGCGCAGTTCGCAACCCGGCCAGCAGATTTGCCAGATCGTGCGGCACCGGCGCCTCCCATTCCATCGGCGCGCGACTGGCCGGGTGAATCAGCCCGAGCCGCAACGCATGCAGGGCCTGGCGCGGGAAAGCATCCAGCAGCGCCACGCCGGACTTGCGCTTGCCATAGACCGGATCGCCCACAAGCGGATGGCCGATGTGCGCCATGTGCACGCGGATCTGGTGCGTGCGCCCGGTTTCGAGGTTGCACTGAACCAGGGTCGCACGCTCGAATACCTCGAGCGGCACGTAATGCGTGACGGCGTGGCGCCCCGCGCCTACCACCGCCATCTTCGTGCGCTGGATCGGGTGGCGGCCGATGGCCGCATCCACGGTGCCGCCGCTTTCGACGATGCCATGTACCAATGCGACGTACTGTCGCTTCACGCTGCGCGCCTGAAGCTGGCGCACCAGGTCGGTCTGCGCCTCGAGCGTCTTGGCGACAACCAACAAACCGCTGGTGTCCTTGTCGAGCCGATGCACGATGCCGGCGCGCGGAACTTCGGCCACTCTGGGCGCATGATGCAGAAGCGCGTTGAGCAGCGTGCCGGACGGCACGCCGCTGCCCGGATGCACCACCAGCCCCGCCGGTTTGTCTATGACGACGATATGCGCGTCCTCATAGACCACGTTAAGCCCGATCGCCTCGGCGCGATCCTCGTCAGGCGCCACGGCCTCGGCCTCCGCAACCAGGAGGCGCTCGCCGCCCCAGACCTTGTCCTTCGGGTCGCGCACGTTCCCGTCGATACGGACGCGCCCCTCGCGCAACCACGACTGCAGGCGATTGCGCGAGTGCTCGGGCAGCAGCCGGGCGAGCGACTGATCGAGGCGCAGCCCCGCATGTTCGGTCGGCACGGTCAGCGAGCGCAGGCCACCGGGAGCCGCGTCCGGGCTTGGGCTATAATCAGCGCCTTGATTTTCGACGGGAAAGCGCGCCGTGGTGTTCATCAAGCGTAGTTTAGCGGTTGTTTCCATATGCCTGCTCGCCGGCTGTGCCGGTCTCGACAAACCGGACGAAACCGCAACCTGGAATGCGCAGAAACTCTATTCCGAAGCCAAGGCGTCCCTGACCGACGGCTCCTACGAGCAGGCGATCAAGTATTACGAGAAGCTCGAGGCCAAGTATCCCTACGGGCGTTACGCCCAACAGGCGCAGCTCGAAACCGCCTACGCCTACCACAAGAATGGCGATACCGCGCAGGCGCTTGCCGCCTGCGATCGCTTCATCAAGCTGCACCCGAACCATCCGAACGTCGATTACGCCCACTACCTGCGTGGCCTGATCAACTTCAACGATGGCGAAGGCTTCATGAGCGAGGTTTCGCGCCAGGACGTGTCGGAACGCGATCCGCGCGCCGCCCGCGAATCCTTCGAGAGCTTCCGCGAACTCGTCAGTCGTTTCCCGGAAAGCCGATATGCCGCCGATTCCGAGAAGCGCATGGCCTTCCTGATCAACAACCTTGCGCGCAATGAGGTGCATGTCGCGCGCTACTACTACAAGCGCGGCGCATACGTTGCGGCCGTATCGCGCGCCCAGACCGCCATCCAGACCTACCCTCAGGCGCCGGCCATCGAGGAAGCGATGTTCATCATGGTCAAGGGATACGAGGCACTCGGCCTCAAGGACCTGCATGACGATGCCGAGCGCGTGATGAAGAAGAACTTCCCCAACAGCGACTATTACGCCTTGGGCCTCGAGCGCGAAAAGCCCTGGTGGATGCTCTGGCAGGCGTTCTAGGCCGCGCGCCGCGCTGACGTTGGTGAGCGGCCGGGCACCGGGTTCGCACGGCGCCCGCCCAGCCGCCGAATCCGCTCGAAGGCCCTGCGAGCGAGCCGCAATCGGCAACGTGAAAGCCGGACAGTTGCTCTTTGAGATTCGCGATCGCCTCATCGAGCAAAATCGGCCCGGTGCCGGCATGTAGCGTCATCGCGGCGCCAATCTCGGCATCGGCCGAACACGCAGCCGGGCTTGCCGACCTCGCAATCTGTCGCAGCGCAGCTTCGTGATGTGCCATTCCGAGGTCCAGCGCATTCCTCAAAGCGCCGATCAGGTCTTCGTCGTTGTGTCCGGCGGCAACATGACGCATGAAGATTCGGCGTTCCGATGCTCCAGAACGAATGCGCTGGCGCCATCCCGGCACCGGTGTCGCGATCAGCGCAGGAGAATGCTCAGCCCACGCCCCAGGCGGTGCATTTGCGCTCCATGGTCTTGCGCGAGATGCCGAGGCGGCGCGCGGCCTCGGACTTGTTGCCGCCGCAGGCGGCAAGCACGTCGAGGATGTGGCGCTTCTCCACCTCTTCGAGCGCAACGGCCGAGCTGGCCTGCATGTTGTCCGGCACCGGCAGCGGCGCCGGCAGGAAATCGAGCGGCACGTAGCCCAGAATCAATGAGCGCTCGACCAGGTTGCGCAATTCGCGCACGTTGCCCGGCCAGTCGTGGCGCTGGAGCTGCGCCACCGTTTCGGAATCGAGCTGGATCGGCGGCAGGCCGAGCTGCGCCTGCAACTGCCCGAGGAAATGCCGGGTCAGCGGCAGGATGTCCTCGCGCCGCTCCGCCAGTGGCGGAATGCGGATGTTCACCACGTCGAGGCGGTAGAACAGGTCGGCACGAAAACGCCCCGCCTTGACCTCATCCGACAGGGTGCGGTTGGTCGCGGCGACGATGCGGATATCGACCGGAATTTCGCGCGTCGAACCGACCGGCCGGATCATGCGCTCCTCGATCACGCGCAGCAGCTTGGTCTGCATCGCCAGCGGCAGTTCCGATATCTCGTCGAGGAACAGCGTGCCGCCCTGGGCGTAGTAAAACAGCCCATTGTGCGCCTCGGCCGCACCGGTGAACGCACCCCTCACGTGCCCGAACAACTCGGATTCGATCAGTTCCGCGCTGATCGCCGAGCAGTTCACCGGCACGAACGGACGCTGCGCACGCGGGCTGCAACGGTGCAGCGCACGCGCCGCAACTTCCTTGCCGACGCCGGATTCACCCTGCAGCAGCACCGTGCTCGGCATGGCCGCCACGCGCAGGATCGTCTGGCGCAACTGGCTGGCGGCGCGCGAGTTGCCGATGATGCTATCCACGCCGCCCGCCAATTCCTCGACCTCGCGGCGCAGGATGAAATTCTCGCGCACCAGGCGCGCGCGATCGAAGCAGCGCTGCATCGAGTTGAGAATCTGGTCGACGCGAAACGGCTTGAGGATGAAGTCCGATGCGCCGGCGCGCAACGCGTTGATTGCGGTTTCGATGTCGGCGAACGCGGTGATCAGGATCACCTCGCCCTGGTAGCCCGCATCGCGCAGTTCGCCAAGCCAGGTGACGCCGGTCTTGCCCGGCAACGTAATGTCCAGGACGATCAGGTCGAAGTGGATGCGGTTGAACAGCGCCTGCGCCGCCTCGGCGCTCGCAGCCGTTTCGACCAAGCCGCAGCGGCTGGCGAGCAGGCGGCCGAGGAAGCTGCGCATGCCTTCCTCGTCATCGACCACCAGCACCGAATGGTGCTGCCAGCGACGGTCTTCGGGCGGCGGCATGTCACTGCCTGCGGCGGCATCCGCGCCGGCGCCCTGCAGGGTCCTGGCCAGCGTGCGGCTCATGAACGGCGCGTCGCCGGGGCGTCCTGGCGCTTGGCGATCGCGACCAGCACGCTGCAAGGCGCCTGCTCGACCAGCGAGGCGCCAACCGAACCCCGCCACCAGCGCTCCAGCCGCGATGCGCGATGGCCGTGCCCGACGACGATCAGGTCGGCATCGAGTTCGCCCGCCAGCCGGCAGATCTCGTCGATCGGCTCGCCTGACACCAGATGCCCTTCGGCCTTGATGCCACGCTCGGCGAGGATCGCCAAACCATCGTCGAGCACATCGCGATAAAGGCGGTTCTGCTCGTCCTGCAGGGAATCGGGCACGAAACCTTCGGTCAGGTAGAGCCCGGCCGCGATCGGCGCGACGGCGAGCAGATGCAACTGCGCATCTGCCACCAGGCGCTGGATGGTTGCGCATTCGAGCAGGCCCGAGCGTCCGCTTGCCGAACCGTCGTAGGCTGCAAGGATCGTTCTGTACATGATCTCCTCCCCGGAGGGCATGTTAGCCGAGCCGACGCGACAGCGCCATGCAGCCGCCCCTGCCCGCCCTCGACGCGTACCGGCTCGCGTCGTTCACGTTGCTATACTCGACCGAATCACGATTGCATGGATTTTGACACGATGGACGACGCAGTCGTTCGCGCCATGGCGCGCTGGCCGGACGTTCCCGATTGCCATGGCTGGCTGGCGCTCACGCGCCGCGGCGAATGGCGGGTCGGCGCACAGCGCGAACGCATTGCTCACGCCGGGCTGACCGAGTTCATCAACCGCAACTACCTCCCCGACGCGGGCGGCGCCTGGTACTTCCAGAACGGTCCGCAGCGTGTCTGGGTATCGCTCGATTACACGCCGCTGGTGTATCGGCTGGAGCCAACCCTCCCCGTTCAGTTCGCGGCGCATACCGGCACCACTGCGCAAACGATCCGGCGGATACTGGTCGACGAGCTCGGCTCACTCTTGGTCGTCACCGACCTCGGGCCAGGTCTGGTGGACGACCGCGATTTGCCAGCGGCACTCCAGCTGCTCCGCAGCACGACAGGCCGCCCGATCGAGGAGGCATTCGCCGCGCCATACGAGGACTTGAAATTCGGACCCGAAGAAATCGTCGTCGAGTCCCTGGCATCGTCCAGCATCGAATCCACGCTCGGTTTCAGGCGGCGTGCGACGCCCATTCCAACAGATAGCTGATCCGGCATTTATCTTGAGTCCCCGCATCGCCCTGACCTTCCGAAGGTTTCATCCGCATACATTCCGAAGAGAAAGCATGAGCATGCGCACCCTGACCCTGGCGGGAATCTTGTTCGGCACCTGCACGGCGTGCGTGGCCGAGCCACGAATTCTCCACCAGCAATCGACGATTTCTTTCACATCGACCGCAAGCATAGAGCTATCCAACGATCAATCCCGCTTCACCGTGAAACCGAAAGACGGGGTCAGCCTGTCCGGCAGTTTGCAATTTCCGCCGGGAGACGGGCCTTTCCCGGCAGTCGTGCTCGCCCATGGTTGCAACGGGATTGGGCAGACCGAACGCGCCTGGGCGGAGGCACTGCGTACCTGGGGCTACGCGACATTCCTGCTCGACAGCTTTGCCGGCCGCAATGTGGCCGAGGTCTGTACCAACCCCTGGGCACTGGCTCCACTGCAACGCGTTCCAGACGTTTTCGGTGCGCTGCGCGTCTTGGCCGGGAACCCGTCCATCGACGCGAGAAGAATCGCGCTGATGGGATTCTCGCATGGCGGCATTGTCGCCCTGAACGCCGCCACGACCTGGGCATTCCGGACTTTCGCGCCGAAAAGCGGGCCATCGTTTCGTGCTTTCATCGCGCTTTACCCATACTGCAACGTTTCGTTCCCCGAGCAGGCGCAGATTTCCGGGCCGTTACGCATCCACATCGGCGAACTGGACGACTGGACGCCCGCCGTGCCGTGCGAACGAATGACCAGTCATCTCGTCAAGCGTGGCCAGAACGCCGGGATTACTGTCTATCCCGGCGCACATCACGGCTTCGATGCCGTCGATGCCGGACGCATCCTGCTCCCGGAGGCAGTCAACGCGGCAGCTTGCTCATTCGACATCCCGAGCATCCTCGGACCGTTTCCATTTCGCGACGCGCTGGCACGCTGCACCAGGAAAGGGGCAACGGTGGAAGAGAACACCGCCGCCACCGCTGCAGCAAGGAACAATGTGCGCATGGAGATCGAGGAACTACTCGACTGATACGCCAAATGGCACGTGCGATGCCGGCAACCTGTCTCTATACTCTGCTCCCATGAGGGACTACACGTTCGGCTCGCACAACGAATACAGAATCGTCATCGCTAGCGAGCGACACGCCAGGGAACGGGCGCTCTCCCTCGCCTATTGCGTCTATCTTGCTGCTGGCCTCGTCGATTCGCGCCCAAGCCGGATGCTTCTGTCCTGTCACGACGCGATCCCCGGCACCGTAACCTTTCTGGTCGAACATGAGAGGGACACCGGCAACTCCGTCGCCGTGGCAAGCCTCACGCTGATTCCCGACAGCGAACTCGGCCTGCCGCTCGACGGTTCGCATCACAAGGCGTTATCCGGTCTTCGGGCAACCGGGCGCAAACCGGTCGAGCTTGCAAAGCTGGCGACCGTCGCCGCAACGGAGAAAGCCCCCGACAAAGGCCCGGCGCCAAGGGAGCTGATCCTGCTGCACCTGTTCAAGGTCGCCTATCTGGCAGCGCGATACATGGGGCGTGCGAGCGATCTCATCATTGCCGTTGCCCCGGAGCAGGCGAAGTTCTTCCGGCGGGTGCTCATGTTCGAACATCTGGAGCCTGATTCGTCGGCGCCCTCGCGCGGCGATTCCGCCCTGGCAGTACCGTTGCGGCTGAGCCTCGACACAGCCGAAGCGGTATTCGAGAGGCGTTACGGGCAACGCCGCGGCAGCAAGAATATCTTCCGGTTCTTTGTCAACGAAACCCAGGACGAGATCCTGTCGTGGCTCCGCGCATCCACCAAACCGTTGACTCCAGCCGACGTGCGCTATCTGCTGACCGAAAGAAGCACTGTGCTCACGAGATCGGACGAAGCGACGAGACGCCTCATCCTTGCTTTCTATCCGGAACTGCGCGAATGAGAACCCACCGGGATGATGCACCCCCGAATGTCATTCGCACCCTGCGACTGCGTCCGTCCGGCCCGGTCTGCGAAATGCTCCGCTAACGCGCGGGTGCCGACCCGCCCCATGTGCCGCGAGGAATGGCCAGCGGATCCCGCTTTTCATACCAGTGCGTAATCGCGCGCCCATCCCAATGCAACGCAATGTGTGCAGCCGCGCGGATGTTGGCCAGGGCACGCGGGCGCAGGACTCCGACACAGAGCCCATCGGCGTGCCGCACGCTGAGGTACTGCACGCCCCAGCTGTCGCGCTCGCGCAGCACGCGCCCGAGCACCTGCGCGGCGCCGTAATGGTGCGGATCGTAGAGCGCGGGGGCGGTTTCGCGCAGCGCGCGCAGATCGTGCAGGGGTGCGTCGACATCGGCGGCGATCAGCCGCATGTCGAGGTCGATCGCCGGCTCGGCGGTGCGCGCCATGAACACGGCGCGGTGGTAGCTGACCTCGGCCAGCGCCGTCTCGAGCGACTGCGCGGCGTAGTACACGCCATAGCTGCCGTCCGAGAAGCGCGACCCCTCTGGATTGAGATGGGTGAAGGCCGCCATCACCATGGTCGCACCGGGACCGGTCAGCCGCTCTTCCGGCGACACCAGGCTGATCTGGCCGAGTTCGTCGCGGATGCGAGGATTGGTCAACGCCTCGATCGCGAACACGGCATCGAGGTCTGCCGGATCGGCGATCACGTCGTACAGCCCGACCGTCGGATAACGCGACGGAATCAGGCGGTAGCTCGGGGTCCAGCGCGTGATGGCGACCGGGATCGCGCCCGCATCGATCAAGCCTTGCCCCCGCGTTGCGCGTCGAGATACTGGCGCACGACGTAGAGATCGGCCACCTGCCCGCCCAGCATGCGGTCGAGCGCCGATTGCCCGTTGAACAGCGGCGCCGCATTCGGCTTGCGCACCCATTCGTCGGCACGCTCGGCCACCGGCAGCAGGATCTGCAGCGCGGCATAGATGCCGAACAGGTAGGACAGGCGCTCCAGCACGTGCCGGTCGAGCGGCCCGACCTTACCCTGCTTCCAGTGGAACAGCGTGGTCCGGCCGACACCGAGCAGGGTCTGCTGCTCGGCATTGCTGAGCTTCCACGCCTCGGCCAGGCGCCAGAAGGTGCGCAGCGCAGCCGCCGCGGCCTCGGCCGAAGCCGGATCGACCGCCTTGCGCGGCGCTTCGAGCACGGCACTCATGTCGCGCTCCGGCGTACGGAATATCGGCAAATGACAAGCATGAGCCGACTGTAGTTCAATTTCGGACTGTTTTCAACTATTAGTTCCGACACGAACACTCCGAAGCCGGGCGATCAACCGCCGTCGCTGCGAAATCCGCGCGGATTGGCGCTCTGCCAGCGCCAGGCGTCGGCGCACATCTGCTCGATGCCGCGCTCGGCACGCCAGCCCAGCAGTGCCCGGGCGAGGCTCGGATCGGCGTAGCAGCTTGCGATGTCGCCCGGACGCCGGTCGACGATGCGATAGGCCACCTTGCGGCCCGACGCCGCCTCGAACGCCCGCACCATGTCGAGCACGCTGTATCCGATCCCGGTGCCAAGGTTCACCGCGAACAAACCCTCGTGCGCACGGATGCGGTCGAGCGCACGCAGATGTCCGATGGCGAGGTCGACCACGTGGATGTAGTCGCGCACGCCGGTACCGTCGGGCGTCGGGTAATCGCCCCCGAACACCGACAACTTCTCGCGCGCGCCCACTGCCACCTGCGCCACGAAGGGCATCAGGTTGTTCGGTATGCCCTGCGGATCTTCGCCGATGGTGCCGCTGGCGTGCGCGCCGACCGGGTTGAAGTAGCGCAGCAGCCCGATGCGCCAGCCCGGCTCGCTGCGCGCCACATCGCGCAGGATCTCCTCGATCATCAGCTTGGACTGGCCGTAGGGATTGGTCGCCGACAGCGGATGGTCCTCGGTCAGCGGCAGGCGCTGCGGGTCGCCATACACCGTGGCCGAGCTGCTGAACACCAGGTTGCGCACGCCGGCCGCACGCATCGCCTCGAGCAGGCGGATGGTGCCGACCACGTTGTTGTCGTAGTAGAGCAGCGGTTTCGCGACCGACTCGCCGACTGCCTTGAGGCCGGCGAAATGGATCACCGCCTCGATATCATGGTCGGAGAACAAACGGGCCAGGCAAGCGGCGTCGCGGATGTCGCCCTCCACGCACAGCGGTGCCCGGCCGGCGATCGCCCCGACGCGGCGCACAGCCTCCGGGCTGCTGTTGCTGAAATTGTCGAGCACGATGACCTGCTCGCCGGCCTGCAGCAGTTCGACGCAGGTATGCGAGCCGATGTAGCCCGCGCCGCCGGTCACGAGGATCGCCATGTCTTCAGCCCCTGCCGTAGGTGTCCTGGAAGCGCACGATGTCGTCCTCGCCGAGGTAGGCGCCCGACTGCACCTCGATCATCTCGAGCGGCACCTTGCCCGGATTCTCCAGCCGATGCTTCGTGCCGAGCGGAATGTAGGTCGACTGGTTCTCCGACACCAGAAAGACCTCTTCGCCCCGCGTCACCCGCGCCGTGCCGGTCACCACGATCCAGTGCTCGGCGCGATGGTGGTGCATCTGGAGCGACAGCGAGGCGCCCGGATTGACCACGATGCGCTTGACCTGGAAGCGCGGCCCGGCATCGATGCTGTCGTACCAGCCCCAGGGCCGGTACACCTTGCGATGGTTCGTCACCTCGCTGCGGCCGGCCTGCTTCAGGCGCCCGACGATCTGCTTCACCTCCTGGGTGCGGTCCTTCGAGGCCACCAGCACCGCATCGGGCGTTTCCACGACCACCACGTCGTCGACGCCGATGCAGGCCACCATGCGCCCATCCGCCAGCACCAGGCTGCCGCGGGTTTCATGAAGCATCACGTCGCCGCGCGTCGCATTGCCGGCCGCATCCTTGTCCGCCACCTGCCACAGCGCGTCCCACGCGCCCACATCCGACCAGCCGCAGGACATCGGCACCACGTGGGCCGCAAGGCCCGCGGCTGCATCCGACGGCAGTTTTTCCATCACCGCATAGTCGATCGAATCCGACGGGCAGGCTGCGAACGCCGCCTTGTCGACGCGCAGGAAATCCGCATCGCGCACACCCTTCCCGATCGCGCTCCGGCACGCAGCCAGGATGTCCGGCCGATAGCGTTCGATCGCCTTCAGCCAGACCGAGGCTTTCATCATGAACAGACCGCTGTTCCACAGGTACTCGCCGCTCGACACGTAACGCCCGGCCGTTTCGAGATCGGGCTTCTCGACGAAGCGCGCGATGCGCCTGGCGCCATGCGCCGTGCCTTCGCCGGTCTGGATGTAGCCGTACCCGGTTTCCGGCCGATCGGGCACGATGCCGAAGGTCACGACGGTGCCATCGCGCGCAAGCAGCGCACCGGCGTCGATCGCCTGCTGGAAGGCCGCGCGATCGGTCACCACATGATCGGCCGGCATCACCAGCAGCACCGGATCGCCCTCGCCCGCAGCCAGTGCGGCCAGCGTCAGCGCCGGCGCGGTGTTACGGCCCATCGGCTCGAGGATCAGCGCCGAAGCCGGCTTGCCGACGGCACGCAGTTGCTCCGCGGTGATGAAGCGGTACTCCTCGTTGCACACGACCAGCGGCTGCGCCGCCACCTCGAGCGCGCCCGTAAACCCTGCGAGCCGCGTCGCCGTCGCCTGCAACAAAGACTCGTCGCCATGTAGCGCGAGCAACTGTTTCGGATGCTGCTCGCGCGACAGCGGCCACAGGCGAGTGCCCGAGCCGCCGGAGAGGATCACCGGGAGAATCCGAGTCGTCATGACGATTCCAGAAAGGAAAACAAGAGCCTCAATGTACTCACCGCGCGGCGAGTTCGGCAACGCACAATTCCACGCCATGCTGCCAATTCGGCATGCGCAGGCCGAATGCGCGCTCCAGCTTGCCGCAATCGAACACCGAGTTTGCCGGCCGCTTCGCCGGCAGCGGATAGTCGGCGGTCGCAATCGGCACGATCTCGCGCACCTTCAAACCATCCGCCAGCGCCGGCGCGCGGCGCGCAAGATCGACCACCTGGCTCGCATACGCGTGCCAGGTGGTGCGCCCGGCCGCGGCAAGGTGATACACGCCGTCGACAAGCGGCAGCCCGACAGCCTGCCTGCCGAGAATCTGCGCCGTCACGTCCGCGATCAGCCGTGCCGCGGTCGGCGCGCCGAACTGGTCGGCGACGATGCGCAACTGCTCGCGCTCGCGCGCCAGCCGCAGGATAGTGCGCAGGAAGTTGCCGCCGTGCGAACCGAACACCCATTGCGTGCGCAATATCAGGTGGCGGCAGCCGCTCGCCGCCACCGCCTGCTCGCCGGCGAGCTTGCTGCGGCCGTAGGCGCTGCGCGGGTCGGTCGCGTCGTCCTCGCGGTAGGCACCGGCCCGGCTGCCGTCGAACACATAGTCGGTCGAGTAATGCACCAGCAGCGCATCGCATGCCTTTGCCGCCTTCGCCAGGGCGGCCGGCGCCTCGGCATTGACGCGGAACGCCAGCTCGCTCTCGCTCTCCGCCTTGTCCACGGCGGTGTAGGCGGCGGCGTTCACGATCACGTCCGGTCGCTGCAACGCGATGCATGCGGCGATGGCCGCCGCATCGGCGAGATCGAGTTCCGCGCGGCCGAGCGCCATGACCTCGCCCAGCGGCTGCAGGCAGCGCGCCAGTTCCCAGCCGACCTGGCCGTTGCAGCCGGTGACCAGCATCCTCATGTCGGGTTCCTGCGCATATCAGTCGAACAGCTCGGCATCGCACAGCAGTACGCCCTGCGCGTCCTTGGCGGACAGGCTCGGCGCTTCTTCGATGCGCCAGTCGATGCCCAGCGCCGGGTCGTTCCAGCGGATGCAGCGCTCATGCTCCGGCGCCCAGTAGTCGGTGGTCTTGTAGAGAAAGTCGGCGCTCTCGCTGAGCACCACGAAACCGTGTGCGAAACCCGGCGGCACCCAGAACATGCGCTTGTTCTCGGCACTGAGTTCCACCGCCACATGGCGGCCGAAAGTGGGCGAGGCGCGCCGGATGTCCAGCGCCACGTCGAGCACGCGGCCTGCGACCACGCGCACCAGCTTGCCCTGCGGCTGGCGGATCTGGTAGTGCAGCCCGCGCAGCACGCCGCGCGCCGAGCGCGAATGGTTGTCCTGCACGAAGTTCCATTCGCCGATCAGTGGCGCCAGGCTGCGCGCGTTGAAACTCTCGAAAAAAAAGCCGCGCTCGTCGCCGAACACGCGCGGCTCGATGATGGCAAGGTCGGCAATCGAGGTATCGATGCGCTTCATGGCGGCTCAGAACACCTGCTCGTCGAGGATCTGCAAGAGGTACTGGCCGTAGCCGTTCTTCGCCAACGGTCCGGCCAGCGCACGCAACTGGTCGACATCGATGTAGCCCATGCGGAACGCGATTTCCTCCGGGCAGGCGATCTTGAGACCCTGCCGCTTCTCGATGGTCTGGATGTACATCGACGCCTCGATCAGCGATTCATGCGTGCCAGTATCCAGCCAGGCATGGCCGCGGCCCATCACCTTCACGTCGAGCGAACCCATCTCGAGGTAGCGCCGGTTCACGTCGGTGATTTCCAGTTCGCCGCGCGGCGAGGGCTTGAGCGCACGCGCGATGTCGACCACCAGGTTGTCGTAGAAATAGAGCCCGGTCACGGCGTAGCGGCTCTTCGGCTTCGCAGGTTTTTCTTCCAGGCTGATCGCGCGGCGGTTGGCGTCGAACTCGACCACGCCATAGCGCTCGGGATCGTGCACCGGATAGGCGAACACCGTCGCGCCACTTGCGCGCTCGGTGGCATCGCGCAGATCTTCGGCCAGCTCGTGGCCGTAGAAGATGTTGTCGCCCAGCACCAGGGCGGACGGATCGTCGCCGACGAAATCCGCGCCGATGATGAATGCCTGCGCCAGCCCGTCCGGCGAGGGCTGCACCGCGTAGCGGATGTCGATGCCCCACTGGCTGCCGTTGCCGAGCAACTGCTCGAAGCGCGGCGTATCCAGCGGCGTCGAGATCACCAGGATCTCGCGGATGCCCGCCAGCAGCAGCACCGATAGCGGGTAATAGATCATCGGCTTGTCGTAGATCGGCAGCAGCTGCTTGGAAACCGCCTGCGTGATCGGATACAGACGGGTGCCGGAGCCGCCGGCGAGGATGATGCCTTTGCGATTCATGGTTCCCAAAATCCCAGAATAAACCTCGCTGCACAATTGCGCAGCCAGGCGACGCGCCTCAACGAACGCGTCGAGCGCCGTAGTTGGTGTCGATCCACTCGCGGTACGCCCCGCTCTGCACGTGCGCCACCCAATCGGCATTGGCCAGATACCACTGCACCGTCTTGCGTATGCCGGTCTCGAAGGTCTCGGCGGGCCGCCAGCCGAGTTCGCGCTCGATCTTGCGCGCGTCGATCGCGTAGCGGCGGTCGTGGCCGGGGCGATCCTTCACGTACGTCATCAGGCGCGCGTGCGGGCCGGCGGCATCCGGCGCCATCTCGTCGAGCAGCGCGCAGATCGTCTTCACGATCTCGATGTTCGGCTTCTCGTTCCAGCCGCCGATGTTGTAGGTCTCGCCCGGCCGGCCGCGCGCCAGCACCTCGCGGATCGCCGTGCAATGGTCGCCGACGTAGAGCCAGTCGCGCACGTTCATGCCGTCGCCATAGATCGGCAGTGGCTTGCCGGCCAGCGCGTTGGCGATCATCAGCGGAATCAGCTTTTCTGGAAACTGGTACGGACCGTAGTTGTTCGAGCAGTTGGTCGTCAGCGTCGGCAGGCCGTAGGTGTGGTGATAGGCACGCACCAGATGGTCGGACGCCGCCTTGCTCGCCGAATACGGGCTGTTCGGCTCGTACGCCCGCGTCTCGACGAACGGCGCATCGTCCGGCCCGAGCGACCCGTACACCTCGTCGGTCGACACGTGCACGAAGCGGAACGCCGCACTGTCGGCCTCACCCAGTGCGCCCCAGTAGCCGCGCACCGCCTCGAGCAGCGTAAAGGTGCCCACCACGTTGGTCTGCACGAAGGCGCCAGGGCCGTGGATCGAGCGATCGACATGGCTCTCCGCCGCAAAGTGGATGATCGCCCGCGGCGTGTGTTCGGCCAGCAGGCGATCGAGCAGCGCGCGGTCGCAGATGTCGCCCTTCACGAAGGCGTGCCGGCCGTCCCCCTCGAGCGCAGCCAGATTCTCGAGGTTGCCCGCGTAAGTCAGCGCGTCGAGATTGACCACCGGCTCGCCGGTTTCGCGCAGCCAGTCGAGCACGAAATTCGCGCCGATGAAGCCGGCGCCGCCTGTGATGAGGATCATGTCCCTGCCTGAAAAGCGACACTGCGTCGCGGTATGTGGCTGAAGAAGCGCGAGTTTACTTCAGTACGGCGTACTGCGGCCCGACTGGCGCGAAACCACCCCGCCCGCCATGCCTGAAAGGCGCGCAGACTGGCGATCCCGAGGCACACCACGCCACAAGGCTCATGGATAGGCGATCTCCGGCATGGCATGGCTGCAGCCCAGCATTCATGCACCCTCCAGACCGATGCCTCGTTCGCCCGATCCGCCGTCAGCGTCGCCCCTGCTCAGTGAGGAAGCTGCGGTAAGTGTCCGCGATGCCGCGATCGAGCGGAATCGACGCCCGCCAGCCCAGCGCATGCAGGCGCGACACGTCGAGCAGCTTGCGCGGCGTGCCGTCCGGCTTCGACGTATCGAACCTGAGCTGCCCCTCGAACCCCACCGCGGCCACCACCAGCCGCGCCAGTTCCGCGATCGTCACGTCGTCGCCGACGCCGATGTTGAGCAGCGGCCCGTCGTAACCCGATTCCATCAGAAACACGCAGGCATCGGCCAGATCATCCACATGCAGGAACTCGCGCCGCGGCGTGCCGGTGCCCCACACCACCAGTTCGGCATCGCCGCGCAGCTTGGCTTCGTGCGCCTTGCGGATCAACGCCGGCAGCACATGCGAATTCGCGAGATCGTAATTGTCATTGGGGCCGTAGAGGTTGGTCGGCATCACCGACACATACCGGTGGCCGTACTGGTGGTTGTAGGCATCCGCCAGCTTGATGCCGGCAATCTTGGCAATCGCATAGGGCTCGTTGGTCTGCTCCAGCGGGCCGGTCAGCAGGTAATCCTCGCGGATCGGCTGCGGGCAATCGCGCGGATAGATGCACGACGAGCCCAGCACCAGCATGCGCTGCACGCCGGCAAGGTGCGCACCATGCACCAGGTTCGCCTCGATCATCAGGTTCTCGTAGATGAACTCGCCGCGAAAGGTGTTGTTCGCCTGGATGCCGCCCACCTTCGCCGCCGCGCCGAAAATGAACTCCGGCCGCTCGCGCATCAGGAAGGCGCCGACCGCATGCGGGTCGAGCAGATCCACCTGCTGCCGCGTCGCGGTGACGATGTTCGTGTAGCCGCCGCGCGCGAGCCGGCGCAACAGGGCCGAGCCAACGAGGCCGCGATGGCCTGCGACGAAGATGCGTGCTTGCTTGTCGATGCTGTTCATCATCTGTCCTGAAGAATCGGAAGGATCGCGAGGCGGTGTACAACCTTGCGAGGCCGGCCGGCAATGATAAGAGTCGGGGTCTTACCTTCGTGTGACGTTGGCTCGAAGCCATGCCGCAAAGGCGGCCTCGTCGAGATCGCCGGCGGCAACGGCCAGCATGGCCAGCGTCGCCTCGGCCTGCGAGACGGCGAGTCGATGTCCATTGAGCCAGAGAAACAAACCCACCGCGAGAAAAGCGGCGCGCTTGTTCCCATCGACAAAGGCATGATTCTTCGCCAACCCGACGCCATAACTCGCGGCAAGCGCGGCCACATCGGGCTCGCCGTAGGCGGCAAGGTTCAAGGGGCGCGCAAGCGCCGAATCCAGCAAGCCCTCGTCGCGCATGCCCGAAGCACCGCCGTGCTCTGCCAGGCTTTCGTCGTGGAGCAGCAGCAGTGCGCGCTTGTCGATCCAGCACCATCTCATGCCGACACGCTATTTCGCCAGTTCGTGAAACGTATCGCGAAATTCGCGCATGAAATCGCGCCCGGCCTCGATCTGCTCTGCAATCGACGGGTCATAAGGCGTAATGCGCAGCCCCTCGGGCGAATCCGTCAGAAACACCGTGTCGCCCTTCTCCAGCTTGAGCCGTGCAAGGATCTCCTTCGGCAGGATGACGCCGACCGAATTGCCGATCTGTGTGAGTTTGAGCGCGTGCATCACGGTCTCCGCCTTAACGTTATAACGGTTGTTATATTAATGGTACCAGCGGGCACGGGCAAGTTGACGTTGCGTGTTACCTGTCATCAATCGCGAACCCGGCGCTCCCGTGCCCGACTGCCACCCACATCACGCGCTGTCCCGGCAGGCCGTACCAACTGCCGCAAGGCGCCGAACACGAACAGGCTCTTGGTCACCAGGTCGCAGCGCCAAAGGCGCTGTGGTTCGGAAACCAGCCGCTGCAGCCATTCCAGTCCGGCATGCTGCATCCACGGCGGCGCCTGCTCCGGGCAACCGAGGCTGGCGCCCCCCCCTTGCCGAAGCGCGGTTGCGCACAATTCGCAAGGTAGGGCGATGATCAGGCTTTCGTAGGCGAACGCGCCACGTCAGGTGTTGCTCGCGTGGATGCCGCCGATTCAAGCGTTTCCAAATCTGCGATTCCCAAGGCCAATGGCGCTGGATCATGCGCCGTCCAATGGAACGTCGCACATCGTCCAAAAGCCCTGACAGAAACCGGATTGCATTTCGACAGGCGTCGCAAACTCACGACACGTAAAACGTCTCTCAAACCAGTGCGCGAACCAAGGCCGCTGCGTGCCACGGATACTGCGGCGGTTTCTGACTGATCGTGCATGCGCCGTGCAGGACCAACTCTTGCATGGCGCGTGTCGGAAAAGCATGCATTAAAGGTTAATGACACCTTTCCGATAATTCCGACACAACCAACGGTCACGTCCAACCACCTCGCTCGGCAAGGATGATTCAATGAAGGCGTTCGTTTCAAACGGAATTATCGCTGCGGTGCTGGTCGCAGCAAGTTTTGCGGCAAAGGGCGCCACCTACTACGTAGATGCGTCGGCGGGAAACGATCTCTGGCCGGGCACATCGCCATCGCCGAGCGGAACGCCGCAGTCGAATGGGCCTTGGCAATCACTCAACAGGGTTCGCTCGGCGCCTCTTTCACCGGGCGACAGCATTCTTCTCAAATGCGGCGAAACCTGGTCCGAAGAGCTCGCGATTCCCGCTTCCGGATCTGCGTCCGCCCCGATTTCCGTCGGGTCACATCCGGCAGACTGCGCCAACCGGCCTGTCATAGACGGATCGATTGCCCTGATGCCGGAGCACTGGACGGCCCACGCCAACGGGATCTACAAGACGCGATGGCCGGCAAATCTGGTTCTGAACGGAACGCTGGACGCGAATCTCGCCAACTGGGCGAAGTGGTCCCCATTGAACGACGCCTCGATGACCCTATCAACCGCCTGCGGCAGTTCGGCAAGCAACTGCATGAATTTTCTCAGTGGAGCTGGTACTGCTAGCAGCCTCGTTTATACGAACGGATTCCCGGTTCAGTCCGGAAGCACGTACAGCGTCAGCTTACGATCGAATGTGCCTGCCGGTGTTTCAGTTCAGGTTCTCGTCCGACGCGCGGCATCACCCTGGGAAACGCTTGGCCTTCGGGCGACGATTGTCGGCACGGGCGCCTGGTCCAACTACAACTTCACGTTCACGGCCACCCGTTCCGTATCAGGCGCCCGACTTGACTTCGAAGTGCCGGCGGCCGGCAAGCGCATCTACGTCGATGACGTATCCGTCACGACCGGCGCGGGCGCCCCCGATCAGGTGTTTGCCGACGGGAAGCCGCTGACCCCGGCACACCATCCGAACGCGGGGCACGACGTGTCCCGCCCGTCGTCCGTTTACCTGTCATTGCCTGCCGATGCCGATCGGGTTCTCAATGCGGGGAAGTACGTTAGCACCTACGTGCCAACCGGGCCGGATCTTGTTCTCCCGCCCGGGGCAAACATCACCTCAAACACGATCGTTCGCGTAAGAACCAACAACTGGCTACTGGAGGAGAGATCCGTCCAGTCTTACGGAACGGGGCGAATCACCCTTTCCGCGCCGACAAGTTACCCACTCACGGCAGGTTACGGCTATTTCCTGATGGGTGCCCTTTGGATGCTCGACTCACCGGGCGAATGGTTCTATGACGGATCACAGAAGACCCTTTACGTCCGAATGCCGGATAGCCAGGCACCGGGAAACCGAGTGCGCGTCGGGCACCTCCCTGCCGGGGTGAACATAGCCGGAAAAGCGTTCGTGAAGATCGAGAACATAAAGGTCCAACGGACCGGCATCGGCACGAAAATGGCCGCGAGCCGCAATGCAACCCTCAGAACGTCGGTCATTGCCGACACCTTCGCCGAAGGCGTCGACGCATCGGGGAGCCAGGATGCACTGATCGAGGCCAACGTATTGACCAGCACCGGCCGCGACGCCATCTCCGGGGTCGATAGCCAGTGGATAGCCGCACAAAGGCTGCGAGCAATCAACAACGCAATCACGAACAGCGGTCTGATCCGTACGAATGGATCCGTTACGAGCCTGCCCGGCGCATCGTTTGGTGCAATCCGGTCCGGACACGATTCGATGGTAACGGGCAACTCGATCGACGGCTCCGGTTACGTCGGAATCATCACGATGAGCAACGGCAACGTGTCCGGCAACGGGGTTTCAAACGCGTGCCTGATTCTCGACGATTGCGCTGGAATCTACGTGAATTCGTCAGGCGCGGGAACCACTGTCTCCGGAAACATCGTGTCAAGCGTGCCCGGCAACCGCGACGGTCGCCCCGGGACGGCAACCCATACCGTGGGCATATACCTGGATGACCTTGCAAATGCGGTAACCGTGCTCAACAACACGACGACTGGCGCCGATCATGGTATCCAGCTGCACAACGCCTACAGCAACCGGATCGAGGGCAATACGATCTACGGGAACCGGAAGACCCAGTTGTGGCTGCAGGAGCAAACGCGCCAGGCCAACCCCTCGGGCGATCTATACGGCAACCAGATTCTTTCGAACCACCTTTTTCCGACCACCACGGATTCGGCGATCGTTCATGAATCGAACTTCGCCGATACCGCGCATTTTGCGAGCTACGACCGCAACCTGCATTCCACGCTCCTCTCGCCGCGGATCTCGACCGAGAAGTGGGCCTCGGGCGGGGTTTCGCATAACTTCCCGCAATGGCAGTCGGCCGTGAATCAGTCCGGGGTTGCCCGCAATCTGGATCTGAGCGGCGACGAAATATCCCAAGGACGATTTGCCTCCTATCGTGTCGTTGGCACCAACATCGTTCCCAACGGCGATTTCGCGCAGAACACCAATGGCTGGGGCGCATGGAACCTGACCGCCCCGTTCGCCCAGAAATATTGGGAGGCATGCCCGCCGGGCCATTGCCTGCGATTCGTCGCGGGCGCCAGCGAAAGCATACTGTCCAGCCCATATTTCTCGGTCAGCCAGGGCACGTGGTACCGGCTCAGCTTCGACCTCAAAACGGGCACATCCGGCCAGAGCCTCGGCGTGCTGGTACGCAGGGGCGGTGGCGGCACCAATACCTACGAGCGTCTGATGGGTGCCCCTGAAACCATCTCAGGCAACGGCAGCTGGAATCGGCACTCGATACTTTTCCAGGCGTCCAAAACCGTGAATGCCCGAGACCCGATTACCTTGGACAATGGCGCACGCGTCGACTTCGAAGCCATCAAGCCGGGGCAATCCATCAGCGTCGCCAACGTGTCGATGCAGCAGGTCAGCCCGATCGAGGCAACGTTCCAGGCGCGCCTGCTGACGAACCCCACCCAATCCCCCGTTCAAGCCCCCTGCCCGGACGCGTCCAGCCGGCCCGAACTCTGCAGCATGTATGTCCGATTCCCCGACAAGACCCGGATCTCGTGGCCGTTCAGCCTCGAATCCATGACGTCGCAAATCGTCTTCACGCAGGATCAGACGCTGATCGATTCGGACGAGGACGGAATTCCCGATCTGCAGGACGCATGCGCAGGCACGCCCGCGGGCGCCGTGGCGAACAACCGCGGTTGCAGCTATGCACAGAGTTATCCGTAACGCAGCGCCTCAGCGCGGCCCGGAAGCGCGTTGCCGGGACGCCGGACGACGAAAGAGCTGCCACGCGGCTGCAAGAACGAAGCGGGTGTTGGTGACGAAGTAACGTCGCCACAGGCGACGCGGCTCGGAGCAAAGCCTGTGCAGCCACTCGAGGCCGGCATTCTGCATCCAGACCGGCGCTCGCGTGATGGTGCCCGCGTGGTAGTCGAATGCCGCACCGACGCCGATCATCACGGCATTGACGCGCCCGCGATGCGCGGCCATCCATTTTTCCTGTTTCGGACAACCCAGGCTGACGAACACCACACCGGCCCCGGACGCGTTGATCCGTTGGACCGCTGCGGCATCTTCGGCATCGCTGAGGGCACGAAACGGTGGCGACTCCAGACCGGCGATACGCAAACTCGGGTAGGCCGACGTGAGACGGGGGACCAGGGCGTCCAGCGTTGCCTGGGAACCTCCGTAAAGATATATCGCGTCGCCCCGTTCAGAGGCCTCGGCACAGTACTTCCACATCAGATCCGGGCCGTTTATTCGTTCCTGGGCCGAATATCCCAGACGCCGAAGCATCCAGGCCACGGGGTAGCCGTCCGGCGTGGCCATGTCCGCCTCGCTGACCACGCGGCCGAAATCCGGATCGGTACGCGCGGTCACGACGGAATGGACATTGCATATGCAGACCACTCTGGACTCCCGGCGGCGCCCCCAGTCCGCTATGCGGCCCAGCGCATCCTGCCAGGTGAGCACGTCGATTGGCGCGCCAAGCACGTCTCCCGTTCGCCTGTTGAGATCAGCGGGCATGGCTCCCCCTCGCTTCCTTGATCGCGTCCTTGTAGATGGAAATCAACATTCGGTAGTTCTCGTCGGCAGAGTAGTGGGTTTCGAATTCATTGCGCGCGTTCGCGCCCATCTCGCGCATCCTCGCCGGATTGGCGAGGGCCCACCGCATCCGGTCCGCAAGACTGCTCGCATCGCCAGGGTCGAAGAGCAGACCAGTTACGCCGTCCCGAACCAGTTCGGCCATCGCGCCGAGTCGGCTCGCGATCACCGGCAGCCCGCACGCGAATGCCTCGACCAGCGTACGGGGAAAATTCTCGTACCAAATGCTGGGCATCACGAGGCACTCCGCCCCCAGCATTTCCTCGCGGACCATCGCGGGGTCGATGCTGCCAAGCAACCGAACGTTTCCCAGCCCTGCGAGCAGATCGGCTTGATCCCCCTCGCCTGCCACGCGGACATCCGCCTCGGGAACGGCTGCACAGGCGCCGGACAGAACGCGAATGCCCTTCTCGGGTGACAGGCGTCCGACGAACAGGATGCCCTTTCGCGTGCGAACCTCCGGCTCGGGCAGGTCCACAAAATTCGGTTTGACGACGACCTTGTGCGCAGGCAAACCGCCGTCGATGAACTTGCGCCTGCAAAATTCGTTGAGTGCAACGAACCGCGACACGTGGTGCGCAAGGGTGCCGGCGTATCGGTGCACCACCAACATGGCCGACAGAACCGCCGTTTGAAGGCGGGAGTTCCGGTAGCATCCATGAATCAGCGCCGGCACGGGCGCCCGGCCAAGGCAATCCTCGCAGACCCGCCCCTCTCGCAGGAACATCGCCTGCGGACACAGCCAGCGAAAGTTGTGGAATGTCTGGACGATGGGCACGCCGAGGTCGCCGAGTGCACTGTAGACCGAGGGCGAAATCAGCGGAAACGTGTTGTGAATGTGAGCCACGTCCGGCTGAAACCGCTCCACGACCGCCTTGATCGCCGCCCGTGTCGGGCGCGACCAGACCGTTTGCATGGCAAGGCTGGCCTGACCCATTTCAGCGATCTCGGTGTTGTACCGCTCGAACAGTTCGACTTGATCACCGGCGGAGCGCAGCAGGTCGACTTCGCTATCGACCACTGCATCTTCGCCGCCCCGCTGTTGATAGCGGCAATGCACGATCAAAACACGCATGCTAGGCCGCCAACGCCAGTTCGATGCCCGCAACGAACCGGGATGCCATGTTGTCGATCGTGTAGCGGCTCGACGACAGCTCGCATCCAGCCTGCAGACGCTGCAGATACGCCGGCTGCGACAGCACCTTGCCTACCGCGCTGACGTAGGCATCCGCATCATTCGGCGTCATCAAACCATTGACGCCATCTTCGAGATAGGCGATCTCGGGCGAATGCAAGCGGCAGTCGGTCGTGATGATCGGCGAGCGGGCGACAAAGGAATCCAGGATGCCAAGACCCACCAGCCCGGGATTCAGGAAAACGTCGGCCAGTGCAAGAAGGGCGGCCTTGTCGCGCCCATGCCGGCTGCCGGCATACCGCAGCCAGGGGTTGCAGGAGAGCGCAGCTTCGACGACGCCGCGATCCGGGCCTTCACCGACGATGACGAGCACGAAACCGGGCACGTCCTGGGCAACCCTGCGTCCGGCCTCGAGCAGGAAGTCAAGCCGCTTCTCGGCATACAAGGAACCGAGGAACAAACCGACCTTCGCGTCACGCTCGATGCGCAGCTCCCGGCGCATGGCATCGCGCGCCTGCGAATCGATCGATTCGATGTCGCGTGCCATGGCCGCCGTATCGACCGCGTTGTCCACGACCGTTACGCGATCCGGGTCGAAACCCGCCTCAACCACGAAGGACCGGGAGAGCGCCGTGTACGCGAACCACCAGTCGACCCGGCGGGTCGTCCAGCGTTTGAATTGTTCCGTCCAGTGATCCGTTCGGGAAGCCTGCATGTTTTTCCCGTGCCCCCAAAACGCGAAACGGCGTGGCCGCAAGAGCGACAAGGCCAACAAATTGAACACCAGCTTGTTTTCTTGTGTCGCGATCACGAGATCCGAGCTTCCGGTTGCACGGTGAAAGTTCTGCCAGCACACCCTGTCGCCGAATAGATACACGCTCTCCAGACGTTCGGCCCATTCGACATGCCCCGCATCGTTCTTTGCGCGCTCGCCTTGTGTGGGATCACCGTACAAGAGTCGCAGACGGATTCCCCGCGCGGACAGCATCTCCCTCATGCGCTCGAAAAGCGGGACTCGATAATGTGTCATGCGACGCTGGATGATGGAGACTTCCGGTGACATCGGCATCAGCATCGAACGGATCGGACCATCATGCCAACGGTCGTCGCGCAACGACCTGCACGCCGGAACTCAAAAGCCCGGGCCAGAGGCGGCTCGCGGGCCCGAGAACGCCGAAACCCGTGTGCCGGACAATATCGAACCCGGCTTTCACGAGAAGCAGGGACAACGAACGAAAAGTAAAGTAATGCAGGTGCCCGCCATCGAACAGGATGTCACTTCCGAGCCCTTCGTTGGGTTGGGACGTCGACGGAAACCGTCCGGCCGCGAGCAGCAACCTCTTCTTGATGAAGGCCACATTCGGCGTATTGATCACCGCAACCCCGCCAGGTTTAAGTACGCGCAGCATTTCCTCGGCGGCGCGATAGACATCCGGCACATGCTCGATGACGTCTGCACTGACAATGACGTCGATGCTTTGTGCCGGAATCCCGGACATGTCTTCCGCGCTGCCGAGAACGGGTTGAAACGGCAGGCTGGAAAGGTTCGCGCATGATTGATCGAGCCGGGACCGGGAGTACTCGAGGCCGACGAATTGGCGGAACCGGTCTCGGAGGCGCAACAGTAGCCGTCCGTCGCCACAACCGACATCGAGCACGCAATATGCAGGCGGCGCGTCCTTCAATATCGCAGCCACCCTGTCCCGCGGCCACGATCGTGGATCCGCATCCGCGTGCTCGTCCGATATCGTGGCTGTGCCGTACATTCGATCGTACTTTTGATCAAGGCTCATTGTTTTCCCGCGTTCCGATCAAGCATGGGACATTGCAGGTACGCGGCCAGGCAACGTGCACAGCGGCTGCCATTAGGGACGCAGAAGTGCAGGCGTGCCGGAGAATTCGATCTCATTGCCAATCAGGGGCACCTCCTGCTCGCCGGCAAAGGAAACACGATTGAACCCGCCCAGCTCGGTTCGATCAACTTTCCGCGTACCGGACACCGACCACACAATCAGGTTCCTTGTAATCCCGCGCCGGACGCTGCATCGATAGATCCCCGCGCTTTCGCGACACGACACCTCGTCGGCACCGCCGAGCCAGCGCGCTGCGACTGCGAAGGCTTCGCCCACGTCCTTGACCTTTCCCGTATCCGGTTCGATCACACCCATTCTGCGGTTGTTCCAGGCGTACTGGAACGCGCGCTCGATCCCGAGAGAAGCCTGGACCACAAACGAGCGCAGCAGGAAATCGCGGGCCGTCGAGGCGTTCAGCACCTTGTAGCGCGAGTCGTTGGCAACCTGTGAGTTCGCGATGTACCAGCCAAACTCGGTATTCCAGAGCGGAACCGAGGCAGCCCCTTTCGAGACCAACACGTTCCGAATCTCGCGAACGATCGGCACCACCGCTTCGGGAGGTTCGTGCGCCAGGGTGTAGAGGTGGAAACCGATCGCATCGACACAGGAAAGAACCTCTTTGTCGAGGAAATCCGCCAGCCAGCGCACGCCCTGCATCTGGTCTGTCGCCGCTGCTCCCACCACTTTGGCGGCCGGATCGATCTGTTTGATGATCGCATATGCGGAGCAGGTCAATCGCTTCAGATCCGCCGTGGTTCCTCCAAAGAACAGGGCGCGATTCGGCTCGTTCCAGATTTCATACGCTGCAATGCGCCCGCGGTATCGTCTTACGACCGTTCGGACGTACTCTTCCCAGTCTGCCATCAACCTTGGAGGCATGGAGTTTCCCGGCCCGTATGCCGAGGCGCGCTCCGGATCGGAGGACGCCCACTTGGGCGTGAGGCCAAGCGGATAGAGAATCTCTAGATTGGCTTGCCGCGCATCTGCGACGGCAACATCCATCGCCTCGAAGGCCCAGGCGCCTTTCGCGGGCTCGAGATAGTTCCATCCCAAGCGCGCATCCCACAGTCGCAATGACCCGATTGACGCACTGACCGCAAGCGGCTTCTTGCCGGCATCATGAAAATGCGTACCGATGAACGCGCGATCCACCTCAGCGTAAGCAGTTACGCTGCCCGCAACGATTCCGATGAGAAAAAGCAGCAGTCGCTTGATCATCGTCGTTTGACCCCAAGATGCCGACTCAGACCGAGTGCGACGACAAGCGCACCTGTCGCCGTGCTGGACGTTCCTCCAAACGACTTCTCGGCGACGCCTTGCAGAACGCCGAATCCGAGGAAGCCGATACATATCGACGTTACGATCAACGCATCGTCAGAGCGATCTCGAAATCCGCGGACGATTCGCACGACCAGCCAAAGGATGCAAACCAGCAGTACGGTCGTCCCAACTACACCAACGTTAAGCAGATTTTCGAGCAAAGCGTTGTGAGCCGAACCGGTTGTTCCGCCCCAAAAATTGGACCACCCGTGCGAGATCAGTTCGCGCGAGGCGCCAAGACCGTATCCAAACCACGGCTTTGCGAGCCAGGACTGATAGGCAAACTCCCAGATCGCCAAGCGACCGGTAAGGTTACGAACGTCCGCACCGTGCGACGTGCGGGAGAGGCTGCTGACGCCAAGCTCCAACAATTGATCTGTGACATCGGCGAGAAACCCGATGAATGCCAACGTGGTCGCGAATATTGCAATCAAGGCAGTCAGTCGAGGTCGCACGACCGCCGTAACCAGGAGAACGGCAGCCACCAGGGCAAGCATGGACGTACGACTACCGCTCAGGTAAAGCGCAATGCCTCCAGAGAGAACACACACCGCATAGATTGCCCAGGCTCGCGCAAATGGCACCCGAACCCGCTCCCAGTACATGGCGGCCAGTGCACTGAGAATGCCGATTGAAGTCACCGCCCCGAGCGAATTCGGGGAGCCGAAGAGTCCTCCGATTCGCCCACCTCCTGCTGTCTCCGCCGATACGACGAGAGTAGGAGATATGACATACAGCGCCACCGAAACCAGAGATCCCATACCGAGAACGAGAGCGATTGCCCCAACGATCTGAATCCCCCGGTCTATCGGCAGTCGTGAGAGTGACCAGCCGACCAACGCCAGACTCATCAGGGCAAATCCGGTGTAAGCGGTAGTCCACTTGTCAAAGCTATAAACAATGCTCAACCACGCAACGAGCACGTAGAAAAGATACACCTTGACGGGCCCTTCTCCGCCGAGAGCGGGAGTCCTTACAAGCGTGGCCATGCTCGCGACCACAGCAAGGCCATAACAGAGCCCTTTCAGAGCGAGGTATGGTGCATTCCCGCCCACGCTTCGCAAGGACAGATCAATTGCTGCCAACGCGAACGTGAAGATCCAGACATGCATTGCATTGCTGCCGGTCCAAACAATTATCAACAGCGCAATGCCGCACACGCTGAAGGAGATAAGTGCAAGGAAAACACTTACCGCCCAGAATGAATCCGCAAACACGAGAGAGACCAATGCGCCAACGCAAGCAAGAAAGAAAACGACGAAGATCGCCCTCGTAAGACTTCTGTCGTATTGAGACCGAGCAGCCGTTACTAGCGTCCGCATTGCGCTCTCCTGGTGAGCAAGCGCAGCGAGAAGAGCCATGCGGCGAGTTCGGCCAGCGACAACCCCCAAAGCGCCCCCACTGCTCCGGCCTGGAGTATCAGCGACGGTATCGATACCATCGCCACCAATGCCCCGATCAAGCCTTGCCAGACAAGATCGCCGAACCTCGCCATTGATCGTAAACCGACTGATGAGACGGAGCGCAACGCGGTAATGAGAAATACGGTGCCCCACGACACAACCATTGCCAGATCAAAATGGAAGTGCCGCGCACCAATCGCGGCGAACACAGTCTCCGCACCAAGTGCCGCTAGCCCTGTCCAGACAAATACCAGGAGACCGGAGAATTGATAAGAACGCGTCAGGATCCGTTGGAAGCTCAAATCCTCTCCAACTGAGATGCGCCTCGCCAAACCGGGCATGATTCCTTTGGCAACCCCGGTGAAAAGCGTTTGAAGGGGAGCAAAAACAACCCGAACGGCAGACAGGGAGCCCAGTGCCGCCGCACCGAGTAGCGTCGCCACAAAATAGATGTAGCTTTGGCTTTGTACCCAACTCAGCATAGATGCCCCAAGGGATCGCGACCCGCTCCTCACCAAATGGAGAATCAGTCCGATGCGCCGCAATCTGATGGGGTGAAGCGGCAAAATGGCCAACGACAGGCAATAAACGATGACGGGCGTCGCCAAAGTGAGGAGCGCTGTAGAGCCATTCAAGTGTTGTTTGGCTGGAACCAACAAGACATAGAGCGTGAGGATACTGGCAGCCGAAGCTAGAACATCGACAGCGATCATTGACGGGAGCCTTCGTTCCACAAGGAGCAGCATTCGAACGCTTTCGCGCAGCGAGACCGCTAATGTTCCTGCGCCAACCACCAGAGCAAATCCCAGCCTCTGCCCTTCAGGCACATCTAGGGCCGACGATCCAGCTAACACGAGCGCTATGACCACCATCGAGGCCATCACGCTGAATACCAGCACCGCAGGCAGGAGAACCGAAACATACCTTCCGGCAACGCGTGTTCCATATCGCCCTGCAGCAACCGTTATCGGCACTGTCAGAAGCGAATCGACAATGCTGAGTGCGAACATCTGAACCGACACGCCGAGCGCGAACACGCCATATTCAGATGGCCCCAAGGGGGGAATTAGGCTCAGCGCAATAATGAATGCGGTTGCGCTCTGAACAATCTGGACGAGTAGGCTCGCCTGAATGCGCCCTATCCTCAAAGCCGTATGTCTGGTAGTGAACGGGCAGGATTCTTCATTTATCCACATTCATCCGCGTAATTACACCTCGGATTCATAGAAACGGAAAACAATGCTGCTTGGCTTGTATGCCCTACTACTCGTGGTAAGCCATGGGCCGGTAGCCATGTTGCTTGATCAGCGAATCGCGCTCGGAAATGCGCAGATCCTCACGCACCATTTCCTGCACCAATTCCTGGAACGTGGTGCGCGGCTTCCAGCCAAGCTTCTGGTGGGCCCTGGAAGGATCGCCGAGAAGTGTTTCAACCTCCGTTGGCCGAAAGTACCTCGGATCGACTCGCACGATTGTGTTGCCCGATTGATCGATTCCCGTTTCGTTCGCCCCGCTGCCCTCCCAGTTGACCTGGATCCCGAGTTCGGCAGCAGCGATCTCGACAAACTGTCGCACCGAGTACTGAACACCCGTTGCGATCACGAAATCCTCGGGGTGCTCCTGTTGCAGCATTAGCCATTGCATCTCGACGTAGTCGCGCGCATGCCCCCAATCACGCAGAGCATTGAGGTTCCCGAGGTAGACGCAATCCTGAAGACCCAGCTTGATGCGAGCAAGGGCACGCGTGATCTTTCTGGTTACGAAAGTTTCGCCGCGTCGAGGCGACTCATGATTGAAAAGGATTCCGTTGCATCCGTAGATGCCGTAGGCCTCACGGTAATTGACGGTAATCCAGTAGGCATACAGTTTGGCAACCGCGTATGGGCTGCGCGGATAGAACGGCGTCGTTTCCTTCTGCGGCACCTCTTGAACGAGTCCGTACAACTCTGAGGTGGAGGCCTGATAGAAACGCGTCTTCTTTTCGAGGCCGAGAATCCGTATCGCCTCGAGTAATCGCAACGTTCCGATTGCATCGGCATTTGCGGTGTACTCCGGTTCCTCGAAGCTCACGGCAACGTGCGATTGCGCAGCGAGGTTGTAGAGTTCATCCGGCTGGACCTGTTGCAGAATCCTGATAAGGTTCGTGGAATCGGTGAGGTCGCCGTAGTGCAGGATGAAACGCCTGCCTTTCTCATGGGGATCGGCGTAGATATGGTCGATGCGATCTGTATTGAAGCTCGACGAACGGCGCTTGATGCCGTGCACCTCGTAGCCCTTGTCCAACAGGAACTCGGCAAGGTACGAGCCGTCTTGGCCGGTCACGCCAGTGATGAGTGCAACCTTTCGGGTCATGAGAGAACTTTCATAAGATTGAATGCGACTAGGCGCCGAATCGCCCGGCAAGTCGCAGGCGGGTATCTGCATCGACGGATTTCAACATGTCCGCGATGAACCTGTCTTGAAGCCGGTATGCGCTTTCGGTCGATCGGTCTATAGACGAAACGCGAACCAGCATGCCGTCGGGAACGGTTCCTTTAAGACCGTAGGCGATCTGGGTGAGCTTGCGGCCCACGCCAGGCAGGGTCGCCTTGTCCCCGATGGTGATCCAGTAGGTGATGGGTTCGTTCCTCGGCCCCTGCACGGCAACCAATCGCCTGACCACGAGGTCGCCATAGTCAACAACCGCTTTCGAAACGACATTCGAATGAACCTGGAAACCTTGCGAGGAATAGCAATACTCCGGTCTGTGCACCTGGGATTCGTCGTTGCTCTGGTCCCCGCCATAAGCGATGCTGAGCATGATCCGCTGCCCCGACCCATTGACGTAGGTACGGGAGAGGGTCTGGTTGTAGATCTTGTTCAACTTGGCCTGCACGTCGGGGCTGACGGCTATCGGAGCGACGGATGCATCTACCTGCCATTCGCCGAAAGCGATTGGGATGGATCTTTCCAGATCGATCCGGGCCTTTTGGTCCACGATGCGTACGGTGGGGCGCGCCGCGATTGCGAGCCCCGCGGCAACGACCATGGCGATCCCGATGAAGACCCCGCGCCGCATGGCGCCTGAGATGTTCATGCCGTCTTTCCTGTGCGGAATGCCATGCGCAACACACCATCGAACGCAAAGAGCATGAGTAGCGCGGCGATGAAGAGCACCATGCCGGCAAATCCGTGGATGAAGCCCTGCCCGGCCTCGTCGCCCATATGGTAGGTCACAAGGACGAGAATCATCACGCGCACGATGTTTGCCGCAAACGCAATCGGCAAAATGCTGAGAAGGATCAGGCCGATGTGAAGGTACGAGCGATACCGCATCAGATAGAGATAGAGCAATCCGAGTGCGCTGAGACTGAACATCGAGTTCAGGCCCGAGCAGGCATCTGCAACCAGCAGTTGATATTGCCCGACATTCAGAATTACACCGCTGCGGGCGATGGGATAGCCGGTCGCGTAAAGGATCGATTCGGCGACTGCGGAAACTGTCTGCTTCAAGGGTCCCGTCGCAGCATCCACGATGAGACCCGGCAGTGGAATCGCAAACGCAAAGAACAGCACCGGGAACCAAAGCGCGCGCACGCCCGGCCAGCCTTTCATGGCAAGCAGCACGCCGAATGCGACGGGAATGAACGATCCGATATCGAGCAACGGTATGGATTGCGAACGGCCGAGGATGTATCCCAGCAACCCGATCAGCAACAGGAGCCAGCCGATGCCCGGCCTCGGATCGCCTTCTGAAACCAGGAAGAACTGCCGCTTGTCCCAGAGCAGCCAGATCACAACGGCCACGATGAGCGGGCCATGCGCCTGCTCTTCCGTTTCCCAGATCGTTCGGGAGAAGGTCAGGAAAGTGGGCAGGTAGAGCGCACAAAGGCCGATTGCGACCGGAGCCCAACCCATCCAAACGCGTTGGGCCGGACCGTTTCCAGTTGCCGTGATCACGACTAATCAGAAGCTGTTCATGACCACGCCGACTACGGCGGCTGTGGCGTGGTGTAGGCTATCAGACAGGTCCTGCAGTTCGCCGATGTAGCTTGCATTCTGGCGTGCGACCAGCAGCGCTGCACCGGTGCGCACCGCCACCGTCTGTGCATCCGCACCGATCTCGGCGGCCGGTGTGTCGACGATGATCACGTCGTAGCGGCTGCCGAGCGAGGCCAGGAGGTTGGAGAACGATGCCCGCGAAAGCAGTTCCTGCGGATTGGGGGGGGCCGAGCCGGCGGTGATGACGGATAGGTCCATGAGCGCGGGGACACGCTCGACGGCCGAGTCTCCTGCGCGCCCGGTGATCATCTGCGAGAGCCCGGCACGATTGGCAAGGCCGAACAGTTGATGCTGGCGCGGATTTCGCAAATCCGCGTCGATCAGCAATGTGCGCTCGCCGAGCTGAGAGAACACCACGGCGAGATTGGCAGCCAGGTAGCTGCGCCCTTCCTTGCGGCCGGCAGAGACGATCGAGATTGCGCGCCGGTCGACGTCGCCGTTGAACCAGCGCAGCAACAATTGGCTGCGCAAGGCGCGCAGCGCCTCGACTTGCCGGCTGAACGGCTGATACGCCGCAACCAGTTCTGCGGATACGTTCGACTCGCCCGGCACGAGATAGGGATAGTCGAACTGCCGTGCCAGCGCGAACTGGATGTCCTGCTCCTTGAGGAGCCCGAGCTTGATCGCGGCTTCGCCGAAGCGCAGACCCTCCTCGCGCTGCTTGTGGAGGATGCGTTCTGCATCCTCAGGCGTGAGGCGGCCTGAATCGATCAGGATGGCACCGATCGAACGGTCGTCCGCCGTCGATCGCACTTCGGTGCGAACCAGCGACCGGATGGCGGTCGCCTCAGCGGTCATCATCTTTGCATCTCCAGTCATCAGCGTGGCGCGGGCAGCGCGCGGTCGGGGTTGAACCGCGGGAAGACCAGGCGCTTCTGCCGTCGTCTGCCCCTGGACTTTCGCGCGTCTGCGGCATCGAGATAACCGATCACGGGCAGCCCGAGCGCTTCGACGATGTCTTCCGGCGAGCGAACGCGGCGGTTGAGCAGTTCAAGCAGCAGTGCGAGCCCCACGCCGAGCAAAGCGCCCACGAAGATCGATAACAGCGTGTTCAGCAGCAATTTCGGGCTCGACGGCTCGACCGGCTCGACGGCAGGGTTAAGCACGACGATGTTGGTCTGCTGCGTCTGGCTCTCGAGGTTGGTCTGCACGAGCCGTTGCGCCGTCATGTCGTAGGCTTTCTGCGCATTCTCCACTTCGCGCTGGAGCACGGTGATCTCGTCGCGCTGCTTCTTGATTTCGAGCACCTTCTTTTTCTGTGCGTCGAGCGCGGTGCGAATCTCCGCCTCGCGCTGCACATTGACGCGGGCGTTCGTGCCGACGCCGCCGGCGACCCGCTTGATCTCGGTTTCGAGCTTCGCGCGCAGGGCCTGGCCCTCCGCAACGGCCCGCAGCACCTGCGGGTGGTTCGGGCCATACTGGGAGCTGAGATCCTTGAGCTTGGCTTCCTGCCGCGCCACGTCGGCCTTGAGGCTTTGCACGAGGCCGCTCTGCAGCACCTCGGGCAACGTTTCCGTGTTGCCGGCCTGCGCCTGCCTCGAACTGGTTTCGGCCCGCAATGCCTGCATTGCCACCAACTGGCTGGAAAGTTCTTGCAGGCGGGCGTTCTCGACGTCCAGCCTTTCGTCCGCATTGATGATGCCGTTCTCGCGCTGAAACTGTGACAGTCGCGTCTGCGCTGCCTCGAGCTGGTCACGCAGGCCCTTGGTCCGCTGATCGAACCAGCCCGCGTATTGCTTGGCGGGATCCACACGCAGCTCGACGTTGGTGTCGATGTAGGCTTGTGCGAAGGCGTTCGCAATGACCGCCGCGAACTGCGGCTCGCCCGATTTGTAGGTGATGTTGATGACGTTGCTCTCGCGCGAGGGCTTCACGTCGAGCTGCTTGCTCAGCAGGTCGGCGAAATAGGCCTCGATCGAGCCCCTGCCCGCGGTTTCCTCCTGCCATTGCTGGCGAGCGCTGGCGTTCTGGTCGATCTTGAGCATCTGCACCACACGGCGTGCGACGCGGTCGCTCTGGATGATGTCGATCTGCGTCGCCATGTAGCCGGGGGTCATCATTCCGGGCATCAACGCCCCCAGGATGGGGTCCGGAGTTTTCACGTCGACCAGCACCGCCGCGGATGCCGCGTATTTCTTTGGCATCACGAGACTCACGCCCACAGCCGTGCCGACGACCACCATGAAGGTCAGCAATATCACCAGCCAGCGCGCGCGGAGGATCAGCAGGAACTGTTGGAAGGTCACGGAACTGGCCTCAGAAGATGGATTCTTTGACGAAGATGATGTCGTCGGCCTTGATCGGCGCCGACATTTCGGGCGCCATTTGCTGGACCTTGCCCTTGTCGTCACGCCGGTGGATCTGGATGCCGCGCTGGGTTCCACGAATGGTGAGGCCGCCGCCCTGCGCCAACGCCTGCATGACGGTCATATCGCGTTCCACGCGGTAGGCACCGGGGCGCTGCACTTCGCCATAGATGTAGAACATCGGCGCACGATGCACGTAGATGGTATCGCCGCCTGCAATGGGCAAATCCAGTTCGGCCTTGCCGCCGAGGAAGATGGCGGGCAGGTCGATTTCCTGCCGAAACGGCTTGCCGTTGCGCGTGCCTGCAAGAATGAGATTGTCCGCCCCGGTCGGCGTGATGCCGCCAGCGACTGCCAGCATGTCCGTCACCTTGGCATTCGCGACGTCGAGCGGATAGCGTCCCGGCCGATTGACCTGCCCGAGCACCGATACCTGGTTTCCGCGTATCTGCACCGGGAGGATGTTCACCTGCGGTTGAAGGACAAAACCGCCGTCGCGCAGCAGCTTGGCGATCTTCTTCTCGGCGTCGGATACGGTCAGCCCGCCCACCGCAACCTGACCGACGAGCGGAAACGAGATCGCGCCGTTTTCGGACACACGCGTTTCAAGCGTCAGGTCGGGGTTCTGGAACACGCTGATGCGGATGACGTCTCCGGGGCCGAGAACGAACTCGCTCTTGGCATCGGCAGGTGCAGCGGCGGCGAACCCGATGTTCATCCACAGGATCGCTGCCAACAGGAAACGGAAGAAAGACTTCATGGTGCAATTCCTCGTAAACGGGGGTGCGCGTCGCTCGCCAACCCCGCAGGGCGGATGTTACCGGCTGTTCGGCGTGTATGCCCGCGGTCGGCCGGCGGGCGCTCGGGTGTGCGCCACGCGACCGAGCAGCCGAACAGGCTACTTGAGCCCCTGAATACCCTTCTCCAGTGCCTTGTCCGTGGCCTTGCCGCCTGACTCGGGCGGTGCCTGATGTACTGCCGCGGGTTGCGGCTGGGGTGTTTCACCCGAAGACGCAGTGCCTTGGGCGAATTCACCCACGTACTCGATCTTCGCCTTCTCCTTGAGTTGCCTGATCTCGGCAGCGGCCGTTTCGGCACGTTTCTGATTGGTCAGAAACTGCTCGATGAAGGGCCTGGCGGACGCCTCGTCCAGCGGGCGCTGCTGGGATCCGGCTATATGCACAAGCGTCAGTCCGGCAGGAGATGGCAGCACGGCAGTCTGGCCATCCTTGAGTTCGTGCAGCTTGGGAAGGATCTCCATCGGTAGCTGTTCGGCCGACTTCACCCCGGCGTTGGTGGTGAACTGGATATTGCTGTCCTTGAGGTACTTGACGAGGTCGGTCATCGATCTGGATTGCTGAACCTGCTCCTGGATCGCCGCGGCCTGCTCCGGCTTGGCCGCGATGACGACCTCCTGCAGGTTATAGACGCGACGCTGGCTGAAGAGAGCCGGATTGCGCTCATAGAAACTCTTGACGGTTGCGTCGTCGGGTTTCGCTGCATTGCCGGCAACCTGTTCAAGGTAGGCCTTGGCAAGAATTTCGCGCCGCGAAGCCTCGATGGCTTGCATGACCCGCGGGTCGCGGTCGAGCTTCTTCTCGATTGCCTGCTGGATCAGCAGTTCCTGCTCGATCAGTTTGTCGAGCACCTGTCGGCTCGCTTGTTTGGCCTGCTCCGGCTTAACGCTGCCCGCTCGCGCGATAACGTTGTTGATTTGGTGAACCGAGATTTCCTCCTTGTTCACCTTGGCGGCGACCTGGGTTGCCACCTTCTTTTCTTCCGGATTCTTGTTGCCACAGCCGCCGAGCACAAGCAAGGCGCTGAGGACCACGAACGATGAACGCAGCATTGTCTGACCTGTCGGATTCGATTGAAGCGCCTTCGAAAATGAAGGCACGCGATGTGGAAAATTGAAAGGCAGATTGTATCAACCCACCCTTGGCTTCCGAGCTTCCGCCACACAATCCCATTGCAAGGACCTTGCCCGCGACCAAGGCAAGGCAACGGATTCCACGTGCCTCGAAACAAAAACGGCGGGAAACCCCGCCGTTCTTGAAGACAAACCGAAATCTCAGACCTGACGTCGCCGCGCCACGACAAACCCCATCATGGCGATGCCGGCTACGATCATCATCCACTCCGCGGGCTCGGGCACCGGTGCGGCGCTCAGCGTGCCGACATAACCGGCCGCGGCACTGGCAATGCTGCCGGTGAAGACCATGAAGTACTTGCCGGCCTCGAGAGAGAAGGAATCCGACCACACGCTGCCAGATGCGCTGCCGAAGCTGCCGGAATCATAGACACCGGTGGATGACTTCTTCTGGAAGATCGATACCGACAGATCATCCAAACCGATCGACGCAATGTTCAGCGTGACCAGGCTCAGCTCGTCGATCTTGAAATTGACGATTTTCGCAAAGCTTTCACCGGCGTCGCCGAGGAATACTTTGGCGAAAGCCTTGTCGATGTCTTGCAGGCCACCACCGGAGCCGCCATGACCGCTGCTCCCGCCAGCAAAAGCACCACCCGCCAAACCGAACGCCAGCAGGATCGGTATTACCAGTCGCATCACCAGTCTTTTCATGAACCACTCCTTTGTTATCAGTAAATCGATCAGAGCCTGCGGGCGCTGCGGCGTTCCGGCGCACTCACCCTCGATCACCTTCGTTAGCAATTCGTGTGCCATATGTCACACTCAAACCGGGAGCCAACCGCCTTCGTGGTAAACCAATGATTTCCCGGCTTGAGGCATTTGGTAGCCGACAATCTGCATGGCCGTGTATGTCGCCGTGATGCGACAATCATAGCAAAATTCTGACGCTGTCATGAGCACTTCCGGCGCATCGGGCCCCAAGACGGGGCGCCCAAAAGGCTCTTCGACTTGCGATCGGCGTCAGAACGTGAATTGCGCGGAAACCGACGCGAAGTTGTCGTCGTAATCGACGAACTCGCGGGACGACGTGCGTCGCTCGCGCTGGAGAGTAAGGCTGAGTTGCAAGCTGCGCAGTGGAAGATAGGTCGCTGTGATGCTGGCGGTATTCAGCGTGTCTTTGCGCACAGACAACCCTGACGCGCTGCCTGCGAGTACGCCAAACGGGTCGCCCTCGTAGCGCCGCCGCGCCCAGTCATACTTTGCGGACAGACTCACCTTGGCGGTCGGATACCACACCGGGTTCAGGGTGATTCCATCGGTAAGCACGTAAGCGGCGTCGATGTCATCCACGCCACCGATCTCGCGCCGGACCACGACATTGATGGCAGTCTTGCCTTCGATGGCCCAGTTGTAATTCACGCGCGCCGTCACGCCGGAGAAGTCCCGCTCGGACAACTGGTCGTGCTTGCGCGACGTATAGCCGAGTCTGCCATACACGCGACTCTGGCCGGTCATTCGCCAGTCGCCGTTGACTTCGGCATCGGTCTGATCGTAGCTGTTGTCGACGCGACCGAGAACGAGTCCGCTAGCCGGATCGAACGCCACTTCACGGTTCGGATACTTTCCTTGTGTCTGCCGAAGCGTGAGACCGATCAGATTGCCGGTCTTCGGCTGGAACTTGCCGTTCAGTTCCACGGCATCCGAGTCGAACTCGCTTGATCGGCGCAAATCGGAACTATAGCTGCTATTGACGTGCGCATACCCCACCCCAACCGAGTAACTCGGGTGAAACCACCAGTCGGCATTCCCATACAGGCGGTCGTAGGTATTGATATCACGCACTCGACCACGGTCTTGAGGCGTCAGGTTGCCGAAGTCGATCAGACGACGGCTGCGCTCGTAGCTGAGTGTGCCCTTGAGGTAGTTCCCCAACTGCCAGCCCCAATTCGCATTGGCACGCAAGCCGTTGTAATCAAGGGCCGAAAATCGTGAGTAACGATTGAAGTTCCAGAGCACATCGGCATGCAGTTTCTGGCGACTGAGCAATTTGTCGAACGTCAGGCCACCGTAGGTGGTCGATATGAAGTCGCTTCGGCGAGACGAACCGATTGCGACCGTTTCGTCAACCGAATCGGAAAGGCGGAACAGGTTGTCGTCGTAGGTGAGGGTCTGTCCGACGATGACGTTGAAGGCATCGGCTTCGTCTGCCCAAGCCGTCGGGATGACCATCAGTCCGCCGGCGATGGCCAATGCGAAAGCCCCTCCGAAGCGCATCACGTTTGTCATGCGAAGGAGTATAGCAAAGACCCTGCCAGCGAGGCCCGCGCTACCAGAACTGCCAGCTTTCCGTGTGCAGAACCCAGGCAGCAAGAATGAAGTTCGTGATCATGTGAGCCATCACCGGAATCCAAAGATTTCCCGTTCGGCGGTACAGCCATGCGTAGGCAAAGCCGGCGAGCAGTCCGGCAAACCAGAGTGTGTGTTCCACTGCAAACAGGCACGACGTGAGCCCGATAGCCTTCAAGCTGATTCGTTGCGGTGGTTGCTCGAGAAAACTGGGCCTGTCGATCCATCGCGCGAGAAACGATCGCCAGAACAACTCCTCCATGACCGGAACGGTGAGCGAGGCACCGAGCACTCTGACAACTGCCAACGCCCAATCAACTCTGCCGTCATTGCGCGGATCGAACCCGCCCCCCGTTTCGCCGAGGAGGAACAGCGGGTGATCGAGGGAGACCCAGAGAATGAACACCAAAACTCCGGCTGCGATTGCAAGCAAGACGTCCCGCCCCCTGATTGCGGCTCTGACGTGAAGCTCCCCGTACTCGCGCCAGAAATAGGCCAGCGCCAAGGCGGTCAGCCCAACCTGGACCCCATAGAGTGGCCGAAGGTCCGCGCCTGGAAACGCGCTTGCGGCCATCTGCCCCAAAGGCAAGAAGGCAATGTAGATGGCAAACGGCACGATACGTGCTGTTGCCGGATGGCGAATCAGATTCATCGGGCAGGCGACGGACGGGGATTCTTCTACCGGACGGACTGAACTATACCCACCCCGGCGCGAATTGCCGCGCAGACCATCGAATTACTTCGACGCGACAACTGCAAATTTCTGCGAGATGAAGGGTCGCGGCAAGCCGCATCCGCGTCGGTCGAACTTGCCGATGATCGAGTCGCGACCGGACTACAGGGGAGATCTGACCGCCCTCAGCGAAAACGCAGTAGCGACCGCCTGCGTCCGATTGGCCACGCCAAGCTTACGAAAAATGCGCTGCAGGTGGCTCTTGACCGTGAACTCACTGATATGGAGGACCAAGCCGATCTCCTGATTGCTCTTGCCTTCCCGAACGCACTCGAGGATTCGAACTTCACGCGCCGTAAGCTTGCTTCGCAGATCCAGCCCTGGGTCGAACCCGCCGATCGAACGAGGCGAAGCGTTAGACGCACGAATGCGCTGCGCAGCGAGCTGCAGATAGAACGCTAACAGCTCGGCATGACACGCCGCTGACCGCAATGCCCCGGAATCGTCATCGATGAACATGAAGATACTGCGGCTGCCGAACAGATTGCTCACGCCATGCACCAGCGCGGCGCCTTGTGTCGGGGAAATAATGGACCGCAAGAGCGGTGAGGCACGCTCGAGGATGAGGGGCGCATGTCCCTCGCAAGCCCACAAATCATTGATCACGCAGAGCGAATGCTGCTGCGGTGCGCTCAATTCGTGGACCGGCAGGAGATCGTGCTCTCCGGATTCACACACCTCGGCCAACCACGGACCGCCGGCGACGTGCTGGGACCATATCCGGAACGATCTGTGTGGAATCAGGGAGTTTACCGGTCCGCGAATCCATGCAGCGTACTGCTTGGGGGTGACGACGTCGACCGAAACCTCGCTCACCTGAATCGAATCGAATATGGCTTCGGCAACCGGCACGGGCTCTCGGGAGCCTCGTGTCGAAACCGCCTCGACCGATTCGGGGGCAGTTGATCTGGCCGCTCCAGTTGTCAGGGACATGTGGTCAAGGGAGTATCAAATGGAGAATGCCAAGCTTAGAATCGGACCGGTTGCCAACCACAGGAACGACACGAATCCGAACTTACAGCGCCGTCGCACGAGCCCGACGGCAACGATTGGAACTTTAAGTTCCGAGTCCGAAAGTTGCCGTTAAGTTTTCCGCGGTTCCGATAAGCTATTTGGCTTTCTCGCCACACAGACCTTTGCCCGATCGGGTATGGACGCTTTGTTAAATCAACAACACCCTCTTCTCAAATCGCGCCTGAGTTTGACACGACTCATCACGACGTTTCTGGACCCGGCAGCGTTGGTCATGTCGCTTCTCGTTTCGGCCTGGTTCGATGCCCATACGATCGACGCGCCGTACGTCGTGCTCGCCCTGATCGTGTTTTCACTGAGCTTTCCCGGGCGATCGTATTTGAACGTGTCGTTTCGTGCAGCGATTCGCGACATTGTTCTGGGTTGGATACTGCTCGCCGTCGTGCTTGTGTTCTTCGGCTATGCAAGCGGCTACCTCAAGGTCTTCCCGCAGGAAGTACTTCAGACTTGGGCCTTGCTTGCGCCAGCCATGCAGCTTGGCGCGCATCTGATCCTAAGAATGGTCGTTCCCAGAGTCGTGTCTATGCCAGCGAATCTTCGCAGGGCGGTGATCGTCGGGGCCAATGACCTTGGGCTGCAACTGGCGCAGCAACTCTCGAAGAATCCCTATCTGGGCGTTCGACTCCACGGCTTCTTCGACGACCGATCCCGACAACGACTGGGCGACATAGGGGACGCAAACCTTCTAGGCGCCATGAAGGATCTGGCCTCCTATTCGCGCCAGAACCAGATAGACCTGATCTACCTGTCTTTGCCGATGACGACACAACCACGCATTCTGAATCTGCTCGATCAACTGGCGGACACGACTGCTTCGGTTTACTTCGTGCCGGACATCTTTGTCACCGACCTCATCCAGGCACGAATGGATGACGTCAATGGCATGCCGGTGGTCGCAGTTTGTGACACCCCCTTCACCGGCATCAACGGCATCGTGAAATCGAGCAGCGATTTCCTCCTCGCCTTGTTGTTTCTGGTGCTCGCATCGCCCTTGCTGATCGCAATATCCGTTGGCGTGAAGCGGAGTTCCCCCGGACCCATCCTGTTCCGCCAGCGCCGCTACGGGCTGGACGGCAAGGAGATCCTTGTTTACAAATTCCGCTCGATGACCGTGATGGAGGATGGTGCGAACGTCACTCAGGCGACGCGCAATGACCAGCGAATCACTCCTTTTGGCGCTTTTCTTCGCAGAACGTCACTCGACGAACTCCCACAATTCATCAACGTGCTGCAAGGGCATATGAGCATCGTCGGCCCTCGCCCGCATGCAGTCGCTCACAATGAAACCTACCGAAAACTGATCAAGGGCTATATGGTCCGCCACAAGGTCAAGCCCGGAATAACAGGCTGGGCGCAGGTAAACGGTCTTCGTGGCGAAACCGAAACCCTGGACAAGATGAAGCGACGCATCGACTTCGATCTGGAGTATTTGCGCAATTGGTCACTCAAGCTCGATCTGATGATCATCATGCGCACTGTCCTGGTGGTGTTCAAGGACCGTAACGCCTACTGAGGCGTTGCAGTCGCGGTCAGCCCAACCGCCAACCGGCGCTGTAGCGCCGTGTGGGCATCTGCCGCTGCTCCAGGCGGAGGCAGGAACGATTCCCGCATTGCTGATATTCGTTTGATCGATCGTAGGCTCTGCGGCCCGATTCAAGGCGGAAGTTCGCGAAGCGAGGAAATCAGACTTTCAGCCTAGTCCGATCGTCGCCTTCCCGCGACAGCGTGACAAAGTTCACAATCACTGCAACTGGGGACTGCGCACCCCTGCCATCTGTGTCCTGCATCACGGACCTGTTCCGGGTCGCTAGACAGAATCGCGACGTCCGGATTCTCCAGCCCGACCTTTTCGATCGGTACACAATGGAATCAACGATCCCGCTTCTTCGCACTGGCTCATCAAAAGATTCGCACGACGCGCGTCTGATCGATGCCGGGCTACGCTCGCTCAGGGCAATCGCCCGGGAATGGGGCCTGGACGACCAAGACGTTTCCCGTCTGCTCGGCGACTCGGGAAGTTCGAACTCAACCTTCGACGAGGTTGCACTCCGCCTGTCGCACCTGCTTGGCATCCATCGCTCCTTGGTCGCCTTGTTCGGGCAATCGGGATCAAGAATCAGCGCGTGGATGCATGCCGCCAATTCTTCTGTACCATTCGGAGGGTCGAGTCCCAAGCATGCCATTGTTTGTGGCGATCACTCAAGGCTTGGGGCGATCAGGAGTTACCTCGAATGCCAGATGGTTCTCTGATCGAACGGCTCCCGTCGAAGACCATTGCCTGGGGTCGTTGCTACACGGTCACTGCTGCAGGGCTTGATAGTGCGGACTCGGCACTGGAGAACGTTGCGGACCACACAGACACGCAGGACCTGCTTGAGCTCGAAGCTCTTGGGAGCACCCGAGTCTCGAACGCTCGATCTCGACTTGGCGAAGACCCTGACGGCCGGCCAAAGGGTGCATTTTCAGCAGTTGTACTGGATGCTCTCTCGATCCACGCAAATCGCGGTGATCTTTCGGACGAGACTTTCGGCGGCTGGGTTTGCTATCTGCGGAAGGAAGACGCATTAGACGCGGCCCGCCTGCGTTGGACCGAGTTCTTTGCCTGCTCTGGCGCCAGCGAACTGGAATTGAAGCTCCAAGTGTATTCCGCTCGTGTTGGGGGGAACTTCATTTCCCGTGATGACTTCATCTGCCATCTGACGGGCTCGCGTTCCGCGAACGACCCGGAAGCTGTCGCAAACGAATTGAGCCTCCTCTGGCGCGCTGGCATAGATGGCATACTGTTGGCGGCCGACGACGCGCCCGCCACGGCGGCAATTGTGCTGCGGGGCTCGGCAGTCAGTCACGTGCGCCCGCAGGAAATCCTGACCGCGCTCTGGGATGGCAGGGAGACTTCGATCGTCACGGACGAAACGGACCAATCGACCGGAGACGTCAACGCGGAATCCCCGGAGTCCCTCCTTGCTCGCGCCTTTGCGGGTTGCCACCCGGTTTGACACGATGACGACCAGCATCAAGTCCGAAATAGCCAGACAGGCCTTTGCTGAACAGGTCACGTCGCTCTATCGGGCCAATCCGATGATTCTGCTGGTTACGGTGATCGCAACCATGATCATCTCGCTGGCACTTTGGGGCGAGGTGGACAACGACGCGATCGTGATGTTCCTCGCCGTATCGATCCTGGTCACGGCGCTGCGATACGGACTTGTCCGCGCCTTTCTGGCCAGGCCGGCGGAAGACGATCGTTACCGGCTCTGGCTGCATCGCTTCGTTGCGCTTACCGTGCTCGCTGGGTTGGCCTGGAGCGCATTGGGGACTGTACTGCTGCCGCACAGCGGGAGCCCGTTTCGCCTTCTCGCGCTGCTTACCTTGATCGGGACGATCTCGATCGCAATGTTTTCGCTTTCGTCATTCCTTTCGGCCTATGCCGCACTTGCCGTGCCGGCGCTGGTCCCGAGCATCGCCCTTCATGCCGTGAGCGGCAATTTTGCCGACCAATTCACTGCGCTGGCTCTGTTGATATTCATGCTCGTCGCACTTGCCTCTGCAGCGCGAGGTGCGCACGCCTATCGGCGGTCGGTCGAACTGAAGCTTACGGTGACGGAACTTGCCCGGGAGAACGAGCAGGCCCGGGTGGCAGCGGAGGCATCGAGCAAGGCGAAATCCCAGTTCCTTGCAAACATGTCGCACGAGATCCGCACCCCGATGAACGGCATTCTTGGCATGTCGGAACTGCTGTTGCGATCAGGCCTGAAGGGGCCACTGGCACGCAACGCGATGACGTTGCGCCGCTCCTGTGAATCGCTACTGACACTCATCAACGAGATTCTCGATCTGTCCAAGATCGAGGCAGGCCGCCTTGAACTCGAGGCGACAGCGTTCTGTCCGGCCGAAGTTGTTCGCGACACGGCGGCGCTTTTTTCGGACACCGCTCGCCAAAAGGGTCTCGACCTGCATGTCGACCTCTCCGTTGCCGCGAATGGGATGGTTATTGGCGACCCGTCGCGTCTGTCGCAGGTCTTGAACAATCTTGTTTCGAACGCCATCAAGTTCACCGAGGCTGGCGAGATCCAGATCAGCCTGTTCGAAGTCGAGCCAAACGCCGCAGACGACACCCGACGTACGTTACGCATGGAAGTCAGGGACACAGGAGTGGGCGTCCCACATGATCGACTTCATGCAATCTTCGATGCCTTTACGCAGGCGGACGAATCGACAACCCGGCGTTACGGCGGGACCGGGCTTGGTCTGGCGATTGCCAAGCAACTGGTCGAGTTGATGGATGGAGAGATTGGCGTCGATAGCACGCCGAACAAGGGTTCGACCTTCTGGTTCACGATTCGGGTGCCCGTCGCAGAAGGCGTCGAGGCGCCAGTTCACGCGGCAGACTCTGGCGACGGCAAACGCTTCTCCGGGTCGGTTCTGCTGGTGGACGACAATCCGGTCAATCTTGAGGTGGGAGTAGGCCTGCTCAATTCCCTCGGGGTATCCGTCACGACTGCGGAATCGGGTGAAGCTGCCGTGGCGGCCGCAGCAGCAGGTGGATTCGACCTGATCCTCATGGACTGTCACATGCCGGGTGTCGATGGCTTCGAGGCAACGCAAATCATTCGTCACACCGAACTCGAACGCGGCGAGCCCGCCACGCCCATCGTGGCGCTGACTGCCAACGCGACACCGAACTGTCGCCAGCGTTGCAACGAAGTCGGAATGAACGCTTATCTCGCGAAACCGTTCCGGATGAGTGATCTCGAACATCTCCTGGCGCGGTTCCTTGCGGCCTTCACCGCCGGTCCAGGAAGCATGGAGGCGACGCTGCAGGACGCCCTATTCGACAGTAACGCGATCGTCGACCTCAAGGTTATTGCAGATTTGCGCCGCATTGGGGGAAATGGCCGAAAGGACGTGGCGCGTGGCGCGATATCGCTTTACCTGAAGCACTCGCCCCGTCTGTATGAAACCATCGTCACCGCGTTGCAGGCACGCGACTTTCCGACGCTCGCGACGGCAGCGCATAAATGGAAATCGAGCTCCGCCATCGTTGGCGCGGCGCAACTGTCGAACCTGCTGCAACAGATCGAAGATGGCGCGTCCAACCAGAATCTCTCGATTGGCCGCGGCCTTGAGTCTGAATTGAGCACCCAATTCGAGGCAGTCCGGGAAGCGCTTACGCTCGCACTTGGCGAGGAGGAGCCCGAAACCCAGGATGCCTCTGAGATACAAGGGGCAGCATGACATGCGCTCTGTGATACAAGGGGCAGCATGACATGCGCTCTGTGGCGCCCAAGCTCGTTCTGGTCGTCGACGATGATGAAGTCGAGAGATATCTGCTGCGTCGTGCGCTCGAGGACCGGGGATATCTGGTCGAAGAGGCGGAAACTGCAGATGACGCTTTGATTTGCTGCCAGTTCGCTCAACCGGATGCGCTGGTTTCGGATATTTTCCTTCCCGGCTCGACAGGTATCGAGCTTTGCCGGGCCCTGCGGTCGGAGGCAGGCATGGCCCACCTGCCGGTAATCCTGTTAACGGGTAGCAAGGATCCGGGAATCCGGGATCAGGCAAAAGTAGCAGGCGCATCGGTCTATCTCCAGAAGACCCCTGATCTCTCCCCGGTTATCAACGCAGTATCGGGGCTTCTCAGCCTTGGCGGCAATCCGGCCCCAGTAAACCGCCACTGACAAGAGCCCGGGTGGCGGTCGGTCGAGCCTCGAGGCAATCGCCTCCGCAGTGAAACCACAGCGAATGTTGCGCGACGAAGCGATAGCGCTTTGGACGCGCCTGATTTGCCTCCCGCCTTCCCTCCCAGATTTGGTAGCAAATCCGATCGAGTCGGCATTTAGCACTCCTTAACGAGATGTTTGTTAAGAAATGATCGCTAGGTGTTGATTTTCAGATCGATTCCCGACTACGATCCGCCATACCGTCCGGCGAGCCTCGACGTGTCCGGCACGCAAAGCAGAGTGCTTCTAATTTGGGATTCAATGGTTACAGCCATGCAAGCCAGCAAGCCGGAAAATGCCGCGGTCGCGTCCCCGAGTTTCGGAACTGGGCTCAAAGTCCATGTGGGTGACGCTCTCCAAGGCCCGAGGCTGGTCAACAGTGCATCCTTACGGACTGAGTACATCGACTCCCTACGCACCGTCTGGATGCGGATGAACTACGTCGGTCGGGCCTGCTTTACCCCCGATTTGATGAAAGATGTTCGGTTGCAACAGCATCTGGTTGCGTCGTCGAGCCAGGAAGTCGATTTTCTGGTCGTTGCATCCGAGATGCCCGGCGTCTTCAACCTTGGCGGCGACCTCGATCTGTTCCGTCGCATGGTGATCGCGCGGGACCGCGAAAACCTTCTAGCCTATGCTACTGATTGCGTTGAAGGAATCTATTTTGCGATCGACGCATGTCGCAGCGGGATCGTGACCATTGCCTTGGTCGAAGGCGAAGCCTTGGGTGGCGGTCTGGAATGCGCGCTGTCTTGCGACATCGTGGTAGCGGAACGCGGCGTCAAGATGGGTTTTCCGGAAATGATGTTCAGCATGTTCCCCGGAATGGGCGCCTACCCGTTGATTCTCCGCCGTGCTGCACCGCACATCGCGGACGCACTGATAACCGGTGCCCAGATTGTCACGTCGGAGCGATTGCATGAATTGGGGCTGATCGACCATCTTGCCGAGCCTGGACAAGGAGAACGCGTCGTAAGGCGCCTGATCGCGCAGATCAAGAGCCGGCATAATGGATACGTTGGCTACCTGCGTGCGAAGCGCCATTCTCCCTATGCGATTCAGTATGAAGAGCTGATCAGGCAGACGGAAGAATGGGTCGATTGCGCGCTCGGAATTTCGGACCGGGATCTCCGCTTGATGGAACTTCTCGTCGAATCGCAGGACAGGCGCAGAGTGGCCTGAGGCGACATCCGGAAGATACCCGTCTCCGACGCTTCCAACGCTTTCGAAATGCCACCGGCGGCCGCTGCAATTGCTCTCTTCGTGGTCACATCACATCTCGCCAATGTGCTAACTTAGTTACGTGGGGTTAAGAGGGGCGCCACCGGCTGCGCGCCGAAACCAAGAGCGGGGGGAAATGTGATGGCGAACGACAAGCAACAGCAATTTTCCGAGTTTCAGGCCAAGAACATGGATGCTGCCATGAAGCTGGCTCAGCTTTCCATTGAGAACTCCCAGAGGATCATGGAGCTGCAGATCAATACTGCGCGTGCGCTGTTCGAGGAGGGCGTGGCAAACTCGAAAGCGCTTGCTTCGGCAAGCGACCCGCGCGAGGCGATGGCGCTACGTACGCAGTTCGCACAGACCTCCACAGAGAAAATGCTGACCTGCGCTAGGCAGATTGCAGAAATCACCTCGAGTACGCAATCCGAAGTCGGGCGCATGGTGACACAACAGCTCTCGACGGGCAGCAAGGATATGGTCGAAGCATTCCAGAAGGTATTCAAAGGAATGCCTATTGCGGATTCCGGCGCCTTGGGCGCTATGCAAACCGCGATGGATACGGCACGTGCCGCCTTCGATCAGGTTACACGCGCGTCCCAAGAGGCGTTTTCGACCTTCAGCAGCATGGCGCAGAAGGCCGGCAATGCTGCCGTAGCACCGAAGAGCAAGAAGTAGCGCTTGCAACACGGCTGATCTTCGACAAAAAAGGGCACACGCATGTGTGCCTTTTTCTTTGGTCGAAATAAACTGATCGGGCGGCGCTAGCTAGCGTCCCAGCGTTGGACGGCTGCGGCGTCCGACTCTCTCGCCTCGACCCATCGCGCACCATCGGGTGTCACTTCCTTCTTCCAGAAAGGTGCGTTCGTCTTAAGGAAGTCCATGACGAACTCGCAGGCTGAAAACGCCTCGCCCCGATGCGCGCTGGATACCAGAACGAGGACAATCGAATCCCCGGGCACGAGTCGTCCGTAGCGATGGACCACCAGCACGTCCAGCAGATCCCAGCGCGACTTGGCCTGTTCGACGATGTCCTCCAGGGCCGACTGGGTCATACCCGGGTAGTGTTCGAGCGTCATCGCCGAAATGCCCTGACCATCATTGCGATCGCGAACCAGCCCGACGAAGCTTGCGACAGCACCCACATCGACACGCCCCGCCGTCAGCGCAGCAAGCTCTCGCCCGACATCAAAAGCCTCCTCCTGAACCCTTACGCCCATCGCGAAATCATCCCCCGGTTACCGGCGGGAAGAACGCCACTTCGTCGCCCTCGCCCACAGGCATGGTGGCATCGGCCATGCGCTGATTGACCGCCGCCCGCAAACGGGTGTCGACCGATATCGATGACCAGTCGCCTCCTCTTTGTGCGAGAAACTCGCGCAGCTTGCCAACGGTATCCACACCGTCAGGAAGGGATACATCCTCGGCACCTACGCCGAGCTTTTCGCGCAAACTGGCGAAGAAAAGAATCCGTACACTCATGATGTTCAGTATAACAATCCGTGAAACGGCAAAAACCGCACCGAGTCGCCACGCCGGATCGGGTTGGCTGGCGGGTTATCGATCAGACCGTCGGCCCATACCGTCGAGGTCAACACCGCCGAACTCTGGTTCGGAAACAATTGGAGAAGCCCCGCTTCGTTTACCTTCGCTCGCAAGAACTCCCTTCGCGGGTCGACCTTCGGCAGATCGAAGTCGGCGATTCGTTGCTCGCTGTAAGGCGCGACGCTCTTTGCCCCCTGGAGCCTGAGGATGAAAGGCCGCACGACAACCACAAACGTGACGAAAGCCGAAACCGGGTTTCCTGGCAGACCGATGAAAGCGGCACCCGTGCCTTCGTTTCGAACATGCCCATATGCCAGCGGCTTTCCCGGCTTCAGCGCGATTTTCCACATCTTGAGCTCACCCACCGCCTGCACTGCGGGTTTGACGTGGTCTTCCTCTCCCGCCGAAACGCCACCACTCGTAATGATCAGATCGCTTTCAACGGCGGCCTGCCGCAGAACGTCCTGCGTGGCACGAAGGTCATCTCGCACAATGCCGAAATCCCGCACTTCGCACCCAAGCGACGCCAGCAAACCCCGTAGCAGAAACCGGTTCGAATTGTAGATGGCGCCAGCTGGCAGCGGGTCGCCCGGCATGATCAGTTCGCTGCCCGTAGAGAACAGAGCGACGCGCAACCGCCGGTAGACCGGCACTCGGGCTGCCCCGACCGAGGCAGCCAAGCCAGTTTCCTGAGCGCGAAGTCGAGTCCCGGCAGCAAGGACTTCGGCTCCAGCCTGGATGTCTGCGCCGCGGCGGGTGATCCACTCACCCTCATGCGGAACATGATTGATGACGACGGTATCGCCCTTCGCATCGCAGAGTTCCTGCATCACGACCGCATCGGCCCCGGTCGGGACCGGTGCGCCGGTAAAGATGCGCGCCGCCGTTCCGCGGGCAAGCTGATGGCCGACACTCCCTGCCGGAATCCGTTGCGCAATCTGCAGCGTCGCACCCTTTTCCGTCACATCGGGGGTCGCAACCGCATACCCGTCCATGAAGCTGTTATCCAACGGCGGAACATCGAGTCCCGAGACAATTGGCGCCGCAAGAACACGCCCGACGCAATCAAGCGTATCGATCGACTCCACCTCGGCAACCGGAACCGCGGATTTCAGCAGCCGGTCGAGAGCCTCATCGAGCGAAAGCAGATTCTGGGTCATGTCAGCTCCGTGAAGCGCAAGATGAAGTCGGTCACCGCGTCCGGATCGTTCATGTCGAGATGAGTCAGTGCCGGAGGAATCGCTTGCCCGGGTGTGGCGTCTGTCGCAATCGCAACGATGTTCGCGTTATCCGGAAAGATCAGCGGGCATCCGTGCGAAGGTCGATGCACCTCGAGCTTCGGGATCGGTGTGGACTTGAAGCCTTCCACTAAAACGAGATCGCAAGGCGACAGCAATTTGAGTTGCGCAAACAGGTCAGGCTCCGGCGCGCCGCGCAATTCGTGCATCAGTACCCACCGTTGATCCGAAGTCAGCAGCACCTCCATGCAACCGGCCTCCCGGTGGCGGAACGAGTCCTTTCCGGGGCGATCGATGTCGAAGCCATGATGGGCATGCTTGATCAGCGACACGCGAAACCCTTGCATGACGATACGCGGGATCACCTGTTCGATCAGGGTCGTCTTGCCGGAACCCGAGTAACCCGCGAATCCGAACACTTTCATCTAGTTCTCACTGAGAAGCCTAGGGCGTCTGCGAATCGAATCGGGGCTCCGAAAGCAGCCAAACAGTGAAACGGCTACCTTCTCCCAATCGGCTGTCCACCGTGATGGTGCCGCCATAGCGATCGACTAGAGACAGAGATATCGACAATCCGAGGCCGGTGCCCCGGGCACGCTTGGTCGTGAAAAACGGATCGAAGAGCCTTTCGAGGTGCTCCGGGTTGATTCCGCCCCCAGTGTCGAGCACGCCGATTCTAACACCGCGCGTCACGCCGTCCTCGATCCAGTCCTCCGACATCAGCGTCATCGTGCCCCCATTCTCCATGGCGTGCAGGGCATTGACCATGAGGTTGATCAGGACTTGCTGAAGTTCATTCCGGTTGATCCGGACGACCTGCACGGCACGGAAATCCTGACGCACGCTGACACTCACCTTGCGCAGCTCCGGGCGAACGAGGACCAGACTGTCGGACAGCACCCCATTGACGTCGACATCCTCGACGTAGCCGGCAAACTCGTCCGGCCTCGCGAACTGGAGGAGCTTCGTCACGATCAGGCGAATGCGGTCGATTTGCTGGTCGAGCAGCCTCATTTCGGTCCTCACTGCGTCGGCCCCCGGCCCGAGCGCCTCGCGCATCACGTCGAGATTGCCTTGCATGACCGCTATCGGGTTGTTGATCTCGTGTGCCACGCCGGCCGTCAACTGGCCGATTGCAGCAAGTTTCTCCGAACGTACGAGGTTCTGTTGCGCCGATCTCAGTTCCGCGTTCGCCTGTGCAAGTTCCCGCGTTCGATCCACGACTTTCTGATCCAGCGCGGCATTCAGTTCGCGCAGCTCTGCCGAACGCCGATCCAGCGTGTCAAGCAAGCGGTCGAAGTGCTCCGCGAGGCGCCCGATCTCGTCGTCACTCCCGACACCACCCACGCGTGCCAAGGCGTTTCCGGACACCACCTCCGAAATGGCAGCGTCCATGCGCTCGATCGGGCGGAACACGGCTCGCGCACGCCTCAGGCTGATGATGCTGACGGTCAGGGTGAAAACCGCAAACAGCGCAATGATCGACGCGAGGATGTTCCGCTTCACATCGGAAAATGGCTGTTCGAGAAACCCGACGTACAGCATCCCGACGCGCTTGCCAAAGCTGTCGCGCAGCGGTTCATAGCCCGACACATACCAGTCATTCACGACGAACGCCCGATCGAGCCAGACCTTGCCCTCGCCTAGCACCTTGTCGCGCACGGCAAGCGACACCCGCGTTCCGAGCGCACGATCGCCATGCTCATGGGCGGTCGTCTCGGCATCGCCCGCGACATCCTCCGGATTCTCCGGCAAGGCACCGAACATCCGGACGTTGGTCGCGATGCGGACATCGTCGAGAAACAAGGTCGCTGTCCCACGCGATCCGAGGGGCAGTGCGGCTTCCGTGTAAACAATACTGTTGATGTTGTCTACGAAATCCAGGTTCCGATTGAGCAGGACGCCAGCATTCAAGGCACCCACTATCTCGCCACTCGCGTCGATCACCGGCGCACCGGCATGGACGACCATCCCGCGCGACTCGACACGCTTGTCGTCGAGCGCCGCCGACGGTGTCTGGATGACACGCAGGCTGGCGCGCCGGGCCAGTGGCGGCGAAAGATCCTCCAGCAATGCCGGTTCAATAATATCGAGCCCGGCACTCGCCTTGCCTTCGAGGGCAGCCGCGACGACCGGCCAGTGCCGGAGGTCTCCCCCCTGCCTGGCACCGCTGCTGGTGGCGACGATCGTTCCGTTCCGATCGACCAGATGGACGAAGTCGAAGCCTTCCCGTCGAGCGGCCCGATCCATCCACGATGCCAGCGTTGCAGCATGACCTCTTGCCAGCGCGAGCTCGGCCGATCCGGCGAGTCCGCTCAGACTATTCTTCTTGCCCTCGATAACGCGTTCGAGATACTGGTGCGCGATCACCAGTTCGGCATTCACCTTGTAGATCAGAAGCCGATCGTAGGCAGCATTTCCCCAATACACGATCACGCCGATGAGCGCTGGCAGGAGCACCCCGGATGGAAGCAGCACCAACAACAGCAGCTTGGCGCGCACCGACCGGATCGCCGGCCACCGGCTATTCACGAGCGGGGGCATCGATGGCCTCAACGCCGAAGAACGCCATTGCCTCGGCCCGCTCGCGGGTTCGGCGCATCGGCGGCAGCGAGCGCCAGACCCGCTTGCCGTAGGGCTTGTCGATCAGTCTCGGGTCGCAGATCATCAACACGCCGCGATCGGTCTCGCTGCGGATCAGGCGTCCCGCGCCCTGCTTCATGTTGATGACTGCACGGGGGAGTTGATACTCGAGGAACGGATTCTTGCCGCTGCGGCGCATATGCTCGATGCGCGCGGCAAGCACCGGATCATCGGGCGGCGCAAACGGCAACCTGTCGATCACAACGAGAGAAAGGGCTTCCCCCGGGACATCGACTCCCTCCCAGAAGCTTTGGCTGGCCACCAGCGTCGCGTTGCCGAGAAAACGGAATCGCTCCAGCAACTCGGTACGCGAGCCCTCTCCCTGAAGTAACAACGGCGAGTCGAATCGGTCCGCCTCGAAGCGGGACTGAAGAAGCTCGTGGATGCGACGCATCGCGCGCAGGCTCGTGCACAACACGAACGCACGGCCGCCCGCGGCACGGATCAGCGGATAAGCCGCTTCGACGACAGCCTCGTTGTACCCGTGGGAGTTCGGTTCGGGCATCCCGCGCGGGGCATAGAGCAAGGCCTGGCTTGCATAGTCAAACGGGCTGCCCCACTGCGCGGTGTCGGCCGCTTCGAGCCCGAGTTCACCGCAGAAGTGAGCGAAATCCCGTTCCACCGCGAGCGTTGCCGACGTGAAGATCCAGGCACGAGGATGTCCCTGCATCTGCCGCGAGAAAACGCTCGCCACATCGAGCGGCGTCGCATTCAATGCACACGACTGCGGAAACACCTCGATCCATCTGACGACCTCGGAAACACCTGCTTGCCGCCAGCGCGACAGCCTTGCGGCGACATCCTCCGCCCGGAGGAGGCAGCTCGCAAGGCCCTCCGATCGATCAGCTTGGGTAACCAGCAGTCCTCGCAATCCTTCGAGCCGTCCTGCCAGTTCGTCAACCGCCTTGCGGAAATCCGGATTCTGCTCCGCCTGGGCGGCCGTCAAGCGCGCGCCGTCGTCACGGAAGGCAAGCCGCAGGTCACGCGCTGCCTTGTCCAGCGCGCGAACCGCGTCCGGCAGCGGCAGGAAATCTCGCACCGCCTCCATTGCCTCGTTGCGTACGTCGCGCGCTAGTTCGATCAGTTGCGAGGTCGACACGCTTTCGCCAAAGAACAGGCTCGCGGTCTCCGGCAACTGGTGGGCTTCATCGAAGATGACTGCATTGCACGCGGGCAGCAGCTCGCCCACCCCGTCGTCACGCAGCATGACGTCGGCGAAGAACAGGTGGTGGTTGACCACCACGATATCCGCCTCCATCGCGGCCCGGCGTGCGCCGAGCACGAAGCACGACTTGTAGTGCGGACATTCCTGGCCCAGACAATTCTCCCGGGTGGAGGTCGCGGCAATCCAAACCGGCGAATTTTCCGGCACGCTGGTACAGCCTGCCTTGTCGCCCGAGTCGGTCTCGCGCGCAAAGCGCGCTATGGCGTGCAGATGCGCAACATCCTCGCGGCTCGCGAAACGGCCTTCCACCTGTGCGCGCTCGAGCCGGTACTGGCAGACATAGTTCTGCCTGCCCTTGAGCAGGGCGACACTCACAGGCAAATGCAAGGCGTCACGCACAGTCGGCAGGTCGCGCTGGAACAACTGGTCCTGCAGGGTTCGCGTGCCGGTCGACACGATGACCTTCGCACCGGAAAGCATGGCCGGCACGAGGTATGCGAACGTCTTTCCCGTTCCCGTACCCGCCTCGGTGACGAGCACACCATTCCCGGCGATCGCGCTGGCGACGCGTTGCGCCATTTCAAGCTGCTGATCGCGCGGGCGGAAGCCGGCAATCGCCGATGCGAGCGGTCCCGCGTCGCCGAATATGCGTGTGAGATCGGTCATGAGGTGCCGGCTATCGATGCTACGAATGCTAACATGGCCGCTCGCGTGCCCTTGCGCCAGGCCTTGTCGGCAGCGCGGTTGCTATAATCGCGCGCGACATCGGTTCGCAAGCCGAACCCAGAACAACTCGAATGGAAAGGGAGTCCCATGAAGTTCTGCCCGAGTTGCGGCGCCGCAGTCGAACCGACCGACAAGTTTTGTGGCGGCTGCGGTTTCAAGCTTGCCGACCGCAGCGCACAGCCACCTCCGCCACCCGCTAGCGCGGCACCTGCACCCCGCGCGCCGGCCCCCGTGCCCCAGCCTGACGCGACGGACGATGACGATCCCGAAAAGACCATCCTGATTTCCCGGCCGCGCCCTGCGCCGCCGGCCGCGAATCCGCCCGGCGTCGAACCGCCCCCGCCTCAGCGCAGCGCTGCACGCCCGGAACCTCCACCGGGACTCAGCGGAGCTTCCGGCGGCGCCGCCGCGGGCGGTGGATCGATTCCGCCCGCCTTCGGCGGAGCGACATCCGGCGGACCGGCCGAAGGCGGATCGTTGCCCGATCCGCTCGCAGATCGTGGCGGCTGGCTCGCCTGGCTGATGGCACGGGTCAAGGGGATCGTACTCAAACCTGCCGAAGAGTGGCAGCGGATCGAACCGGAGAACACGGCACCATCAGCGCTCTACAAAAGCTATGTTGCACCGCTTGCCGCGATCGGCCCGATCGCGAGCTTCATCGGCATGGTCGTGGTTGGCATCAGCATGCCGTTCGTCGGCACGATGCGCATCGGCGTTGGCTCAGGCCTCGCCATGATGCTTACCAGTTACGTGCTCGGCCTGGTCGGCGTCTATGTGATCGCACTGATTGCGAACGCCCTTGCGCCAACGTTCCGCGGCGAACAGAACATGCAGCAAGCCCTCAAGCTGGTCGCCTACGCCTACACGCCGGCCTGGATTGCGAGCGTGCTCGGCATCATCCCGGCATTGGGACTGCTGACGGTCATTGCTGCGCTTTATTCGCTTTACCTGCTTTACGCCGGCATTCCGGTGATGATGAAGTGCCCCAAGGGCAACGCCCTCGGATACACCATCGTACTGGTCATCGTCGGCATCGTGGTGGGCATCATCCTTTCGCTGGCCACGGCGATGTTTTCGCCGACGCCCAATTTCGGCGGCAGCGCGCAGGTCGATCCGGCCAGCCCGGCCGGTGCAATCCTCGGCGGCCTGGCGGGCAAGGACGGCGATGCCGCAAAGGGTATCGAGGCGATGTCGCAACGCATGGAACAGGCCGGGAAGAAGCTCGAGGCGGCCCAGAAGTCGGGCGATCCCAACGCGGCCGCGGCGGCAGCCGGCGAGATGCTGGGCAGCGCACTGACAGGTGGCCGCAAGGTCGATCCGGTCGACTTCCAGCAACTCAAGGCGATGCTGCCCGAGAGTCTGTCGGGCCTTCCGCGCACCTCCGCGTCGGGTGAAAAGGCGGCAATGGGCCCGATGGCAATCTCCTATGCGGAGGGAAATTACGGTAGCGGCGAACGCAGAATTCGTCTCAAAGTGACGGACATGGGCGGCGCCGGGCTCGCCATGTCCGGCCTCGCCGCCTGGGCCATGGTGGAAATGGACAAGGCAACCGACAGCGGTCGCGAGCGAACGGGCAAGCTCGACGGGCGTCCGTTCCACGAACGTTACGACCAGCGAAGTCAATCGGCCGAGTTCGATCTGGTGGTCGCGCAACGTTTCCTGATCGAGGCGAATGGTGAACGCACCGACATGGCGTCACTCAAATCGGCCGTTTCCGGCATGGACCTTGCTCGGCTCGAATCCATGAAGAACGTCGGCGCCGCCAATTAGCGTCGCAAGCGGCTGAAAGCTGCAACGCACAGCCCAAGCTGCCTGGGGAGACCGAATGATCCGCTGTCCTGCCTGCCAGACCGAAAACAAGCCCTCCACCCGATTCTGCCGCGAATGCGGCGCGTCGCTGCCCGCCTTGCCGCCCGAGCCCGAAGACAACGACGCCACGATCCTGATTCCGCCGGCCAATGCTTCGGCCAAGCGTGAACCGACCACGACGATCGAACTGGCCGTCAAGCGCATCGCCCCCGAAACCGAGCCGCCCAAACCGGCAGCGGCCGACAACGACATGACGGTGCTGCTGCCGAAGAAATCGCCACCCAAGCCGAAGTACGAGCCCGCTCCGCCCACGATCACCGGCCCGCTCACCGAACCGCCCAAGCGCTCGCGGCATGCCCCTGCGAACGGCACGCCCGGCAGTGCGGCAACCGGCACCGCGGCGCGCAAGTCGATGACGCCCGTCATCGTGCTGTCGCTGCTCGCCATTGCCGGCGGCTCGGCCGGCTATCTGGGCTGGCTGATGCTGAAAAAGCACAAGGCCGGCACCGAGCCCGAACAGGTCGCAGCAGTGACGCCGCCCCCGGTTACGCAATCGGTGCAACCCGCACCGCCGCCGGCGACCTCGGCCCCCGCACCGGGGGCGACTGAAGTGGCACCCGTTGCACCACCGCCGGCCACGGCAGCACCAAGTTCTCCGACGCCACTACCTGCCAGGGCCGAAGCGGCGCCGACGCCGCCGCAACCCGCGGTACCGGCTCAACAGCCGGCTGTGCAAACGGCGACCAGTGGTGTCGCCAAGCCGGATGAAAGCCCGGCCAGTGCCGAAAAACGGCAGTTGGAGAAGGCAAAAGCCGACGCTGCGAAGAAGGAGAAACTCGAGAAGCAGAAAAAGCCTGCCAGCGCGGTACCGGTCGCCGCCAGCAGCGAGCCATCGCAGCCGCCATCGCGCCCGACCGACACGCATCGCACTGCAACGCCGACGCCTGAACCCGCTCCCAGACAGGAGGCCTCACCCGTCTCCCTGCTGCGCGAGGAGTTGCGGGTCTGCGAGGCACAGAACGTGTTCAAGCGAGAATTCTGCAAGCACCAGGCCCGCCAGCGCCACTGCGCCGGCTTGTGGGACCAGGTGCCGGAATGTCCGTCCAAGAAGGACGAGAAGCTCTACTGACCACGGCGCTTGCGTCCCTGAAGCGCCGTCGGAGACACCCCGAATGAACAACGCATTGACAAGGTACGGTAGCCGACTGCGCCGCCGCAAAGGTGAAGGTCTCCTGCGCTTCTTGCTCGTCCTGTCGTTCGCGGCAGGCGGATTCGCAATGCCTGCCGCCGCCGAGCAACCGCCGAAGCTCAAAGCCTGCGCCGCAGCGGTGGTCGACAAGGAATTTCTGACGGTCCACTGCCCCAAGGGAAAGCTGGTCGAACTGCTCACTTCGATCCGCGACAAGACCGGGGTGAACTTCGACCTGCCGCCGGATCTGTTGTCGACGCCGATCTCGGTCGTGCTTGACAAATCACCGCTGCAGTTGGCGCTCGACGCCGTGCTGGCCAAGTTCAACTACACGCTGGACGGCACGGCAGTACTGAGCGGCGGCCGTGCCACCGGCACCAGCGTCATCATCTACTCGTTGCGGGAGTCGTCGTCAGAGCCGACACGTGAAGCGAAATCGGAAACGCCCCCCCCCGCGCGACGGGCGCCAGCACCTGAAGCGGCAGCCGAGGCGCCACCGCCCGCACCCGAGCCCGCCGCCGCAGGGCAACCCCAACCCGCACTCGGCGGGCTGCCCCCGGTGATGACGTCATTCCCGCCCAGCGTGCCCGAAGTCAGCGCCGAGCAGGAAGCCCGGGCGCGCGAAGCGTTCTTCGCCAACCTTCCGAAGTCCGGCGCCACGCTGCCACAGGTGAGCATGCCGGCCCAATTGCCGCCGTCGCCACCCGTGACCAACCAGACCGGCCCCGGCGACGGCCGGCGCGGTCTGCCGCTGCCGGACTTCACGCCCGGCCCGGAGACGGCGACCCCGCCGGGCATTCCGCGCTGAGCACGCATTTTTCGGGCCATTGCGAGAGTTCGATTGTCGCAGGCGCCTCGCGCACCGATCGCCTGAAAGCCGCATGGGCCGGTTGCCTTGAGGCACTCACCTCCAGACTCCATGTTTGGCGCGGCTCGCAATAAAGCATGCCCTGAAACGCCCTATCCACGCGGGTTTCAGACCACTTATTTCTCGGAAATGGCCTGCTCCGGCTGTTCGACCCGATGCGGTTCCGACAGGTATTCGCGCGACCGCATCTCGGTAAGCCGGCTGACCGTGCGCGCGAACTCGTTTGCGTTGACGCCAGCCGGATATAGGTCATGCGCTTCGACTTCGGCAGACAACACGAGCTTGACCCGTTGGTCGTAGAGCACGTCCACCAGCCAGGTGAAGCGGCGCGCCTCGGAGGCGCGATCGGGCCCCATCTTCGGCACCAGTGACAGGAACACGGTGTGGAAGCGGTGCGCCAGTACGAGGTAATCGTTCTGCGAACGCGGGCCGCCGCACAGCGTCGCGAAATCGAACCACACCGCACCACCCGCCTCGCGCTTCACCGCCAACATTTGGCCGAGCACCTCGATCGGATCGCTGCGCCCCGCACCGCCGGCAAGCGCAACGAAATCCTGCTCCATGCGGTGTTCCGTCTCCATTGTGGCAGGCGTGTGATAGACCTCCACCCGCTCGAGCGTACGCAAGCGATAGTCGATACCGCCATCGACTTCGATGATGTCCAGTTTGCGCTTGAGCAGTTCGATGGTCGGCAGGAAGTTAATGCGCTGCAGCCCGTTCGGGTAAAGCCCGTCGGGCGGATAGTTCGAAGTCATGCAGAACAGCACCCCAAGATCGAACAGACGTTCGAGCAGACGGCCGAGGATCATCGCATCGGCGATGTCCGAAACATGGAACTCGTCGAAACACAGAAGCCGCGTCTGCCGGGCGATACCCTGCGCGATGATGACCAGCGGGTCCGGCTGATCCCTGAGCGACTTCAGTTGCTCGTGAATCTCGCGCATGAACGCGTGAAAGTGCACCCGGCGTTTCCGCTTGTAGGGCACCGCGTCGTAGAAGCAATCCATGAGAAAACTCTTGCCGCGCCCCACGCCGCCCCAGAAATACACGCCGCGAGGCAGATCGGGATGCACCAGGAGCTTGCGCAGGCGCGTCCTGCGTGCAGCCTTGAAGGCGATCAGCTCGTCATAGTACTTTTGCAGCCGCCTGGCTGCTTCGAGCTGGGCTTCGTCGGCAAGAATGCCGCGCGCCGCGAGTGCCGCTTCGAAGGCCTCGAGCATGCCGTACTGCGATACTCCAAGCGTGCGATGTGGCAAGGAATGATCCATCGGTCCAACGTCGAACCGCAATTCTACCGCGGTGCGGAATTCACGGCGTCTACGCAGCGCTAGCCCAACGATCAGCCGTCGCGCAACGCAGCAGTCATCCGTGCCATGCGACAGCCTTGAAACGCCTTGAAGGCAGTTGCGCACGCCACGGCGCCACTGCATACTCTCGGCGCAATTGGCGGCGCTGCCGACCAACAAACGGCGAATTTGAATGAACCCTAAAATACCGTATGAATCGGCAGCCCTGCGTAACGCCACGCGTGCATCCGATGCCGCAAGGATTCGCGAACAGCTCGCCGATGCGGGCATTCACGCCTGGGGCTCCGATGAACTGTTGCGCTACGAGCGCAACCTGACGCGATACTTTTCGCGCGAGTATCGCAATCTCACGGCGAACAATGCCCAACTCGACGAGTTGCGCCAGTCGTCCGCCACGCTGCCGATGGCGCAGCAGACCGAGCGACTGATGGACGAGCACTACGACGAACCGCTCGCGCTGTTCGAACGATTCCTCGATCGACGCTATATGGCTTACACCATGGCCTGGTTCGGCGATGACGCCGGCGCCTGCCGCAACAATCCCGTTTCGCTGGAACAGGCGCAGTCGGACAAGTTCGCGCTCGCAGCAGAACGCATCGGGCTGTGCGGCAACGAACGCATTCTCAACATCGGGTGCGGATTCGGTTCGCTCGAAACCTGGCTGTTCGAGCGATATCCCGATGTGCAGGTCGTCAGCATCACGCCAAGCAAGGTTCAGGCAGCCTACATCCGCGAATGCATGGCGGACCCCGAGCATCCGATCCGCAGTGATCGGCTCAGGGTTGTCGAAAAGACATTCGAACAGATGATGGCCGAAGAACCGGCTGCCGGACAGTTCGACCTCGTTTTCTCGTTCGGCATGTTCGAGCATGTCGCCAATCTCGATGCGGCACTGAGCGACATCCACGATTGCCTGCGTCCGGGCGGGCGCTGCTTCATCGACCTGATCGTGTCGAAGCCCGTGTTTCTGCAGCACATGGACGCCGATCGCACGCTGATCGGACGCTACTTTCCTGGCGGACGGGTGTGGCCCTACGATGCCCTTCCGCTTGCGGCCGGAAAACTCGAGGTGACCGGGCGCTGGTTCCTGAACGGCACGAACTACTGGCTCACGCTGGACCACTGGCATCGCAATTTCTGGGAGAACATCGAGGCACTCCACCCCGCGGTGCTCGACGCGCCCGCGGTCAAGCACTGGAACGACTACTTCGTGCTCTGCAAGGCAGTACTGTTCGGGCCGCTCGACGGCGATACCTATGGCGACGGCTACTACGTCTTCCGGCGGCGCGACTGAGCGGGCATCCGGACCATGTCGCGCATGCCCTTGAACCAATCGCGTGCGACTGCATGCGCCCGGCGCCGGGTTTTCCGACTTTCAATTCCATTCAACCACACGGCAACGCAATGACCACTGAGACCACCGTCATCGAACTGATCGCCCGCGAAGCGAAACGCCCGCCAGAGGAAATCAACGCAGACACCAGTCTCGATGCCATTGGCATCGATTCGCTCAAGGCGATCGTCATCCTCGCCGAACTCGAGGACGCGTTCGGTATCGAGGTTCCGAACGAGATGGTCGCGTCCATCAAGAAGGTCGGCGACATCGTCGGCAAAATCGACGAACTGCGTCTGAAGAAGGGCCCTGCATGACGCGTCGCGTCGTGGTGACCGGCGTCGGAACCATTTCTGCGCTTGGCCACACCACCGCAGCGTTCCGCGATGCGCTTGCGGCCGGCCGGTCGGGCATCGGCCCCCTCGGCGCCGATGCGCACGGAACGCGCATTGGCGTCGGCGCCGTGGTGCGCGACTTCGATCCGGCGCAGCATTTCAGCGATGACGACCTGCCCCTGCTCGACCGGTTTTCGCAGTTCGCCGTTGTTGCGGGACGCGAAGCGCTGAAGAGCGCCGGCCTCGAGCCACGAAGCGAGGCGATGCTGCACGCTGCCGCCATCATCGGCACGGGTTGTGGCGGCAAGCAGACGGACGAGGAGACCTACGCACGCCTGTACAAGGAACAGAAGGAGCGCGCACACGCACTGACGATCCCGAAGGGCATGCCGAGCGCCGCTGCCAGCATGGTCAGCATGCACCTCGGCATCAAGGGGCCGGTGTTTTCCGTCACCAGTGCCTGTGCGTCAGGAGCACACGCCGCCGCACAGGGCATGCTGCTGATTCAGTCGGGGTTGGTCGACGTGGCGCTGGTCGGTGGCACGGATGCGCCGTTCACCCACGGCTTGCTCCGCGCGTGGGAAGCATTGCGCGTCGTTTCGAACGACACCTGCCGCCCATTCTGCAAGGACCGCAGCGGCATGGTGCTCGGCGAGGGGGCCGGAATGCTGGTGCTGGAATCCGCGGATCATGCGCTTGCGCGCAAGGCGCGGCCGCTGGCCGAACTGGCCGGATGCGGCATGTCGTCGGACGCCGGGCACATCACCCGCCCCAGCGTGGAAGGCATCGCGCGCGCGATCGCCAAGGCGCTCGCCCACGCCGGCATCGAGCTGGGCAACGTGGATTACGTGAATGCGCACGGCACGGGAACGCCGGCCAACGACCCAGCCGAGACGGCGGCACTGCACCAGGTATTCGGGGAACACGCCTCGCGCCTGGCGGTGTCTTCGACGAAATCGATGCATGGCCACGCCCTCGGCGCTTCGAGTGCTCTGGAACTGGTCGCCACGGTGCTTGCGATCCGAGATGGCGTCATCCCGCCGACGGCGAATTTCACCGAGGCCGACTCCGAGTGCGACCTTGACTACGTGCCGAATTCGGCGCGCAGGCGCGATGTCGGTATCGCGCTATCGAATTCCTTTGCATTCGGCGGACTGAACGTCGTTCTCGCCGTCCGGTCTGTTTGACCCCGGCAGCCGCGCGTAACGTCAGGCGTAGGTGTCGACCGAATTCCCGAGATTCGGCGGATTGTTGGCCGGCGGCACTGCCGGCAGGGCTTCGATCATCGCTTCCGCCGACTGCTCGGTGATCTCGATGGCCTTGCGCAGTACACGAAGATCGACCTGCTCCGCGAGTTGCTCGCGCGCCAACGCCCCGCCGGACGAGGTTACCGACCCGATGTCCATGTTGCCATCCCCACCAAACCGTAACGGGTGATTCAACGGCCCCGCCAACAAGAGCTTTAGGGTGCCGTCAAAGAAAAAAGGCGGGATATCCCGCCTTCTTGCTTTTTCCGACCTGACTTGCAATCAGAAATGCAGGGGCCGCTTGTCGACCGCGAGCGCCGCTTCGTGCATCGCTTCAGACAAGGTCGGGTGAGCGTGGCAGATGCGGGCAATGTCTTCCGACGACGCACCGAACTCCATCGCGACCACTGCCTCGGCAATCAGCTCGGAGGCATTGGTGCCGATCACATGCACGCCCAGAATGCGATCGGTCGTCGCACAGGCCAGCATCTTCACGAATCCGGTGGTATCGCCCTGCCCGAGCGCACGTCCGTTTGCCGCAAACGGGATCTGACCCGCGCGGTAAGCCACGTTCTCTGCCTTGAGCTGCTGCTCGGTCTTGCCGACCCACGCGATCTCCGGGTGCGTATACATCACCCAGGGCACCGTATCGTGATTGACATGGCCGGCCTGGCCGGCAATCCGCTCCGCGACCATGACGCCTTCTTCCATGCCCTTGTGCGCCAGCATCGGCCCGGGTACGACATCGCCGACCGCCCAGACATTGGCCAGATTGGTTTGGCAATAATCGTTCACCTCGACACGGCCGCGGTCATCGAGCTTGAGACCGATCGCGCCGGCATTGAGTCCGTCGGTATTGGGCACGCGACCGACCGAGACGATCAGCTTGTCGCACTCGAGCACGCCTGCGCCGTTGTCGGACTCGAATGGCACGCTGATACCCCCCTTGCCGTGCGTTACCTTACCGATCTTCGCGCCAAGATGGATCTTCAGGCCCTGTTTGGCGGTGAAAACCTTCCAGGCTTCCTTCGCAATCGCCGCATCCGCAGCGGCAAGGAAATCGGGCAGCGCTTCGAGGATGGTGACTTCCGCACCGAGTCGCTTCCACACGCTGCCGAGTTCAAGGCCGATCACGCCGGCGCCGATGACGCCGAGGCGCTTGGGCACCGCGTCGAACGAGAGTGCCCCGACGTTGTCGCACACCAGCTTGTTGTCGACCTCGATGCCGGGCAGCTGACGCGGCTTCGACCCGGTGGCGATGATCACGTGCTTCGCATCGATCTGCTGCTTGCCGTCCTTGCCCGCGACTTCGATCTGCCACATGTCGTTCTCGCGGCTGCCGACAAAGCTGCCATGGCCGGCCAGCAAGGTCACCTTGTTCTTCTTGAACAGGCCGCGAATGCCGCTGGTGAGCTGGGTGACGATGTTTTCCTTGCGCCGGACCATCGACGGCACATCCATGTTCACGCCATCGACCTTGATGCCATGCATCAGGAAGTGGTGGCTGGCCATGTCGTAGTATTCGGACGACTGCAGCAGCGCCTTGGACGGAATGCAGCCCACGTTGAGGCAGGTTCCGCCTAGGCGGACCTCGCCCTTGGGATCGTCGTACGAGGCCGACTCGATGCAGGCAGCCGAATAGCCGAGTTGCGCGGCACGGATCGCCGCCACGTAGCCGCCGGGACCGGCGCCGATCACCACCACGTCGAATTGTTGAGCCATTGTTGTGTTTCCCCCCGAAATGCCCGCCTCGCCTTATGGGCGACCTGGCGGGATGCAGAACCGACACCGCCCGCCATGCAGGCGGTGCCGCAGTCGATCAAACCTCGAACAGCAGGCGCGCCGGATCCTCGAGCGCCTCCTTCATCGTCACCAGACCGAGCACGGCTTCGCGCCCGTCGATGATGCGGTGGTCGTAGGACATCGCAAGATAATTGATCGGACGGATGACGACCTGACCGTTCTCTGCAACCGGACGATCCTTGGTCGCGTGGATGCCGAGGATCGCGGACTGCGGCGGGTTGATGATCGGCGTCGACAGCATCGACCCGAACACGCCACCGTTGGAGATCGAGAAGGTGCCACCGGTCAACTCTTCGATGGACAACTTGCCGTCCTTGGCCTTGGTGCCGAACTCTGCGATCTTCTTTTCGATGCCGGCAAAGCTCATCTGGTCGGCATTGCGCAGGATCGGCACAACCAGACCACGCGGGCTGCCCACGGCAATGCCGATGTCGAAATAACCGTGGTAAAGAATGTCGTTGCCATCGACCGACGCGTTCAGGACAGGGAATTTCTTCAACGCGGCCACTGCAGCCTTGACGAAGAAGCTCATGAAGCCGAGCTTGACGCCGTGCTCCTTCTCGAACTTGTCCTGATACTTTTTGCGCAGTTCCATCAACGGGCCCATGTTGACCTCGTTGAACGTCGTCAGGATGGCGTTCTGCGCCTGCGACTGCAGCAGGCGTTCCGCCACGCGCGCGCGCAGGCGCGACATCGGCACGCGCTGTTCCGGGCGATCGGCCAATACCGCATCGACATTCACCGGCGCCGGAGGTTGCGGCAATGCGGTGGCTGAAACAGGAGCCGGCGCAGCGGGTCGAGCGGGTGCCGGCATGCTCGGCGCCGGCGCGGAAACGCCGAGGGCGTCAGACTTGGTGACACGGCCACCGCGACCGCTTCCTTCGACCGCAGCGGCGTCGACGCCCTTCTCCTCGAGAATCTTGCGCGCAGCGGGCATCGCCACACCAGCGGCGGAAGCAGCCGCAGGAGCCGATGACGCAGCAGCAGCCGCAACAGGCGCAGCCGCAACCACACCGGCCTTGGCTTCGGTGTCGATAGTGGCAATGACCTCGCCGCTTGTCACCTGTTCACCATTGCCCTTGACGATCTTCACCAGCACGCCGGCGCTCGGCGCCGGCAACTCCAGCACGACCTTGTCGGTTTCGATGTCGATCAGGTTCTCGTCACGGGCGACGGCCTCGCCCTCCTTCTTGTGCCAGCTGACCAGCGTGGCTTCGGCCACGGACTCGGACAACTGCGGCACCTTCACCTCGATTAGCATGATTGCTCCCTCGGTTCTTCTGTCTTCGATTTGATCAGAGTGAATGACTGTGCAGACCGCGCTCAAACCTTGAGCTTGAGAGCGGTATCGATAACCGCCTTCTGCTGGATGTTGTGCTTTGCGTAGTACCCGACCGCCGGACTCGCGGAGGCCGGACGCGCCACGACTTCGAGTTTCTGTCCGTCCGCCACATGTTCGCTGAAATGATGTCGGGTGGCATACCACGCGCCCTGGTTCAGGGGCTCCTCTTGCGCCCAAACCAGTTCCTTGGCCTTGGGATACTTCTTCATCTCGGCCGCGAAAACCTCATTCGGGAAAGGATAGAGCTGCTCGAGCCTCAGCAGCGCAACGTTCTCTACCTTGCTTTCGCGACGCGCCGCCAGCAATTCGTAGTAGATCTTGCCTGCACAAACCACGACACGCGTGACCTTCTTCGGATCGATATCCCCGGTTTCACCGATCACGGTCTGGAAGCTGCCCTTCGAGAGTTCGTCGAGCGACGACACCGCCTCCTTGTGGCGCAGCAGCGACTTCGGCGACATGATCACCAGCGGCTTGCGGAACTTGCGTAGCATCTGGCGCCGCAGGGCGTGGAAAATCTGCGCCGGTGTCGAAGGCACGCACACCTGCCAATTCTGCTCCGCGCAAAGCTGCATGTAGCGCTCCAGGCGCGCAGAAGAGTGCTCCGGACCCTGCCCTTCATAGCCATGCGGCAGGAGAAGGACAAGCCCGCAGCCACGGCCCCACTTCGCCTCGCCGGATGCGATGAACTGGTCGATCACGACTTGGGCACCATTCGCAAAATCGCCGAACTGCGCTTCCCAGATCACGAGTTCGTTCGGTTCCGCTGTCGAGTAGCCGTATTCGAATCCCAGCACGGCCTCCTCGGACAACACCGAGTCGATGACGATGAACGGCGCCTGCTTTTCCTCGATGTGCTGCAGCGGAATGTAGTTGCCCGCATCCCACTTCTCGCGGTTCTGGTCATGCAGCACGGCATGCCGGTGGAAGAAGGTGCCGCGCCCGCAGTCCTCGCCCGACACACGCACGCCATAACCTTCGACGAGCAGCGTGGCATAAGCCAGCGTCTCGCCCATCCCCCAGTCCAGCGGCAGCTTGCCGTCTCCCATCGCCTTGCGATCCTCGACGATCTTGGCGACGCGAGGATGCAGCGTGAATCCCTCCGGCACATGCGTGACCGACTTGGCGAGGCGCTTGAGTTCGGTCAGCGGTACCTTGGAGTCGCACTTGTCGGTGTACTTGTGCCCGAGCAAGGGCGACCAATCCACCGCGTACTTCCGCTGGTGGTTGGTCAATACCGGGTTGTCGACCAGGCGTCCTTCGTCCAGCGCAGCGCGGTAGTCCTTGATCATCTGATCCGGGTCGCCCGTGCCGATGACCCCTTGCGCCACGAGCTTGTCCGCGTAAAGTTTCCGCGTTCCCGGGTGCGCCTGGATCTTCTTGTACATCAGCGGCTGCGTGACCATCGGCTCGTCCTGCTCGTTGTGGCCGAGCTTGCGGAAGCAGATCAGATCGATGACCACGTCCTTCTTGAACTCCTGGCGGAACTCCATTGCCAGCCTCGTCACGAAGGCCACGGCTTCCGGATCGTCGCCGTTCACATGGAATATCGGCGCCTCGATCATCTTGAAGATGTCGGTGCAGTAGAGCGACGAGCGATAGTCGCGCGGATCGGATGTCGTGAAACCGATCTGGTTATTCACCACGATATGGACTGTTCCGCCCGTGCCGTAGCCACGCGTTTGCGAGAAGTTCAGGGTTTCCTGGTTCACGCCCTGTCCGGCAACCGCCGCGTCGCCATGGATCAGGACCGGCAGCACCTCTCCGCCGGTCTTGTCGCCGCGGCGACGTTGCCGGGCGTAGACAGACCCTTCGACCACCGGATTGATGATCTCGAGATGCGACGGGTTGAAGGCCAGCGTCAGATGAACCGGACCTCCCGGCGTCGATACGTCCGACGAGAAACCCATGTGGTACTTGACGTCGCCCGCAGAAAGATCGACGGCATGCTTGCCCTCGAACTCCGAGAACAACTGTTGCGGCGACTTGCCGAGCGTGTTCACGAGAACGTTGAGCCGTCCCCGATGCGCCATGCCGATGACGATCTCGTGCACGCCGAGTCCGCCGGCGACCCGCACGAGTTCATCCATCGCGACGATCGCGCTCTCGCCGCCCTCCAGCGAGAATCGTTTCTGGCCAACGTATTTCGTGTGAAGGTAGCGCTCCATGGTCTCTGCAGCGGTCAGCCGCTGCAGGAGTCGCTTCTGCTGGTCCGGCTGATACTTCGGCATCGAGCGTATCGGCTCGAGTCGCGCCTGGATCCAGCGCTTGTGGCCGATGTCGGACATGTACATGTACTCGGCGCCGATGGTGCCGCAGTAAGTCTGGCGCAGCGCCTCGAGAATTTCGCGCAGGGTGCCGCGCTCTCCCGGGAACACGAACGATCCGGTGCTGAACACTTCGCCAAAATCCGCCTCGGTGAATCCGTAGAACGAGGGTTCGAGTTCCGCGATCTGCGGGCGTTCCGCACGCTTGAGCGGATCGAGTTGCGCCCAGCGGTTACCCAGGAAGCGGTAGGCCGTGATCATCTGCAGCACCTTGACCTGCCGCGCATCGCTTGCGCCGGTGGTCTCGCCCCCGAGCGTGCCGAGCTTGGCACGTTCCGCGAACGACGCAATGATTGGCGCGTGCGCCACATCCGGTCCGCTGCCCGGCATGATCTGCAGCGAATCGAAATAGCTGCGCCAATTGTCCGGCACCGAGGCCGGATTGTTGATGTAGTTCTCGTAGAGTTCCTCGACGAACGGCATGTTGCCGCCGAAGAGGTAGGAATTGCTCAACATCTGCTTCAGCATGACCGTCACCTCTCTCCCGCAAGCCTCATGGGCCTGCGCTGTGTGATGCCCGAAAAACGGGTATGCCGGACTCCCGAAGGAACGAACGGGTGTCGTTCGCTCCTTCGGTCGCTACGTCGCGGCGCCCCTCCCTCCCCTTGTTCGAGTTACGCGCGCTGGCCCATTGCCTGCACGTCGCGTGGTGCCGCACCGGTGTAGAGCTGACGCGGACGGCCGATCTCTTGCTCCGGATCGCCGATCATTTCGTGCCACTGCGCGATCCACCCGATCGTGCGTGCCATGGCGAAGATGCCGGTGAAGAGCTGGGTCGGGATGCCGATCGCGCGCTGCACGATGCCCGAGTAGAAGTCGACGTTCGGATAGAGTTTCT